>CACIKF010000002.1 GCA_902587165.1 Puniceicoccaceae bacterium | reverse complement strand
GAAGAAGTAAATTCACTTTTTCGACTAATCTTAGGCAAGGCTTGCTTTTGCCCAAGCACAAGTTTTGATTCTGCGCTCCTGCAGCTCTGTCCACGACAGATGCTGCAGGAGCGTTTTTTTATATCTATTCATGACACAGCCAGTAAAACTCTCCACTTGGGCGAATAACATCGCTCCTTCTCCCACACTCGCCGTCGATGCCAAAGCTAAGGAGCTTAAGGCAGCGGGAGAGGACGTCTGCGGCTTCGGTGCTGGTGAGCCTGATTTCGATACACCTGAATTTATCAAGGAAGCTTGCATCCAGGCGATTGAGGAAGGGAAGACCAAATATGCACCTGCCCCTGGTATCCCTGCACTACGTGAGGCTATTGCCGATAAGTACCGTAATCAAGGTGTCGATGGTACGACGTCCTCACAGTGCGTGGTGAGTCCGGGCGGCAAGTATTCCTGCTATTTGGCTATTTTGGCCGTGGTCAGTCCTGGCGACGAGGTCGTGATTCCTGCGCCTTACTGGGTGAGCTACCCTGAAATGGTCAAACTGGCTGGCGGCATACCAAAGACTGTGTTCGCGGGGCTCGAAAATGGGTTTAAGATCACCTCCAAACAACTGCGTGAAGCAATCACGCCGAAGACGCGCTTGGTCATCATTAACAGCCCTTCTAATCCCACTGGCGCTATTTACTCTGCGGAGGAGCTTAAGGCACTTACAGAAGTCGCCCTCGAGGCGGGCGTTTATATCATGTCAGACGAGATCTACGAGTATTTGCTCTACGATGGTGTCAAGCATGTCAGCCCTGCATCCTTTTCCAAGGAGGCCGCCGATGCTGTCATTACCGTGGCTGGTTTTAGTAAAACTTTTTCCATGACTGGCTGGCGCCTAGGTACTTTGATGGCACCGCCTGCCGTCGCTAAAGCCGTCGCAAATCTGCAAAGTCAGACCAGCTCTAATGCGACCACTTTCGCACAATATGGAGCCCTAGCTGCCATGCAAAACTGGGATCAGTCGATGGCTGCCGTGAACGGTATGCTGGAGGTCTTCGATCGCCGCCGCAACACGCTCCTTGAAGCCCTACAAGGCATCGATGGGATAGACTGCGCGCGTGCTCAAGGGGCCTTTTATCTCTTCCCTAGTATCGTAAAGCTTGGACTTAGTGCGGCTGATTTCGCCGCGCGTATTCTTGAAGAAGAAAAAGTCGCCGTCGTTCCCGGTGAGGGCTTTGGAGCTCCCGGTTACATTCGCCTCAGCTATGCCACGTCCGACGAAGTTATTGAAAAAGGGATTGGGCGCCTTGAGAAATTCTGCGCGAATCTTTAAGCCCTTGCATTCAACAAACATTTATAAGTTACCGGCCATTATTTCGCATGAGCGACAAAGCAAAAATTATTTATACAATCACTGACGAGGCGCCAGCACTCGCCACGCATTCGCTATTGCCGATCATTGAGAGCTATACCGCTGCTGCTGGCGTCGCCGTCGAGACGCGCGATATCTCACTCGCGGGTCGCATCCTTGCAAATCTTTCAGAATTTTTACCAGCGGATCAAAAGACAGCGGATCATCTCGCCGAACTTGGTGACCTTGCCAAGACAGCAGAGGCTAACATTATCAAGCTACCTAACATCTCGGCTTCGATGCCCCAATTGATCGCCTGCATTAAAGAGCTTCAGGCCAATGGCTTCGTCCTGCCGGATTACCCTGACAGTCCAAAGACCAAAGAAGAGGAATCGATCAAAGCGGCTTACGACCGAGTTAAAGGCAGCGCCGTCAATCCCGTGCTTCGTGAGGGCAACTCCGACCGCCGAGCTGCGCTTGCGGTCAAAGAATATGCTAAGAACAACCCTCATCGTATGGGTCCATGGAGCGCGGATTCCAAATCTACGGTATCAAGCATGGCTGATTCAGATTTCTTTGGCAACGAAAGGTCAGTTACGATTCCTGCTGCAACCACTGTGAAAATCGAACTCGTTGCCATGGACGGTTCTGTGACGACTCTCAAAGAAGGCCTTGCACTTGAAGCTGGCGAGGTGCTTGACGGCACTTTCATGAGTGTTCAGGCACTACGCACTTTCCTTGCCCAACAGATCGAACTTGCTAAAAAAGAAGGCCTTCTTTTTTCCCTTCACATGAAAGCAACGATGATGAAGGTCTCCGACCCGATCATTTTTGGTCATGCAGTCGAAGTGTTCTATCAAGATGTTTTTGAAAAATACGCAGCCACTATCGCTGATCTTGGGGTGGATGTGAAAAATGGCCTTGGCGATCTCCATGCTAAAATTAAAAGTCTACCCGCCGATCAAAAAGCTGCGATCGAAGCCGATCTTGAAGCGGTTTATGGCAGTAGTCCCGACATCGCGATGGTTGATTCCGACAAGGGTATCACCAATCTACACGTTCCCAGCGATGTGATCATCGATGCATCAATGCCTGCGGCGATTCGCAGTTCAGGTCAAATGTGGAACAAGGCTGGTGAACAGCAAGATACGAACTTCGTCATCCCTGATCGTTGTTATGCAGGCGTGTATGCCGAGACTGTCGATTTTTGCATAATGAACGGTGCTTTCGATCCTACGACTATGGGGACAGTACCCAATGTTGGCCTCATGGCGCAGAAAGCCGAAGAATACGGATCGCATGATAAGACTTTTGAAATTCCCGCTGCAGGCAAGGTCCGTGTGGTGGATGCGAATGGCAGTTTGCTGCTGGAGCACAGCGTAGAGGAGGGTGATATCTGGCGCGCCTGCCAAGTGAAGGACGCGCCGATCCGTGACTGGATCAAACTCGCTGTTAATCGCGCCCGTGCCACAGGTTCGCCCGCAATCTTCTGGCTGGATGCGGCACGTGCACACGATGCCCAACTGATCGATAAGGTGAACACTTATCTCAAAGATCACGCTACCGATGGTCTCGATATTCGTATCTTATCGCCTGTTGAAGCGACTAAGATCACGCTTGAGCGAGCGAAGGCTGGTAAAGACACGATTTCTGTCACTGGTAATGTTCTCCGCGACTATTTGACCGATCTCTTCCCGATCCTCGAACTCGGTACGAGCGCTAAGATGCTTTCGATCGTGCCATTGATGAATGGGGGTGGTCTCTTTGAGACGGGTGCAGGCGGTTCTGCACCCAAGCACGTGCAACAGTTTGAGAAAGAAAACCACTTACGCTGGGATTCGCTTGGCGAGTTCCTCGCGCTGGGTGTTTCATTAGAGCACCTTTCGTCAGTCTTCCATAATGCCAAAGCACAAGTCCTCGCAGATACTCTGGGTGTCGCGAACGCGAAGTTCTTGACTGAGAATAAGTCGCCTTCTCGTAAGGTCAATGAGCTCGATAACCGTGGCAGCCATTTCTACCTCGCTCTTTATTGGGCGGAAGCCCTAGCGACTCAGGATCAGGATGCTGAGTTAAAGATGCGTTTCGCGCCACTGGCGGCAGCACTCACTGCCAATGAATCCAAGATCGTCGACGAACTCAACACTGCTCAAGGCGTGGCCATGGACATTGGCGGTTACTACCGCCCGAAGCTTGAAAAAGCACAGGAGGCCATGCGCCCGAGCGCGACTTTAAACGCGGCTTTGGCAGCTTTGTGAAAAGTTGGCGAGGCCCCTTGCTAGACGCTTTATTGAGTTCTTATTTTGGTCGGGTACTAACTATTCGCCATTCCCCAGCATTGTTTTGGGCAATGCTATAGAGGCTTTCGAAGCGGTCTTCCGTTGCATAGCGGACCCGCATGCGCATGCTTGGTTCTAATGTAGCTATGTAGTCGACGTCTTGATGGGTATACTTAATAGACTCCTCGGGCAGGCCAGTCAGTGGTTCGAAGCTGATGCTCTGAATAGGTAGACCCAGTTCATAACGGATTGCATTTTTGAGTAAATTTTTCGTGTTTTCGGTCGTGCCTTCTAGTGCGTAGATAGCAAGCATTGCTTCGACCCCAGTCGCTTGATTAGCCTCACTGAAAGCGTCGGCGAAGGCTTCAAGATCAGGTGATTCTTGCATACTGCAGGCGCTCAAGGCAAGTAGGGTGCAACTTACGAAAATACGAAGCATTCTTAGGCTAGGTTCTTTGTAACTCGCTACATCCGATGGTCATTAAAATAAACCCAAGCACTACGAATTACTTTTCGACTGATCTTCAGTCGCAGAATCTAAATCGAGAGCGTTTACTTCATCGCTGGCCTCATTCATTCCAGCAAAGAGTGAATTCGACTTCGAATGGATATTTGAATCGATGCGTCCGCTCTTAAAGCCAGTCGCCACAATGTTGATACGCCCAAGAGATTCAATGCCTAGATTCTCGGTTAAAGCTTCGCGGAGGTGGGTTTGTAAGGTCTGCTCGATTTCCCGTAGTCGACCGCCACTGAGTAGCACAATACGCACTTCGAAGTGGGTGATCTGGCCCTTGACCTTGATTTTAACTAGCGGCTTAGAGACATCCTCTAACTGCTCGCAAGAGGTTTGTACTAACTCGATGATCGCATGACGACTGACCATTACGCTGCCATTATCGGTTGTGTAGGCGACGATGTTCTTAGGCTGCCGGCGTATTAGTAAGACTAGGATGATGGCGAGTATCAAGATCGCTCCACCCACGTAGAGAAACTCAGGCCTAGTGAGGTGCTGTATGGCGTTGGTCAATTCACTAAAGTCCATGACTGTATTCATAATGAAATTAGTTAGAGGCGATTAGTCGATGTGTGGTTCGTCGCCCCATTCATCTTCTTCTGCCTTTTCATCGTCGGTGCGCACGCCATCAATGATGACGTTCACACGGGCAACGCTCTTACTGGTCATCTGCTCGACTTGCTCGGCGATGCGTTCTTGGATCTCTGTGGCGACGCTAGCGAGTTCGCAACCGAATCGTAGGATGACGCGGATCTCGATTCGATAGTCGCCGACCTCATCTTCTTCGACGCGGACGCCGCGCTCGTCACCTTTTTTGGAGAAAATCTCAGCGATGCCGTCGACAAAGCCACCGCCGACTGCAGCCACGCCGCTGACTTCGAGGGCAGCGAGGCGAACGATACTGGCGACTACGCTATGGTTAATGCGGATGTCACCGAGGGTGTTGGAAGCCTCCGAGACATTCGGGATGATTGATTCGTTTTGGTTGTCCGTTTCCTTGCTCATAATATGTGTATTGTATGGTTCAACTTTTAAGTGTAAATGTCCTTCGGCACACGTTCTAAGAATTCTTCAATGAATTTTGTCGTGTATTTACCTTCCCTAAAGTGTGGATCACGAATGATAGCCCGCGAAAAGGGGATGTTGGTTTTGATGCCTCGGATCAAATACTCACCTAAGGCGCGATCCATCCGGTCGAGTGCGAGTTCGCGGGTGCGGCCATATGTCATGACTTTGGCAATCATGCTATCGTAGTGAGGCGGTATGGTGTAGCCGCTGTAGCAATGCGAATCAATGCGCACGCCGTGACCACCCGGAGAATAGTAGAGGTTGATTTCGCCAGGGCAGGGAGCAAAGTTGCGTGAGGGATCTTCAGCGCAGACGCGGCACTCGATACAGTGCATCGAAATTTTGATGTCCTTTTGCTGGTAGCTGAGTCTCCGGCCACTGGCAATGAGTAGTTGCTCCTTGACCAAATCTACACCAGTGACTTCCTCCGTTACGCCATGCTCGACTTGGATCCGGGTATTCATCTCGATAAAAAAGTAGTCGCCGTTGCCATCGACAAGAAACTCAACAGTTCCTGCACCCTCATATTTGACCGATTTGGCCAGTTTGACGGCATCTCGACCCATTTTCTTGCGGGTATCGTCGGAGATGAAGGGGGAAGGGGCCTCTTCGATCACCTTCTGGTGGCGGCGTTGCACGGAACAATCGCGTTCGCCTAAGTGGATGACGTTGCCGTGCTGGTCGCCGAGAAGTTGAATCTCGATATGGCGAGGTGCCTCGAGGAACCGTTCCAAGTAAACGGCGCCGTTTCCAAAGGCTTTTTCTGCTTCGTTTCGTGCATTATTGTATTCTTTGGCAAAGGCCACGGCGTTACGTGCGGTCCGCATGCCCTTGCCACCACCACCAGCGACGGCCTTAATGATCACAGGGTAGCCGATCTTTTTAGCTACTCTAAGAGCTTCCTTTTCGTTGTCGACGGTACCATCGCTTCCAGGTATGACTGGAACCTTGGCTTGGATTGCCATGTCGCGGGCTTTTGCTTTGTCGCCGAAGTTGACGATAGCGTCTTTGCCCGGACCGATAAACTTGATGTTACACTGTGCGCACTGTTCTGCGAAGTCGGCATTTTCGGCCAGAAAACCGTAGCCAGGGTGGATCGCATCGACATCCGCAATCTCGGCGGCAGCAATGATACGGTCAGCCTTCAAATAGCTTAGGTTACCCGCAGCTGGACCGATACAGATCGCCTCGTCCGCCAGTTGAACGTGGAGCGACTGTTCGTCCGCTTCAGAATAGACAGCGAGCGTCTTGATGCCGAGTTCGTTACAGGCACGGACGATGCGTAGTGCAATTTCGCCGCGGTTTGCGATGAGTACCTTTTTTAACATCCAATGGAATCCAGTAGAATTAGGCAGTTTTAATTTTGAAGAGAGGCTGGCCGTATTCGATCGCTTCCCCGTTCTCGACGAGTAGCTCGGAGATGGTGCCGCTCATTTCGGCTTGAATCTCGTTCATCACCTTCATCGCCTCGATGATGCAGACGACACTATCGTTACTGACTTTGCTTCCGATCTTTACGAAGGCGGGACTCTCTGGAGAAGCAGCACTGTAAAAAGTACCCACCATGGGTGACTTGATTATAGAGATACCCTTTTCCTCTACTGGGACAGCAACAGCTTCTCCCGTTGCGGGTGTGGCTACGGGAAAAGGAGCAGGAGTTTGCCCGGCTGGAACGGCTTGGATGATCTGAGGGCCGTCGGCGCCTTTACTGCTGAGACGGAGCTTGAAGCCGTCCTCCTCAAATTCAAATTCGGAGATATCCGAGCGTTTCATTAGGTCGACGACTTGTTTGATGAGTTTGATGTCCAAGGTATGTCCTTTCTTACTGCTGTGTTTTGTTATGTGAGCGGGATTATCTACCGATAGCCGCAGGCTTTCCATTCAATGTTATTTTAATAAAGGCTAGCTTTTCATGATGTGCAATGTCTTTGTTAATGTAGTAAAATTGGGCTTTCACTGAGGGCTTTCTCCTATCATCTTCTAGAATTATGCCAAAGTGCCGCTTTAGTGATGTAAAAATTTCAGGAATTGTGACCTGCATACCTACGCTTGAGAAATGCATCGATGATGAGCTAGAACTCTTTGGTGGAAAGGTAAAACAACTCGAACGACTTAAGAAGACGATCGGCCTTCATCGTCGCCGAGTGGTGGATGAGCAAACAACAGCTGCCGATCTCTGCGAACAGGCCGCACGTTACCTTATTGAGCAGTCTGCAGTCGAGCCTTCACAAATCGATACGATTATCTGCGTAACGCAGACACCCGATTATTCTCAGCCCTGCAATGCGGCTGTGTTGCACGGGAGGCTAGGGTTATCTAAATACTGTGCGGCTCTCGATGTAAACTTGGGTTGCTCGGGCTATGTGTACGGCCTCTGGATGGCCCACACCATGATCGCTAGTGGTGGCTGCGAGCGAGTTTTGTTATTGGCTGGTGACACAATTAGCCGCCTAGTGAACGCAAGGGACCGCGCGGTCGCACCTCTCTTCGGCGATGGCGGTTCGGCGACTCTTGTCGAACGCTCGCAAAGTTCAGCTGCCACCTTTTTCAGCCTGCAAACTGACGGTAAAGGCTTTGATAATCTTATAGTGCCTGCGGGAGGCGCGCGCCAGCCATGCACCAAAGACACTGCGGTTGCGGTCGAGGATGAAACTGGTAACATCCGCTCGCTTGAAAATTTATTTATGGATGGGGCAGAGATCTTTAATTTCTCTATCACCGAGGAGCCAAAATCTGTTATAGAGCTTCTTGAATACGCCGAGATAGATGCCGATGCTGTCGACCACTTCGTCTTTCATCAGGCTAATCGCTACATCTTAAGTAATATTGCTAAACGCCTGAAACTAGATATCGCTAAAGTGCCTATGCAGACGGTCGAGCGCTATGGCAACCAAAGCTCCGCCTCAATTCCTACGGCCATCTGCGGAGAGCTGGCGACTGCACTCGCGGATCGGTCATCGGCTCGGCTCTTGCTCTCTGGTTTCGGTGTAGGTCTCTCGTGGGCGAGTGCGCTGGTCGAAGTCAGCGACCTGGCAGTATTTGAATTAATTGACTACACCGCCTAATCTCACTACCCTAGTAGCGTATTATGAAATTGGATACATTCATCAAAAATTTCGAAGAAGCAGTCGAAGACGTCGAAGTCGGCACTCTGACAGCTCAGACTCGATTCAAAGATCTTAAATCGTGGGATTCCTTAGCTATATTAACTGTAACCGACACGATTGATATGGAATATGGCGTTGTCCCCAGAAAACCAGATTTTGAAAGTGCGGATACTTTAGTAGAGCTTTTTGAGATTGTGCAAACTAGGATCAAGAAATGAAAAATCTCTACATAGTGGGTGCTGGTGGGTTTGGGCGCGAGGTTTATGGCTGGCTTATAGATGAACTTACTTTGCTCAAGGGTCACACTTTCATTGGGTTTCTCGACGATAATAAGGATGCGCTATTAGGCTTTGATTTAGACCATGAAGTCGTCGGTAAAATAACCGAGTTTGAATTCAAGGAAGATGATCTTTTTATCTGTGGCATTGGTTCAGTCAAATGTAAGAAGAAGCTCTGCCAACCAATGCTTGATGCAGGTGCTCGATTCTTGACTTTAGTCCATCCCAGCGCGTTGATCGGGCGTAATGTCACACTCGGAGACGGAGTTGTGATATGTCCGCGAGTGACCTTAACCTGCGATATACGTATTGGTTCTATGACGATGATAAACTGCCACAGTTCTGCGGGACATGATGCGAGTGTTGGCGCTTGGTGCACGATCAGTGCCCACTGCGATTTGACCGGAGGGACGGTTCTCGGAGACGAAGTTTTCGTCGGCTCGGGTGTGAGTATCATTCCTTTTAAGAAGATCGGAGCCGGGGCTACCCTTGGGGCAGGTTCCGTCGTCATTCGAGATATTCCCGAGTCTGTGAGCGTTTTCGGGAATCCTGCTAGGATTATTTAGCCTAGCTCGTCGGCTTTTGAATGGTCAAACCGATGTGATTCAGCGCGGCCGTAATTTTTTTGAATTGGTGCATGCTTTCCAGCTCCTGAATTGTCTTGTTACTAGAGAGGCGTATGAAGAATTGTTCCTGTCTCAGGTTGAGACCGTATTTTTTGATGTCGAGAAGGGCCCCAAAGATGTTGGGGGCGCCTTTTTGGGAATATCCAAATGGAGTCCCGCCCACAAGATGCCAGAAATAAACGTTCTGCGGATTTCCATCTTTCTCGTAAACGCCAAATTCGGCAGGTTTAAATTCAAATCCATTACAGTAAAGTGGTATCGCATACTCGCGTTCTAAGCGCGTCCATCCATTGAGCACCCAGCAGGTATCAGGGGTGTGCGCACCAGCCCAGCGGTAGGAGGCCTTACCAGGCATCCAATATGCGATGTAAAGGCCGACGGTGGTGTCGCCTTTGCTGAAAATGCGGAAAAGGGCGTCGTTAAAATTCAAAAAGTCGCTAATCCGTTCGCTTGATTCGGGCGATTCGGCCATGTCTTGATCTTTAATTTTCCAACCATTCAGCTCTTCGGGTATAATCTCTGAGAGTCGATCCTTAAGCGTCGGCTCGGGCGGTGGGACAATAGTAAAATAGGCGCGCAGACTAAGGCCGCTTAATAGGGCTATTGTGGCACAAATGAGGAGTAGTTTTTTCATTGGAATAGTGGACTGATCTTAATATAAAAACTATTTCTTTATAATGATTCAAGTTATAGACGTAATAATTAGTTTACCTTAGGAGCGTCACTGTCTTGCCTAAAGCTTTTAATGCATACCCCTTTAATTTACCCTACGCATGGCTAGAATTGTTGATAATGATGGCAATATTGCTATTTATGGCCGGCTCAGCTGGGGCAATTTTACTGATTGGCTAATCACGCTTTGCCTCGGGCTCATCATATTACTAACAACGGTATCACTGGGTGGGGTGCGCCCAGATACACAATTGGCTATATTGCCACTCTTTGCCGTTTTACTTACCTTGCACGGCATTTGGCTCGCAGTTGACGATGCGTCTCCAAAACGATTGAGCCACATTCCCTTTTGGTTCGTTCCTGCGCTCCTTTGGATGCTATGCAGTGTGCATTGGTTTTCGCCTGCGCCTTGGCGCGGATGGTATGAGATGATCTATGCCTTACAGGCATTTATCTTTCTATGGGTGCTTTCAAATAATGTGCGCTCGCGGGCGCATCTGTGGTTACTGATCATTATCAGTCTCGCACCTGCGCCGATTGCCCTATTTAATGGTTTCTACCAGTTTTTCCAAGAACCTCAGCGCATGCTTGGGGCAATGACTGATTACGGCTTGGATTTAAACGCTGACTTCCTTGGCAGAGCGACGGGCGCTTTTGCCGACCCCAATTCTTTTGCGGCCTTCTTGTTGATACTTTTGCCCTCTTTGTTGATTATGGCGGGGGTCACTCGCTTGCCAAAGATTTTGCGCTTACTGGCTTTTTATATCGCTCTGATTTTTTTTGTTGGTATCGCCTTGACCCAGTCTTATTGGGCGTCTGCCGCGGTCGTAATCCTCATGGCAATTATTCCCTGGTTTTGCTTCCGTAGACCTAAAGCTTCTTTGTTTTATTCATGCTTGGGTGTTTTGGCGGCGGCGCTCATTTTTACAGCAATGGTCATTTTTCATCCATTCTTTAAGAATGGCCTTGAGCGCGCGCAGTCTAACGAGGGGGAAGGTGTGCGCCTTGTGCTTTGGCGCGAGGCCTTTAATCTTATAGCGGAAAATCCGATCTCGGGTGTGGGCGCAGGTGCATACAGGGTCGCATTCGAGCAAAGTCCTCGTGTGTCTTTAGCGGATAGCCCAGAGACGCCGCACAATGATTATCTATTAGTTTTGAGCCAACTGGGTATTCTCGGTATTGTTTTGTTTGGGATTCCTATTCTATATGTTTTTATTTGTTCCTTCAGTCTTTGGCGCAAGGAGCCCTTTGCGGTCAAATTGTTAGATAGAGGCGGCACGATTATGCCGCCTCAGCGCTTCTTTTTATCACTCGGCTTGGCCGGAACAATTGCTCTTGCCCTTTGCATGACTGCGACCTTTGTATTTTACATACCTGCATTGACTCTATACGGAGTGCTCACGTTTGCGATTCTGGTAAAAACTACTTACAAGCGAAAGTTAACTTTGCCTGTGCATTGGATTTTTCGTATCGAATACTTTTTGTTGGCGACCTGCGTTGGCTGGTCCTTCTACGTGCTCAGTTCGACTAAGTTGGAGGCTCATGCTCTTGAATTGCGTGCGCGACAACAGTTGGGGCAAATCGTGGATATGCGGGTGCATGTCTCAGGTAATGCAAAGCTGCTCGATCAAGTGCTGACCCTCTACGAAGACGCGGTGCTGACTGATCCACAAAATGCAGATGCTTGGCTGGGGCGTAGCGCTTCGCTTTGCCAGCTCTATTTTAGAAGTCCCGGAGAGTTTGAACGTCTCGCTAAGAAAGCCGTAGTTTCAGCGGAGCGTGCGGTGGAGATCAGCCCTCACTATTGGAAAACTTGGGCACAATTGGGTGTCGCATGTTCATTTTATGGAGAAGCTGACCTTGCTGAAGAGGCACTACTCAAAGCCTTGGAATTAGCACCTAAGAATAGCAATGCTCATTATTATTACGCAGCCTTTCTGAGTCTTGACAGCGAGCAACGTGAGCAGGCCATGATTTCCGTTCGCGCGGCGCTCGACATAAATCCTAAAAATACTGCGGCTCGCCGGTTACAGCAAAAACTACTCATTCTTTAAAGTGACTCGCGCGATTATAGCTTTTGCCGCATGGCTGCTCTGTATATCTTCACTCACTGCAGTTGAGCGGGTTCGCGGTGGGCTGACTTTACACGAAGTGACCGGCCAAGTGGACCTCAAGGAACTCGGCAAGGATGTTACTCGTTTAAGCCTAGGACAGATGCCTATTACGACGATGGGATTGATTGAATGTGAAGCTCACTCGGGGTCGTCGGCATTTTTTACGGCATCGAATCAAACTGCGATTTACTTTAGGGGTAGCGGCAGTTTTGCAGTCGAACGCTTTGAACAGGTAATGCCTCAGCTGTCGGATTGGAATGCCGATACAGTTAAGGCTACGCAGAGTTGGATGATTGTAAATTTCCGTGGAGGCGATCTCATTTTCGACAACCGGAACATGTTGGAGTCGTCTCAATTCTTGGTCGAGACACCGATCGGGCGACTCGCTACCAAAGGGAGCCTCTGGCAAATGCGGATTTTATTCGAACCACGTAGTCAGATCTTCGACTTTACGATTACGTGCGCCGAAGGGCGCGTCCGTTTTACAGATCTCCAAGGTCAGCAATACACGCTGCACACGGGTCAACGTCTAGGGGGGGCAGGCTCGCGTATGAACCCCTCGGTTGAAGTCGGAGAAATTACGAAGCGTTCCCTAGAGCAGATGCAGCTTTATCAACACTTGGCTGGTCAATACTTGGCAACAACGAATAATCTTACGCAGTATCTGGGTCACTTACAGGTCATCGAGCAGACTGCCCGCAGGACTTCTGCGTTGCCTCTTGCCGATAGATTAAATTCTGCTCGTCGCCCGATTGTCATCGAATACGCAAAAGAGCCAGAGCCAGTCACTCCGTTTCGCGGTGAAGTGAAGCCTCCTTCGGCTTACCAGGCAGATTTATTTTGAATTAAAAGTGAAAATCTCGAAGCAGTTATTGGTCTATCTTAGTTTAATTACTGTGACGGTCTGTATTTGGTTATCTATGACCTTTTCAGGTGTGCTTGATGGTATCGAAGAAGAGACGCTCCGCTGGCGCTATCTCGTACGCGGAGAACTGCAGTCGAAGGCGCCCATTATCTATGTTGATTTGGATGCGGAGACCGTCTCTTATATGGGGGATCGGCCCTGGGATCGCCGTGAGTTTGGGGTGCTTCTGCATGGCCTTCTAGGTGTTGGGGATGCGCGCGTTGTTAGTATCGATATCATACTTTCAAAATTTGGCGCAGGTGCCTTGCTCGACCTGGAGCGTGCTCTCAAGGGGGATGCCTTCATGGGAGAGGCAGTTGAAGCCTATGGTCAGCGAGTAGTGCTTGCTGCGGCCTACACTGGAGTGAAGACAGCTTATGGAGTCGACACCGCTTACTTGCCACTAATTCGTAATGATAATTACGCCCCGAAAGAGAATCCCTTCCCCGAAGCTCCCACTTTTCCTATTATCCAGTTCGATATTGGTCGCTTGGGCTTAGCCAACGTAGATGAGGAGCGCAGCGGTGGGACGATTCCCTATTTCGTCCCCGGGTTTGTTGAGTTAGATAGTTATCGTTACAGTTTCCATCTAATCGAGGGTTTGCGGCGCTCTAAGGATAGTTTTATGAATGAGCCTTTTCTAAAGGTGGTTGGTGAGGAGGTGGTGCTCACAGATAAAGATGGCTTCACCACCGATGTGCTGCCGATGCAGCACCAGATGACGATCTTCTCCTTGGGTTTAGAGACATTCTTAGCATCATACGGGCTCGATGATAAGGCGGTCGAGATTCATCCAGAAGCACTCGTTATTCGGAGCGCGGGAGAGGTCTTTCGAAGGATTCCGTTAGTTGATCATCAATCGATCGAAGTAAACTGGTTTCAAGCTTGGGATTCGACTATTGGAAACAATCGAGTCAGCATGCAAGCGATACTTAGAAATGCCGATGCTTTAGCTGCTGCCGCTGCCTCGGGTGATGCGGATGGTGTGGCCGAATTGGAAGCGTGGTTTACGCGTTTTAAAGATAAAGTCGTCCTTGTCGGTGCGGTGGATCCTTTATTGAAGGATATTTCACCGACTCCTTTCAATAGGGAGCCAGTGCCAAAGGTCGGCCTCCATGCCAATCTCTACCGAACAATCGAGGACGAGGCCTATATTTTAAGAGTTCAAATGCCCGTGGCGGTGGGGATTATCAGTTTGCTTACGCTTTCCGTCTCCATGCTTGCGCTTGGAAGTGGGGTGCCACGGATGCTCTCTATTCTGTTACTGATTGGATATGGCGCGCTTACCTTTGTGACCTTTGCGCAATTCAATTGGATTCTACCATTAGTTGCGCCAATCGGTTCGACTCTAACGGCTGCACTTACTGTCGTTTTGCTAAAGCTTGGCTCGGAAGAGTGGCAGCGTCGCCGTATCAAGACGCTCTTTGGAGCTTATGTGTCACCAAAACTGGTCGATGAAATAGTTGAGTCGAATCAAGACCCAAAATTGGGGGGCGCCGAGGCCGAGATCACTGCGCTCTTCTCAGATGTCGAAGGTTTTTCCACTCTTTCCGAAGAGCTCAGCCCCGACCAGCTCGTCTCGCTGATGAATGAGTATCTCGGAGCCATGACCGAAGTTTTTCAATCGAAAGCTGGAACCTTGGATAAATACGTCGGCGATGCAATTGTCACGATGTTTGGTATGCCTTTGCCCGTTACAGATCACGCTTTACGCGCCTGTCTCTCTGCTCTGGAAATGCAAGAGCGCCACGCGGACCTACGCGCAAAGTGGGCAAAATCAGGTAAGTGGCCAGAGTGTGTGCTCAACATGCGCACCCGGATCGGTTTAAATACTGGTCGTGCAGTGATTGGTAATATGGGCAGCGAAATGCGATTCAACTATACCATGATGGGGGACTCGGTGAATTTGGCTGCCCGTTGCGAGAGTGGCGGGAAGAGCTATGGCGTTTATACGATGGTTACAGAAACAACGCTCAACGCTGCGTTGGCCTATGGTGCCAAGCTCAACTACCGCAAGCTGGATTGTGTTGTGGTGAAGGGTCGCCATCAACCCGTCGAACTATACGAACTGTGGGATTCGTCCATCGATCGTAAAGCCACTACGAATTGTAAAGCAGCCTACGAAGCAGCACTGGCGCATTATTTCAAGGGAGATTGGGCGGTCGCACTCGCAGCATTTGAAGCTTCTGAAGCGTTGGAGCCATCCACAGCATTTGCTCCAACTACGCCGTCAAAGTTACTTGCCGCACGTTGTCGTCAGTTCATATCATGGGGCGGTCCTGAGAATTGGGACGGTGCCTTTATTTTGACTTCGAAGTAGGCCAAATTTTCTTACGCATCAGATCTTTAGGCATGGATACTTCCGTCGCGAGAATCCCGCCCATGCCAATGAAAAAGAAAGAGAACTCTTAAAGTTAGCTGAATATACGAGCGATTCTAAAGACTAGTATTGTGTTATCTCTGGATCCACATCCACTGCCCACGCGTGGATGCCACCTGTTAGATTGAGCGCATTCTCAAAGCCTTTGGCTTCGAGGTATTGCACGACATGGAGACTGCGCATCCCATGGTGGCAAAAAACGATCAATGGTTCGTCCCTTGGTAAGGCTTTATGGCGCTCTGGCACTTCGCCAATCGGGATGTGGAGTGCGCCTTCGATCCGGCAAATCGTTAGCTCGGAATGCTCCCGCACATCGAGCAAGACTGCATCTTTGTTCTTATCCCGTAAAATAACCGCCTCGGTTGCACTGATTTCCTTGTTCATTGCCAGATTTTTATGATGATGGGTTAGTAGATGTCAAAGATGCCTTCCATTATTGTTCCCGCGCGCCTCGCCTCAACGCGATTCCCAAGCAAATTGCTGCATGAGGTACGAGGTAAGCCTATTATCCTTTGGACTGCCGAGCGTATTCGCACGGTGGCACCTGAGTTTCCGCTCTATTTTGCCGTAGACGACGATGCGCTTGAGCGTTGCTTGAGTGAAGCGGGCTTTGCTGCCGTGCGCACTCGCGCCGAGCACCCTAGCGGCACGGATCGGCTCGCAGAGGCTAATGCTGCTGTTGGCGCGCCCGCTGTGATTAACGTGCAGGGCGATGAGCCGCTCGTCACGGGCGAGCAGATCCGTGCCCTCGCTGCTGGCCTTGAAAGGGATGCCGCTATTGCGACGCTTGCCGTTCCTTTCGTGCAACCGCAGGACTTTGCCAATGCAAATCAAGTCAAAGTCGTGCGCGACCGCGAAGGCTATGCGCTCTATTTTTCTCGCTCACCCATGCCCTTTGCTCGCGACACAGCCGGGCAGGTCGATGCCCTATGGCTGGCGCAGAATCGTTGCTATCGTCACCTAGGGCTCTACGCCTACAAGGCCGATTTCCTGAGCGCTTTTTCCAGCCTAGAGCCTGGCCTCCTCGAGCAAGTCGAAAAGCTCGAGCAGCTCCGCGCGATGGAGCATGGCTATCGCATTCACGTCGGCATCACCGACCAAGCGACGATCGGTATCGACACACCAGAGGACATTGCTGAGTTTGAAGCATGTTTACCCTGAGCTAGCCGAATGGTGCTTGGTCACTTGACAAAATCGCTCCTTGGCGACCGTATAAGTGATATGCAGAACGCCTCCATAGAACTTGAACTCGATCCGCTCAGCCTGCCCGATGCCCGCGGACATTTCGGTGACTACGGTGGTATGTATGTACCCGAGACTTTAATGACACCTCTTTTTGAACTGACCGAAGCTTATCACGAAGCGCGCAAAGACCCCGCATTTCAAAAAGAGCTCGATCACCAGCTTCGCGAGTTTGCCGGTCGCCCGACCAATCTTTATTTCGCGGATCGCCTGACCGAACATTGTGGCGGTGCTAAAATTTACCTTAAGCGCGAGGACTTGCTTCATACGGGCGCACACAAAATAAACAACGCCCTCGGTCAGGCACTCCTCGCCAAGCGGATGGGTAAAAAACGTATTATCGCTGAGACTGGCGCTGGTCAGCATGGCATCGCCACCGCTGCGATGTGTGCAAAAATGGGTTTTGAATGCGTCATCTACATGGGCGAGGAAGATATGCGTCGCCAGTCACTCAACGTCTACCGCATGCGTCTTTGTGGTGCCGAAGTGCGCAGTGTGACTGCAGGGCAGAGAACGCTCAAAGAAGCGGTCAATGAGGCCATGCGCGACTGGGTCACCAACGTCCGCACTACTCACTACATTATTGGTTCTGCTCTTGGTTCGCATCCCTTTCCCATGATGGTTCGCGACTTCCACAGAGTGATCGGCGAAGAGTGCCGCCGCCAAATATTGGAAAAAGAAGGCCGCTTGCCCGACGAAGTCGCAGCCTGTGTGGGTGGTGGCTCGAACGCGATCGGTATTTTCTTCGCATTTCTTAAAGACCTCGAAGTCAAACTAAGTGGCATTGAAGCCGGCGGGCGTGATATCAAGCGTGGGCACCATGCTGCTCGTTTCGAAGGCGGACAGCTCGGCGTCCTTCAAGGAGCTAAGACTTGGATTCTGCAAAGTCCAGAAGGCCAAATCGACCTCACGCATTCCGTCTCTGCTGGTCTCGACTATGCAGCAGTAGGTCCTGAACATGCCTATTATAAGGAAAAAGGCCGTATTGATTTCGGTTACGCCACTGATGCCGAAGCACTGCAAGCCTTCCAAGATCTTTGCGCGATCGAAGGCATCGTCCCTGCACTCGAGTCCTCTCACGGTATTGCTTACACCATGCTACGAGCGAAAGAAATGTCACCCGACCAAATCATCATTGGCAACCTTAGCGGCCGCGGCGATAAAGATGTCCAAGAAGCTGCGCGCGTCTTAGGAAACGCAGAGGAGTAGAAATCCTACGATTTATTTCTGCGTCCGATCATTAAAGTTAATTATGCTACTCGTTATCGATAATTTCGACTCCTTCACTTACAATTTGGTGCAATATTTTGGCCAACTGGGTGTCGAGCAGCAGGTCTTTCGGAACAATGCAATCACGGTGGAAGAAGCACTCGCCCTCAATCCTGACCGTATTATGATTTCACCAGGGCCTTGCTCACCGAACGAAGCAGGCGTCAGCCTAGCCATGATCGAAGCCTTTGCAGGTAAGAAGCCGCTGCTCGGCGTTTGCCTCGGACATCAAAGCATTGGCCAGCACTTTGGGGGGGATGTCGTCCGCGCCGAGCGACTCATGCATGGGAAGACCAGCCCTGTGTCTCACCATGATACCGATATCTTTTCAGGATTACCCAATCCGATGGAGGCCACCCGATACCATTCGCTGATCGTCAAGCGCGAGTCTCTGCCCGACTGCCTAGAAGTGACCGCGGAGACTGCCGAGGGCGAAATCATGGGACTCGCCCACAAGGAACTCCCCGTCTGGGGCGTCCAGTTTCACCCCG
Source organism: Puniceicoccaceae bacterium (assembly GCA_902587165.1). Lineage (GTDB taxonomy): Bacteria > Verrucomicrobiota > Verrucomicrobiia > Opitutales > Coraliomargaritaceae > Thalassobacterium. Next base: position 236,993 of record CACIKF010000002.1, on the reverse strand, counting down.
AATCGCTTGCTACTGAGCAAGGGATGAAGATCTTGGAAAATTTTCTAAACTTATAAGTATTTAGATAGACACACTATATATGTTGCTTGCCTTATTGTGCCACTACATCTAGTGTTTTAGGTTTCAGTGATTTTAGTCAGTCTAGCGACTGACTTCTAAATTTATTCTCTTATAAAAATGCGTTGCCCTAAATGCTCCTCCATCGAGATAAAAGTGCTCGATACTCGAACTGGTAAAAACGAAACCTCGATCCGTCGACGCCGTGAGTGTCTGAATTGCGGTTATCGTTTCACTACGATCGAAGAGGTGCTCCGCGCTGACCTGCAAGTGGTCAAGCGTGATGGTCGTCGTGAAGACTTCGACCGTGCTAAAATGCTAGGCGGCCTCAAAAAGGCGGTGGAAAAGCGACCGATCGATGTTATGCAGATCGAGATGATGATCGCTGATGTGCTCGCCTCCCTAGAAAAAGAATTTGACCACGAGATTCCCGCCCACGCCATAGGAGAGCAGATTATGCTTCGCCTCAAGCATCTAGACCAGATCGCCTACGTACGCTATGCCTCTGTTTATAAAGACTTCCGTGATCTAGCTGAATTAGCTAAGGAAGTCAACGAGCTGAAAGCCTCGACTGAAGATGCCCAAGCTTAAAGCGGCTCCAGTCGATCAACTCCGCATTCTTAACGAGCTGCTAGGTCGTGTCTCCGACCCCCATAAGGCAGAGCACGCACGACGCGCACTCGAGTTCGCTTACAACGAACACCCCGAGGATTTGGAACGCGTATCACTCGGTGACTACGTCGATAAGCTCGCTCAGTTTCACTTTGGCGAGTCGGGCAAGAGTTCAGATTTTGCCTTCGCGCACTGGCATGTGCCACGTCTGGAAGACTTCAGCCCGCTCTGGATACGCCAAGCCATTGTTGTCGAAATGAAAAAACTTGCTGGTCGTCGAGAGGGTCTTTTGTTGGTCACCGGGTTGCGTGGGGCTGTCTGCCCACAAGGAAAATATTGGACCAAGCACCGAGAAGCCCAGTATCAGCGAGTTCGTAGCTGGATCGACGAGCTAGTCTGTGCCTGGGCGACCTGCGGCTCGCGCCTCCAAGTGGTCGTGCTGTAGTCAAGTTTCGACCTCGAGTGCCATCGATTCAGTTTAATTTGCGACATCTGTATGGCGTCTGAAATCGCTACTGCGGCAAAGACGCCTTTACATTTGCGACTGTTTTACTTACTGTTCACTCAATGCGTTCTACACTTTGCATTCTTTCGTTATTACTTTGTTTACAGTCTTCGCTCTTCGCTGAGGAAAATGCCAGCCATTTACGTGGTATCAATTTTTTCTACATGAATATCGATAGCTCATTCGCCACAGAGGTCACCGCGATGGAGCGTCTCGATCTCAGTGATATCATGGAGCTTCAGCTCCGCCGAGGCGATATTGAGCTGCGAAGTTTTATCGCTAATAAACCTGAGCTAAACGTGCCTCTTATTGAGCTCTCGATCGACACCTCTAATCGCGTGTCGACTGGCCAATTTGATCTAGTGTTGCGCGTGCGCGACCATGTGACTATCGACCGTAACAAGGAAAAAACGGTCGCCACCACTTTCGAGCTTGGCCGCACCGCGCGTGCGAATGCCAATGAGATCGATACGATCAAAGCAGAGCTCCGTGAACTGATGTCCGCTTTTGTCATGATTTTTCGACAAGAAAACCTATAAGTTTCATGAAGACATTATTTGAGCGTATCATCGCTCGCGAAATTCCTGCCAAGATCGAATACGAGGACGATCTTTGCATTGTCATTCACGATATCGATCCTCAAGCACCAACGCATTTACTGACGATTCCTAAGCAAGTCATCCCTCGGATTGCAGAGGTGGACCCATTGCAGGAAGCCTTACTGGGGCATTTACTCCGCACGGCTGCTTGCGTCGCAGCTAAACTGAAGCTCGAAAACGGTTTCCGCATCGTCATCAATAACGGAAAAGACGGCGGTGAAACCGTGCCTCACCTGCATGTTCACGTGCTTGGCGGGCGCTCCATGGCTTGGCCACCAGGATAAGTCATATTTGTGACAAAAACACTAAAAAAGGCGCACCTAGGTGCGCCTTTTTTAGTTTCATTATCAATGATAAGATTAGTATAAAATATTAACTATTAATAATTAATAAAACAAATAGTACTCTTTTCCCTATCTAATAGGCCCCCATTTTGACATTTTTGTAACTTGGCACGCAGAGTGCTTACATAGTATTGACCGTAAATACGCGCTCATCCCGGCACTCCCAACTAGTGAGTTCCGATTCACAATTACTAAACTAATCAACAAACCTGACTAAACAAATACAATGAAGATAAAAAAATACCTTCTCGCTCTGTTGCTATCTAGCTCGGCGTTTCTTATGACCGGCTCACTCGGCGCAGAGATAGTGATGTCTGCTGAAGCAGCCGTCGCTTCTGGCGATGAACTGGCGGGCGACTACCTTGCGCTTCTTGAAGCACAAGGAGAGTATGCTTACGCCTTCGACTTTTTCACAACATCGATGTTGTGGACTGTCATTGCTGCAGCTCTCGTTTTCCTCATGCACCTTGGCTTCGCCACTCTTGAAGCTGGACTGACGCAATCGAAAAATACAGTTAACATTCTCTTTAAGAATGTATTCATCATCTCGATTGGAATTATTTCTTATGCTGTCATCGGCTTCAACACTCACTATCCCGGAGATTTCAATGGATGGGTCTCTTTTGGTAGTTTTATTGGTGATCTCAGCGGTCCTGGTATGGATACTTTCGATTATGGAGGAGTAGGCCTAGCTATGACAGCTTACGGTGACTTCATCTTCCAAGCGATGTTCGCTGCGACTGCAGCTACAATTGTTTCAGGTGCTGTTGCTGAACGCGTTAAGCTTGGTTCTTTCATGATCTTCGCTACGCTTCTTGTAGCTATTGCTTATCCAGTAGTCGGTTCTTGGCACTGGGGAGGTGGTTGGCTTGGCACCCTTGAAGGCGGTTTCTACGACTTCGCTGGCTCCTCTGTTGTTCACGCTTTTGGTGGCTTCGCTGCGCTTGCCTGTGTGATGCTTCTCGGCCCACGTGCTGGCAAGTATGTTGATGGCAAGATCAAGCCAATCCTCGGTCACAGTATGCCACTTGCCACAATCGGTGTATTCCTTCTATTCCTTGGGTGGTTCGGATTCAATGGTGGTTCTGTTCTTTCCGCAAACCCAGCGGGTGTTGGTTTGGTATTCACTACAACAGCGCTTGCTGCTTGTGCAGGTGCGCTTGCTGCTATAGCGATCTCATGGATTTTCCTCAAGAAGCCTGACCTAAGTATGGCCTTGAATGGTATCCTTGCAGGTCTAGTTGCAATCACAGCGGGTGCCGATTCGATGGGTCCATTGGCTTCAATCATCGTTGGCGCCATCGGCGGTGTTCTCGTTGTCTTCTCGATTATCTTCTTCGACAAAATCAAGATTGATGATCCTGTTGGGGCGATCTCCGTTCACGGTGTTGTCGGTATCTGGGGCACGCTAGCCGTAGCTTTCTTTGGTGGCGGCGTCTTTATGACACAACTCATCGGTACAATTTCTGTAAGCTTAGCTGCCTTCATTTTCTCGATCATCGTATTCGGTATCCTGAAGGCCACTATCGGTATCCGTGTCTCTCCTGAAGAGGAAGCCGAGGGTCTCGACATAGGCGAACACGGTCAAGAAGCCTATCCTGACTTTGCTTCTAGCTCACGCTAATTTAGCCTTGCTAAAAAATACAACAATTATAAACTTTGCAATTTTATGAAATTGGTAAAGGCAGTAATCAAGCCCTTCAAACTGGAAGAGGTCAAAGAATCTCTATCAGATATCGGCATCGAAGGTATGACTGTCACGGAAGTTAAGGGTTTTGGTCGCCAAAAAGGTCACACCGAAATCTACCGTGGTAGTGAATACACAGTCGATTTCCTGCCTAAAGTATTGGTCGAGATCGTCGTAGACGATGCCGACGCTGAAAAGACCACCGAAGCGATCGTCAAGGCCGCCAAGACTGGTAAGATTGGTGATGGCAAGGTCTTCGTCAGTTCCGTCGAAAGCGCGATCCGTATTCGCACCGACGAGACTGGTTCAGAGGCTCTCTAGAGTTTCTGCTACTGACTAAAGCAAGCGCTTCTAATTCGAACCGGCCATCCAACAGGGTGGCCGGTTTTTTTGTCCGCTCATATAAGAAAAAACGCCGCTCCTTGCAGGGCGACCTTAACCGATCAAATCTCTGATCGCTTAGATCAGCGTCTTTGCAACTTGCGCTACATTGTCCGCAGTCATGCCAAGCTCAGCCATCACGGTATTGCCAGGAGCAGAGATGCCAAAGCGGTCGATACAGACAGTCTTTCCAGTGAGGCCCACATATTGACCCCATGTGCTAGAGACGCCGGCTTCCACTGCGACACGAGCGGTGCAAGTGTTTGGTAACACGCTCTCGATGTAGTCGGCATTTTGACGCTCAAATCGTTCGAAACAAGGTAGGGAAACGACGCGTACGCCTTCACCGATTTGTTCGGCAGCTCCCATTGCGTGTTGTAGCTCAGAGCCAGTTGCGAGGAGGATCAGTTTCAGATCTCCACTTTCTATCTTAGCGATGTAGCCACCTTTGATCACCCCTTGGCGGCGTTCGCTGACTGTGGAGCTATCTTGGGCGGGCACATTTTGGCGAGTCAGGATCAGAGCGGTGGGGCCGTCATCGCGGAGCATCGCTGCGGCAAAAGCGCCAGCAGTTTCCTCCGCATCTGCGGGACGAATCACGTCGAGATTCGGAATCACTCGTAGGCCGCTGACTGTTTCTACTGGTTGGTGAGTGGGGCCGTCCTCGCCCACACCAACGGAGTCGTGCGTAAATATATAAGTAACGGGGAGCTTCGCGAGAGAGGCGAGGCGGATCGAACCGCGCATGTAGTCGGCGAAGACGAGAAAGGTGGCTCCGCTGGCTTTAAAAATACCGTCATAAGCGATGCCGTTGCAGATTGCGCCCATGCCGTGTTCGCGGATACCGAACCAGATATTACGCCCCCCAAAGTTATCGGGACCGAAGTCGCCGCCATCTTTAATATAGTTCTTAGTCGAGCCGTAGAGATCGGCCGAACCACTGACGAGGCTAGGCACCGATTTCGCGACCGACTGCATCACAATACCACCGGAGGCACGAGTCGCGGCATTAGTGCCAGCATCAGATTCTGGAATACTGCTGATGAGGTCAGCTGGTAGATCGCCCCTGAGCTCGGCCGCAAGTTTTGGGTTGGCTGTGCTCCAGGCCGCGAACTCGTCTTCCCATACTTGGTATTCGGCTGCGCTCGCTTTGGCGACATCGACAAAGTGAGCGCGCACTTCGTCGGATACGTAGAAAGTCTCTTCCGGCAAGCCCAGTCCCTTACGGGCAGCTTCGGCAAACTTTGCGCCGCCTTCACCGTGACCGGCTGCGGTGCCTTCGACTTCAGGGATACCCTTGCCGATAGTGGTCTTCGCGATGATGACCTTAGGCTGTCCATTATCGTTGGCCTTAGCCTTGGTGACAGCATCACTGATCGCAGTGAAATCGTGACCGTCGATGGTCACAGCGTCCCAACCCTGAGAGGCAAAGTAGGCCTGTGTATCCTCGCTCTGAGTCTGGTCTGCCATCGCGTCGAGAGTGACATCGTTGGAATCGTAGATCAGAATTAAGTTATCGAGTTTATTGTGACCCGCGAAAGCGATGCACTCCTTAGCCACACCCTCTTGCAAGCAGCCGTCTCCATGGAGTGCGAAAACGTGCTGGTCAAAGATTGTGCGATCAGCGGTGTTAAATTTTGCAGCAGCATGTTTAGCTGAGAGTGCGAAGCCAACAGCGTTACCAATACCTTGGCCGAGGGGGCCAGTGGTGGCCTCGACGCCGACTGTGTCACCAAACTCTGGGTGACCTGGTGTTTCTGAGCCGAGTTGGCGAAAGTTTTTTACCTCTTCGAGTGAGAGATGGTAGCCCGAAATGTGGAGCCAAGCGTAAAGAAACATTGAACCGTGGCCCCCAGAGAGGACGAAGCGGTCGCGGTTCAGCCATTTTGGGGCTGCAGGATTATAGCGAAGACCACCTGCGCCGTAGAGCACCGCGCCGATTTCGGCACAGCCTAGAGGGAGGCCAAGGTGGCCAGAACTGCAGGCATGAATTGCATCGATTGCGAGGCCACGAGCTTGGGTCGCTGCTTGGGATAGAATCTCAATTTGCATGGTATTAGGTGTGTTTTGCCCTAGGTAGGCCTCGCTTCTATTTAATTAAAAGCTACAAAGCATGTTTGCCCAAGGCGGAATGGGAAGAAAAAACAATTTCCTTTCAATGAAATCACCCCATAATAGTCATTCAAACCTCGACTTTAGTCAAAGTCACCACTAGCCCGAAAGTATGACGCACGAAGAATTAGAAGAAGGCAAAGTCCTCAAGCTCGATTTCGCAAAGCTACGTAAAGTGGCTAATTGTGAGTCTGATGTGCTGCCCGCAATCGCACAAGACGCCCAAACAGGAGAAGTGTTGATCGTAGGCTACGCAAACGAACTCGCCCTACAAACTGCGCTCGAATGTGGCATGGCGACCTTCTGGAGCACAAGCCGTAACGAATTGTGGATCAAAGGTAAGACCAGCGGCGATTACCTTAAAATTGAAGGCATCTATGTGAACTGTGAGCAAAACTCGATTCTTTATAAAGTCACCCCCGCAGGCAAAGGTGCCTGCCACACCAGGGACCAGGCGGGCATCGCTCGCGCAGGATGCTATTATCGCCGCATCAAAGAAGACGGCTCGCTCGAGTTTGTTAACGAGGCGCAGGACTAAGATTAAGAGCAATCCCTCAAGCGTTTTCGCGTTGACCGTCTCCACGCAGCCACGAATGTTTTATCTGAAAACCATTAACCTTATTATGAAGAATGCATGTAAAATAATAATTCTAGTACACTATTTTGCGGCGTTGGCGCTAGTCGCTGACGAAAAAGCCAATGATAGTTTATGGAGCGAGATAAAATGGAGCGATGTAAAAAGTACAGTCGGAAAGATGACCCAGGGGGTCTCTGATATGTTTGCTGCAGAGACTGACAGGACGGCAGAGCTTATTGAAGCAATAGAAAAGTTCTGCCCCGAGTTTATTGAGATTCGGAATGAACAGAAAAGCGCTCCAGTGGATGCATTTATATCCAAAGATAAAAGTGACTATGAAGAAGATGCTCAGGATATACTAGAGGACATCAAAAATATGCTCTTTGATGACAAAATTTTAGATTACACTAAAAAAATTAAGACTCTGGAGGAAGACATTAAATTAAAAAAAATTGAGATATCTGGAGTTAAAAAAGATATAATCAACGCAAAAAAAGTAAATAATTTTAGAAAAGTAGCTAACTTGGAGGAAAAAATTAAACGTATTAATGAAGAAGATATAGCCGAGCTGGATGATGGGATAAAATTAATAAAAGAAAAAATTAGTGAGAAGTTTCAAAAAATGGGAACTGCTCTCAGCGCAAAGCAAATTGAACATTTATGCTCTCGCATTGACGGAGATGAAATATTGAAGGCGATGACAATGATTGAAGTATTCAAACAGGTGTTAGAGCGAACAACTGATTATATGGCAGAAGTTAATGATGATTTGGAAACTATGAAACAATATTATAGTATATGCGTTTTGCTTTTTGAATCTAATGTATATGCAAAGCAACTTTACATTGATAGGGTTAACAATGAATGGTTGCCTAAGTTAGACCAGATACACACGAGCATGTCATTGCTTATTGGCGAAACTAAAGAGAAGATTAAAAGCGATGAAAAATATGCTGATTCTTATCGGGTTAATCTTGAGACGAATAAAATGGGTATGAAAGCCATAGAAATTTACAGAAAAGAATTGCTTAGTCATCGTGAGAAGGTTCAAAAAGCGAAGGATGAAGCTGTTAAACAGAAAGACTATGCATGGAATACCTACGAAACTGCATCGCTGGGATTGGATCTCATCAAGCTAGTAAAGAAAGCGAATAATGCCTTTACAGATGTAATGAGTATTGAGATGCCAGAATTGATACCCATAAATAAAGAATTACAGAATTCTTATGATGACATTACTGCACAACTTAGAGGTAATTGATGTTCTGTATCTCGAAGTTCAATGGTTTTGAGGTGAGTATTTGCCAGCCATTGGTGTACAGAAAATGGTTCAAGCATATACGCTTTACTGCTTTTGTTGTTTATTTGTAAATTACTATATAACAACTATATAGCTCCCGTAGTTCAATGGATAGAGCAGCGGTCTCCGAAGCCGCAAATGGCAGTTCGAATCTGCCCGGGAGCACCACTTTAATCCTACATCAGCATGTTTACAGGAATCGTCGAAGAAACAGGTAAGGTCATCTCTTTTGAAGAAAAGGAAAGCGCATGGCGCCTCCTATTGGAAGCGCACGAGGTGACTCGTGGTCTTCAAATGGGCGATAGTGTCGCCGTCAACGGCTGTTGTTTGACTGCGGTCGCCTTTACGGAAGATCGGATCGAGTTCGACCTGCTGGAAGAGAGCAAGCGCCTGACCTCGATCGGAGGCGTGGGTCCAGGTGGCAAAGTGAATCTGGAAAGAGCGCTCCTGCCAAGCACCCGCATGGGCGGGCACTTTGTCTCTGGTCATGTCGATGGCACGGGTGTGATCGAAGCGATTGAGCCGCGCGGCAAGGACTTCTTTTTTCGGATCAAGCCTCCGTCTGATAACTTGCGCTACGTTGTGCACAAAGGCTGCATCACTGTAGATGGTATTTCGCTGACCGTAGCTGAGGTCGACGAGTCGAGCTTCGCCATTTGGCTGATTCCACATACGATGGAGGTGACCAATCTACACACCAAGCAAGTGGGCGACTTGGTGAATCTGGAATTCGATCTGATCGCGAAATACGTGGAGAAGCTCTTCGCGCCGAAAGACTAGTTCCAGGGCTTGCCGCTAAGTTCGTCTTCCTTGGTGACCTTCATTCTTTTGAAGAGCATTCCAGCAGTGAATGCGGCGACTGCTTGTGTGATCCAATAAAGGGGTAGGGCGCTCCAAGGTAGAAAGCCGTTGATGCAAAGCGCGATGGTCACTGCCGGATTGAAGGCGGCGAAGGATAGGGGACCGACGGCATAGGCGCCCGCTGCAACGATGGCACCGATTGCGATGCCGTAGAATTCGTTACCCGCAGTGCCTTTAGCGATGGCGACATTGAGGATCACCCACATCAGCACAAAGGTGAAAAGGAATTCCGCTAGGATGACTTTCGTGCGGTCAATTTCTAGGGGGTACACTTTTTCGAGGCCCTCAGGGCTTAGGATCATGAGGCAGACTGCAGAGGAAAGGGCCCCAGCAAAGATGACTAATATGTAGGGGACGGATTTCTTGAATGTATGGGTGCCTGCCGTGGCGTAGGCGATCGTTGTGGCTGGGTTAAAATGAGCTTTTGAGAGATGCCCACAAGAGTAGACCAATGCAGCGAGTCCCACACCGATTGCCAGGGGAACGGCCACACCTGCGGCGGCAGGTGGCGTCACACACATCCCGATCATTAGATAGAGGAAAAAGGTGCCGATAAACTCGGCGAGGAGTGCATTTTTCATGGTTTGAAAGTTCTAAGCGCTCACGGCTTCTCGGTAACCCGCAGCGTAGGCCTCGAAGACTAGTTTGATCTCATCGCGGATGCGGCGAAAGGCGTCGAGTTCGCTCTCATCCTCACGCTGGGCATGGGGCGGGTCTTCAAAGCCCCAGTGGTAGCGATTCACCATCTCGGGAAAGGTTGGGCAGGCTTGGTCCGCATTCCCGCAGACGGTGATCACCGTAGTGATACCTTGATCAAGGTAGATGTCGAGATGGTCGGAGGTATGATGGCTGGCGTCGATGCCGATTTCTTTGAGCGCTTCGAGCGCGAGTGGATGTACCGCACCTTTTGGTTTGGACCCCGCGCTAAACACCTCGAAGAGGTCACCTGCGGCGGCGCGTAAGATACCTTCAGCCATGTGGCTGCGGCACGAGTTTCCTGTGCAGAGAATGAGAACTTTTGGTTTGGGCATGATCTTGTTTGTTGTTAGAGAAATTTGGCTAACACGCTAAGTAGGTAGCCGGTGAAGATGATGGCTAGTGTCGTAATTCCAAAGTAGAGACCAATCAGTTTAAGATGCATCGTGCGGCGGAGCATGATCGCTTCGGGCAAGCTGAGAGCAGCCATCGCCATCATGAAAGCTAGGGCGGTGCCGAGTGGGATGCCCTTCTGAAAGAGTACGACCGCGATGGGCACGATGGCGGCGCAGCTACCATACATGGGCACACCAAGAACTGTTGCGAGAGGAACAGAGAAGATTCCGGTCGCTTCCATTAGTGAATGGATGGTCTCTTGGGGAATATAGTTGTGAATGAAAGCACCGATGCCGACGCCGACGATGACCCAAAGCCAGATTTGTTGAATCACGCTGACGGACTCGTCCCATCCATAGCGTAAACGAGTCGTCAATGTATGCGCTATGACATTAGAATCCTTGTGTGCGGATGCAATTATGTCAGACTCTAGATGTTTTTCTAGTTTTAGTTTTCCAAGGACAGCACCCCCAAGCGTACCAATCAGGAGACCGCTCCCGATATAGGCGATCGTGACGGGTAGGCCAAACTCTCCAATCATGAGGATGACTAGATACTCATTAATGATCGGAGAGGTAATAAGGAATGAAAAAGTAACTCCTAATGGTACACCCGCTTTTAAGAGGCTGATAAAGATAGGAATCGAAGAACAAGAACAAAACGGCGTGATGGCTCCGAAAAGTGCTGCGATAAAGTTGCCCAGCATGCCTCCTCTACCCATCCACTTTTTAAGGCGGTCCTCGGGAAGCCAGGTGCGAATAAATCCAATGGCAAAAATCATGACTGCAAGCAGCAGAAAGATTTTAACTGTGTCATAGAGGAAAAAATGTAGCGCTGCTGTTAGACGTGAATCGGGGTCCATCCCGAAGACGTCGAAGATCAGGCGATCGATGAGTGCTGTGAGCATAGACTATAGCCAGAGTATTGGGTCCTGCCTTAGCAGCACTTTCCGCCTTTGCCGTCGTTGTCTTCGCTACAGCATTGATTTTTGGCAGCTTCGTCCGCTTTAACTTTCATGCTGTTATCTATCTTAGTGAAGATGCGGGTGAAAAAGCCCTTCTTTTGAGGGGCAGGGTCTTCTTTCTGATTCGTGTTTTCAGTGCGCATATTTTTTTGATTTGGTTAACAACAAGTGATCTGCTGGCAGACTTCTTGCGGGCAATCGTTATCGATTTTGGTGACTTTTAGGATTAACTTTTCACGTTTTGTAAGATCGCGCTGTAGTTGGTTGCATTCAGCGCATGCAGCCTCGCGTAAATAGCATAAGTTGGCAGTGATGAGCCCCTCGACTGGATCTACTAGTTTGTAGATCATCCAGGTGCCTTCTCTATGTGCCTTCAGTAGGCCAAGTTGCTTCATGGAGGAGAGCTGTTTCGACATCTTCACTTGGGGCACCTCTAATATTTCTTGCATGTGGCAAACACAAAGCGGACCTGCCTCAAGGAGGTTGAGGATACGCAGCCTCTGAGGGTCGGCGATGCACTTATAAATCTCGCTAGCTTCCATTATGTATGATATATACTAATTTTAGTATATATTGTCAATAGTATATAATTCTTATTCACAATTCCATTTTAAAGCTGGAAGCTTTTTGAACGGATGTGGTTTACTGGGGTCTGTATTATTAATGACTATATCTTTTTTGTAATGAGCCTTACTTTTGCCTTCGATTCTCTCCTCTTTCAGGCCGCTTCAGGCGCCAATGTCTTCACTTATTTCGCGCAGTCAAACTTTGCAGGTAAAGTCGTTATCTTTATCCTAGCTCTCTTTAGTATCGTCGCCTGGACGGTCATGCTTGGCAAATACCTCGATCTATCTAAGCTACGTTCACAAAACCAACGCTACGAACGCCTGCTGTCTAAAGAGTCGCACCTTATCGCGCTCGATCCAGAGCGTCCAGGTAAAGGGGCTGGCCCCTATTACAATATCGTTCGTGAAGCCTTAGAAGCTTTCCACCGTTACGGCAGCAACCTCAGTGACAACGACCCACACCGTGCGACGCTCCGCATGGGACATGTCGAAAATGCACTACAGCGAAGTGTAGCCGAGCAAATTATCCGCTATGAATCGAAGATGGTGGTCCTCGGTTCGATCGTAACGGGGGCACCCTTCCTTGGCCTACTTGGTACTGTCTGGGGCGTGATGGATGCCTTTGGCGGAATGGCTGGTGCTGGTTCGGCTAGTCTTCAAAGTCTCGCTCCTGGTGTGTCGGGAGCTCTGCTCACCACTGTGGCTGGTCTCGTCGTCGCCATTCCTTCGGTCTTCGGCTACAACTATCTCTTGCAAAATACCAAGATCGCAGTGGTCGAGCTAGAGAACTTTGCTAGCACCGCCGCCGATCGCATCGAGCTCGAAGCCCAAGCCGCTGCACATGGCTAATTCACCACTCGCTCTTCACAATTCGATCTGTGGCTCGTAAATTCCATCGTAAAGACCGGCTCTCTGCTTTGACCGAGATTAACGTCACTCCCTTGATCGACTTAGCCTTTGCTTTGTTGATTATCTTTATGATCACCACGCCACTACTGGAGCAGACGGTCGAGTTGAACCTGCCTGTCGAAGCCGCCAAAACGCAGGCTGAAGACCGCGAAGATTTTCAATCGATCTCCATCGACCAAGCGGGTGCTTACTACTGGGGCGAAGGTCAGGTCTCGGAGCAGCAGCTCGCTGACCTGCTCGACACCATGGCGATGGATCCCGCGCCACCCGTGCTGAGTATTCGTGCCGATGCCCAGCTGCCTTACCAAAACGTCATCACCGTCGTGGATATGATTAAGCAGCGAAAGCTCTCCAAGATTAGTTTAGACACTAAAGTAAAGTAAGGAAATGGTAGCTATGGGGTTCCTATCTGTTCTGTCACTATTATAAGCTTGAAGCTTGTGCGACTTACATGAAAATCCCCAAAGACCACCCCTTCTGGACCTCGGTGATCCTTCACCTAGTGGTCTTGCTGGCTTTGTTTCTAGTGACGATCGTTCAAGCATTTAAACCAAAGGAAAAGCCACATGTCTTCGAGATGGTCGATCCGCCGAGCGAGGAGAGTCAATCGCAGCAAGCGGCACCACAACCGCCTGTGGAGCAAGCTACAGTAAAGTTACCGCCGGTGCCGAAAGTCAATATCCCCAAGCCATCGGTGCCGACACCGCGCCCTAAAGAAAAGCCGCCGCCCAAGCCGCAGATCATAGATTACCGAGATTTCACCAAAGAGCACCCTAAGGATAAGCCCAAACCGCGCCCTGTTGCACCACGCCCAGACATCAGTGTGCATCAAATCGACGTGCCCAAATTGATTATCCCGCGAACTTCCTCATCGACTATTCCCAGCCCGCAACTCTCGCCCCAGCAGATGTCCGCGCTCGCTAGTTACAGCTCTCGCCTACGCTCGCGCATCGACGCTGCGTGGGTGAAGCCTGCACAACTGGCTGGCGTAAGCCTCTTAGCTGAAGTCGTCTTCGATGTGTCCTCTTCTGGACAGATCACAAATGTAAGACTACGTCGTGGCTCGGGCAATAAGGCCTACGACCAATCTATTCTGACCGCCTTCCGCAATGCTTCCTCAGCGGGACCGACTCCGACAGGTCAGCCGCTTCAATTTAGCCAACCGTTCCGCATGGGGCAGTAGGGGCGCTAATTACGACTCCTTTACCAGCTCATTAAATTCACGAAACTTTGGATGTTCAGCGCTCCCAAGTAGGCTGTAAAAAATCGTTTCGCTAGGTAGGATGTGTGCATCCATGGAAAGTAATTGCTCCAGCACGGGGGCTCGGTCTTCAAGGCGGCGTTCGCTGATGCAGTCGCTCAATAGGGTGACGCCGATATCCGCGCTGAGGGCTTGGAGTGCGGTTTGATAGATACAGATAGAGGTTTCGATGCCCGCCAGGAGCAAGTGATCGATCTGCTTACTTTCTATCCATCGATTCAGGCCTTCGGCTTCGAATGCGGAGAAAGCGCTCTTGCCGAAAACGAGCGTATTGACGTCCCAATAGCTACGTAAGACTTCGGTCGTTGCGCCTAGTTTTTCGGGAATTTGCTCCGTCACGGCGACGGATACGCCAAGCAGCTCAGCAGCTTTCAGGGCGAAAGTGCTCCGTTTTAGCAATCGCTCCCGATCTGGAATCTCTTTAAGGAAGACGTCTTGAAAATCGATAAGCAAAAGCCCTAAGTGCTCGGATGGATTGGACATTTTAAGAAAAGTTTAAAGATGGTGAATTATTAAATGTAGATAGAATTAGCAAAGCATTATATACTATCTAGAATGGATAAACTGTAGAAGAACGAATGCTTATTTAAATTGGATCTGGCAGGTGCTTGCTATGCGCGTAGGCCTTGTGTGCACGGACTTGGATGAGGGATTTGTCTTCGATAATGTAGGCGGTGAGATGACCTCCGTAGACGCATCCAGTATCGATCCCAATCGATCCTCTACGTTCAAACACTCTCGGGCGTGGGGTGTGACCGTAAACAACGAAGGGACTGCCACTCCAGGAGTCTGACCAAGGGGCGGCGTAAGGGGCGTCGGAGCGCTTGGCTGCTTTGCCTTTTTCATCGATAACTTGAATGTTAGTGATTAGCTCGCTACCTTGTGTCTGCCATGGTTTATTAGGCAGGAAACCGCCATGTACGATCACTGTATCGATTTGCGCATCGTAGAGAAACTTCGGCATCGCCTCGAGATAGTTCCAGTCTTCTTTTGTCAGCTCCTCGAGGGTGACTTGGTCGTATTGATTGAGTAGGCTCGGCTTGTTTTTTCCCCGTGCAGTGATCAGGCGTAGCTCATGATTTCCGATAATTGATTCTACCTGATATTCGCGTGCCAGTTCTATCACTCGGTGGCTATCGGGACCACGATTCACTAAGTCTCCGACCTGAATGACCCGGTCGTCAGGCTTCAGTTCGAGCTTTGCAAGTAGTTCTCCGAATTCGTCGGCACAGCCGTGGACGTCTCCGATGGCGATAGTTCTTGGCATAGTAGTAGTGGTGGGTGGAAGTCGCAGACAGTTAAGTAATGTCCTTTAGCCGCAAGAATAATTAGAAGGATTATCATTCTACTAGCCTTCAATTTTGACCAAGAGTTATAGTTGCCACAGGGCCCATTTCCCGCAGTCTTTAAACTTATCTTTTCTGTAATTATGGAATGGCAAATCAAAACAATCGCACGCAATTCGACTCTCAGTGGCGAAGCCTTTAAGCCGGGCGACCAAGTCGTCTGCCTTATTTTCAAGGGTAAAGAAGCGGGTGAGCTAGGCCGCGCCGACCTACGACCTGATGAAGTCGAAGCTTTTGGGCTTCCGGACCAAGTCCTCGGACGCTGGGCACGCGTGGTTAAAGATCCCAACGATGAGATTACTGCCGTGAAGGAGACGATGGCCTCCGCAGAAGACTTTTTCTTTTCACTTTTTGAAAATGAATCACCCGAAACCAAAGAAGAGTCTGACATGCTCAAGCACCTCCTCTCACTTATGCTGGAGCGCAAGCGAGTACTACGCGCCAACGGTGATCGTAGGTCTATCGGCGAGCAGAGCTATCGACATGTCAAAACTAAGCAGTTGATCCAAGTACCAATTGTGGATATTTCTACCGAACTAATGCTTAAAATAGAAGATACTGTTGGCGACATTATTCTCTAATATCTGAACCGAATACATACTATGCCTCGGATTGCTCTATCTTCTCTCATACTTCTTGTTAGCTTCGGCCTTTTAGTTGCTTGTAAAAAAGACAAACTTGAAAATCTCAGCGTGCCACGCCTCATGCTCGAGACACGCGGTGTCAATTACGGCGCGACCAGCGGAGAGACGGTCACTTTGCCAGTCAGCAGGACGACGGTCAGTATTCAGGGTGATCCCGTTGTGAACGAGTTTGATATTCTAAACGTAGAGATGGTCAAAGTCGATATGGGGGTGGCATTGTTAGTCCAGACAGGTGGTCAAGGTGCGCGTGATCTTTATCGAGCCTCCGTTTCTAGTATGGGCAGCCGTATCGTTTTCATGGTCAACGGAAATGCAATCGGTGCTCGCCGCATTGATGGCGCCATACAAGATGGTAACTTCTATACATTTGTTGAAGTCGACGATGAGGAACTCGGTCAGCTTGTGCTAGATATTAAGGAGACCATCGTAAAGCTACAGGCAAATAAGTAGGCGCTAAGAATCTACTTCTCCCTTAGATTACGGAAAATGAAGATGCCTAGCCTCTTTCGCTTACTTCCTGTCCTGTTAGTGCCATTTCTGGCTAACGCTAGTCTAATCTGGCCGACGCCGAACCCCGCTTTTCAAAACGGCAAACCGATCGAGGCTTATGTCCAAGCTACTGTATCTGGGCGCGTTGAATCCGGCTTATTCGGTTGCGTGCGTAATGGCGGTAGCCGCTTCCACGAAGGGCTTGATTTGTATCCGATTAAGCGCGACGATCGCGGTGAGGCTGCTGATCCTGTCTATGCCGTGCTACCAGGTCGAGTCGTTCATGTTAGTCGCACTTCTGGTTACAGTAGTTATGGGCGCTATGTGGTAATTGAGCACGATCAAGAAACTCCTGCTTATCATACGCTCTACGCACACCTTGCCAGCCTGGCTGATACTATTGTGCGCGGCGCACGGGTCGAGACGGGCACTGTGCTAGGTATCATGGGGCGTTCCGCCACTTATACGATTCCGCGCAGTCGCGCCCACGTCCACTTTGAGATCGGCTTTCGCCTGACAGACGATTTTGAAAAATGGTATATGGATCAGAAATTTGACACTAAGAATCGCCACGGTATCTGGAATGGTATGAACCTAGTGAGTGTTGATCCGCTGGCTTTTTATCAAAACATTCGTAGCGGTCAGGTAAGTAATTTACGAGAGCACCTAGGTCGTCTGCCAGTTGCGACACGTATCCGAGTTTTTAGTAATCAAGTGCCTGACTTTGTCCGCAATTATCCTGCTCTAGTGACTGAGTCTTTTGCGGGTAAGACTGTCGTGGCATGGGACATCGCCTTTACACAATACGGGGTGCCTATGGAGTGGAAGCCCCGCTTTGTCGAAGATAAGCTCAAGGGCCAAATCGGTGATGTGAAGATAATTGCCTACCATCCTAGTTTACTGGAATCGCAAAGCTGCCATCGTGTCTTGAATCTCAGCGGCTCCAGTCCGAAGATTACATCCGCAACGATTGCCACGATTAAAAAGTTATTTGGTTTCAATTAGCGGATCTACCACAAGAGTAATTAGTCTTTAGCGGACGCTAGAGGCGCTCTATAGCTGTTACTTAGTTGCCTTCTCCGCTGCTTTTTTAACAGGGCGTGGGGCAAATTCGAAGCCGATCTTACCGCTGTCGAAGTCGAGTGTTAGGTAGGCTTTGAAGGGTCGCTTGGTGCGTTTAGAAACGAACCCGTCGAGTAGGGCGGTCTTTCCCTCGGTGAAGAGTTTCTCCACCTCCTCGGGCTGTAGCTCTTTTTGCAAGATCGTCTTTCCAAGGCGAAAACCTTCAGGTGAGTCGCTTGTCTTCAAGGCGGGAATATGATAAGCTTTCTCCGTTTCATAGAGTTTTGCTTCGGCGCCGTTATGCATAATGAAGCTCTTGATGATTTGCTCGTCCTTCAAGTCTTCGGCTAGAGTGGGCTCATCACCATCAAAGACAAATTCGGTCTTCCATTTGCCTATTTTTCCAGTTTTGGAAACTGATTGAGCAAGCTTGAGTGCTGCGCTGAAAGGTTTGTTGAAGCGAGAGACGAAGCCATCAACTTCAGGGAGTTGCTTTGTGATTATAAGCTCTTTTGCTTCGTCGTCGTTAAGCCGGCGACCAGCGATGTGCTTCGATATGCGGAAGTCACACGCTTCCTCGCGGCATTCGTAGGTGGCGTCGGTTTGTTTGAGTCGCGCTGCGCCGCAGGCGGGACACGGACACTCTAGGTCAGGGAAGGCGCGGTTGACGAGCATTTGCATGTGTGAGCGTGCCTTCTCAACCACGTCTTCCGTGAATTGGTTGATTCCTTGCATGAAGATGTCGCGGCAGATCTCGCCCTTTTCCATCTTGTTAAGTTGGGCCTCCCAGTCGCCCGTCATGGAGGGTGAGCTGAGGGCTTTGATGTCCATTTCTTCGCAGAGATCGATCAGGCGCAGACCTTTGCCGGAGACGTTGAGATCACGACCTTCACGAGCGATGTATTTCTGGCGGAGGAGACCCTCAATCGTCGCGGCTCTAGTAGCGGGTGTACCGAGACCGCGCTCGGACATGGCTTCGCGCAGTTCATCGTCGTCGATGAGTTTACCCGCACCTTCCATGGCGGCTAGGAGTGTAGACTCAGTGTAGCGGGCAGGTGGCTTGGTCGACTTATCCTCGACGCGAATCGGGGCGGGTAGCTCTTCACCTTCGGCGATTTCTCGCATAATTGGCAAATCGGGTATACGTGCGGTTTCACCCTCATCGACGCCTACCAGCTCGTCCTTGCCTGCGGCGACACCTGCTACGCGTCCATAGACGGCCAACCACCCGGGGCTCGTCAACGTCTTACCGTTGGTCAAGAAGGTATCTTTTTCCGCTCCATGATTGATTGTCGTGAGACGCTTAGTGACTTCGAACTCAGCGTGTGGAAAGAAAACCGAGATGAAGCGTTTGACCACCATGTCGTAGAGTTTGGACTCTTGTTCGTTGAGCTTCACCACACGGCCAGTTGGGATGATGGCAAAGTGATCGGAGACTTTGGCGTTATTAAAGATGCGCTTATTGAACTTTACGCGATCTTCTTCGATTGCGTTGGCTGCCCAATTCGCAATTGGGTGGTCTGAGTTGGCGAGATCGCGCATGGTCTCGTGGACTTTGCTCATGTAGTCCTCGGGTAAATAGCGGGAATCTGTCCTCGGGTAAGTGAGCATCTTGTGGCGCTCATAAAGCGCTTGAGCGAGGCCGAGAGTATTTTTCGCGGTGAAGGGAGCCTCACGCTGGAGCGTGGTGAGATCGTAAAGCTGTGGCGCGATTTGTTTGGTCGGTTTTTTCTCTTCGCTTACCTTGCCTTCTTTGCCGGCGCAGCGTTCGCGAATGGCAAGAGCTTTTTCCTTATCCCAGAGACGCTCCGCTCGGCCGTGTGGATATTCGGGGTTTTTCTTCCAGTTGAGGTCGATCCATTTGCCGGGGTAGTTGCCCTTAGACACCGCAAAGTCAGCATGTATTTCCCAGTAGTCTAGAGGCTTGAAGGCTTGGATCTCACGCTCGCGTTTGGCGAGGATGGCTAGGGTAGGCGTCTGTACACGACCTGCGGCGGTGATGTTAAATCCTCCGTGGCGAGAGCGGAAGCAGGTGAGGGCGCGGGTCGAGTTGAGACCTACGAGCCAATCCGACTCGGAACGGCATTTAGCGGCGTCGGCAAGGTTGGACATTTGCTCGCCCTCGCGCAGTGCTTGCCAAGCTTCTTGGATCGCACCCGTAGTCATCGATTGCATCCAGAGGCGTTTGACCGGCTTTTTGATCTTACCAATGTCCATTATGTATTGGAAAATCAGCTCACCCTCTCGGCCAGCATCACAAGCATTTACAATTACATCGAACTCTTTCTTCTTAGCAAGATTAAGGACGTGTTTAAGGCGACCAGCGCTTTGTTCGATTGGCTGAAGCTCAAACTTCTCTGGGATGGCGGGTAGCACGTTGAAGTTCCAGGGCAGATTTTTGCCATTGGGACCTGTCGGCATCTTCAGCTCGACAAGGTGGCCGACGGCCGATGTGATGGCAGCACGATCGCACTCGAAATAGGTCGCATCGCGCGATTTGCCCTTTTTGGTAAATTTACCAAATTCTCTGCTTAGGGCTTTGGAGAGGTCGGTCGCGACAGAAGGTTTCTCGGCGATGATTAGATATTTCATAGAAAGTAGATGCGCGGTAGCCACCGAAGATCACGAGGGCATGGTGTTTTTTCGAGAGAAAGCGTTGATTAAATCTGGCGTCAACCCTCTTTCTATTTTTGAGAATCGCTTTTTAGTTAAGTTCTAAGTTTTCTGCCCTATGCCTTCACTCCGTAGATTTCGCTATAAGTTCGCGCGCATGGCGAATGATTTTGCTCTTTTTACCACCGATGTGATCTACGATCGCCGGCACGGACGTGAGGCTGAATTGTTGGCAAGCTTCCTCTATGTTCTGTCTTATATATTCAGGGCTCTCGTACAACTGCGCTTGTATCTCTACGAACACAGGATCTTTCGGAATAAGCCGCTGGGTTGCATGGTTGTTGTCGTTGGGAACCTCACCGTAGGCGGCACGGGTAAAACTCCAGTTGTGGAGAAATTTGCACGGACCTTGACTGAGCGTGGTCGCAAAGTCGCCATTCTTAGTCGCGGTTATAAGAGTAAAAAAGAACCTTTGATGAAAAAAATTTGGCGGAAGCTGAGCCATGGTGAAGAAGTGCCGCCTAAGATCGTGAGCGATGGTAAGACTGTCCTACTTGACTCCGAAGTAGCCGGCGATGAGCCTTACATGCTCGCCCAGAATCTGCCAGGGGTTGTTGTGCTTTGTGATAAAAATCGGGTCAAAGCCGGTTCTTTTGCCATTCGTAAGTTCGGTTGCGATACCCTTATTCTCGACGACGGCTTCCAATATCTACCGCTCAAGGGAAGGCTTAATCTCCTACTTGTCGACAAAACGAATCCATTCGGCAATCAACATTTACTCCCCCGCGGCATCCTGCGCGAACCGATCAAACATCTATCACGTGCCAGCTATATTTTTCTGACTAAATCTGATGGGAATCGTGATGAAGCCCTCCTCGAGCTGATTCGCGAGAATAATCCTAAGGCTGAGATAATCGAATGCGCGCACAAGCCGCAGTATCTCCAATCTGTCGATACAGGCGAGCGCCTGTCGCTGGATGTACTTAGAGAGGCCAAGATCGGAGCCTTCAGCGGCATCGCCTCGCCCGAAAGCTTTGAAAAAATGCTCCGCGATTTCGGTGCCGAGATTCTTTACAACCAACGCTTTCTGGATCATCA
The DNA here is from genome assembly GCA_902587165.1 of Puniceicoccaceae bacterium. Classification (GTDB taxonomy): domain Bacteria; phylum Verrucomicrobiota; class Verrucomicrobiia; order Opitutales; family Coraliomargaritaceae; genus Thalassobacterium. The sequence continues at coordinate 215,914 of CACIKF010000002.1, read as the reverse complement.
CCGATTTACTCGTTACGAGATCGAGCGCCTCTACCGTAAGGCCGACAAAACCAATTTAGATATGATCGTTACAACTGAGAAGGACGCCGTGCGCCTCTTTGATGATATTAAGGCAAGCGTGCCTGTTTATTATCTACGCCTAGAAATCGACATTCTGAGCGGAGAGGAAGACTTTGAGAGCGCGACCGAGCGTATTTGCCGCCCACGCACATAAGGGCCAATCAGTAAGCCCGCGGTACTTGGTTAAATTCCGAAAGGGACTTGATCTCACTGGTGGATTCCGACAGAGCTTAACTTACCTAATCACCACTCATCTAAATTTATATAAAATGGCTTCAGATCAGGCCCCAGTCGAAATCAAACCTGCCAAAAAAAATGTTCAAGACCTTGAGGTCAAGGACGCGCAGATCATCTTCAACTCTGTCTGGGCAAGCCTAGAAGACGAACTAGGCGAGGAATATCTCCGCTTCCCGAAAGAGATTTTCTGGCTCAACGGTGCGCCTGGTGCGGGTAAGGGTACGAATACTGAGTTCATTATGCAGTATCGCGACCTCACAGCACCACCGCTTGTGGTCAGTAGTCTACTCAAGAGCCCCGAAGCACAGAAGATGAAAGACGCTGGCATGCTAGTGGGCGACCGTGAGGTCATCGAAATCATGCTGCGCAAACTCCTTGACCCCGTTTATAAGAGCGGTGCAGTCGTCGATGGTTTCCCCCGCACCAAAGTGCAGGTGGAGTGCGTTAAGCTCCTTTATCAAAAGCTGATCGAACAGAGTAATAAATTTAAAGGGACACTCTACTCTGAGCATTTCAAGAAGCCCCACTTCCATATAGTTGTGCTCTTTATCGATAAGAAGGAGAGCGTGAAGCGCCAAATAAACCGTGGAGTCGAAGCGCAGGCGCATAACGAGGAAGTCCTTGAGTCTGGCGTTGGTGAAATTGAAGAACTGCGCCCGACCGACCTTGATCCTGAGGCGGCGCTCAACCGCTACCGCACTTTTAAAGAGAAGACCTATGGTGCCCTCAAAGACCTGCGTGAGATCTTCTTCTATCACTTTATTAATGCTCATGGAACGATCGAAGCCGTCCGCCAACGTATTGACGATGAGCTACGTTACCAAGGCTCTCTCGAACTCGACGAGGCTACTTATGATCGCATCTCAAGCATTCCCGTAGCCGCTACTATATCAAAGCACGCCCGTCAGGATCTCGTCGACCGACTCGATGCCTATGTCGATCGTCAAGAGCCTCTCTTTGAGGAGGTCGTCGATCTTATAAAGAGCGACTTCATGCCGATCATTGAGCGCCACGCCATCTCAGGATCTGCCGTGATCAATACCGAGGACTCCGTCCTACATGATCCAGATGCACTCGCCATGCTGATCGATATTTTTTCCGAGCGAGGTTACCACGCAATTGTCGATCTGCACCGTGAAGAAATCCCAGACTCTATTGACCCCAAGACCTTCAAAATTAAGACCCGCATTAAGCGCATCTTCCGTGTGCGTGTTCAGTTTAAGGGCTCTGATATTCGACGCGGACGTTAGTCAGTCGCACCAAAAAATTATGACATCCATGCATCCCCTACTTTTTTTGCTGATTGCCCTGTCTGCCTCTGCCAGAGATTCATTTCGCACATGGAATATAACCGGCGGTGGCTACTTTGAGGCGAAGTTAAATGCAGTCCAAGGCACCTTGCTTCAGCTAGAAAACAGGGAAGGGAAAGTTGTTAATTTCCCATTAGTTGATCTTAAGCCCTCTGATCGGGAATTCGCCCGTGACTGGCAGATCGCTCAGTCGAAGCAGGATGATAGTTCGAGCTCAGTAGCTCCAGTTGATCGCAGTGCCTTTGCTGAAAACGTCTATAAAGAGCTAGTCACTCCAAAAGGTAAACGCCTTGTCGATTTCGAACCAGAGCAGTCCGATTTGCCCAAGTATTTTGCCTTCTACCAATCCGCCATGTGGTGTCCGCCATGCCGTAAGTTCACTCCTGTTCTTGTTGATTTTTACAATAAGCAGAAGCGCCGAGGTGCCGCTTTCGAGCTCGTCTTTGTTAGCAGCGATCGCAGCGAGGATGATATGGCTGATTACATGAGCGAATACAATATGACCTGGCCTGCCTTCGCCTATGGCGAGAATAAAGATATCGTGCAAAGTAACGGTAACGGCATTCCCAGTCTAATCATTACCGATGCCGAAGGCAATAAGCTGCTCGATAGTTACGACAATACAGGCAAATATATTGGACCCACTGCCGTGATGGAAGAATTTGAAAAACTACTCAAAGCAGATTAGGAAAGTTTGATCTCCACTTTTAAGTTGCCGCTGAAATCATGGCCGGCCCAAGGCGATACCCTAAATAAAGGGCATACAGGGCGCCCAAGACTAAGGAAGCATCTGCGAACACACGAAAGGTTTCCATGCTAATTCTCTTCCTTAGTCCATGTAGCATCCCGAGCAGCCCTAAGCTAAGAGCCAGCCCGAGCCACAATTCGCCGCCTCGCCAAATTGCCAGCCCTGCGCCGAATAAAGCAAGCAGCGTTAGCCAGCGCTCCGCGACTAAAGTTGCGATCGAGTGTACATGCATTTTAGCGTCGATCACTTTTTCTCTCGCTCCGATCATCAAGCAATTGAGCAGGCACAATAAAGCGAATACTGCGAAGAAACCGAGTGGGTAAGCTACTGGCATAAATATTATTACGCCGCTCGCATAGATCAAAGCTACGCAGATCTCCTTGGGAAAAAAGTGCCTTGAAAGCTTTTGGTTGAGTATTGTATAGAGTAAGCAAAATATTAGGAGTAGGCAACCGTTCTTGAGTTGCATGGCCGTGAGCTGCCTTGCTAGTAGCAGATTCATCGCCAGCAGCACAAACCAGACATACCAAAGTGCTTGGCGGTATCGCTTTGCGAACTGATGCCTGAGCGAAAAGAGTGCTACCATTTCCCGCGACCTCACATCAAACAACCGATCCGCCACATAGGTCAACCAGACCGAGAGCCCCAACACGGCAGAGGCCGCCCAACCGATCTCGGTATTCAGAGCTCTTACCAAGCCTAGTTGCCAAAGTATAGCGGCCAAGGCGGTGTCGATCGCCAATATGTTCGGCCATTGCCAGAGTCGGATTGATGGGTCCATCTTGAAATTAACGGTGTGCATTCGTGACCCGCGCCGCAAGAGCGTTTAAGGCGACAGTACCTCTATTGGCAAACTAGGGAATGGGCAGTAATGATGCAGATTTTCATAGGTTGCCAAGCTTTCGTCACTCTCACTTGATAAGGATGGGCATATATTCGCCATTATCAAATGGAACAAAGATTACACATCATTACTGGGGCGACTGCGGTCGGTAAAACGGAGTATGCGCTTAGCTACGCGGAGGCGCACGATGCGGAGATAGTTTCCTGCGATGCCTCGCTTATTTATAGAGGAATGGATATCGGCACCGCTAAGCCATCGCGCGAAGAGCAGGCGAGGATTCCGCACCATTTGATTGACCTCAAATCGGTCAGCACACCTTACGATATTGTGGCCTATGTGCGCGATGCCAAAGCAGCAGTGGCAGAGATTTTTGCACGTGGGAAATCCGTCGTCGTGACGGGTGGCAGTGGATTTTATCTGAAGAGTTTTTTTGCACCCGTGATCGATATGGTCAAGGTAAGCGATGCAATACGAGCAAAGGTGACGGCGCTTTACGAGGCGGATGGGCTAGAAGGCTTGTTGGGCGAATTACGTGTGCATAGTGTATCAGGCACTGGAAATTTAGATGTCAAAAATCCGCGACGGGTCTCACGCGCACTCGAACGCTGCATTGCCTCGGGCAAAGATTTACCGACTTTACAGGCTGAGTTCGCCGCACGCCCTGAACCTTATACTGATTGTGTTAAGTATTATATTTTGTTGGAGCGCGATAAGGAGAATTTAAAGCAGCGTATAGCGCGTCGAGCGGAGCTTATGCTTAAGGCTGGGTTGATCGAAGAGGTCGAAGCTTTGCTCTTACAAGGTCTCAAAGGAAACCCCAGCGCAGCATCTGCCATCGGTTACCGTGAGACGATTGCCTTTCTCGACGGCGAGTTGAAGCACGATGAATTATTGCCTTCGATTGTCCAAAATACCTTGCACCTGGTCAAGAAACAGAGCACTTGGTTCCGCACGCAGATCCGGCGTCCTGACGAAACAGTGACTTTTTAATGGAGGGTATGCATCCATAGTTGTGTCGGTGGAAACGTCTCGACTAGAGGCCAAAGTTTATCCTGTATATCATGCTGCGTCATGAGCTGACCGGAACTTTAAATCATTCGACACAAATAATAATGAAAAAAGCACTAATTACAGGGATTACCGGACAAGATGGATCTTACCTTGCAGAATTGCTCCTTGAGAAAGGATACGAAGTTCACGGTATCAAACGCCGAGCTTCCTCGCTAAATACCGCACGAATTGACCACATCTACGAAGATCCTCATGTTGAAAATAGCCGTTTCCATCTCCACTACGGAGATTTGACGGATACTTCTAACCTGACCCGTATCATCAGTGAAGTACAGCCCGATGAGGTCTACAATCTCGGTGCACAGTCACATGTGGCGGTTTCATTTGAATCTCCAGAGTATACGGCTGATGTCGATGCAATCGGCACGCTGCGTCTTTTGGAGGCGATTCGCTTTTTGGGCTTAGAGAAAAAAACTAAATTTTACCAAGCTTCGACTTCCGAGCTTTACGGCGAGGTTCAAGAGATTCCTCAGAAGGAGACGACTCCATTTTACCCCCGTTCTCCTTATGCTGCAGCGAAGATGTACGCCTATTGGATCACTGTTAATTATCGTGAGTCTTACGGGATATATGCCTGTAATGGTATTCTTTTTAATCACGAATCACCTCGCCGTGGCGAGACCTTTGTGACTCGTAAGATCACTCGCGCGCTCTCGAATATAGCACACGGGCTTGAGGACTGCCTCTATCTCGGAAATATGGATGCCTTGCGCGATTGGGGACATGCTAAAGATTACGTGCGCATGCAGTGGATGATGCTCCAGCAAGAAGTCCCTGATGATTTTGTCATCGCCACAGGTAAACAAATTTCAGTTCGTGAGTTTGTATCTATGTCGGCTCGGGAGGCGGGTATCGAACTTGAGTTTTCTGGTGAAGGTATTGCTGAGATCGCTACAGTTATCGCAGTGGATGAAGAAAAGGCTCCATCCGCTTTAGTGGGGGATGTGATTGTTAAAGTTGACCCGCGTTATTTCCGTCCCGCCGAAGTCGAAACTCTTCTGGGTGATCCCACGAAGGCGAAGGAGAAGCTTGGCTGGGTACCTGAAATCACAGTCGAGGAAATGTGCGCTGAGATGGTGGCCAATGACCTAGATATCGCCAAGCGCCACGCGCTTCTTAAGTCGCACGGGTTTGATATGGCAGTAGCCATTGAATCTCAGTAAAGAAAGTTTTTTTGGTCCATGAAAAAACTCCTTATTTTAGGATCTCGCGGTATGGTTGGCTCTGCACTGGTGCGAACCGCAGATCATCTTGGTTACAGTGGTGTTTTGCAACCGTCGAGCCGCGACCTTGATCTGACCAGTCAGGCGGCTACGTATGCCTACCTCGCTGAGCATCGTCCTGATGAAGTCATCGTCGCGGCTGCGATGGTTGGCGGTATTCATGCCAACAGCACCTACCCTGCAGACTTCATGTATAAGAATCTGATGATTGCAACCAACGCGATCGAAGGTTCCTACCAGGCAGGCGTTCGACGCTTAATATTTTTAGGTAGTACGTGCATTTACCCGAAATTTGCTGAACAACCAATCAAAGAAGAATCCCTACTCACGAGTGCACTTGAAACCTCGAACGAAGCCTACGCCATAGCGAAGATATCGGGCTTAAAAATGTGCGAGTTTTATCGCCGTCAATACGGCGTCTGTTATCACTCAGCTATGCCGACAAATCTCTACGGACAGGGCGATAATTACCATCTGCAAAATTCCCACGTCTTGCCTGCGCTAATTCGCCGCTTTCATGAGGCTAAGCGCGACTCTTTGCCAGCAGTAGCGATCTGGGGCACCGGCACGCCACTGCGAGAGTTTCTACACGCCGACGATGCGGCAGCTGGTATTTTGCATCTGCTCCAACTCGAAAGTCCGCCTGATTGGGTCAATCTCGGATGTGGGATCGATATTTCTATTGGCGACCTCGCTCGCCTTGTGATGAAGACGGTCGGCTACGAAGGTGAGCTAACTTTTGATGCCAGCAAGCCTGATGGGACACCACGCAAGTTGACTGATATTTCAAAAATAACAGCAACTGGCTGGGCGCCTAGGATAGCCATTGAAGAGGGTGTATCCATGGCTTATCAATCCTTTCTCGACGAACAGGCTGCGGGGACTTTGAGAGAGTAAGGTTCAGTAGCGACGCTCACAATAGCAGCTGGTCCCAGTGAGAAAAGCAACTGCGTTTAGCAATTGTATATGAATTTGGGTTACATTTTTCTCGATTTAAGAATCTCCTTCCCTTCCCGAACAGAATCAGCGACGCTTTCCTCTTTATGATTAATACCACAGAAGCCCTAGCCGATGTCGTGCGCCGTGCGTGCGAAGCAGGCGCTGTTGGCGTTGATACCGAGTTTATCTGGGATCGCACCTATTACCCTACACTAGGATTGATCCAAATTGGTTTTCCCGATGGAGAGTGTCAGTTGATCGACGCGCCTGAGATCGAAGACTGGTCACCGCTCGCCAAACTCATGTCCGACCCTAATACGGTTAAGATTCTGCACGACGCTCAGCAAGATCTCAATATCCTTTATCGCGCCTGTGGCGGCTTGCCCAAAAATATTTTTGATACGCAGCGTAGTTCTGGTTTTGTGGGACTGTCCTCTACGATCTCTTTGAGCGAACTACTGAAGACCTTACTCAAGGTTCGCCTTGCCAAGACAGAGACTCGTTCTGATTGGGTGGCGCGTCCACTGACTGAGGCTCAGATTAAATACGCAGAAGACGACGTCCGTCACTCTGTTGATCTGATGGTTAAAATCATGGATAAAGCAGAATCACTTGGTCGCAGAGAATGGATAGAGGATGAGATGAAAGTCTACGAGGATGAAAGCAATTACGGCGAAAAAGATCCCGACTATGAGATGCCTCGTGTGCGCGGTAGCGGTTCATTGACGCAGCAGCAACGCAATACCTTACGATCACTCGGTGCTTGGCGAGAGCTGAAAGCGCGTAGTCGTAACTTGCCGCGTGGCTTTATTCTTTCGGATGATGCGTTGGTTTCTCTGATAAAGCGACCGCCCGAAAAGCTGGAAGACATCCGCCAGATGAAGGGCTTGAGCGAACGCTCCGCCGATCGAAACCGTAAATACATATGGGAAGCAATCGAGCGTGGTCGTAGCGGTGATCTGCCTGATTTACCGAACAACAAGCATATCGGGCCCTCGCCCGATGACGGCTACGAGGCACGGGTTGATCTTTCATTGGCATCGATTAAAGGCATCTGCCTGGCGAATATGATTGACCCAGCACTGATCGGTAACCGCGCTGAAGTCACTTCCTTTGTCTTAGAAGTCGACGATCTAGAAGACTCCAGACACCGTATGATGCGAGGTTGGCGTTCGGAATTCTGCGGACAGGCCTTAGCACGTTTGCTCAAAGGTGAAGGCAGTATTTCGATCGATGTCGGAACTAAGTTGCCACAGTTGGTGTAGATTCACGCGCTCGACCGCTTTGCGATGGGAGCAGGTCTTACAATTCAAAGCCGTGCTTGGCGATACAGACCACAAACTCGCCTTTTTGGCTGCTTTTTTCTACGCGCTCGCGCACCTTGCTCGCGGATCCAGTGTGGACGGTTTCGTGTAGCTTAGTCAATTCACGGCTGACGCTGATGCAGCGATCCTCGCCTAGTATTTCTATAAGTTCGTTAAGGAACTTACTAATGCGGTGACAAGATTCGTAGACGATTATCGTGTATTCGAATTCTTTCTTGCTCTCAAAGAAGCGTTTGCGAGCGGCGCTTTTCGGTGGCAAGAAGCCAACGTAGAGAAAGGCATCAGTCGGAAGCCCAGAGAGTGCGAGCGCGGTGGTGGCTGCAGTTAGACCAGGCGCAGAGGTAACGCGGAGTCCGCGCTTACGGCACTCGCGTACGAGCCGGAAACCAGGGTCGCTGATAACGGGCATACCTGCGTCGGAAATCAGCGCGATTCGCTCGCCTAATTCGATGCGGTCGGCTAGCTCAAGCGCCAAATGCTTTTCGTTTTCTTCTCGGTAGGAAAGCATGGGCGACGTTTTTTCTATGCCCAGCTTACTCATTAGTTTACCAGTTATGCGGGTATCTTCACAGGCAATGGCGTCGACTGTCTTGAGCGCCTCAATGGCTCGCGGTGTCATATCGCTCAAATTACCGATTGGCGCAGCGACTAGGGTGAGTTGACCGGGTGCTGGAGTGGATTGGCTCATTGTGTAAAATCTCGCCTAGTGGATAGGGTGGTGCAAGCTTGCAATAGTAGTCGCTGAAGTAGCTAGTACGAATAAGTTGAATTTTACAAACAGCTCTGCACAGTAGATTAGATGGACATTGAAACCTTTCCCAATCCGAACCCAGAACGCAATTATACGATCCAGCATATTCAGGAGGAGTTTACTTCGACCTGCCCAATGACGGGGCACCCTGACTACGCGACTGTCGTCTTTAGTTATGCACCCGACGAGGTTTGCATTGAGCTTAAGGCAATGAAGCTCTATCTACACAGTTTTCGTAACAAAGGCATCTTCTTTGAGGCTGCCACTAATCAGATTTTCGAAGACCTTTATGCTACCTGTAAGCCGCGTTGGGCACGACTTGAAACGATTTGGCGCGGTCGTGGCGGTATACGATCTAATGTCGTAGTGGAAGACTCCCGAGACAGCTATGACGGGCCTGTCACGTTTCCGTTTTCGGCTTAGCGACTACCAGTGATCACAAACGACTCCAAACTGTGACTACAACGAACTGGGCTTAGGTATACGGTAGTGCTGCAAAATTCGCTCGGTCGCTTTGGGCATCTTTGTGCTGTCGAGAACGATTTGGTGTATTGCTTCGTCAGGCATAAATTGTATGCGGTGAAAGCCAGCTTCAGGCTGTGCGAGCGCGGCTTTGACATCCTCTAGCCTATGGATGACAAGGCCGTTGATCTGGTCGACCATGATGTAATGTATATCCTCATAACCTCGGTTGTAATCGTCGGGCAATACTGTGCTCAGTAGCACAATACCGTCGCGCCCTTCGAGCGGTGGGCGGTCATTGTAATAATCGAGTAGGATAGGTTTGTTTTTACCGAGTGCTCGCATCAATGGGCCATTGAGCGGCTGAAAGAGTAGGCCACCGGCGACTAAATAATGCGGGGATGCATCGTAGTGTTCGTTGGGTATGAGGCTTTTGCTGAACTGGGCACGGGGCAGGGTGTAGGCAATCCTATGATTAGCTTGATCGCGCCAGACCGTCATGAAGATAATATCCTTGGCGGAGTGGGCACGAGTGGCGAGACCAGAGATAGAGAGTCTTCCGTATTCGGGATCGAGGTATTTGCCCTCGCTGTCGACTTCGAAGCCGTCGATTGCGAGGATGACATCACCAACTTTTAAGCTATTGTGGGCTAATCGGCGACGCCCGACCTCAGTGACGACGACCCCACGATCTGGCATGTTTAGAAGGCCTTTGGATTTTAGTAGCGCGGGATTTTTGGCGTTCATCCAACTAAAGTCGAAGGTGCCAAGGCCTGGGTTATCTGAGCTTTGATTGTCCTCAATCACGCTGATAATGAAGGGGGCGGGTAAAATATTAATACGATTATCCTTGCTGGCCGATTCAGTCAGTCCAACAAGTTGCGCTCCGTCGAAGACAACTTCTGCCCAACCTGCGCCAGTTATTTCTGATGAGGCGGAGAGCTTTAAATGCTGTAGAAAGCTCATCTTGTTGGTGTCGTTGTAGAGACGGATGATCTCGGCGGCACGCTCTTCGATGCGCCCCGATCGCCAACGATAGATTTGTAAATCCCCTGACTGGGGGATTTTTTTGGCAAGCTTCACTGGCTCCATATCTTGCCAAAAGATGGGCTCGCTCACGTCCAGCATGGCAATGTTAGCATAGAAATCGATCCACTTAATCTGGGCAGTGTATTGGCGACTTTCGCCGCCTTTTGTGATGCGGCAGAGATACTGGCCTGAGAAACCATCGGCTGTGGTGAGGATTTGATTTTGTCCGATGAGGATTCCGTTTTTATGGGTCTGCTCATTTCGGCTGACCCATGGCATACGATAGTCATAGGTCTTTTTTGTGATCTCAATCTCCACCACGGCGGCTTTTGGGCTAAAGGCACGCGCTTGAGCCAGTCCTAAGCTAGCGATCAAAAGAAAGGCTAAAGTGAAAGACGATTTAATCATAAAGAACCTCCAACCTTTCAGCGTTTGGGATGTTGTATTGTTTCAAAATTATTTCCTCAGCTCTGTGGGCATCGGCGATGTTGAGTGCTTCCTCAGCGCCAGAGAGAAATCGGAATCGGTGAAAATCATCGGTGTTACTTATGAGCGCAGCTTTGAGGTCGGAAATGGAGTTAATGGTATGGCCGTTTACCTCTGTCACGACGTCTCGAGTGGCTACACCAAAGTCCACGTTGCTAGGGTGTTTAAGCACTTTAGAGAGTACGATGGGTTTGGCACGTGCTAGTTCTTCGGACTGGTGATTGCGGTAGAAGAGCTCGTAATGAGTTCTCGAACCAAGGCTCTCGCCTAAGTTACGCCCCAGGGAACCGAGATAATTCATACTAAGTTCGGTAAAGACGAGGCCACCTACTATGAGGTAAGGAGGTTCTTTGTGTTGGTTGCCGCTGATTCGGTCTGCGCGGTTCACGTAGACGGGCAATTCTAGTTCGATGGCTTTGCCCGCACGCCACAGTTTTAGAGTAATCGCCTCGCCGTGCTGGGCTTCATCGAAGAGCACGCTGCAATGCACGCGGTTGCCTTCGTATAGAATCATGCCGTCGCTGCCGACCTCTTGCTTAGAAACTTCTAGGATGACGTCGTTAACGCGAAGCAGTTCATGCGTCTTGGGAAAGGGCTGGAGAATGCGGTCGATTCGTGCGCCTACGCTATTATTGGGTAGGCCGAGTGAGGCGCGGAAGGCGGGATTGGTTAACTTAATCAAGCTGATGCCAGCATCGGGGAATCCGTGGTATTTACCGTCTTCAATGTCTTCGAGGAAGTGTTTAATGATGTTGGGCGGTATAACAAAGCCAGCGTTTTCGAGACCGGGTCTTCCTTGGAAGGAGACGCCGACAACTTTATCATCTTGAATCGCGGGACCACCGCTGTTGCCAGGGTTGATGGCAGCATCGGTCTGTACTGTGAGGAACGAGCGATTATAAATGTGGGCGTAGCGCTGCATTTCGATTCTTGAAATGACACCACGAGTGTATGAGATCTGCCGCCCGCCCGCGGGGTAACCGTAGGTGGTGACGGAGGAGCGCGTTGCGGGTAGCTCTCCAATTTGTAGCGCTTCAATACCTTCGAAAAACGCCTCGTCCTCGACCTTTAAAATAGCAAGGTCGCAGTCGTGGCCGATGAACTCGACTGTGGCGCGATACGGTTTTGGATCTTGGTAGCGGTGAACGATTACTTGTTTTGACCAACTAACAACGTGGGCGTTCGTCATAATTCGATTGCCTTTAATAACGAAGCCACTGCCAAGGCCGCTGGCGACTCTTGAGAAGCGCCATGGCTCGACCCAATTGGGGCCTTGCGCGTAGTTGATAATCTGCACGACTGATTTTTCCGGATCGGCCGCCATGACTTGGCCCGCGCAACAGGTTAAGAGAATTTTTAAACAAAGACGACGTATCATGATCTGGTGTAGTCTGATGGTGTGGGAAAAGGTTCCTTTCGATTCATTGTAGGGGCTTCACTTGCGACCGACCTAGGTAGGCTTACGCTCATGCCACCTCAAAGATAGCTTGGATTTCGACGCTGCTATCTTTTGGTAGACCTGTCACTGCGACGGCGGCGCGGGTGTGGCGACCGCGGTCGCCTAGGATTTCAACGAGGGTGTCGGACGCACCATTGATCACTACCGGGCTATCGGCAAAGCCGGGTATGCCATTGACGAAGCCGTTGAGTTGGACGATACGGGAGATTTTATCAAGGTCGCCGATTTGCTCATTGGCCACAGCGAGTAGATTAAGCGCGCAGACGCGGGCAGCAGCTTGACCGTAAGCGATGTCGCGGCTCTCACCGATCTTACCTGTATGGGTCATTTCTCCGTTGACGAAGCAGATGGCGCCAGAGAGGTAGAGCAGCTTGCCGACCTGCATTGCAGGGACGTAGTTACCAGCAGGTGCAGGTGCAGTAGGGAGTTCGATACCGAGCTCAACCAGGCGATCATTTGTTTGACTCATAATTGAAAATACATGCCGAATAATTAAGAATTCGAGTAGGGCGCCTCGCCTTCGCTTGCTGCTATGGTGACGGCACCGACAGTATCGGAGAATACGTTTACGCTCGTACGACACATGTCTAGAATGCGGTCGGTCAGCCAGACGACGCCGATGGCTTCGACGGGGAGGCCGACGGTAGGTAAGATTACTGCGATAGCCACGAGGCTGGCGGCAGGGATACCTGCAACGCCGATACTCGTCGTGAGCGCTAGGATGACGACGAGTAATTGATCGCCAAGACCAAGTGCGGCTTGTCCAGTCGCTGTATAGAGTTGAGCGATAAAAAGCACGACGACGCACTCGTAGAGTGCAGTGCCATCCATATTTACGGTAGCTCCAAGCGGCAGGGTGAAAGAGCAGGTTTTTTTGGAAACACTGGCGCGTTCTTCCACGGTATCTATGGTCAGCGGAAGGGTGGCGGACGAACTGGCGGTTGAGAATGCGGTCAGCAACACGGGCGCCATTTCTTTATAGTGTGTGATGGGGTTGACCTTGGCCACAAATTTGAGCACGAGCGAGAGATTGATCGCGAAGTGAATAATGAGGGCGAGTATTACAGTGATGAAAAACCACGCCAGCGTGCCAAAGAGATCACCGAGATTCGTCTCGAAAATGACTGGCACGACGAGTCCGAATACACCAATGGGGGCGAAACGAATGATGAACTCAGTCAACTTGAGCATGACCTCTTGGGCGCTCGTCCAAAACTTTTGTTGGGTTTCACGTTGCGCTTCGGGCAGTTTGCCGATGAAGGCTCCAAAGAGAATGGAAAAGGTAATCACGCCCAACAGTTGTCCGTTATTTGTAGCAGCGTCGACGATGTTGGATGGGAACATGCGGAGAAAGATTTCAAATAGATCACTAGAGCTTTTGCCTTCGACCTTAGCCATTAGTCCTTGCTCGACGGAGGTCTCTGCGGCAGTGCCGAGCATTGCAGCAGCGGTTTCCGCAGCTATGTCACCAGGTTGAATGAGGTTGACCATGAGGAGGCCGACGATGACTGCCGCGGCACCACTAAAGGCGTAGTAGAGGAAAGTCTTAAAGCCCATTCGGCCAACGCCTTTTTCTGCACCTAGGTGCATGACACCCGCGATGATTGAGGCCACGATGAGCGGCACGATGACCATCTTGAGCGCATTCATGAAGAGCTTGCCGATGAACTGGCAAAAACTAACAAAGTTTGCGCTGAAGCCCTCACCCACACTGGGTAGAATGAGTGCGCCGAAGAGGGCGGCAAGAGTGAGCGAGAGCAAAATTTGCCAATGTAGTTTCCAGTGGATCGGATTCATGGGAAGAGTGGTCGGATATGAATGGTAACTAGTGAATTAATTGATGAAGCGCGTGATACTTTGCCAGTGCTCGATGGCCAGCTCTTCAGGCCGCACGGTAGGACTAACGCCATTTTTGAGTAGCTCGTTAAACCAAATAAGTGCACCAGCTTGCGAGTCGTTTTTGCAGAGGGCGCCAAGTTGCTTACGACGTTGCGTAAATATGCGGCGGATACATTCGCGAGCGGCTAGGTTGAAGTGGATGACGTCGCTTCTGCGGTCAAGGCGTAGGAGGACAGAATCGACTTTGGGCGCGGGATGGAAGCATTGCGCTGAGACGAGGTGCTTACTATGTACCTTAAAGGCTGACTGCAGAAAGATGGAAATCGCACCAAAAGTCTTGCTGTCATGGGGGGCGGTGTAGCGGTCGCCGGCTTCTTTTTGAAGCATGAGGACCATGCGCTCAGGAAGTTCGCCCGAGATGACGGCGTCCATCCAAGGAGTGGAGACGGCGTAGGGGAGGTTAGCCACGATCTTATAGCCGGTCATGGCCGTGGCTTTAGGTAGTCCTGCGGTGGGGTAGTCTAGGCAATCACCCTCGATTAATTGGAGCATTGCTTGCTTAGCGGGCGGACCCTCATTCATAGTCGGGAGTAGATTAAGCTCATCAGAGAAGTGAATGCGCAGATGTTCCGCAAGAGTCCTATCGCACTCCACTGTCCAGAGTGATGCGCCGCTTTTGAGAATGGCTTTAGTCAGTGTGCCGAGGCCGGGTCCTATTTCGACCACGCAGCTATCTGCATCGAGTTCTGCCAGTTCAATCGACTTGCGCACGATGTTTCCATCTACGAGGAAGTTTTGTCCTAGTTTTTTCTTAGGCAAGTGCTCCAGTTGTTCAAGGAGCTCGCGCGTGGCTGTTGGGCTTAGGGGCATATCGATGCGCTCGAACATCGAACATTCAATACTGAACGTCAGATGCGATAGAACTATTCGAACTTGGGCGTTCTTTATGCATTGTGAAAGGCGTCGACCAATTTTTCGGTGTCCTCGGCACACATAAGGGCTTCGCCGACGAGGATAGCGTTGGCCCCGCAGGCGCTAGCTCGTTCGGCGCCCTCGAGATCGAAGATGCCGCTCTCGCTGACTTTAATAATGTCGTCCGGAATCTGTGGTATTAGTAATTCGGATACTGATAAGTCGGTCTTGAAGCGTTTAAGGTCTCGGTTGTTAACACCAACGATTTTGGGGTCGAAGCGGAGGGCTTTTTCCAGTTCACACTCTTCGTGAATCTCGTAAAGAATATCGAGTCCAGCAATCTCGGCGGCGTCGCGAAGGGCTTTGATCTCGTCGTCTTCAAGGGCACGGACGATGATTAGGATGCAGCGCGCGCCAGCCTCGGCGGCTTCGGCCACTTGAATGGGGTGCACCATGAAGTCCTTACGTAGACAGGGTGTCTTGCGCTTGTGTACTTCGAGGAATTCGACAATATCCCAGAGGTCTTGCAGTGTGCCGCCAAAATAGTCGGTGTCAGTAAGAATGGACATGCAGTCGACTTCGGCATTGACGTATTCCCGGGCTTGATCAACCGCGTCTAGAGTGGCGGCAGCGATTTCGCCAGCAGAGGGAGACTTCCGTTTGATCTCGGCAATGACGGAGAGTCGGTCTTTCCGTGCGAGCGCCTCAAGGAAACTGCTGCCCTGTGTTTGCATACGACCTAGACGTTCCAGTTCCTGATCCCGAACGGGGCGGATTTGCTTGCTCAGAGCGTGGCGTTTAGCGGCCATGATTTCGGATAGTTTGTCCATGTGTTTAGACACGGTATCCGTGGCTTGCGGAGAGTTCAAGTCGGAGTTTTAAGTCTGCGAGGCTATAATTACGAGACTCTGAGACATAATACAAAAGAAGCCACTCCAATAATGGAACGGCTTCTTAAAAAATCCTGCCTCGGCCGCGAGATTGAGCTAGCCACTTAGGCCTTAGCGTTTTTGTAGTTTTCTTCGGCTGCGCTCCAGTCGACGACATTCCAGAACGCCTCGATATATTTAGGTCGCAAGTTCTGATACTTGAGGTAGTAGGCGTGTTCCCAGACATCGAGACCGATGACGGGTTTGCCTTCGACATCAGCCACTCCAGTCATGCAAGGGGAGTCTTGGTTTGGAGTCGAGGTCACTGCGAGTGAGCCGTCTGCTTTGACGATAAGCCATGCCCAGCCGGAGCCAAAACGTGTGGCGCCTGCATTAGCAAAGTCTTCTTTGAAAGCGTCGAAGCCGCCAAGCTCAGTATCGATCGCAGCGGCCAAGGATTCAATTGGCGTGCCACCACCATTGGGGCTAAGGATCTTCCAGAAGAAACTATGATTGGCGTGGCCTCCTCCGTTGTTGCGGACTGCGCCACGCTTTTCAGTAGGAACTGCGGAAAGGTCGCCGATAAGTTCGCAGATAGATTTGTTTTCAAGATCAGTGCCTGCGATGGCGTCGTTTAGTTTAGAGACGTAAGCATTGTGGTGCTTATCATGATGGATTTCCATGGTTCGCGCATCGAAATGTGGTTCGAGCGCGTCGTTTGCGTAAGATAGTGCGGGTAATTCGTGTGCCATAAATTGTTTGTTTGTTAGTGTGGTTAATAAGAAATGTTTAATGTGTATGATTGCTCGCTGCTGTCAAATGGTGGATTCAGGATAAGAGCTTTTCTTTTGTAGACGCTTTTTTTCAAAAAAGGCTTTGAGTATCTCGTGGTTCAGCTCTTCCAGTATACCGCCGACAGATTCAAACTTGTGGTTGCTTTCGGGGAGGACACTAAGATCTGTAGCGCCGCCAACGCATCCCATCTTTGGGTCGGGTAGGCCGTAATAGACTTTTCCAATGCGGGCGATGACGAGGGCACCGGAGCACATAGGACAGGGCTCTTTTGTAACGTAGAGGGTGCATTCATTTAGTCGCCAGTCACCTAGGGCGTTAGCAGCCTGCGAGATGGCTAAAATTTCGGCATGAGCCGTCGGGTCGCCCGCCGAGCGCGAATGGTTGTGTGCGGCTGCAATGACGCGTCCTTTGTGTTCAATGACAGCACCAATCGGCACTTCGTCCTCATTCCACGCTTCAATTGCCTCGTTGTAGGCGAGCATCATGTAGTATTCGGCGTCCCGATTCAGCGCGGACGGGTATTTTTTTTCGAAAAGGGAGGACATTTGGAGGACATGAAAGTGGGAAAGTGGGAAAGTGGAAAGGGTAGAAATCAGGAGCCTAATTTTTTACCTTTCTGCTTTCTTGGATACGCATGACTTGCGCAACGAGACCATACTTGACTTTCAGGGCTAGAGCGATTGTCTCTCCGCTTTTCTAATCACCTATGGCAAAAGCACAAAGCGAAGAATACGTTGAAGTCGAAGGCAAGATCGTAGCTGTCCTGCCGGGCACTATGTTTCGCGTCGAATTGACTAACGGACACCAAGTGCTCGCGCACATCTCGGGAAAGCTCCGTAAGCACTTCATTAAGATTACTACGGGCGACACCGTCAAGATGGAGATGAGTCCCTATGATCTTGATAAGGCACGCATTGTTTACCGCCTGCGCAACGCCCAAGCGCAACGCAACGCACCTAAGCGCAGTTACGGCCCTCGTCGTCGTTAGATGATTCGCTGATAGCGGCTTCATTGAAGCGCGCCTCTCCATATTTCAAAACACTAGGTGTCAGTGTTTTTTTATGAATGCTTGCCTCAACTTGAAAAAAAGTTGTGCTTGTTATCTTCTTTTACTACAAATAAACTTATCTATGAGCAAAAAATTTGAATCTATCACTGATACAGTGGGTAACACCCCGCTCGTTAAAATCAATAACACGACTGGCGGTCTGAATGCCGACATCTATGTCAAATGCGAATTCTTTAATCCCCTTTCTAGCGTCAAAGACCGTATCGGTAAGGCCATGATTGAGGCCGCTGAGCGTGATGGTAAGATTGGCGAAGGCAGCATTATCATTGAGCCCACCTCGGGTAATACTGGCATTGCGCTGGCCTTCGTTTGTGCGGCTAAGGGCTACAAATTGATTCTAACTATGCCTGAAAGCATGTCTGTTGAGCGTCGCGTGCTCCTGCGCATGCTCGGTGCCGAGATTGTTCTTACCCCTGCACCTAAGGGAATGCCGGGTGCAATCGCTCGTGCCGGCGAACTGGTTGAGGAATATGACGGCAAAGCCTTCATGCCGCAGCAATTTGAAAACCCTGCCAATCCTGAAGTCCACCGCCAAACCACTGCCGAAGAAATTTGGGCAGCAACCGATGGCAATATCGATGCATTCGTATCAGGAGTAGGCACTGGTGGCACCATTACAGGCGTCTCCGAAGTGATTAAATCTCGCAAAGAACTTTACACTGTGGCCGTTGAACCAGAGGCAAGTCCCGTCATCTCGGGTGGCGCACCTGGCCCACACAAAATCCAGGGCATCGGCGCAGGCTTTATTCCTAAAAACTGCCACACGGATGTGATTGACGACATTATTAAAGTCTCCAACGAAGACGCCTTTTCGACTGCGCAATCACTCGCTGAAAAAGACGGCATCCTTGGAGGTATTTCTACCGGCGCGAACGTCTGGGCAGCCATGCAACTAGCCAAGCGACCCGAAATGACAGGTAAGACCATCGTTACGATCGCTTGTAGCTTCGGGGAACGCTATCTCTCTACGCCACTGGCCGAAAAAGCCCGTGAGGAAATGGCGACCGCGACGGCTACTTGAGCAGTCTGCGCGCGATAAATCTCGCTCCCGCAACATTTTAAGAAGCCTCGAGCCAATACAGGTTCGAGGCTTTTTGTATTTACCTAAGTGCTCAATGCGACCTACTCTGATGCTTAAAATCGAAGCAAAAACTAAGTCGACTATGTTTATTACTCACAAAATATTTTTCCCATATGCTGCAATGGTAGCGCTCTTTTTCACCGCTTGTGGCGCTGGTATAAGCTCCACCACAGTCACCCTACCTGATGAACCCTCCGCTGCGATGCAGACAATTGCCGACGGAGTAATCGCAGGCAACTACAGCATCCTCTGGCACGCAATGCCTATTAGTTATCAAACCGACATTAACGCCATCGCCCGACTTGCCGGATCGAAAGTCGATTCCGAAATCTACGATAAGAGCTTCGGTCTCGTCGGCCGTTTCGCTGAGGTCGCCAACAAGCAAAAATCATTTATTCTTAATACAAGCTTAGGTGGCGAACAACCCGCTGAGCAGATCGCTGAAATAGAGGCCGCTTGGTCATCCATTATTGGCTTCGTCCAGACTATTGTCACTAGTTCGATCTCTAGTTCTGCAGGCTTACGGGCTTTTGATGGGCAAGTATTTTCCGAACAGACTCTCCCGGCACTATTTAAATATTTGAATGATCTAGCTGAGATCTCTAACAAAGAAAACCCTTTTGGTAGTTTAGAATTTGGCAGCTTGAAAACTGTTGAAAGCACAGATACGACCGCCGTCCTAGAAATAACTTTTACTAAGGGTGGTGTGCAGACCAAAGGTTTAACCAAAATAGAAAACCGTTGGGTTCCAACTGAAATAGCGATTAATTGGAGCAAGGGAATGGCCGCTGCCAAAAAGCAGTTGGAAGCGATTTCTTACGAAGAAATAGCAAAAAACAAAACTCAACTCATGGGCATGATTACCATGCTAGACGGCATCCTGACACAGCTCAACACCGCCGAGACTCAAGAGCAATTCGATCAAGCTCTACAAGGTGCTATGATACCAATTGGATTGTTGATGATGCAAATTATGGGTGAGGGAATTGGTGTGCCCACGAAGCCTGTAGCACAGTAAGCTTCATTTGTGAAGAAGGTCGGCGCTGCGTTCTGATGCGCTTCTACCTTTGATCGGCTTGCGCCACTCGAGTAAACGTCTATACCAGTGCCATTTTGCATAAAGAGTCACCGCGGCAAAAGCACCGAATGTGTCGGCTAACCAGTCAGCGAATTCGACACTGCGGGTTGGTGTCAGCGATTGGCGAAACTCATCACAGGCGCCATACACAGATGTGATCAAGGCGGCGATTAGCATACTTCGTAGACTCAAATCTTTGAATTTTGGCGTACGTAGTATTAAAGTGGCGACCAGTCCGAAAACAAGGATGTGTGCGATCTTGTCTATACGAAATTGAAAGCCAAGATCGGGCGGAGCCAAGTCCTGCGATCCTGAGCTTACAAAGATCACAATGACCAGCAAGACTGGCCATAAATAAGCACGATTTTTATGAATGTTAGGGTGGGACATTACTAACATTTCGTTTAATTTGAAGTAATTGAGATAAATAGCTTAATACAAAATTCCCTTTTCAAGAGTGTAAAAATATCCTTCTTTATTGAATCTGATGTCAAAAAATAACGCTCATCGAAAGGAACGTGCATTAGTGCTCATGTTGATGGGCATGTTGTGCGTCTTGGTGATATTTTTTGGCGGTCTCGTGTTGAAGACGCATCGAGAGTATCAGAACTTCAAAGCTCGCGAAAATAGAATTGAGGCCAAACTCATACAAGCTAGAAAAGAGTTTGCTCAAAAGGAAGCCTACATGGCGCGACTGATCGACGATCCTGAATTTCTCGAGCGCGTTGTCCGTGAGCGTCTTGGCTACGCACGTCCTGACGAATTATTGTTCCGTTTTTCAGACGAACCGTAGCTCACTTAGCTTGGGGTATTCGCGCAATTAATCTTATGTTTTACATAAAGTAGTGGCCGATTATTTGAGTGATTTATGGGCTATAGTAGCAGTCACTTAGCGATTGATTACATCTGCTTTATTTGTCTCCTGCGTTCCGTGTTTGCATTTTAGTATGCAGTCTTCTATTCCAATTTTAATGGCAAATTTTCCAGATATACTTATCGATTCCTTCAATCAGGCAGGTCAAGGCCAAGTCTTTCAATTTTTCGACGAACTGGATGAGACGATGCAAGCAGAACTCGTCGCTCAAGCCGAGACCATTGATCTTGTTGAGGTCAAAGAATTGGTCGAAGAGCATGTTAAAGGCTCGCAACATTACTCCTTGAATTTGGATGGACTTGAACCCGCACCCTACCAAGCGCTCGCGACCAAGGGTGGTGACTCTGCCCAATGGGACGCTGCTTGGGAAGCGGGTTCAGCAGCCTTGCGGGCTGGTCGTGTGGCAGCCTTTACCGTGGCAGGTGGTCAAGGTACGCGCCTCGGTTACGATGGCCCCAAGGGCACTTACCCTGTGACTCCTGTCACTGAAAAGACACTCTTTCAAGTGTTCGCTGAAAAGATTGCCCGCTCTGGCGAACGTTTTGACGTGACGATCCCATGGTATATTCTGACTAGTGAGATCAACGACGACGCCACAGTGGCTGCATTCGAAGCGGCTGATTTTTTTGGACTTTCTCGTGAATCCGTCCATTTCATCGTGCAAGGTCTCGTCCCTGCCGTCGATTATGAGGGCAAGATTCTTCTTGCCGAAAAAGGTAAAATTGCCATGACGCCCGATGGGCACGGCGGATCTCTTCGTGCACTTGTGCGCAGTGGTGCTGTCGATACTATGAAAGCGCAAGGGATCGATATCGTTTGCTACTTTCAGGTCGATAACCCGATCGTGCAGTGTATCGACCCTGCCTTTATCGGCTTCCACGTGCTCGGCCAGTCAGAGCTTTCAAGTAAAATGGTGCCCAAGGCCTACGCCCTCGAAAAGGTTGGTCACTTTTGCATACAAAATGGTAAGTCACTCGTTGTTGAATACAGCGACATGCCAAATGAGATGCAGGAAGAAACCAAAGTCGACGGAGGCATTCGTTTTAACGGCGGCAGCGTCGCAATCCACATTTTCGACCGTGACTTCATCGCCCGCGCAGGTGGTTCTGGCGAGGGCTCGAAGCTACCTTTTCACCGAGCGGATAAGAAGATCCCGCATGTCAACGCTGCCGGCAAAATAATCCAACCGGACTCGCCTAATGGAGTGAAGTTTGAGATGTTTGTATTCGACGCGCTACCTCTAGCCAAGAACCCAGTCATTATCGAAGCAGCACGTGCTGACGATTTCAGTCCTGTGAAAAATGCCGAGGGCGTCGATTCACCCCAGAGCTCCAAGGAAGACCAATTGCGAATGTTTGCCCGCTGGTTCAAGGCTGCAGGTGAGAGTATCGAGACAGATGGTTCTGGACTACCGGCGATCAAGTTTGAAATTAGCCCACGCTTCGCTGTTGATGAGGCTGACTTCGTCTCTCAGTGGGCGACGCTCGACCCGAAAACCGAAATCAAAGACGGTGCAGTGATCCAATGAGAATTCCTATTGGCTTCGCCATCTTCTTAAATTCCTTCATAATTTTTTAATTCCTCTTATGAGTCTTATCGAAAAAATCGAATCAGCCGAGGCCGCTGGCGCTCTTCTTCAGAGCACGGCCACTAATCTTAAGAAATGGGCGAGTGCCGACTTCCTGCCTGAGTGGGTTGGGGCGAGTATTAGCGAACTATTTGAGAAAGAGGAGTGGGAAGAACTCAACGACCGTTTTTACCAGACCATGGTTTTCGGTACTGGCGGCATTCGTGGCCGTACCATCGGAAAGGTGACGGCATCTGCTGAAACGGGCACACTCTCAGCACAAGGCACGCCCGAGCACGCTGCAGTCGGCACCAACGTGCTAAACGACTTTAACCTCATTCGCGCCACTGTCGGTATGTTTCGCTATGTGAAACAATACCTCGATGAAAGCGGTCGTCACGACCTACCTCGATTCGTCATCGCGCACGATGTCCGTCACTTTTCGCGCCACTTTTGTGAGTTGGCAGCATCCACTTGGTCTAAGCTTGGGGGGCAAGCGCTTATCTTCGATGGGCCACGCTCCACCCCGCAACTCAGTTTCGCGGTGCGTCATTATAAAGCAAGCTGCGGCGCAGTAATTACCGCAAGCCACAATCCGTCGCATGACAATGGTTTCAAAGCCTACTTTGAAGATGGCGCGCAGGTAGTCTCCCCCCATGCCGAAGGCATTGTTAATCTCGTTAACGAAGTGGAGCTCGAAGAGCTCGTTCAGTTTCTAGATATTAATCTCGATCAAGTTATCGCGCTTGATTCTAGCGCCGACGAACCCTACCTCGACTTACTTGAAGAGATGGTTATCGATACCGAGGTCATGCAAAAAGTCACACCCAAGGTCGTTTTCTCGCCGATCCATGGGTGCGGTGCTATTAGTTCCATGCCCGTGCTCCGCAAGCTTGGCATTGAAGTGATTGAAGTACTGGAGCAAATGGAGCCAGATGGGCGTTTTCCTACAGTCAAATCTCCCAATCCTGAAAATGCCGAAGCGCTTGCCATGGCGATCGCTAAGGCCAATGAAACGGATACCGACGTCGTCATCGCGACCGATCCCGATGCTGACCGCATGGGCGTCGCTGTCCGCGACCGCGCTGGTAAAATGGTGTTGCTCACAGGAAACCAGATTGGTACGCTCCTAGCCGAGTATCGTATTTCCACGCTCAAAGATGCCGAAATTCTACCCGAAGATGGAAGTGAAAACGCCGTTCTAATTAAGACTTTCGTCACCAGTCCGATGCAAGAAGCCGTTGCGACTTGGCATGGTCTTAAAACGATCAACACGCTAACAGGCTTTAAATGGCTGGGTGAAAAGTTAGCCGGATATGAAGCTGAGATGAAAGCCAAGCTCTTTGAAAAAGAAGGGCTCGCCGTCGATTACGACGCCTGTGATATCTGGACGAAAGCCGACCTTATGCTCGATTATTCGACCTTCTTCGTCTTTGGTGGCGAGGAGAGCTACGGCTATCTGGCAAGCGATAAGCTGCGCGATAAGGACGCCAATGCTGCTGTGGTGATGTTTTGCGAATTAGCGGCGTATTTGAAAGCGCAGGAGATGACTTTCCCCGAGTATCTTGATTCGCTCTATTTCCAGCACGGTTATTATGAAGAAAAGACGATCAACATTTACTTTGAAGGTGCCGCTGGATCGCAGAAGATTAAGAATATTCTTGAATCCTACCGTAGTGACCCGCCCAAAGCTTTCGGCGATGTCACGGTTTCTGGCTTCACTGATTTCGGTAAGGACGAGATTATTGACGCAGATGGCAAGCGCATCGCACCGCAAGATTTCTATTTCTTAGAACTGAGCAATGGCTACAGCTTCGCTGTTCGTGGTTCTGGAACCGAGCCTAAGATAAAGTTTTATGTATTTGGTCGCTCAGATGTGACCGATCCCAAAGAGCTTGCTGAGGTCAAATTAGCTGCCAGTAAAGTGATGGAAAAAACCCTCGCCGCTATTGATGCCGAGGCCCGCCACCGTGCAGAGGCTTAGAGACATTCTCTCATCTTAACAAAAGGCTTCTCGGCAAAGGGGAGCTGTTTCTTAGTGAGGTGCCTGTTCGTTTGACCTCCGAGTGAGCGCCTTCCCTCTACTTAAGGGGTGTAAGGTGAATATTTACTCAGGCGCAGAAAAATAATGACTTTTTTCTAAATCGGGTGTTGACGAAGGTAGAACAACCCGTTTTTTTCCGTCGCTCGCTATCCTACACTGGCGATTAACACACATTTTTTAACTCCTCTAACGCAGGTTATGGAAACGGAGCCTCTGCTCCACCTGCCTATTAGTATTATGAACGTAGCCCTACTTGGTAAGAAGATAGGAATGACACAGGTATTTGACGACAACAATCGTCTAGTACCCGTTACTGTCATTGAAGCAGGACCCTGCCCGGTAACGCAGATTAAGTCCTCCGAAACAGACGGATACAATGCCGTGCAGATCGGATTCCGTCCACAAAAAGAGCATCGCCTCCCTAGAGCAGCCATAGGCCATGTTAAAAAAGCTGGGGTCGAACCAGTGGCTGAACTACAAGAATTCCGCACAAATGGCGATGTCGAGTTAAACCTCGGAGATGTGCTCACTGTTGAGAAATTTGAAGCTGGTCAGAAGATCGATGTGATCGGTACATCTAAGGGGCGCGGTTTCCAGGGTGTTGTAAAACGCTACGGCTTCGCGGGTGGTCCCGCTTCTCACGGTTCGATGTTTCACCGCCGTGGTGGTTCTTACGGTATGTGCCAATGGCCAGGCCACGTTATCAAGGGCAAAAAGATGCCAGGTCATATGGGTGATGTGCGCCGCACAGTCCAGAATCTAGAAATTGTTAAAGTCATAGCTGAGAAGAACTTGATTCTGGTAAAGGGAAGTATCCCTGGTTCACGTGGCTCCCTTGTCACCGTCCGCACTGCGGTCAAAACCAAAAGAGGCCAAGCATAAGCTAAGCGACCTAAGGACATCCCTGACATAAAGGACACACTACAATGAAACTTAAAGTTTATACAGCCGATGGATCCTCAAGCTCTGAGAGAGAGTTTGCGCTTCCTGCATTTGAGGGAGACAAGGGCGTTGCAGCACTTCGTCAAGTCGTTCTCGCGCACCAAGCCAATGCTCGCCAAGGAAATGCTTCGACTAAGACCCGTGCAGAAGTCGCAGGTTCTGGTAAAAAGCTCTTCCGCCAAAAAGGTAGTGGCACAGCCCGTCAGGGTTCACGCCGCGTGCCTCACCAACGTCATGGCGGTATCGCTCACGGACCCAAGCCACGCGACTTTTCTCAGAAGATCAACCGTAAGATGAAGGATCTCGCATTCAGCCGTGCACTTTTCGAACGTGCTACTGAAGGGGGCCTATCTGTGATCGAAGCTCTCGAAGTCAAGGAGGCGAAGACTAAGCTCTTCAACCAAGTCCTCACCGCAGTTTTACCGACTAGAGGGAAGGTATTGATCGTTGACGACCAATTTGAAAACAACGCCGCCCTGGCCGCCCGCAACATCGAGGGAGTTTCACTATCTGAAGCAGGTAACCTCAGCACTCTTGATGTCGTGCGCTACCGCCAGATTATCATCAGTGCCAAGGGCATCGAAACTATCATTGCACGCGCCAACGGTGCGGCTGCCTAAACCGGAAATCAGCTATGATTCTTGCCGATAAAATTCTTCTCGAATACCGAGTCACTGAAAAAGCAGCTAATCTATCTGCGCATTTCAACCAATACACTTTTGAGGTCGCTCCGACTGCAAATCGCATCGAAGTCGCTCGCGCTGTAGCGAAGACTTTCAATGTAGAGGTGACGAACGTAAACATTCTTAACAAAAAGCCAAAAGTGAAGACTGACCGCTCTCGTCGCGGTAAAGCCGGCACTACTGGCGGCCACAAAAAGGCTATCGTAACGCTTAAAGAGGGCGATGCGATCGAACTCGTCTAAGCACGAAGGACCACAACATCATGCCACTCGTAGATTCCAGACCTTTGACTCCCGGCCAACGTTTCCTCACACGAAACAAGCAGGAAGTCTCTAAGAAAAAGCCAGAGCGCCGTCTCGTCGCACGCATACATGACAAGCAGGGCCGTAATTGCTACGGTCGCATCACTTCTCGTCGTCGTGGTGGAGGCCACAAGCGCATCTATCGCATGATCGACTTCCGTCGTGAAAAACTCGATATTCCTGCTAAGGTACAAGCGATTGAGTATGATCCGAATCGTTCAGCTAATCTCGCTCTCCTTGCCTACGCAGATGGTGAAAAGCGCTACATTCTCGCACCACGCGGTATCGCAGCTGGCGATACACTTCTCAGCACCAATGAGCGTGTAGAATTCAATCCGGGCTACTGCCTTCCACTTGCGATTATACCGCCTGCCACAAAGATCCATGCTATTGAACTTCACCCTGGTCGCGGCGCGCAAATCGCTCGTTCTGCGGGTCAATCAGCACAATTAGTTTCTGTCGATGGCGATCGTGCCACCGTCAAAATGCCCTCCGGTGAAATCCGCTTCCTCAACTCTCGTTGCCGCGCAACGATCGGAGAAGTTGGTAACATCGAGCACCACAACCAGAGCCTTGGTAAAGCAGGTCGCAGCCGCTGGTTGGGCCGTCGTCCTCGCGTTCGTGGTGTTGCTATGAATCCCGTCGACCACCCAATGGGTGGTGGTGAAGGTCGCACCTCTGGTGGCGGTCACCCACAATCGCCCTGGGGGCAACTCTCGAAGGGCTTCCCAACTCGTAAAAAGTCCAATCCGACCAATTCGCAGATTGTTGTTCGCCGCAACGGCCGCCAATTGAAGAAACGCTAAACCGATTTAACTAGATATGTCTCGTTCCGTAAAAAAAGGTTTTTTTGTCGATCCTCACCTTTCCAAAAAGGTGGTTATCGCACAGGCCAATAACGACCGCAAGCCGATCCAAACATGGTCGCGCCGGTCAACTATCACTCCCGACTTTGTTGGCCTTAATTTTAATGTGCACAACGGTCGTAGTTTTCTACCCGTCTATGTGACCGAGAACATGGTTGGTCACAAACTTGGTGAATTCTCACCGACACGCACTTTCAAGGGGCACCCAACCGGTAAATAATCCCCGCTCAGTTCACTTATTCATTGGCTATGCAATTCAAACACACACCACTCACCCTCGCTACACTGTTCCTTTTTGGAACGATGTTCGCCGGCAGTGCTGTGCACGGAAAAGTGCCTGCTTTTGTCAAAGAGTCACTTTACAGCCCAAACGCCGCAACTGTGGCTAAGGTTACACCAATGCTAGCAGCCGACGTTGTTATTCTTGATGGCGGCCTTGAGCAAGGGATACGCCTAGGGATGGTTTGCCGCGTCACACGTGGTTTACAATCTGTCGGTGAGCTTATCATCATAGAATCTCGTAGCGATCAATCTGCAGGACTCATCCTCGAATTAGTCAAAGACTCTACAATCCAAGCGGGCGACATTGCCCGAATCAAAACAATTCAAAACAGCTGAATCTCATGCAGGTCCAAGCCTATACCAAATACGCCCGTATGTCGCCCCGGAAGGTACGCGAGATCACTCAAGCCATCCAAGGTCGCAACGCCGCCGAAGCGGTTGAGGTGCTTCGCTTCATTCCACGTAAGTCGGCACGTCTCGTAAGCAAGACTCTCCAGTCAGCGATCGCGAATGCGGAAAACAATAATAATCTCTCATCGGATGCCCTCAAAGTTGAGTCTGCCACCGTCGAGCAAGGCCCTACGTTCAAACGTTTCCGCCCCGCTGCTCGTGGTTCTGCTCACCCCTATAAAAAGGCCACTAGCCATATCCGTATCATCCTTTCCGACGAGGCCTAATTCCTCAGAGCGACTCTAACGACATCTAGCAAATTATGGGACAGAAAGTACATCCAACCGGCTTCCGCCTTGCAGTCACCCGCGACTGGGATTCTCGCTGGTATGCGAACAAGGATCAATTTCCTGAGTATATCAAGGAAGACCACACGATCCGCACATTCCTCACTGAAAAGTTGCGCTACGCATCCGTGCCACGTATTTTCATTGAGCGTGCTTCCGGTCGTATCCGCGTCAAGATCTTCACTGCACGACCTGGTGTGGTTATCGGACGCAAGGGTGCTGAGCTTGATAAGATCAAGGCTACTCTCAATAAGAAGGTCGGCAAAGAAATCATGCTCGACATCCAAGAAGTAAAGCGCCCCGATCTCTCTGCGCAACTCGTCGCTGAAAACGTAGCCCTTCAACTTGAGCGCCGGATTGCATTCCGTCGCGCAATGAAGCGCGCTGTTCAAACTACAATGGCCATGGGTGCCGACGGTATTCGTATTCAATGTGGCGGTCGTCTTGGTGGTGCAGATATTGCCCGCACTGAGCAACAGCGTCAAGGCCGTGTGCCTCTCCAGACACTGCGCGCGAATATCAACTACGGCTTCTCTGAAGCGAGTACCGTGTATGGTATTATTGGTGTGAAGTGCTGGATTTGTCTCCCTGACGACGAGGAAGCGTAAGCTAATTCTTTCCCATCTGAAACGATTTTACTTTTTTAACATTTTAAACAGAGCGAACCATGGCACTTCTTCCATCACGCACCAAATACCGCAAGGTTCACAAAGGTCGCATTTACGGCACTGCACAAACTTGCAATACACTCGCTTTCGGCGAATTTGGTATACAATCCCTCACGCGTGGTCGCATGACCTCGCAACAAATCGAAGCCGCTCGTGTTGCGATGACACGCAGCCTCAAACGTAAAGGCAAGGTATGGATTCGCGTCTTCCCTCATAAACCTGTGACCAAAAAGCCTGCAGAAACCCGCATGGGTAAAGGTAAAGGTTCTGTTGAATACTGGTGTGCTGTAATCAAGCCTGGCACCATGCTCTTCGAGGTCGCTGGCTGCTCCGCCACCGCCGCCCGTGAAGCCCTCCGCCTTGCGGATACAAAGCTTCCTTTTCACTGCCGTTTCGTCTCCCGTGACGAAGCATAAATACTTTCAGAGATAGGAAACTATAACTATGAACACTAAAGAAATCCGCGAAATGTCAGAAGCCGAAATCGAAAAGTCGCTCCGCGACACACGTGAGTCTCGTCTTCAACTCCGCATGCGCAAGCAGACCGGGCAAGTTGAGCACCCACACGAATTTAAAGACATGAGCCGTCAAATCGCTCGTCTCGAAACCATTCTTAAAGAAAAGAAGCTGGCTACTGCCAACACTTAAACTTTTAGCCGCACACGCCTACTATGGAAGCCACAGCCACACGCAACTCTCGTAAAGTACTCATCGGAATCGTATCAAGCCGTTCTGGAGATAAGACTATTAAGGTCACCTACTCTTACAAAGTCCCGCACCCGCTCTATAAGAAGGAAATTAAGCGCAAGACTGTTGTGCACGCTCATGACGAGAAGAACGAGTGCGGCCTTGGAGACAAAGTTGAAATCATGGAAACACGTCCGCTTAGTAAGTTGAAGCGCTGGCGCGTGACTAAGGTTCTCGAAATCGCTCCTAAGCTGGGCGAAGAATAGTGCGCCTCCCCACCAATTTATAAATCCTAATAAGGAGATTTAGCTATGATTCAGATGAACAGTCGCGTATTTATCGCGGACAACACAGGCGCCAAATCCGCCGAGATGATTCGCCGCCTTGGCCAAAACAAGGACACTGCCGACGTGGGGGATGTTGTTGTTTGTGCTGTGAAGGAAGCGTCCACCGATTCTTCCGTCAAGAAGGGCGAAGTCGTTCGTGCCGTAGTCGTTCGCACAAAAGCTCCGATCCGTCGTGGTGATGGCAGTTACCTCCGTTTCGATAACAACGCCGTTGTTATTCTCACTGCTGATGGCAATCCCAAAGGCACACGTATCTTCGGCCCCGTAGCTCGCGAGCTACGCGCCAAGTATATGAAAATCATTTCCCTAGCTCCGGAGGTTCTCTAATCATGGCACAAACAATCAAACGCGAACAAGAAGTTGTCGTCATCTCCGGCGCTCACAGAGGCAAGCGCGGCAAGGTACTTTCCGTTCAAGCTGGAGAGCGTATCATTGTCGAAGGTGTCAACCTAATCACTAAATTTGAGCGCAAGACTCAAGAGAACCCAGAAGGTGGTTCCGTTGAGCGCGAAGCTTCCATCCACTATTCTAATGTTATGAGCGCCGAGAAATACGACGCGAAAAAGAAATAAGGTACTTGCCAGTGCGCGTTTAGACCTCACTTTCTCGCCCCTTTCAAAACATCATCCACCACTAACAAGCCGGGTTAGAACTCCGCCTTACTTACAAGATGTCACAGTCACTATTACAAAAACATTACGACGAGAAGGTCGTGCCTGCACTTATGGAAAAGTTCGGGTATAAGAACCCGCACCAAGTGCCCGCGGTTAAGAAGATCGTCATTAATTCTGGGTTCTCGGCGACAGCTGATAAGAATCACGTGCAATACGTGAACGATGAGATCGCTAAGATCTCCGGACAGCGCCCTGTTACCACGAAAGCTAAGCTTTCGATCTCGAACTTCAAACTTCGTGAAGGTCAGCCCATTGGTTGTAAGGTGACTCTTCGTGGTATAGCGATGTATAATTTCCTCATGCGCTTGATTAATATCTCGCTTCCATGCATACGAGATTTTCGCGGAGTTCCTGCACGCCTCGACGGACAAGGTAACTACACGCTCGGTCTGAATGACCACACAATTTTCCCTGAAGTTTCTGCCGAAGGCACTAATGAAACAATCGGTATGGACGTCTGCATCAACACGAGTGCTTTGTCCGATGACGAAGGACGCGAGCTCCTTAAGCTCTTGGGTATGCCTTTCCGCAAGACAAGTGCCGAAGTCGCAGAAGCCGAAGCCGCCGAGGCCGCCGTTAGCGAAGCTTCTGCTTAATTATTTTAAGAATATTAATCCATGGCTAAAAAATCAGCAATCCAACGTAACTTAAAGCGCGAACGCATGATCGCTAAATACGCAGCTAAGCGTAAAGAGCTCAAGGCGATCCTTACCAATCCTGAAACTCCTGATGAGGAGTTCTACAAGGCGCAAGCCAAGTTGACTAAGCTGCCCAAGAACAGCTCACCGATCCGTGCTCGCAATCGTTGCTCCGTCACCGGTCGTCCGCGCGCGTTCATTCGTAAATTTGGCCTTTCTCGTATCACGTTCCGCGAGCTTGCCACCCAAGGCAAGATACCTGGCGTTACAAAATCTTCATGGTAATTGTTCATAGCTCTTAATTTTGAAAGCAGATTTCAAAAAGACCAAAAACCATAATCCTTATTACTCACAAAATTGAAAACCCACTAGTAAAATACTATGGCAGTTCACGACACAATCGGCGATTTCCTCACCACAATCCGCAATGCCAGCTTAGCGCACAAGGAGACCTGCACAACGCAGCATTCCAAGATGCGTTCAGCCATAGCTGCGATTCTCAAGAGTGAGGGTTACATTAAAGACTTTAGCGAAGGTCAAAACGAGAAGGGCTTCAAGACGCTCACGCTTACTCTGAAATTCGCAGGTAAAACTCCTGCGATCACCGGTATCCAGCGTCACAGCACTCCTGGTCGTCGCCTCTACTATGGCAGTAAAGAAATCCCACGTGTCCTCGAAGGCCTAGGTGTTGCTATTCTCACTACTTCAAAAGGCGTAATGCGAGCTCGCGATGCTCGCGAACAAGGTGTAGGCGGCGAGTTCGTCTGTAAAGTCTGGTAATTGAAAGGCACAATAAGATGAGCAGAATTGGTAAACTTCCTATCCCCGTCCTTGATAAGGCAAACGTCGCAGTTGATGGTCAGACTGTTCGCGTTGACGGACCCAAGGGCAAACTAGAAAAAACTTTCGACGGTTCGATCAACATCGAACTCGCTGATGACGAGATTCGTGTAACACCTGCGGACAGTAGTCGACACGCCCGCGCTATGTTCGGCACCGCTCGTTCGATCATTAATAATATGGTGATCGGCGTCGTCGATGGTTACGAAAAGAAACTTGAGATTAAAGGTGTTGGTTTTCGTGCAGTGCTTGAGGGCGATTTGCTCGACCTTGCGCTTGGTTATTCGCATCCAATCAAAGTGAAGATCCCGGAAGGGATCACAGTTAAAGTAGATCAGAATACAAAAATTTCCGTCTCTGGTGCAGACAAGCACATGGTGGGAGAAATCACTGCAACGATCTATTCCTACTTCCCAGCCGAGCCTTACAAGGGCAAGGGTGTCCACATCGTTGGCCAATATGTCCGCCGCAAGGAGGGGAAGAAGTCCGCTTAATTTCCAGTCGAGTCACAGATATGAAACTCCAGAAGAAAAACTCTCTCGCGCAAAAGCGCCGTTATCGTATTCGCAAGAAGGTCAAAGGCACTGCAGAGCGCCCACGTCTTGCGGTGCATTTCTCCAACAAACACATCTATGCGCAGTGCATCGACGATGTCGCAGGCCACACAATGGCTTATGCATCCTCGGTGGGTGGCAAAGATGCTGACGTGAAGGCTAACAACGACGGTGCACTCGCGCTCGGTAATGTTATCGCTGAAAAAGCTAAGGCAGCTGGTGTCGAATCTGTTGTTTTTGACCGCTCTGGTCGGCGCTACCACGGCTGCGTTAAAACATTCGCCGAAGCAGCTCGCAAAGGCGGCTTACAATTTTAAAGAACTCCTATATGAGCAGACAAAATAGATCATTTTCCCAGAAGGACGAGCCGGAAGAAACTCCAGAATACGTCGAGAAGGTTGTTCACATCAACCGTTGTGCTAAAGTTGTAAAGGGCGGTCGCCGTTTCAGCTTCGCAGCACTCGTCGTAGTTGGTAATCAAAAAGGCGAAGTCGGCGTCGGCTACGGTAAAGCGAAGGAAGTTCCTGAGTGCATCCGTAAAG
The DNA here is from genome assembly GCA_902587165.1 of Puniceicoccaceae bacterium. GTDB lineage: Bacteria > Verrucomicrobiota > Verrucomicrobiia > Opitutales > Coraliomargaritaceae > Thalassobacterium. Next base: position 183,080 of record CACIKF010000002.1, on the reverse strand, counting down.
GCACTGAGCAAGCCAAGAAGAATCTTGTTAAGATTAACCTTCGTAACGATACGATTCCTCACCATGTTCTCGGCGAGGCTGATGGCGGCAAAGTTCTCCTACGGCCCGCGTCGGACGGAACGGGTGTTATCGCTGGTGGTGGTTGCCGTGCGGTGCTCGAATCCGTTGGTGTTAAAAACATCCTTTCCAAATCCCTCGGTTCAAACAATCACCTCGCTATGGTCAATGCGACGATGGCTGCGCTGCTTCAGTTGCGCTCTCATGAGGAAATTCAAAATATCCGTTTCGGCGAAGCCGTAGCTGAAGTCTAAAGATCTAAACACATGAATCTCGAAAATATTCCAACTATCAAAGGTGCCACACACCCCACCAAACGTCTTGGACGAGGTGAAGGTAGCGGCCATGGTAAGACATCCGGTAAGGGGCACAAGGGCCAAAAGGCTCGCTCTGGTGGGGGTATCCGCATCGGTTTCGAAGGCGGTCAAATGCCTCTCTATCGTAAACTTCCACGCCGTGGTTTCAACAACAAGAACTTTAAAGTCTCTTACCAACTGGTCAACGTCGGACAACTCGAAAAGCTCGAAGGTGATACAGTGGATCGTGAGTCTCTGATCACCGCAGGCCTTGTCCGCGACAACGATCAAGGCATCAAGCTCCTCGGTAACGGCGAGCTCTCTAAAGCCTACACAGTCAAGGTCTGCAAAGTTTCCGTTACTGCCAAGAGTAAGATCGAGGCTGCTGGTGGAAAGATTGAAGAATCTGAAACAGAGGATAATGAGGAATCGTAAATTCGACTTTTTTTGGATTCGCACTAGGACACGCCACAGATGCTTTCTGCTTTTACAAATTCGCTGAAGATTCCTGAACTTCGCCAGAAGATTTTCTTCACGCTGGCGCTGTTGTTCATCGCGCGTGTCGGTGCCAACATTCCACTTCCGGGTATGAATGTGGGTCCGATCCAGGACTTCTTTGCGGACCAAGCAAATTCAGGCGGCGGTCTTGTCGGCATGTTCAATATGTTCACCGGAGGAGCTTTGCTCAACGGTGCGGTTTTCGCCTTGGGTATCATGCCTTACATCAGCGCGTCGATTATTATGCAGCTAGTCGGTGCTGTTTTCCCAGTTATCGCTCGTCTCCAGCAAGAGGGTGATGTCGGTCGTCAAAAGATTAACCAATACACTCGTTACCTAACACTCGCGATTTGTGTCGTCCAAGGATTGCTTCTCCTCGTAGCGCTTTCGACCAATCCTGCCAGTTTGATTGGGCAAGGCTTTAATCCTGCGCAATACGGTAACGTTGTGATTGCCTCCCAGGTCCCTTTTCTGATTACAGGTACGATTTTTCTTACTTGTGGGACTATGATTATGGTTTGGCTCGGCGAGCAAATCACGCAGAAGGGAATAGGTAATGGTATTTCGCTACTGATCACTGTAAGTATTATTTCAGGCCTGCCTGGGGCAGTCGCAGCGGCCTATCAAATGTTCGTTGCTCCTATAGGTTCGGAGGGCACTTCACTCGGCGTGCCTGAAGGTGTGCTCATGCTAGCGCTACTTTTTACTGTGACCGCTGCGCTTGTTGCGATCACTCAAGCCCAGCGTAAGATCCCTGTCCAGTATGCTAAACGTGTTGTTGGTCGTAAGGTGTACGGTGGTCAAAGCTCCTTTCTTCCACTCAAGGTGAATTACGCAGGTGTCATGCCCGTTATCTTCGGTAGCGCAATTCTTATGTTCCCCGCGCAGATCCTTGCTTACCTCGGCAGTGCCACAGGGATGCGTTTTTTCAACGACTTCGCAGATTCGATCGGCCAAGGGCAACTCGCTTATTATATCATCTTTGGCCTTCTTATCCTAGTCTTCTCCTACTTTTGGGTCTCCATGATGTTCAAACCGATACAAATCGCTGACGATTTGAAGAAAAACGGTGGTTACATTCCTGGCGTTCGCCCAGGAGAGCCTACTGCGAAATTCCTAGATCACATCATGACGCGCCTCACGCTTTTCGGCGCGATCTCCCTCACAGTGATTGCAGTTTTCCCCGACTTCTTGCTCTTCACATACAACGTGCCTTTCAGCGTCGCCATCTTCTTCGGTGGCACCGGTATGTTGATCACCGTAGGTGTGCTTCTTGACACCATGCGCCAAATCGAAACCTACCTCTTGCAGCGCCACTACGATGGCTTCCTTAAGAAGGGTAAGATTCGTGGCCGTTCCGCTGCCCGTAACAAGCAACTAGTCGACACCGCCAGCCTACAGAACTTTTGGACTGCTTGGCGCCCGCTTCTCTTTATAGGCATCGCACTTTTTGCTTTGGGAATCATCTCTTGGTTCTTAAACCCAGCATAATCCCGCGACCAACGCGACCACGGCTATTCTCCGAAGGTGCAATGATCTTATTGTCTCTTCGTTCCTCAACTTTTGTTCTTTGATTCATCCACTCACTCCGTAATTCGATGAAATACATTCGCTCAGACGAAGAAATTCAATCGATCCGCGAAGCCTGCCAAATCGCCGCGACCGTTCTCAAACGCCTCGTTGACTCGGTAGAAGAGGGGATAACCACTTACGATCTCGATCAGCTCGGCCGCAAAGCAATCGAAGAGCTCGGAGCCGAAAGCGCTTGTCACAATTACCGTAACGGCGATCACGTCTTCCCTGCTTACACCTGCCTCTCTGTGAATGAAGAAATTGTCCACGGAATCGGCACGATGCGCCGCACGATCCTAGCTGGAGATGTTGTTTCGATTGATGTTGTCGTGCGTCACCGAGGTTTTATCGGCGATAATGCACATACTGTGCTCATCGAGCCAGTTGCTGACGAAAACGCAGCTTTGATCGATGCCACCCGCGAATCGCTCAATTATGCAATTAGTTTTGCCAGAGCTGGTAACCGAGTTGGCGACATTTCTAATGCGGTCGAACGCTTTATTAAACGTCACAACTACGGAATCGTCCGCGAATTCGTTGGCCACGGTGTTGGTAAAACCATGCACGAGCTACCACAAATTCCTAATTTCGGACGTCGTGGCAGCGGTTCCCTCCTCAAACCAGGGATGTGCCTCGCGATTGAACCCATGATCAACCTCGGCACCGGTAAAATTGACATGCTTGAAGACGGCTGGACTGCCGTTACCCGTGACCGTAAGCCCTCCGCTCACTTTGAGCATACCGTACTCGTTACCAACGGGGAGCCGGAAATCTTAACAATTCCGAAGAATTAACTTTTCAAACCATCTTAAATCACTATTTTCCACCGTTTTCCCGCATCCTAGCGGGTAACCAACCTTTTAAATATCATGCCACGTATCCTTGGAGTCGATATCCCCGCAAACAAGAAGCTAGTTTACTCGCTTCGTTATATTTATGGCATTGGGCCAACTCGCGCTGCTGCAATCGTCGCCGAGTCCGGTTTCGATGCAGACCGTCGTGCTGGTGACCTGAGTGAAGAAGAGGTTAATAAGCTAGCGTCAATCGTGGGCGAGAAGCAATACGTAGTTGAAGGTGATCTTCGCCGTGAGCGTACTGCTAATCTTAAGCGCCTTTCCGCTATTCGCAGTGTTCGTGGTATGCGCCATATGCGTGGTCTTCCAGTTCGTGGCCAACGCACAAAAACAAATGCCCGCACCCGAAAGGGTGCTGTTAAGCCAGTCCGACGATAGTAAGGCCACCTACATTTATTGAAAGGAATTTCCTATGAGCGAAGAAGAAAACACATCCGTTGATGAAGAAAAAGCAGTAGCAGCTTCTACTGAAGAGGGTGCTGAGCCTGAAAAGAAGAAGGAAGTCACAGCAGAAGATCTTCTTAAAAGCGATTTAGACGGTGTAAAAATCCGCCGTGCCAAAGGTAGTAAGAACATTACATCGGGTATTGTTAATGTGCTCGCCACCTTCAATAACACTAAAGTCACTTTCTGTGATTCTCGCGGCAACGTCATTTCTTGGTCAAGTGCCGGCAAGTGCAACTTCCGTGGCTCTCGTAAGTCCACTGCCTACGCAGCACAGGTCGTCACTCAAGACGCTGGTCGTGTAGCCATGTCGCACGGAATGAAAGAAGTCGTCGTTAAGTTGAACGGTCCTGGTATGGGTCGCGATTCCGCTGTCCGCGCACTCCAATCTTTAGGCATGATCGTAACCGAAATCGTGGACGTGACTCCGGTCCCTCACAATGGTTGCCGAGCGCCGAAACGTCGTCGTGTCTAATCTGACTCTGCCAGATAGACACATATAAATTAGTTAGCAGATAATTAGAAAACAACACCATGGCCCGTTACACAGGACCCACAACACGTATCAACCGCCGCTTCGGTCAGGCAATCTTTGCCCCGACTAAAGCTTTTGAGCGCAAGCCGCACCCTCCCGGTCAGCACGGCCCTCGCTTGCGTCGTAAGTCAAGCGACTATGCAGTCGGCCTTAATGAAAAGCAAAAGCTTCGTTTCATGTATGGCATGACCGAGAAGCAATTCCGCCTCACTTTCGAAAAAGCTAAAGCGACTCGTGGTGTAACAGGTGAAATTTTCCTCAAGATGCTAGAATGCCGTCTCGACAGCGTAATCTATCGTCTTGGTTTTGCTAAGTCTCGAGCTGCCGCTCGCCAATTTGTCGGCCATGGTCACATCGCAGTCAACGGCATCAAAACAGACATCGCCAGTTTTATGGTCAAAGAAGGTCAAGAGATTGAAGTGCGTGAGCGCACCTCCTCTCGCCAGCTAGCGACTCGTTGTATCGAAGAGAGCCAAGCACGCACCGTCCCTGAGTGGCTCACACTCAATGCCGACGCCCTTAAAGCCACCGTTAATCGACTTCCCACTTCTGAAGAAACCGAAGAATCGATTAACGTTCAATTGATCGTTGAATTCTACAGCCGCTAGTTCGGCCCAGATCTTCGTTTCATCGCAATTCACAGTAACCAGCTAGAGAAAAGTCCATTATGCCAAAGCGCTTAGGAAAATTTGAACTTCCCAACCGTCTGTCCAAAGTCGAAGACACCGCGACAGACACATTTGCCACATTTACAGCCGAGCCGTTTGAGAGCGGTTATGGCCATACAATTGGTAACTCACTACGTCGCGTGCTTCTTAGCTCGATCGAAGGTGCTTCTATCACTTCGATTAAGATCGACGGTGTTCAGCACGAGTTTCAGAGCATCGACGGCGTGGTCGAGGATGTCACTGATATCGTGCTCAACCTTAAAAAAGTGCTCCTTATCTCCGAGTCTCGCGAATCTGCCACACTGCTCATCGATGTTAATCGTGGCGGCATGGTAACAGCGAAAGATATCCAAGAGGATGCCAACTTCAAGATCATCAACCCTAAGCAAATCATCTGTACGCTAGACAAGCCGCAGCGTTTCCTCGCTGAGCTCGAAGTCAAAGTTGGCCGAGGTTACTGCACTGGTGAAGATAATAAGCAAGACGAGCAACCCATTGGTGTGATCCCGATTGATTCGCTTTTCAGCCCAGTTCGCTTGGTTAAGTATTCCGTCGAGAATACCCGTGTCGGCCAATCAATGGACTACGATAAGCTGATCCTTGAAGTCACTACAGACGGGCGAATCACTCCAGACGACGCACTCAAGCAGAGTGCCGCAATCCTCAAGCACCACCTTGAGGTATTCGATGAAGTTTCTCAGGACGACATCGAGTTCGAGAGTGAGAGTAAGGAGATCAGCGAAGAGCAGAATCGCCTTCGCAAGCTTTTGAACATGAGCGTCAATGAAATCGAACTTTCCGTCCGTGCCGCAAACTGCCTTAACAACGCTAACATCACAACAGTTGGTGAGCTCGCAATGAAGTCCGAACAAGAAATGCTCAAGTATCGCAACTTCGGTAAAAAGTCGCTCAACGAAATCAAGGATAAGCTCGAGCAACTCGGTCTTTCCCTTGGTATGAAAATCGACGAACGCCTTCTTGAAAAGGGTAGCGAACTTTAATCGCTCTCTTTCAATAATAAGAAATTTAGACAATGCGTCATAACAAAAGAAAACATAAACTCGGCGTTTCTGGTCCTCACCGTTCCGCGATGATGGGCAATCTGATGACTGCCCTGATTACACACGGCCGCATCGAAACAACCATCTCCAAGGCACGTGCTTTACGCCCAGTTATTGAGAAAATTATAACACTCGCGAAGAAGGCGGAAAAAGCCAACGACGCGGCACGCAAGCTACACTATCGTCGTCTCGCGATTGCCCGTGTTCGTGATAAGAACGCAGTTGCTAAACTTTTTGATGAGCTAGTGACCGAGTTCACTGATCGAAATGGCGGTTACACTCGCATTTACAAACTCGGCCAACGTATTGGTGATGCCGCTGAAATGGGGCTCATTGAATTCGTTGATGGTAATGATGAAGGCTATAGCAAAAAGCCCAAGAAGAAAGTTGCTAAAAAGAAAGCCCCAAAAGAAGCAGTGAAGGAGGCAGTCACGGAGGAGCCTGCTGAAGAATCAGCACCATCTGAGGTCGAGCCTAGCGAATCTTCCGAAGAAGTACCCGCTAAAAAGGCAGCTAAGAAGCCCGCTAAAAAGGCAGCTAAGAAGGTAGCCAAAAAGACTGACGACAGCACAGAGAAAGACGATTAAGCATTTTCAGATTTTAACCAAAAAGCCCGTCCTCCATCGAGGGCGGGCTTTTTTTAGAAGTCGCGCTCCCAGCGCTGCCTACTATCTTAGGCACATGCAAATTTCACATATTTTATTATAAGCTTCTTTTATGCACGCTCCGATTACGCCAGATACCGCTGATTTTATTCATCGTCTGCCCAAGACCGAAACTCACTTACACATCGAAGGCGCGCTCCCTTATGAGCTTCTACAGAAGCTTGACCCAGAAAAGTTCAGTCACCAGCCAGAGTGCTGGTCAAAAGACTTCAAGTGGAACTGCTTCGAAGACTTTGAGGCCCACCTAATCGATCATGCCTTGCAATGGTTTAATAAGCCAGATCGCTACTACGAGGCCGCGCAAGTTATCTTTGCGGGGCACCTCGCTCAGAATATCCGTTACGTTGAGACCTCATTTCACGCAGGAATGATTGAATTTTTAGGTATCCCGGGACGAGAGATTCTTAGTGCTATTCGTTCCGCTGCTCCCAAAGGTCTTGAGGTAAGAGTCTTTATGGGTATGGCGCGTAACTGCTATAGCGAAGTCCTCCAGCCCGTCCTCGACGAGTGCCTTACCTGGGATGGTCTAGCGGGAATCGACCTGCATGGTGTTGAATACCTACCTCTTGAGGATTGGACACCCAAGCTTTGGGACAAAGCCCGCGCCCATGGACTTGAAACCAAAGCCCACGCTGGTGAGTTCGATGGTGCGAACAAGGTACACGAAGCAATTGAAGTGCTCGGCACTAAACGCATACAGCACGGTATCCGCGCGATTGAGGACGATGCCGTTATGGAACTTGCCATGGAGGCTGATGCTACTTTCGACGTATGCCCAATCAGTAATGTGAAACTCGATGTCATTGATAGGCTTGAAGATCATCCAATTCGAAAACTCTTTGACCAAGGAATCCGCTGCACACTTAGCACGGACGATCCTTTTTCTTTTGGTAATTCCGTCGAGGACGAATATGCTGCACTCAGTGCGGGGCTAAATTTTACCAATGAAGAACTTAAACAAATTGCTAAAAACGGCTTCGAAGTCGCCCTGGTGGACGAGGCTACACGCGCCAAGTGGACAGCAGAGGTGGATGCCGTTTAGCCTAAGCTAATGTCTAGCAGCTTGGCACATTCTTGATATACATTTATCTAGCTATAGCAACTCCGGCTGTGATGCGATGTGACGCTGACTGCATTTTAGGTTGCCAGTCGTGGATGGGTAGATGCACTTTTTTGGGATGAGTCACCCATTCAAAGCAAACCAGACCTTACTATTTATAGGTGACTCGATCACAGATTGTGGGCGCGAGCACCCAGTGGGGCAGCGCTGGAATAGTTTAGGTGGGGGCTATGTAAGCTTTGTTGATAGTATCATGGGCGCAGTGATACCAGGGACTCCCATAACTGTCTTGAATACGGGAATCAGTGGTAATCGCGTGACCGACCTCGAAGCACGCTGGCAAAGTGACGTGCTCGATCTGGAGCCTAACTGGCTCTCGGTTATGATTGGTATCAATGATGTCTGGCGGCAGTTCGATTCCGAGCCGGGTGCAGAGCAGGTCGAGCCTGAACAATATGAGTTGGTCTATCGCAGCCTGCTTGCGAAGACCCGTTCGCAGCTGGACGGGCTCGTTTTGATGACGCCTTATTTCTTGGAAACAAATCGCGAGGATCCTATGCGGTTGAAGATGGATGCCTATGGTACAATTACCAAAAAATTGGCGGTCGAATTTGATGCCATTTTCGTGGATACGCAGGCCACTTTTGATCACTATTTAGCGCATCAGCCGACGGAGTCTCTCTGTGCAGATCGGGTGCATCCCAATGAGCTTGGACATATGATTTTAGCGCGTGCTTTTTTGAATGCACTTGGTGTGAGTTGATTAAGTGACTGCTCGATTTTTGCAGCGCTCGTAGTCATATAATGGCATCGCAAGATAAGTACTGCCATTGTTTTGCACGATCCAATCTAAATGGAAGCGTGGCATGACCCTGGTTTGGAGCAGATCCAATTAGGAGTCATCTCCAAGCCTCATGGTGCTTCGGATTTTTCGGGTGGTGCCGTTTGACTTACATGTAGTTTAGCAACCACCAGAGTCGATGCGATGGCCATAAGCAGTAGGAGTAGGCCTAGGAAAATTCCTTTTGGTTGGAGTATTTTTTTCAATGTTTTTTAGATTACTTATTGATCATATATATTCAATAAGCGAATCACGAAAGACGCATCCTGTAATCTTCGTAGCCAAAGCTTCGCACGGTTTCGAGGCCATTGGTTTCTGAATAGAGCGAGATCGCGGGTAGGGGAACGCCGTTAAAAGTGTTATTTTTTACCATGGTGTAGTGCGCCATGTCGAGGAAGGTGAGTCGTTGACCGATTTCTAGTGGTTGAGGGAAGGAGTAGTCGCCGACGACATCGCCAGCGAGGCATGACATCCCGCCGAGGCGGTAGGTGTGGGCATATGCGTTGGGCTGGCCTGCTCCGAGGATACTCGGGCGGTAGGGCATCTCAAGGACGTCGGGCATGTGGCAAGTAGCCGAGCTGTCGAGGATGGCGATCTGATGCCCGCTCGTTCCGATCAAGTCAAGCACGGTGACGACGAGGACGCCAGTATGAAGTGCCACGGCCTCGCTAGGTTCCAGATACACTTCGACATCGTAACGCTCACGGAAGCTTTTGATCACGCGGATGAGTTTTTCCAGATCATAACCAAGACGGGTGATGTGATGGCCGCCGCCGAAGTTGAGCCATTTAAGCCCTGGAATGAGATCGGCGAATTTCGCCTCAAAGGCCTCCGTGGTATGCTCCAATGCATCGGCGTCTTGTTCGCAAAGTGCATGGAAGTGGAGACCATCGATTTGCTTAAGCAGATCAGGGGGTAAGTTGGCGGTTGCATGGTCGAGTGCGGCGCGCGTTGTGCCAAGGCGGGTGGAGGGGGCGCAGGGATCGTAGAGATCGACCTCTACCTCAGAGTATTCGGGATTCACGCGAAGCCCGAGCTCGGGACGGCGGTGGCCTTCAAGTGCAGTCAGTCCCTTGTTGAGCTGTTGTGCGGAATTGAAAACGAGACTGCGTGCGAAGCGGCTGAGTGCTTGAATTTCTTCAGGTTTATAGGCGGGAGAGTAAACGTGGACTTCGCCACCGAAGGATTCTTGGGCGAGCAGAGCTTCGTGTAGGCCGCTGGAACTTGTGCCCTTTAGGTATTTACGAATGAGTGGGAAAGTACTGAAACAGGCGAAACCTTTGAGTGCGAGTAGCACCTTGGCGCCCGAGCACTCGGCGACTGTTTGTAAGAGTTGGCAGTTTTTTTCCAACTGGTCGAGATGGACGACGTAGCCGGGGGAGGGTGTCTCTTGAACAGGAATAGAAGCAAGCGCTGCGAGGCTATCTTCACTCAAGGGAGGTGTGGGATCTTGTGCCATGAAATCGTGCTATGAGTTGAGTAATTCGTGGAGCACTTCGCTTATTTCTTTAATTCTGTAGGGCTTGGGTAAGACTGCTTTAAAGGCGGAATTTTTGTAGTCCGACATCACATCCGATGTAGTGTAGCCACTAGAGGCGATGGCTACTAGATTTGGGTCGTAATCTATTAAAATATTAGCCGCTTCTTCGCCGCCCATACCTCCGGGCACGGTGAGGTCGAAGACGCATGCGTCGAAAGGATTTCCCGCATCTTTGGCCGTTTTGTAGGCTTTGATGGCTTCATTGCCATTTGTCGAATATTCGACGTCGTAGCCGAGCACAGTGAGTATTTCGCCAGCGACAATCATCATGGCTTCCATGTCGTCCATCACTAAGATACGGCCTTTGCCCCGGTGGATTTTCTCATTAGCTGGTTCTTCTTTCTCGGCTTCAACGTGATTAGATTTTGCGAGGGCTATTTGCATACTCTTTGGCAAATAAACTTTGAAAATCGAGCCCTTGCCGATGGAGGATTCGGCCGTGATGGTGCCCTTGTGCATCGTGATGATCGAGTATGAGGAAGCGAGCCCGAGTCCGTTACCTTTCGTCTTGGTGGTAAAGTAGGGATTGAAGATCTTTTTTAAGTTCTGCGGTGAGATACCAATGCCTTCATCCCTAACTTCGATGCAGATATAATCACCCAGTTTGAGCGCAGGAACCTCTGAATGGCGCACTTGCAGATTACGCATGCGTATGCGGATGTCGCCACCGTCGGGCATGGCTTGGTTAGCGTTAATGATGAGGTTGTTAACGACTTGGCTAATTTGCCCCTTATCGGCATCGACAGACCATAGGTCGTCTTCTTTTTCGATACTGCATTTCACCTTCGATCCACGAAGAATAAATTGCGCGCATTCCTCGACCATCTCGGAAATTGTGGTCACCTCTAGTGCAGGTGCGCCACCCTTCGCAAATGTGAGCAACTGCTGAGTGAGCAATCTGGCTTGGAGTGTTGCCTTTTCTGCGGCGACAAGTTTAGCCGAGTGCTGGTTGCCTTCGCCTAACTCGATGCGTAATATGGAGATGTTACCCAGGATGGCGGTTAGCATGTTATTAAGGTCGTGCGCGATACCACCAGCTAGCAAACTGATCGACTCTAGTTTTTCAGATTTGAAGAGTTCGTCTTCCGCTTTTTTTTGATTGGTGATGTCGCCTAGAATAGTGGCTTGGCATTGGACCCCCTCAGTGCGCGCTTCGAGACTTCGATTTAAATTTGAACGTTCTAAAGCGTGGAGGATTGAGCGGCGCATGTCTTCGCTATTGATACGTTGTTTGTTGAGAGAATCTTGAGCGCCTAATTTGAGTGCTTTGAGCGAAAGTATTTCGTCGTCAGTATCTGTTAGCACAATGATGGCTTCACCTTGCGAGGCCTTTATAACTCTGTGTAGTGTATCAATATCACGACTGTCTGGCAGGTTGAGATTGAGTAGGGCGAGGTCGAAACGTCGCGCCTTGAGTTGTTCGATACCATCGGCTAAGCGTGTGGCTACACTGACATTGAAATCTAGCTTGGATAGGTCTAGATGTTTGGTCACTTGGGTCGCATCTTCCCCCTTATTTTCAATCAGCAATATCTCGATCTTCTTGGGGTTGGTAGTCGGCATAGTTACAGGGTTAAGATTTATCTGGTCGTATATTCTTGAAAGATCAACCTTTAAGCCATGCTTTGCGCACCCGATTTATTAGTCGCTCGGTCCATTGTTGAGCCTGAGTGCCTTTTGCGTTTAGGTTGCGTTAACCAAGCACCGCATCAAAATCATATCTTTTCTCTGAACTAATTTTTTCCCACAACTTCGATGCAGAATCTATGCAGACACTGCGCGACGGCCTATATCCAAGATTCTGGTGTCGGCGAATTTTGCTGCTCTGGTTGCCAGCAAGTCTATCTGTTAATCAAAGATGGCGGCATGGGCGATTTCTACCGCCTGCAAGACCGAGCCTCCCCACCGGTTAAAGATCGCCGTCTCTATGATATTGATATTGATGCTCTGTGTGAGGCACAACGTAGAGTCGAATTGGGCGGCGGCGAATCGGTCGAGGCGGTCTTCGAGATCCAGGGTATGTCCTGCGTGGCCTGCGCTTGGCTTTCTGAGCGGCTTGCAAAAAATCAAACAGGACTCTTTGAGGCTAGAGCAAGCCTTTCGAGGCACTCGTTAACCTTGCATTGGAAGCGAGGAGCTTTTGATTTATCCAAGCTCGGTTTAGAGCTGCTCAAGTTTGGCTATTACCTTCGCTCCACCCCCAAAGACCCAGGTAGCGAGCCCCGCATATCTCCGCTATTTTTACGACTTCTGCTTACCCTCATTTTCACAAGCAACGCCCTCTTGCTAGCAGTATTCTCAGAGTATGTAATTCGTAAGGATGAGTTTCTGATTTTGCTTCACTTACTTAGCATGGCTTGCCTTTGTTTCACTTTATTGCTTGGTGCCGCTCCATTTTTTTTATCCGCATACCGTGCTGCCAAGATTCGGCGTTTGCATAGTGACTGGCTGCCAGTGGCCATGATCATTGCCAGCTTCGGCTACTTTGGTTTCGTGGCCTCCGTTGGTTTTACTGTAGCCGTTTTTTTACTTTCGGGCTTGGTTTGCGTGCTCATCACCGCGCGATGGCTAGGCGCGCTTCTGGCAAAGTGTTAAATCAATTTGACGAATTGCCATGCTAGAAGATTTTGGAATCCCAAGTACATGGTATAAATTATTACCGCAGGCTTTTTTGCTGTCGCACTATCTCTAGCGTAGTCAATTTAATCCTCGAGTCCTGACCACCAATCTTCCGATGTGCGGAGGTCTTCTGCTTGGTGACCAGCTTCTCTTAGTTCGCGGAGTGTGAGCGAGCGGTTCCGTTTGGCAAGCCGTTGCCCACTCGTATCGCAAAGTAAGGGCGTGTGGTAAAATCGTGGCGGCTGCAGGCCAAGCGCTTCGTAAAGTAAAATCTGCCGCGCAGTTGAGATGAGCAGGTCTTCGCCGCGTACGACTTCGCTGATCTGCATGGCTGCATCGTCCACTACTACGGCGAGTTCATAAGCGGGCACGCCATCGCGGCGCCAGACAAGGAAGTCGCCAAAGTCGCGTAGGCAATCAAAAGCGCAGGGACCTAGTCGAATGTCGTCGAATTCTACTGTGCGGTCTTCAGGCACGCGGAAGCGCCAATTGCTATCCTTAGGACTTTGGGCGTCTTTGCCATGGCCAAAGGGAGGGCGCCAGCTCTCAGGGTAGATTGGTTCGCTTACTTCTTCGTCTGCATGAGGTGCTTGCGCGGCCCGAGCCACGTCTTTGCGCGATTTTTCGCAGGGGTAAATATAGCCGCTATCTTTCAGTTGTTCCCATGCGGTCATAAATGTAGCCAGGCGTTCACTTTGTCGGTAGGGGCCTACGCTGCCTCCTACGTCGGGTCCCTCCTGCCAGTCGCAGCCAAACCAACGCAGGTCTTCGATTGCACCTTGCGAGAACTCTTGTTTGCAGCGCTGCGGATCCAGGTCTTCGTCGCGAAAGATAAGTTGGCCACCTGCTTCCTTAGCCCGCTCCATTGCGATCCAAAAAGTGCGCGCATGTCCAAGGTGTAAATAGCCCGTCGGTGTCGGCGCAATACGTCCTCGGTAGGTAGAACTCATTATTTAATTATCGGGCATAGTATGACCGAGCTCAAGCTTATGATGAGTAATAGTAAATAATGGCCACAGTGTTTCAGGCGGTCATTCGTAGCGAATTTTCGATACCCTAACAGGTTGGCGCATCTTTAGGAAGTAATCGTTCTAATAATTTTGTCTAGCGTAACTGAATGCGCGAAATATGTGCACCTAGCTTTCTCCTTGATCTTCAATTAAATGCAGGCACTGTCTGAACTCTTCAATCTGGAACTCTTAGCATTCTTGCTTTCAAAAGTTCAGATTATCATCGGACCCGGATGCGTAATTATGTTGGCCGGGCATTCATCCCACAGCTAATTATGACCTTCCACGAACTTGGACTCGATGAGTCTATCCTTAAATCTATCGACGAATTCGGCTTCAAAGAGCCGACTCCTATTCAGGCGGGATCTATTCCCCATATTCTTGAAGGCCGCGATGTTATCGGCTCTGCGCAGACCGGTACTGGCAAGACTGCTGCCTACGCGCTGCCCATCTTGCATCGACTCGGAGGTCACAAGCAAGGCGCGGCGCCTCGTTGCCTCGTGCTTGGCCCCACTCGCGAGCTCGCTGCTCAGGTCGAGGATCAGTTTGCCTCTTACGGTAAATATTGCGCGCCAAAGTGCTGCCTCATCCACGGTGGTGTCGGCTACGGCAAACAGATCGACGAGATTAAAGAAGGTGCGGATGTCGTTATTGCGACGCCGGGTCGTTTACTCGACCATTTGCAGCAGAAGAATTTTGACCTCAAATCAGTCGAAGTCCTTGTGCTTGACGAGGTCGACAGGATGCTCGACATGGGCTTCATTGACGACGTTCAGCGCATTATCAAAATGTGCAACAAGAACCGGCAGACACTCCTTTTCTCTGCCACAGTTTCGGAGGATATTAAGCGCTTAGTCGCTAAAAGTCTCAAAGACCCAGTCGACGTCACCATCGGCATAAAGCTTACGCCAGCTGAAACCGTGAAGCACCTCATTTACCCAGTTGGTGCGATGCAAAAGTTTGACCTGCTCATTGCCCTCATCGAACAGATGGAGATCGATAGTATGATCATCTTTTGTCGAATGAAAGTGGGTGCGGATCGTATTGCACGTTGGCTTGAAGAGCGGGGCCTCAGCTGCGCCGCTATGCACTCGAACTTGCCCCAAAAATCACGCACCAAGGCCCTCGAGCAGTTTAAGAACGGTAAGATTAAGATCCTCGTTGCGACCGACATCGCTTCACGTGGACTTGATATTGCCAACGTTACCCACGTCATAAACTACGATGTGCCCGAGCACGCGGAGGACTACGTTCACCGCATTGGCCGTACGGGCCGTGCGCAGCGTGAAGGCGACGCGGCGACTATCGTCGCTCCGGACGAGCAAGCTAAGCTTGATGCGATCGAAAAGTTTATCGACCAGCAGATTCCACAGCACAAACTGGAAGACTTTAACTACTTCCACGAGCCTATCATCCGCACTTCGACCGCAGAAAAGCCGCGCCGCAGAAAGCGTAACTCCGCAACGAGTCGTTTCGGCCGACGCCGGTAATAGTTATCGGCGATTATCTCGATCGTGATTTCATGTTTGTATGAATCTAATCCTCTTCGACTCACCTTTTGAGAGGATGCGCCTCGAAGGCAGCGATCATCGTGCCAAGCATATCTTTGAAGTGCTCCGCGCTCGAGTTGGGACCAAGGTTTTCGTAGGTTTTGTCAATGGCTTACGTGCCCGCGCCGAAGTTACACTGGTGGAGGCGGATGGTTCGATAACGCTTAAAATAGTCGGCACTGAACCTGCGCCTAGGCCCTTACCGATTCGCTTATTACTAGGCCTGCCCCGTCCACATACTGCTAAGCGTATACTCTTTGAGGCTGCCAGTATGGGCGTCCAGGACTTACACTTCTTCGAATCAGAACGCGGTGAACCTTCCTACGCGCATAGCAGTCTTTGGACAAGCGAAGAGTGGAAAGACCGCCTTCTTCTGGGTACTGAGCAATCTTTCGGTACGCATGTTCCCGAAGTCGGAATGCACACCGATTTGCAGTCAGCCATCTCTTTTCTACAAGACGAGGGTGCTCACATTGCCCTCGATAACTACGAGGCCGTAGGTTCCTTGCCGCAGCTCTTGCCAGAGTCGGCCACCAGCGCTGTCATTGCATTAGGAGCCGAGCGCGGCTGGTCGGCCAAGGAGCGAGACACCTTTCGCAAAAACGGTTGGAACTTAGCCCACCTAGGCGCGCATGTATTACGCTTAGAAACCGCCTGTGCTGCCGCTGTAGCCGCCGTTTCCTCAAGTCTAGACCTCTACGATACTCAGACGAGCACAGTGCTTTAATAGAGATTCTTTACGGCTTATTTTAATATCTGGGCGTATCCCGTTACGAAGGGGTCAATAGCCGCGATTCGGTGCTAACCAGCGTTCGCATTCTTCGAGGTCTAAGTCTTTACGCCTAGCGTAGTCTTCCATCTGGTCTTCGGCGATTGGACCGACGACAGTGTAATTGGCATTCGGGTGAGCGAGATAGAGACCGCTGACGCAGCTGCCAGGATTCATGGCAAAGTTCTCGGTAAGGGTTGCGCCAGTGTTTTTCTCCGCCTCTAAAAGATCCCAGATGACTTGCTTTTCAGTGTGGTCTGGGGTGGCGGGATAACCAGAGGCAGGACGGATGCCACGATATTTTTCTTTAATCAAGTCATCGTTGCTAAGTGCCTCATCAGCGGCGTAGCCCCAGTGCTCTTTTCTCACCTTCTGGTGGGTGTATTCAGCTAGGGCCTCAGCGAAACGGTCACCAATGGCTTTGACCATGATGGAATTGTAGTCGTCGCCATTGGTTTCGAACTCATCGGCTAATGTATCTACCCCCTCGATGCAGCAGACAAAAGCACCGCAGGCATCGTGGCGTCCAGTCTCTTTGGGCGCGACGAAGTCAGCGGGTGCATAGTAGACAGAGCTACTAGCTTTACGCTTTTGTTGCCGCAGAGTATGGAAAACTCCGAGAATGTCACCCTTGGGATCATAAAGTTCGATATCGTCGCCAATGGCGTTCGCAGGCCAGAGACCTATTGCGGAGCGGGCGCGGAAACGTTTTTCTTGGATGATTTGATCGAGCAGTATCTTGGCATCCTTATAAATGGTAGTGGCTTGCTCGCCATATTTCTTATGCGTGAGGATTTTTGGGAAAACACCTTTGAGCTCCCATGTCCAGAAGAGGGGGGAGAAGTCAAAGTATTCGGCCAGCTGGTCGAGCGGAACGTGGTCACTGACGGTGACACCAGTCTTATTGGGTATTTTGAGGTCGGCTGTCGCCCAATCACAGGTGTAGCGTTTACTACGAGCTTCAGCGATCGGCATGAGGTCTTTTTTCGCGTTGGCTAAGGCGAAGTGTTCGCGCTGTTTGACGTTGTCTGCCTCGACTTCTTTGGCGAAGGCTTCTCGGGTCTTGGGGTTGATCAGCTTGTTGCAGATTTCCGTGACGAGGGAGGCGTCACCCACGCGGACAACGGGTTGCTCGTAGTGAGGGGCTATTTTGATCGCGGTGTGCGCCTTACTAGTGGTGGCGCCACCGATAAGCAAGGGCTGGGTGAAGCCTCGCTGAGTCATCTCATCGGCATTGGAGATCATTTCGTCGAGCGAGGGGGTGATCAGACCCGAGAGACCAATGATGTCGGCTCCCCATTCTTGAGCTTCTTTGAGGATGGTATCGCAGTCGACCATCACGCCTAGGTCTTTAACCTCGTAATTGTTACATGCGAGCACGACGGCGACGATGTTTTTACCGATGTCGTGCACGTCGCCTTTGACTGTAGCGATCAGGAATTTACCCGCGGAGGAGCTGGCGGTTGTGTCGGCCTTTTCTGCCTCCATAAAGGGTAGTAGGTGAGCGACGGCGCGCTTCATGACACGCGCGCTTTTGACCACCTGGGGTAGGAACATGTCACCATCACCGAAGAGTTTACCTACGACCTTCATCCCATCCATGAGCGGGCCTTCGATCACCTCGAGAGGACGATCGTATTTGAGCCGTGCTTCCTCTGTGTCGCCATCAATGTGCGCGACGATACCTTTGACAAGTGCGTGGGAGAGGCGTTCTTCGACAGTGCCTTGGCGCCAGTCTTCTTTTAAGTCAGCCGTTTTTTTTTCTGCTTCGGATGATATGGCTCCGGCGCCAGATTTTAGGAAGGCTTCGAGAACTTCGGGATTATTTTCCTTGGTGGCACGTTCGAAGAGTGTGCGCAGAGTGTCCATGCCTTTGTCCATGGCGGCCTTGATGCGTTCCTCCGCTGTGCCGGCACCAAGCGTCACGCTGCCGTTTTTGATAGCTTCGGCGAAATCAATGAGTTTCTCCGTCGCATCTTCCTTACGATTAAGGAGGACGTCTTCGACCAGCACCTTGAAGGCGGGGTCGATCTCCTCGTAAGGCATTAGCATCCCAGGATTGACGATGGCCATATCCAGGCCCTTAGCGATGCCGTGATGAATGAAGGCGGCATGCATCGCCTCGCGCACGGGGTTGTTGCCTCGGAAGGAGAAGGATACGTTGGAAAGACCTCCGCTGGTGCGGCAACTAGGGCAGCGTTTTTTGACTTCCTCGACGGCATCGATGAAGTCGACAGCATAGTTATCATGTTCCTCCATACCAGTAGCGACAGTGAGGATATTGAGGTCGAAGATGATATCCTGCGGATCCATGCCGACCTCTTCGGTCAGAATCTTAAAGGAGCGCTCGGCGATGCGGATTTTTTCGTCTTTCGTCGCAGCTTGTCCTTTCTCGTCAAAGGCCATGACGATAACGGAGGCTCCGTAACGCATGACTTTCTTGGCCTGAGCACGGAACTCGTCTTCGCCCCCTTTGAGACTGATTGAGTTGACGATACACTTGCCTTGGACGCACTTGAGGCCGGCTTCGATGACCGACCACTTCGAGCTGTCGATCATGACAGGTACTTTGCAAATATCGGGTTCCGAGGCGATGAGGTTGAGGAAGCGCGTCATGCAGGCTTCGCCATCGAGCATGCCCTCATCGAAGTTAATATCGATGATCTGTGCCCCTTTCTCGACTTGGGAAAGGACGATCGCGAGTGCGCCGGTAAAGTCGTCGTTCTTAATAAGTTTTTTGAAACGTGGAGAACCCGTCACATTGGAGCGCTCGCCAATATTTACGAAGGGCGTTTCACCCTTGACAATATTGAATGCTTCAAGGCCGCTAAGTCGCTGGGCAGGGGCAGCGGTGGGGACGGCACGTGGTGGGAATGGCGAAACTTCTTTAACCACAGCGGCGATGTGCTCGGGTGTCGTGCCGCAGCAACCACCGACCATGTTGACGAGACCTGCTTTAGCAAAGCCTGCAACCGCGCTGCCGGTGTGTTCGGGTGTTTCGTCGTAGCCGGTCTTGGAAAGGGGGTTGGGCAGGCCAGCGTTTGGATAGACATGAACGTAAGTGTCGGCCACGCGAGACAGCTCCTCTAGGAAGGGCTTCATTAAGTCGGCCCCGAGGGCGCAGTTAAGCCCAACGCAGAGGGGCCGAGCATGCCGGATCGAGTTCCAGCAGGCTTCGACAGTTTGACCGGAAAGGGTGCGCCCAGACTGATCGGTGATGGTGACGGAGACGATGACTGGTAGGTGCTCGTCGAGCGTGTCTTGAAAATCGGCGATAGCGTGGAGGCAGGCTTTGAGATTGAGCGTGTCAAAGACTGTCTCAGGGAGGAGAAGATCGACCCCGCCCTCAACGAGCGCTTCGGTCTGCTCGTAGTAGGCTTTGTAAAGTTCGTCATAACTGGTGGCACGGTATTCTGGACGGTTGACGTCAGGTGACATGGAAGCGGTACGATTTGTCGGACCTATCGCGCCAGCTACGAAAGTAGGCCGATTTTCTTTCTCGGAGATTTCGTCGGCGACCTTGCGTGCGAGCTTTGCGGCGGCGAGGTTGATATCACGCACGCGGTGCTCAAGAGCGTAGTCAGCCTGGGCGATGGTCGTGCCGGAAAAGGTGTTGGTCTCGACCATGTCCGCGCCGGCCTCTAAGAAGGCACGGTGGATGTCTTCGATGATATCGGGGCGTGTGATCGATAGAATGTCGTTGTTGCCCTTTAAGTCCCCTTTGACATCTACGAAAGAATCATCGCGGAAGTCGTCCTCAACCAGCTTGTGCTGCTGAATCATCGTGCCCATGGCACCATCAAGAAAAAGGATGCGCTTGGCAAAGAGGTCAGCCAGTAGCTGCCCTTTAGCTGAGTAGGGCTTCGTCTGTTTAAAAATGGTCATTATGTAGTATCAACATATCATGATATATTGATATGTTAATGCAAGTCGAGAATTCAGTCTATTTGTATTTATGTAAATTCGATGAGTGAATTGGGCATAAAAAAGCCTCACGAACATAATCCGTAAGGCTTTGACTGTTATGTTCTAATATGGTTTAAACTATTGCCAAAAGTTGCGCAGTAAAGTCGGATTTGCCGTCTTTCTTATCCTTTTTGTCGCCGCAACCGCCGCAGCCACCGGCTAGGACTGTCTTATTTTCAGAAAAGTCAGCTTTTGGCGCTTTATCCTTTTTATCCTTTTTGTCACCGCAACCACCACAGCCACCTGCTAAGACAGTTTTATTTTCAGAGAAGTCAGCTTTTGGTGCCTTATCTTTTTTGTCGCCGCAACCGCCGCAGCTGCCGCAGCTACCGGCTAAGACTGTTTTATTTTGAGAGAAGTCGGATTTGCCGTCTTTTTTGTCAGAGTCGCAGCCACCACCACCGCAGCCAGAACCAGCATAGGCGAGTGAAGCACACAACATAAGTAGTGAAGTAAGTAGTAGTTTTTTCATAATTAGTGTATAAATGAGTGTTAAATAAAACAAAATTGTAGTCTGATTGCAAGCGATCAGATGAACTTTGTAATCTTTAGCTGATATTTTACTTTATTTAAATGATTTTCTAAATCGGCCACCGATACGCGCATCTGCCGATCTATCGCGTGAGCACTGCGTATCGGAGGCCAATAATGGCAAAAATCGCTGAATCTTGATTTTGTATAAATCTATTCATCAGCATTTTAAGTAACTAGGAGGTAAGCTTCTGCTGGAAACTCGACAAATTTGAAAATGCGCACAGGCTTAACAAACATGCAGAAAGGAACCACTGGTCGCGGATGGATGAGTCTCGGAGCTACGATTACCGTCTTGGTTATGAGCGGGTATTTGGCTGGCTGCGAGAGCACTTGGAGCACGCTCTGGCCAAGCCTGGCAGCCTTGGCCATGGTTTTGATTACACGCAGTGCGCTCCTTGGGCTTCTAATCGGAGCGCTTTGCGGGGCGCTCTTGCTGGCGGGTGGTTCGGTCTTAGGCGCGATCGAGCAGTTAGTCTTGAATCAATTTTGGCCGATTTTTGGGTCTTCCTGGAAATTGAGCGCGATGCTTTTTACACTGATTCTCGGTGGTTTTGTTGCGCTTGTTGAAGCGGGTGGCGGACTACAAGGGCTCGTTAAAAAACTACTTGGGTCGGGCCGCGCACCGCACAAACGGATGCAGACTACGGTTTTTGGTTTTGGGCTACTGGTCTTTTTTGATGGTTTGGCTAACACGATGCTGATCGGGCGGCTCTTGCGATCGGCGGCAGATCGCTGTGGGGTCTCGCGCGAGAAGCTGGCCTACCTAGCGGATACCACAGGATCGGCGGTGGCCTGCCTGGCCTTTATTTCTACTTGGATCGCGTTTCAACTTTCGATGATCCGTGAGGGTTTTCTGCTGGCTGGGCAGGGCGAGGTCAGTGCTTATGGCTATTTTTTTAAGTCCTTGCCCGCCAACTATTATTGTTGGTTCGCGCTAATACTGGCTTTGGTCTGTATCTGGCGGGAGTTTAACCCTGGCTCGATGGGCGTGGCGGAGCGGACCGCGCGAGAAGGGCAAAGACAGGCGCCTCCTGGGCCCGAGGAGGCTGTTCAGGCGGGGCATTGGGGCTTAGCCATTATCCCGATAGCGGTGCTGACGCTCTCGATTCCTACGCTGACCTATGTGATCGGTTCAGAAGCCCTGCTGCCCTTAAGTCTAAGCAAGTTTGCCGAATCCTATGGAGAGGCGGAGGTCTACGTGCCGCAGATATTAGTGGCTTCGAGTATTCTGGCATCACTGGTAGCGGCGGGTAGCTATGCCTTCGCTAGGCGGGGATCTGTAGCAAAGAGCGAGGCGAGGGTTTTTCTCTCAGGCGTGCGGGAGATCGCGGGACCAGTCTTGATCTTGATTGCCGCGTGGATGTTGGGCGCGGCGATCAGCCAGTTGGGCACGGCGGCTTACTTGAGCGAGAGTTTGCAAGGGCATCTGCCCGTGGCTTTGCTACCGGCAGTAATCTTTGTGTTGGGCGCGCTGATCTCGTTTTCTACGGGCACCTCATGGGGGGCGATGGGGGTGCTCATGCCACTGGCGATTTCTGTCATCTTTTCACTGACAGAGGGCGCGGTCGATCTGGAGCGCGACCGCTTGGTCGTCGCGGCGATTGGTGCCGTCTTTAGTGGCGCAGTATTTGGCGACCACTGCAGTCCATTCTCGGATACGACGATTGTGGCCTCGATTGCCTCAGGGGTGGAATCGCTTGACCATGTACGCACGCAACTACCCTTTGCCATGATTGCGGGGCTCATGGCCCTAGTAGTGGGATTTTTACCGCTTGGCTTCGGGCTACCTGCGATTTTGTGCCTGGGAATGGGTATTTTCTTGCTCTGGGCCTTGCCGAGCATGTGGAAAGCGAGCGTATAAATTAGCCTTGGACTCAGATTAGGGCGCTTTTTGACTAAACTACTGGCTTCCCGTGGTATTAGCACCACTTATGCGCAAGCTACGACTTCACAAGTGTGGAGCTTAACCCATTGTATAACAGTGGTTTATCATTGAAAACAAGTCACTTAAGCAACTGATACTGCGCAAATGTCAGAAAAATAGAGTCAATTATAGTGTTTGGTCTTATTTTTGCTATGTTTTTAGTCTCTAAACTAAGCATTATTAAGAATAGGCTTGCATTTTCCATCTTAGTAATCAACTTATGCGCCGTCTGAACAGCATATCAACTTGCTTGTTCAAACAGCAAAACAACAAAAACAAACAAAAAACATATATATGAAAAACAAAATTACATGCCTCCTTGCAGGTGCTGCCCTTTTCGGCGCGACTGCAAACGCTGAGATTGTCCTCACGGAAGATCTGAGTGCTTATGGTTATATCGACATGGCCCTCACCGACGGTGATGGTGTTAACGACACAGCAACAAGTGTTGCTGAGTTTGAACTCGGCTTCGCCTTCACACCTGCTGAAAGCGCATATTCTGCTGTTGCAGAGCTGTCTTTCGACGGTGTAGGTGTAACTGATTTCGAAACTGTAACAATTTCTTATCAGTACAGTGACTCATTGTCGTTCACATTCGGTAACATCCTTAGCTACCAAGGTTTCGAAACCTACGATGCGACGGGTCTTTACCAGTTCAGCTACGCTGGTGCAGGTGGCGCTCCACTGTATTCCGCTGGTTACGCAGTTGGTGCATCTGCTGACGGTTCCATCGGCGACATCGATTATGGAGTATGGGTTGGTGATACAAACTCAGGTACTAACAGCTTCGAATACCTCCTTGCTTACAACGGTATCGATAACTTAACCGTCAAGTTCATCTATGCGGATGATCCGGGTTATGAAACTGTTAACGCATGGGCGTCATATGATCTCGGTGACTTCACTTTTGCTGTTGAAACAGTGAACACTGAAGACGGCGCTGGTGCTGACGTGCTAGACGTACAAATGGCTATGATCTATTACGCTATGGGCGATGCTGGTCTTACTGTTCGTATTACGGACGGTGATTACGCGGGTGTAGACTATGAGAAACTTACTATTTCTCCTAGCTATGCATTCTCTGACAACGTATTCGGTCTTGTTGAGTTCAGCACTGAAGAACTCGGAGCACTTGAACAAGACACAGCTGCAGTTGAGCTGATTTACAGCTTCTAAGCTTGTTTTAGCATCAAAACTTAGTTTATTTCTGGGGGCTCACATATGTGAGCCCCCTTTTTTATGAAAGCTAAGCAACACGGACTCCTATTTATTCTCTACCTCGCTATTCTACCTTGTCTGAGTGCCCTACAGGCTCAAAGCCAGGAGGCAGTCACCCGCGCCGAGTATGAAGCGCTCGCAGCTAAGGTCGCGCAGCTCGAAGCTCGCCTGGCTGGCGTTCAGACTCAGCAGCTTGATTCAATTACTCAAGAAGTGCTGGCTTCGATGCCAGCAAGCACCAGTAGTCAAGCCAGCCCCAGCCTCATCGAAAATGTCGTAACTGCCGTCAAACAGCGCGAACAGGAAGTTAATTTTCCATGGATGGATAGCGCCAAGTGGGCGCCCCTGCGCATGGGAATGAGCCCAGAGGAGGTAATCGCGCAGCTCGGTGAGCCCACCCTAGACGAGCCATCGCTGAATCGCCGCATCGATTTTGTCTACACCTACCAAGGGCGCCGTCCAGCGACCAACCAGCGAGTCGAGGGTAAAATTCGTTTTTATAAAGGAGAAGCGATAGATATCGAACGCCCGGTGCTCGATTAGGCTTTTGTTCATTGTCCAGCATTCTTGAAAAGCGCCCCGTAGTAAGGGGCGCTTTTTTTGTGCCCATTTACAAGAGGCGTAAGTGATCGAGACATCCTAAAAGCGTGAAAATCTTTTTTAGTTACGATAAAAAATCAGGACATCTGAGGCTTGGCATCAGTACTGCTAACGCTATATAGAAGCCATATTTTATGCTTCATTCTTAATTAGAAAAATACTCACGAATCATTACAAAATGGAAAATTCATTCAAAAAAATCCTATCGCTGGTTGCTGTAGCTGCGTTCGCTCTTTCTGCGTCCACAGTTCGCGCTGACGATTGCGCTGACGATACTGTCAAAGTTGGCATCCTGCACTCTTTGAGTGGCACGATGGCGATCTCCGAAACCTCACTGCGTGACGTCCTCTTGTTCACCTTTGATGAAATCAATGCCAGCGGTGGTGTGCTCGGCAAAATGATCGAGCCCGTCGAGGCAGACGGTGCCTCTGATTGGCCGACCTTTGCTGAAAAGGCGGAAGAACTGCTTGCCAAAGATGAGGCATCTGCCGTGTTCGGTTGCTGGACATCAGTCAGTCGCAAGTTCGTCCTGCCAGTCTTCGAAAAATATAAAGGCCTGCTTTTCTACCCCGTCCAGTACGAGGGTGAGGAAGAGTCGCCCAATATTTTCTACACGGCTGAAGCGGTCGGACAGCAAGCCATTCCTGCAGTCGATTACTTGCTCGAAGAGGGATACACTAAATTCTACCTGATTGGTACGGATTATGTTTACCCGCAAACGACCAACATCGTGCTGTTCGAGTACCTACTTTCTAAGGGTATTCCAGTCGAAAACATTGGTGGCGGTATCCGTTATGAGGGTGACGTTGCCGTCTCCGCTGGTAACTACACACCTTTTGGACACACTGACTTCCAGCAAATTGTTGCTGAGATCAAAGACTTTGCTGCTTCGGGCGATGCCTGCGTGGTCAACACGATTAACGGAGACGCGAACGTACCTTTCTTCAAAGAAATCGCCGCTTCTGGTCTGACCTCTGATGACTGCCCGATCGTGTCATTCTCGCTTTCAGAGGATGAATTCCGCGGTCTGCCCACTAAAGACCTCGTTGGTCACCTCGGTTGCTGGACTTACTTCATGTCCATCGATACTCCTGCCAACGATAGCTTCAAGGCAAACTTCCAAGACTGGCTCGCGAATGATGCGCCAGCCGCAGTGGCTAAAGAGGGCCGCGTGACTTGTAGCCCAATGGTATTGTCTTACAACGGCGTATACCTCTGGAAGGCTGCAGTTGAAAAAGCGGGTACCTTTGACACCGATGCAGTGATTGCAGCCCTTGAAAGTGGTATTTCTTTCGACGGCCCTGGTGGAACAGTGACCACGCAGAAGAATCACCACCTTACAAAGAGTGTCTACATCGGCGAGACACTTGAAGACGGTCAGTTCGAGATCCTCGAGGTCATGCCTGACGTTTACGGAGAGCCTTGGTTGAAAGGCACTTTTTAGTAAGACGACTCTGCTAGTTAATTCCTAGTGTAGTTGTGGTTTTGTTTGGCGGGGGCTTGTGGGATAATTCCTGCAAGCCCCCCTTTACATAGGTAGCGACAACAATCGTTGCTCTACTCGTAGATAATACCGTTTTTTAATGATACCTCATTTCTTTTTTTTAGGCTGCAGCGGTAAATCCACAGTGAAGCAGTGGATCTGTTTACTGATCACTGCCGCAATTATGACCAGCGCAGCCAGTGCACGGGATGCCCGCACTGTGATGGCTGAACTCATGCAGGCCGAGCGCGCCGAACAGGCTGGTTTAATCGAAGAATTGAGCACTTATGGCGATACGATCATCGCCGATATTTATGAGGCCTGGCGCACGGGCGGCATTTACTTGTTGGAGCAAGACACGGGCTCGCAACTGCTGCAATTTACCGATGCGCAAGAGTGGGCGCTTGTTCACAATGGAGCTGTAATCACTTTGTCCGAAGCGGAAGCCGCAGCTGCCAAGAAGCAGCGCCCCGCACGCGCCCTGCGCAAGCAAATGAAGCGCATCATCGATACGCTTGGTCTCAAGGCTGACAACACCGCCTTGCGTATCGACTCGGCGATCAAGCTAGGGCGCAGCCAAAAAGCCGAATTTATCCCAGCTTTGGAGGCGCGTCTCAAAGTCGAGACTGATAAGCAGGTGCTATCCGCCCTGCAAGAGGCTTTGGCAATTAGTAGGCTCGCAAATGGAGAGGACGCGCAAGTAGTTGAAGCGGTGCAGACGCTCAAGGCCTTGAATTCAGTCGCAGCACGAGCCTTTCTGGAGGAGCTTATGCAAGCGGAAGGGGACAATGAACACGCGGACAATTCATTGTCGGATGCCTGTGCTGAGGCTTTAATCTCAATTGAGCGGCACATGAAGCAACAAGAATTTTTTGGCAGTTTCTTCCGCGGCTTTAGTACGGGATCGGTGCTCCTGATCGTATCCTTTGGCTTAGCCATTACCTTTGGCTTGATGGGTGTGATCAACATGGCGCATGGCGAATTTGTCGCGATAGGCGGCTACGTTACTTTTCTTGTACAAAACTTCTTCATCCAGACATGGGGCCTGAGTAGTTCCGCCTTTGGTTGGTATTTCATCGTCGCCTTGCCGGTCAGCTTCATCGTGGCTGCGGTGATTGGGCTAATCATGGAGGTATCGATTATTCGCTTTCTGTATCGCCGCCCGTTGGAGTCGCTCTTGTGCACTTGGGGGATTTCGATGGTCATGCAGCAGGGCTTTAGGCTCATCTTTGGCGCGGCCAATGTACAGGTGAATAATCCAACATGGCTCATGGGTAATTTAAGCTTCGCGGGCTTCCAAATGAGTTACACCCGTTTACTCATTATATTAATCGCTTTAGTTGTCGTGGCACTAACTTGGTTATTGCTTCGGCAAACGAATCTGGGGCTACACATTCGTGCTGTTATGCAAAACCGACACATGGCAAGTAGTCTCGGAGTGCCTGTTGCACGAGTAAACAGAATGACTTTTGCCCTCGGTTGCGGACTGGCAGCATTGGGAGGAGCTGTACTATCTCAAATTGGAAATGTGGGTCCATCGATGGGTCAAGCTTACATCGTGGATAGCTTTATGGTCGTTGTCACGGGAAGTGTTGGTAACTTATTGGGTGCGGGACTCTCAGCCATGGGTATCGGCCTGGTTGACCAATTACTGCAGCCATCGCTCGGTCCAGTGATGGGCAAGATCACCGTATTTGTGGTCATTATACTTTTCTTACAATGGCGCCCCGGCGGGCTGTTCCCAACGCTCTCCCGCAGTCTCGACGATTAATCGCACAGGCCTAAGTTATGAAATTTTCGACCGAGATGAAAAAAGAGATGGGCATCCTGTGCTTAGTCACAGGCTTGCTGATGCTAATTCCGCTGTTCAATGCGGTTGGCCCAGAGTCTGGGCCGCTCTCAGTCAGTGCATTTCAGGTGTCCTTGTGGGGGAAATACCTGACCTATGCGGTCTTGGCGATGAGCCTTAATCTGTTGTGGGGCTACACGGGCTTGTTGTGCCTTTGCCAGAGTTTATTTTTTGCCCTCGGTGGGTATGCGATGGGCATGTATCTGATGCTTATGATTGGTGAGCGCGGCGCCTACAAGAGCGTGCTCCCAGACTTTATGGTATTTTTGGGCTATCAAAAATTACCGCTCCATTGGGAGCCCTTCTATAATTTCGCTTTTACCGTGGGTGCGGTCCTCTGGGTGCCTGGATTACTTGCCTTCGTCTTCGGCTTTCTCGCGTTTCGCTCGCGTATCAAGGGAGTGTATTTCTCGATTTTGACTCAAGCGCTGACCTACGCCGCCTGTTTAATGTTTTTCCGTAACGACTTTACTTTCGGAGGCAACAATGGCTTTACCGACTTCAAAGATATCCTCGGTTGTAATATCAACTCAGATGCTACCATCCGCGGGCTTTTTATTGCCACGACCGCACTTATGGTCTGCACTTATTTAATCACCTCTGGCTTGCTGGCATCGAAGCTCGGTAAAGTACAGCAAGCGATTCGCGATTCGGAAAACCGAGTGCTTTTTTCTGGCTATTCGACCACCAGCTTTAAGTTGATGATTTTTGTCCTGTCGGCGATGATCGCCGGCGCAGCCGGAGCCTTGTATGTGCCACAGGTAGGTGGTATTAATCCGAGCGCGATGGAGGCGGCGAAGTCGCTAGAGGTCGTAGTGTGGGTGGCTGTCGGTGGTCGCGGAACCAAGTGGGGTCCAGTGATCGGCGCTATACTGGTGAATTTTATCAAGAGCTACACGACGCATGCCTTTCCAGACTACTGGTTAATCATTATGGGTGGAATGTTTGTCTGTGTGGTGCTTTTCATGCCTGACGGGATTGTTGGTGTCTATAAACAGGCGAAGTCTTATTTCGCTCGCCAACGTTCACTGGAAACAACTGCTGCATAGACGATGTCGACTCACCACACGCCACTGTATCGCGACACGCCTCTGATTTTATCTGTTTCAGGTGTGACTAAAGCCTTTGATGGATTTAAGGCGATCGATGACTTGAATTTTTATTTAGAAGAGGGGGAATTACGTACGATAATTGGACCCAATGGTGCCGGCAAAAGTACTTTTATGGATATTATCACCGGGCGCACGCGGCCTGATGTGGGCTCGGTCACGATGCACGAAAAAGATGGCCGCGATTACAATTTAGCTAAGTTGCGCGAGTTTGAAATCAACCGCCGAGGAATCGGGCGCAAGTTCCAGACACCGTCGATCTACAAGTCCCACACCGTTTACGATAATTTAATTTTATCGCTGAATAAAAAGCGCGGTGTTTTTGCGACTTTGTTTTACCGCGAATCTAGGGAGGACCGCGAGCGCATCATGGAGGTGCTCAAGACCGTTCGCCTGGATACACGCGCCAATGACTTGGCGGGTATGCTCTCACACGGGCAGAAGCAATGGCTCGAGATCGGCATGCTGCTCGCGCAAGATCCTCGCCTGCTACTCATCGATGAGCCCGCTGCTGGAATGAGCGACGAAGAAACCGAGCGCACTGGTGAGCTGCTAATGAGCTTAGAGAATAAGCACAGCCTAATTGTGATCGAACACGATATGGAATTTATTCGGCAAATTGCGCGCAAGGTAACTGTCTTACACCAAGGGCATGTGCTCAAAGAGGGCTCCTTCGAGAGCGTGAAAGCTGATCCCGAGGTCATACAGGTCTACTTGGGCCGGCAGGGTAAGCGCGCGGAGAACAATTAGAAATAGCTATGAGCACAAGCGCAGAAAACCCTCCGAGCCAAGCATTGCTCTCCGTTAGTGATCTAAAGGCGAGCTACGATGAGTCCATCATTTTGCGCGGTGTCGATTTAGAGGTGCCACCTAATTCAGTCGTGGCGCTCTTAGGACGTAACGGAGTGGGTAAGACCTCCTTGCTACGCAGTATCATGGGTCTGATGCCGCGCACGGAAGGCAAAATTTATTTTGAGGGGAAATCGATCGGAGAACTGCGCGGTGACCAACGCGCACGACTTGGATTGGGCTACGTGCCTCAGGGCCGCGACATTTTCCCGAACCTGTCCGTGCTAGAGAATCTCGAGGTTAGCCTCAGTATCGCTGGCAAGGCGGGTAAGGAACGGCTCGAACAAGTATACACCCTGTTTCCAGTAATTCATGAGATGCTTGCCCGAAAGGGTGGCGTGCTGTCTGGGGGTCAGCAGCAACAACTTGCGATCGGCCGCGCATTACTCACAAATCCTAAACTGCTCATTCTTGATGAGCCGACCGAAGGGATTCAGCCTTCGATTATCGACCAAATTGAGGATGCTATCCATTTGCTAAAAAAACAGGGTAACTTGAGTATTATTTTAGTCGAACAATATCTTGATTTTGCCAAAGCAGCTAGTGATAAATTCTATATCCTCGATCGCGGAAGTGTTGTTCTCACGGGAGAGTCCGAAGAACTCACTCCCGACGTGATCGGCAAGCACTTAACTGTTTAATTTTTCTTTTAATCTATGCACCTCACTCCTCGAGAACAAGATAAGCTCATGATCGTCGTAGCGGCTGACTTGGCGCGACGTCGTCAAGCCCGTGGTTTGAAACTCAATTATCCGGAGTCTATTGCCGTCATCACTTACGAGATACTAGAAGGTATTCGTGATGGGAAAACCGTCGCCGATTTAATGAGCTATGGCACGAGCATTCTTAAACGTGCAGATGTCATGGAGGGCGTGCCTGAGATGATCCATGAAGTGCAGGTCGAAGGCACTTTTCTAGATGGCACCAAATTGGTCACTGTTCATAATCCGATTCGATGATACCCGGCGAATACAAATATTCTGATTCCGAAGCCTTGATCTGTGGTAATCTTGGTCTGAAAACCATTACCGTTAAAGTGGCCAACACGGGTGACCGTCCTGTGCAAATTGGTAGCCACTTTCATTTTTATGAAGTGAATGCATCGCTCGAATTTGACCGTGCCGTGGCCAAAGGCTTTCGCTTAAACATTGCCGCGGGCACCGCAGTTCGCTTTGAACCCGGCGACATTCGCGAAGTCGATCTGGTAGCCCTTGCCGGGGAGCGAAAGGTCTTTGGCCTAAATAACAAAGTCGATGCGCAGCTCGATTAGCGATCAATTATAATTTATTATACATCATGAGCCTTGAATTTACTCGTCGTCAATATGCCGAAATGTTTGGTCCGACTGTAGGTGACCAAGTCCGCCTCGCAGATACCGAGCTCTTTATCGAAGTGGAGAAGGACCTCATTGCCGAAGCGGGTGGTTATGGTAACGAGGTTAAATTCGGTGGCGGGAAAGTGATTCGAGATGGGATGGGTCAATCGCCTCTTGCCTTGGATTCAGACTGCCTCGACCTAGTCTTAACCAATGCGACAATTATCGATCCAATCCTTGGGATTATTAAGGCAGATATCGGAGTAAAAGGTGGGCGGATCGCGGGGGTTGGTCACGCGGGCAATCCTCTCATTCAGTCCGGTGTGAGTGAAGGTATGGTGATTGGCGCGGCGACGGAAGTAATCGCAGCTGAGGGTCAAATTGTGACTGCTGGCGGATTCGATTCGCACATACATTTTATTTGCCCGCAGCAAATCAATGAAGCGCTGACGAGCGGCGTCACTTCGATGGTGGGCGGCGGTACTGGGCCAGCCACTGGCACTAATGCCACGACTTGCACACCTGGCGCCTGGAATATTCACAAGATGTTGGAGTCTGCTGAAGCTTTCCCTATGAACCTTGGCTTTATGGGCAAGGGCAACGCTTCCAATCACGAAGCTTTGCGTGAGCAAGTGGTGGCAGGCGCGATGGGTCTAAAGTTACACGAAGATTGGGGCACCACTCCGAGTGCAATCGATCACTGTTTAACTGTGGCCGACGAGTTGGATGTGCAGGTTGCCATTCACACCGACACTTTGAATGAGTCTGGTTTTGTCGAAACAACGATTGGCGCATTTAAAGACCGCGTCATCCATACTTTCCATTCGGAAGGAGCGGGCGGCGGACACGCACCTGATATTTTGAAGGTCTGTGGGCAAGCTAATGTCTTACCGTCTTCGACTAATCCGACACGTCCCTACACCGTTAACACCATCGATGAGCACCTAGATATGCTGATGGTTTGCCATCACCTCGATTCAAAGATTCCCGAGGATGTGGCCTTTGCTGAATCACGCATCCGCCCGCAGACGATTGCGGCCGAAGATATTTTGCACGACCGTGGCGCGATTTCAATTATGTCGAGTGACAGTCAAGCTATGGGGCGTGTGGGCGAAGTCATTATTCGCACCTGGCAAACAGCCGATAAAATGAAGAAACAATTCGGCAAGCTGGAGCCAAAGGGGCATCCAGCGGCGGATAACTTTCGCGTGCTGCGCTACATCGCAAAGTATACTATCAATCCGGCTATCGCCTGTGGATGTGCGGCCGATGTGGGTAGCTTAGAGGTGGGTAAGCTCGCTGATATCGCTTTATTTAAGCCCGCTTTCTTCGGGGTAAAGCCAGAGCTCGTGCTCAAAGGTGGGCTTATTGCCACGGCTAATATGGGAGATCCTAATGCATCCATCCCAACACCACAGCCAATGTATTACCGCCCTCAGTTTGCGGCTTTTGGTAAAGCAATTTCGAACACTTCAATTACTTTCTTAAGCCAAGCGGCCATTGATGCGAGCGTGCCGGAAGAACTGGAATTGAAGAAGCTGATTCGTCCGGTTTCAAATACACGTAAAATTTCGAAGCGTGACATGGTATTGAATAATTATCTCCCCGATATCGAAATTGACCCTGAAACCTATACGGTGACCGCTGACGGCGAAGTCTTGCATTGCGAACCCGCCGACTTGTTACCTATGGCGCAGCGCTATTTTCTATTTTGATAATACATAGGTATGACTATCTTGTCGCTATAACTATTCTGCAAAAAGCGACTGGATAGCCGCCACTATAAAAGATGCACCTCATCACCCAAGCAATCTCCCAAATTCCTGAAAGCCTGAAGTCTATTTCGATTCCGGTGGATCGCCACAAGCTTGCTCGCCGCCGTTGGCGTGGCACGGCGACCGATGGTACCGACTTCGGTTTTGATGTGAATGACGCACTTGCACATGGCGATTGCGTCTACACGGCTGAGAGAATTGCTTACGTGATCGAGCAAATGCCTGAAGATTGTTTTCTAATAGCCCTGAAGGAAGCCAAGGAGAGCGCGTGGATTGGCTGGATGATTGGCAACCTGCACTTCAAGGCTGCTTTCAGTGAAGAGGGGCTGCTCGTTCAGGATGACTTGGCGGTCGAACAAATGTTGGATCGCGAGCATATCCACTACCATCGAGTGCAAAGAATCTTCCAGCCGAGCAAGCAGGGGGGGCACTCGCACGATCACGACCATGCGCATAGCCATAGTCATTAAGTGATGGATGAAGCAGATCAGTCTGCCGCGTGGGTGCCTGCGCTTTTACAAGTTTCGGATCCTTTATTTCCCACGGGTGCATATGCCCACTCGATGGGGCTGGAGCAATGGGCGGCGACATGCGGCTATACTAGCGGCGATGATTTGATGGAGTTCTTTCAGCAGCATGCTGGCCCCGCCCTAGCGCGTCTCGAGTTGCCCTACCTACGTTTGGTGCGTGATGCCATCGTTCTAGAAGATTGGTCGACAGTTTTGGAATTGGATGCAGAGATTGACGCATGGAAGTGGGCGAACGAAATTCGCGAAGCCAGTATTTCCCAAGGGCGTGGCCGCTTGCGCTTACTGAAAAAATTATGGAAGAGCTCGCCGGAGATTGAGATCTACGCGGACGCTTTTGCTTTGGGTCAGGCACGCGGGCATCATCTAGTCGTCGCGGCTTTGCAGTTTGAACTTTTAAAGGTACCGGGTGATGCGGCCTTAATGACCTACGGCTACCAAAGCCTCGCTAACTATGCTTCCGCATCGATTAAGCTTCTCAGAATTAGCCCAGAGTCCGCGCAAATAGCTTTAGCATCGGGCTTGGAGCAACTTAATGGATGGGTCGCAGCTTCTAAGTTAGTAAAAAGGGAATCTGCTGGGTGGCTTGCTCCTGCTTTTGATATTTCCTCGGCACGTCACGCCACAGCCTTTTCCCGACTCTTCATCTCCTAATTCTTTATCATGACAGAATCAAATCCCTCACGTCCTGTTCGTATCGGTATCGGAGGCCCCGTCGGCTCTGGTAAAACCATGCTCCTCCTTCGACTTATTGAGAAGCTGCATCAGTGCTACTCTCTGGTCGCAATCACCAACGACATTTATACTAAAGAAGACGCGCAGTTTTTAGTTGAAAATAGCCCGCTGGAAGCAAGTCGGATCCTTGGTGTAGAGACTGGTGGTTGCCCGCATACTGCGATCCGCGATGATACCAGTATGAATGAAGTCGCGATAGAAAATTTGATCATGCTACACCCAGATACCCAAGTGGTCCTGATGGAAAGTGGCGGAGATAATCTGTCGGCAACCTTTTCGCCTGATTTAGTAGATGCGTTCATCTACGTGATCGATGTGGCCGAGGGCGATAAAATCCCTCGCAAAGGCGGCCCAGCAATTCGATATTCCGACCTCATGCTCATCAACAAGACCGAGTTGGCACCTTATGTTGGGGCCGATCTCGATGTGATGGCGCGCGACTCTAAGATACAGCGCGAAGAACGCCCTTTTGTTTTTTGTGATCTGAAGAGTTACAAGGGCTTAGATGAGATCGTTACTTGGCTCGAAAAAGAATGTTTCTTTGCGATTAAGGCTTAATGATCTAATGTCCGTTTCAACCACAGACTTACCTCCGGCTCGTATTGGTGTTTTGGGGGGCGCGCGTTTGCGCTATACGCATGCTCTGGGGGTCGGGACGCGTTTGACGGAGCAGTGGGTTAGGCCACCTTTACACCTCGGTAAATCTTACCACGAGGATGCTTGGGAGATCAGTATCCTGATGAGTCCTACCGCAGGCCTACTGGACAAGGATTTACTGGAGGTCGAAGCGACAGTTGCGGCTGGAGCGAATGCCGCGTTGATCAGCCCGGCAGCTTGCCGGGTGCATACTATGGATGCCGGATACGCGACGGTGCGGCAGCACTACATAGTCGAATCGCGCGCGGTGCTCGATGTGTGGCCAGCGCCCTTAATCTTGCAGAAGGATGCTTCGATTCGCCAGTTCACACGTCTCGATGTTGCTGCGGATGCGACCGTATTGCTCTGCGAGCTTGTATCCCCAGGAAGAGCTGCCTTTGGCGAGGCTTTTGAATTTTCACAGTGGAACTCGCAGTTACGCATTTATCGTGAGAGTTCTTTACTAGCTTATGAAAATTTTTGCTGTCAGCCCAAGCATGGCGATGTTGCTGATTGGCGAGCTTTGTACCCATGTGGCAGTTATGCTAGTTTCTACTTCTTGAGTCCTGAACCTTTGGGCGATATTATTCAATTAATTCATGATTTAGAGACGCCAGATGCTATAATAGGCGCCAGTCCCCTACGTGAAGGCGGGCTAGGTATTAAAATTTTGGCGCGTGATGGGATCAGTCTTCGAAAAACGATTTTCTTGGTGCGGAATCTGCTTATAATTAAGTCTAAACAAGATTTTCCTCAAGCGCTGCATCGCGCACAGACTTATTTCAATTAGAATCCTACTGAGAACTATGCATCTAATTCAAGCTAGCCTTGATTCATCCACCACCTTGTTAACGAGCGGTGCAGGCCTTATCGCATTAAGCTCGGTCTTTTATGGCTTGCGCCGTCAACTTTCTGTGAAGCAAATACCTTCACTGCTTGCATTGAGTTGCCTAATCTTTCTTGCCCAAATGGTCAATTACCCAACAGGTTTGGGTTTCTCCATCCACCTGGTAGGCGCTTCACTTCTGGCCATCTTATTTGGTCCCTTTGCTGCCATGTTATCGATGGCCTCAATTTTGATACTGCAAGCCGGCTTCCTTGGTGATGGCTCCTATGTCACCTTAGGTGCAAATTTTCTCAATATGGGTGTCGTGGCACCTTGGGTTGCTTATGGGCTCTTTCGGTTGATGCAGGGGCGTCGTTTCCCGCAAATGGACGCTGGTCAGCTTGTTGCCTTGGCCATCGCTTCATTCGCTTCGATCATGGCCGCTTCGCTTAGTTTAAATCTAATGCTGGGCAGCCCGACAATGGGCATGTTTTTAACTTCGATCATTTGGGGACTGCTTGAGACTTTGATAGCTGTAGCCGTCTTTGCTCTCTGCGTTCGTAGCGAGAATCGCCAGCTTAGTGTCGCTAGTCGATTGGCATTCCGACCAGTGGCTTTGATGTGTATTCTGACTCTTTGCCTCGTGCCATTTAGTTCTCATCAGCCGGATGGCTTGGAGCATGTGCTCGAGATCTCACAAAAATCGGTGGAGTAGAGTTATCTTTTTCAGTTTGTTGGATAGCATTCATGCTTTCAGCATCAGCTCGCGGCGGCGAAGAAGGAGCCAGAGATTCCAGGCGTGCTTCTTTAATATTTCTCGTGCCTTCTCGATCTCGGCTTTGCGAGCTTCGAGATTTTCATTGGCTATGTTAGAAAGATCATCGAGATTATAAAGGTAAACGTTTTCAACTTCTTCTACAGAGGGATCGACATCTCGTGGCATGGCTAGATCAATTAAGAAACAGGGGCGCTCAGGTCTTTGATTCATTGCGCGCGCCATGGCTTCTTTATTGATTAGCGCTTCGGGTGCTGCTGTGGAGCAGATAACAATGTCGAAGTGCACTAGCTGGTCTACGAAACTATCAAAGTCGATGGCGGTAACGCCAAGGTTATTTGCGAGCGTGTATGCGTTTTCGAAGGTGCGGCTGCTTACTGAGATGTCACCAATACCGCGACTTTTAAGTGCTTGAGCAGTTTTTTCGCCAACCTCTCCGCTGCCGAGGAGGAGAACGCGGCTATTGCCTAACTTACCAAAGATACGACTGGCCAGGTCGACGGTTACGTTGCCAATGCTGATCTTACCACGGGTGATTCCGGTCTGAGTGCGTGTGACTTTAGCGGCTTGAAAGCTTTTCTCGAAAAGACGGTTGAGCACCTTACCTGTACAATGAGCTTCACGAGCGGTGGCATAGGCTTGTTTGAGTTGCCCGAGGATCTCGGTCTCACCGACCATTTGCGAGTCGAGACCTGCGGAGACTTCGAGCAAATGTTGAAGGGCTTCAAGGTTATTGTGGCTATAAGCGAATTGTTGGTAGAGTTCCGGGGACAGATTTTGTTTATTGCAAATGAGGCCGCTGATTTCTTTGGCGCGTTCGATGCTGTCGGCGAGGCAGTAGATTTCGAGGCGGTTGCATGTGTTGAGCACTAGGCACTCACGAATACCTTCAAGGGTGTGCAGTTGCTTCTGCAGGTCGCTGGCCTGAGCTTCTGTAAGTGCAAAGCGTTCGCGCACCTCTAGTGGTGTCACGTGGTGTGAGGTGCCGAGCACGAACAGAGATTCCAATACTTCACTCATAGTCAAAATGAAGCGCGATTAACGCTCGACCTGGGTGGGCAATCCTTCAATTAAGGCTTCGTTGTCTCGAGCTGATTGCACAGGCCAGAGTGAGGCCATTGCTAGAATGAACAAAGCAATTGTGGCAATTGCGTGGCGGCGGGTGACGAGTTTTTTTTGTATACGTAATATAAATACTGTCAGGTAACCAAGCCAGATGAAGCAAGTCGCGGTCAGTTTGAATATAGGCACTAGTTCGAAGTTGTTGATCCAAAAGACGGCTCCGAAAGCAAGTGATGCAGTGAGTACGATAACCCCTGTGATTAGTAAGCGCCTAGCCATAAGGTCGAGCTGTTGGACAGAGGGTAAGTATTGATAAACCCCTTTAAATTGCTTCTTCTTTAGCCCGTGTTGCTGGATGAGGAACATGGCGGACACGAGTGAAAGAATGGCGAAGAATCCATAACTAAATATAGCGAGCGCGGCATGTAGCTCGATCCAATGGTTGTCCCCAAAGATGCCAGTTGGATAGGGCGTATCCCATGAGGGTAAGGCTAATGAACCAGCGACCAATAGCGTGGCCAAACCAGCGGTGAAACCACCAAGTAGCCGTAGGCGGAAGGCCGGGCCAATGATAAAAAATAGTAATACGAGCGACCAAGCTAGGAATTGCGTGATTTCAAATGGATTTCCGAGTGGGCAGGCTTTGATTTCAGTGCCGCGTAGGTTGAGCGCGATTGTCTGGATTAGAAAGCCCCCACAGAGTAGGGCAAACATGATAGTGCGCGAGTAAGCGCGGCGCATCAATAATGAGATCAGGCCGAATAAAAACGCGGCTCCGTAGATGGCAGCTGCGATCGCAAATGTCGTACGATCAGTCATGATGATTTCATTGAACATGAGCTCGGGCTAGTTTTTAAGGTTCTCGCGAAGTCTTCATCAACTACATTCAGAAGTGATTGAGGGCCTAGTTAAAAGGGCCTTCATTTGTGAAGCCCACCTACATTATTCATGATTTACGTTCTACGTAGGCAGGTGGTGTGGCCTTTGGGCTTTCGTAGGCTCCATCGCGCCAATCTTGCACCTTTCCGTAGAGAAAATCGATGAAGGCGGGGGACTCGTTCAAGCAGGGGATTTGCTCGAAGTCTTCGCCGCCGGATTTGAGAAAACTGTCGCGACCTTGCATAGCGATCTCTTCGAGGGTTTCGAGGCAATCGGCGGTGAAAGCGGGGCAAATCACTTTGACCTTCTTTTGCCCTTCTTTGGCTAGTTGCTCTAGAGTTTTGTCAGTATAGGGCTGGAGCCAAGGTTCACGTCCGAGGCGGCTCTGGAAGGTGATCATGTATTTGTCTTTCGGCAAATTGGCTGCAGCAACGAATTTTTCCACTGTCATGGCACACTGGTGACGGTAACAGGTGGCATGCGCAGGATGACAAGTGTTGCAACAGTCGTGCGTGCTTAGGCAGTGATTGTGAGAAGGGTCGCCTTTGACTAAGTGACGCTGCGGGATGCCGTGAAAGGAGAATACTAGCTTGTCAAAGTCGTGACCTTGGATCGAGGGCTTCGCGCGGGCAATCATGGCATCGATGTATCCCGGGTCTTGGTAGAAGGGTGGGAGTAGCGTGGTTTTGATGTCGGGCTTCTGCTCGCTGACAGCATCCATTAGCGCGACTACGGCAGTTTCGTAACTCGACATGGCGTAATGTGGATACATTGGAATGATAAAGAGGTCGTCAACGCCTTGATCGAGTAAGCGTTTGAGTGCGTCGGGTGTCGAAGGGTTACCGTAGCGCATGCCGAGTTCGACAGGGATGTCTAGTTTTGTGGCGAGCGCTTCTTGCTGCTTGCAAGAGGTGATAATGAGCGGTGAGCCGTCTTCTTGCCAAATTTCTTCGTAAGCCTCAGCAGACTCGCGTGGGCGGGTGGGTAGGATCAGGCAGTTGACCAGAAACCAGCGAATGGCAAATGGCGCATCGAGCACACGGCCGTCCATAAGGAATTCGCGGAGGTAGCGACGGACGTCGCTGACTTCAGTGGAATCGGGCGAGCCGAGGTTGAGGAGGATAACGCCTTGTTTAGACATAGCTAAGAGAAGGTCTTCTAGGGTCGTTTTGTCAAACCGAAGTATCTAAATCAGAGCACTAAGAACGCTTGGATCGCATGCGAAACAAAGTGTAGCCTAGTATGATTAACGCGGCTATGGTGGCTAAAATAATATTCAATGGTGCAAGAATACGATTCTGAACTGCGGTATCTTCCTTGCTGGTTCGGCTCCAAAGGACCTCATCATTTTCCAAAGTTTCGCTCAGGTTTTTGTCTATTTTGCCTATGTCAAAACTAGCGCCAGTATCTGCCGTCGACTGAGTCTTGGATTGGTAGCTTTCAGTGATGGTCATGCCACTGGTATGGATCAGTACCTCAGTATTATCACCATTGCCCTGACCTAGAAGGTTTTCTGATTTCGGGGTGCTCGACGCTTTTTCCAGGGTCTCGTTCTCTGAAAAAGTTGCCACTTGTCCATGCAAGGGCAAGTAAAGCCCCAAGTGGGCAAGGAAAAACAAGCTGAGTGTTTTCATAGAAATAGTAAGATTCAGGTCAGGGTATTTCTTTACCGAAGGATCTAGGGGGCGCACAATGGAAAATTGAAATTTTAATCTGGTATAATTAGGTCGGTCTGGTGGCGCATCCATTGAGTCAGGTGTTCTTCGATACGTTCGCAGGTTTTTTGTTCAGGCTTACCGATGTGAACCGGGGAAGGCTCGCTGAGTAGGCATTTGGCAGTTTCTCGTAAGTCCGCTCGCAGTGTTGGCCACCACGATTCGCGCACGGGGTAGCCCTCGTCTTTGAGCAGGAGGAAGAGGCTTTTTAATAAAACAACATCAGGAGCCTTTCCCGCCGCGAAAGCGTCGAATGCTCGCTCAGTCAGCCTGAAGAGCCACTCCGATTCGGGCATATGAGAGGCGTTTTTTACAAGTAACTGGCTCAGTCGTGAGGCACTTCGCAAGCTGCGATAGTTTTGCCCAATGACGACGCGGCGCTGCTTGAGTTGATACTCTTTAACAAAGCGCATCGTGCCTTGTTGAGAAGTTTCCAGAAGGATTACTGCTGTGTCAAAAAGGTCGGGTATGGTTGAGGAATTTGCTTTTTTCGAGACACGCTTCATGCAGAGAAAGATGCCGCTCTCTGCTGTGATTACGTAAAGTTTGATGAAGGACTCACCGCTTGGTTCCGTCTTGAGCACCAAGGCTTCTTCATGCTCAGGCATGGCTCTTGGGCGCGCTGCCCTTAGCTTGATTCGGGTTGTTAATCGATACGGCGTCGCCAGTTTTTGGGTCTGGCACGACTGCGCCACCCGAGATGATCAGTTTCATGCCGTCAGCAATGCTCATTTGCAGTCGCGTAATGTCTTCTTCGGGTATCATCAGAAGGAACCCGCTCGTAGGATTTGGCGTGGTTGGAACGAATACATTTACGATGTGCTCGTCAGTGCGTGTCTGCGTTTCACCCATAGCCGTGCTTGTTAGGAAGCCTAGGACGTAGCAGCGCTTTCTTGGATACTCAATCAGCACCACCTCCTGAAAGACGGCCTTTTCCTGCTGGCCGAAAGTATCGACGATTTGTTTGACCGTGCGATAGACTGTATTGATAAATGGCACTCGATCGAGCAAGCGCTCAAGGCCTACCAATATGATGCGCCCCAGCACGAAGCTAGAACCGTAACCGAGTATTGTTATGAGTGAAAACACGACAAAGACCGAGGTCGTCTCCAACGCAAATTTCACAGACGGCAAGTTACGCCACTCAGAATCAAAGTACCAGAAAAAGAGCTGGCTAGCTGGATTTCCTAACTTAACCAAAAGGAATTTTATTAGGATGATCGTGACTCCTAGCGGAAGTATGACAACGATACCAGTAATGAATGCGTTTCGAAGTGAGCGGAACATAGTTAGTAAAGATCATTACTTTGAACGGCGAACTTCGTACGTCCAGTTTTGAATCTAAGAGAATTTATCAGACATTGACTGCCTCATGGCTTCTGTCTTCTGTTTTTTTAAAATAACATGATCAACCTTCATCACAACTATAATGGTCTCATTTTTGATATGGATGGCACTCTTGCCGACACCATGCCCACCCACTTTATCGCATGGTCGCGCTCCATGGCTGCACAAGGTATTGAGTTCACTGAAGAACGCTTCTACGCGCTTGGTGGTGTGCCCGCTGTCGTGATCGTTGAAATGTTGGCTGAAGAGCAGGGCAAAACGGTTGATGCTAAGCTTATTGCTGATGCAAAAGAGGAGCTTTTCCTCGAACTGCTTGTAGATGTACAGCCAATCTTCCCTGTCAAAGCCATCGCCGAGTTTCACCGCGAGCTCATTCCGATGGCTGTTGCTACTGGCAGTCTTAACTGGGTGGCGGAGAAGATACTGAAAAGTCTTGGCATCCGTGACTGGTTTGGCGCCGTCGTTGGTGCTGACGATGTGCAATACCCTAAGCCCGCGCCTGAGACCTACCTCCGTGCTGCTGAACTAATCGGTGTCGATCCCAAGCGCTGCCACGCCTTCGAGGATACTGAACTAGGTATGCAGTCCGCTCGTAATGCGGGTATGGAGGTGGTCGATATCAATGTGCTTCTGGTTTGAATATATTTGACGGACACGCGTGCTTGCGTCTCCTCATAATCAATAGACTCGAGGAGAGTAATCTGCGTAAGTGAGAAGGCATTAAATGCTGAAATTTACCTTATTCTATCACAAAAACCCATGCTTTACATGAGAGTTATCGAGCCTAGGCTTAGGACTTTGTAAAATTTGTGTGTCCTTGCAGATGCACGCTCCCATTTAGCCTATTTTTCATGAAACAACGCACCATTTTGAGGGAAGTCTCGATTAAGGGTAAATCCTTGCACACGGGAGAAGATGTGAACCTTACCCTGAAGCCCGCGCTTGAGAACACTGGGGTCATTTTTCGCCGTATCGACCTCATAGGTAAGCCCGAACTTAAACCTCTGATCGACCTTGTTGACGACCTCGTAAGAAGCACAACCATCGCTGACGGCCATGCCAAAGTCCATACTATCGAGCACGTACTTAGTGCCCTCAGTGGCTGCGGTGTCGATAATGTCCTTATCGAGATGGACGCCAGCGAGCCGCCTATCCTTGACGGCTCTGCTAAACACTTCGTAAACCTCATACAACAAGCTGAGCCTGTCGAACAAGATGCCGAGCGTGAATACTTCGTCCTAGAGGAACCGATTTCCGTGACTCGTGGCAGCAGCTCCATTATCGCTCTGCCGCACGACGGCTTCCGCATAACCTGCACCTCTGCGGATGACCGCGGTATTCATACCCAGCACCTGAGTCTTGACCTAGACCCCGAGACCTACGTGGTACAAGTGGCCCCAGCGCGTACGTTTACGATTTATGAAGACATCGAAGAGTTGCTAAAGCTGGGTAAAATAAAGGGAGGCAGTCTCGACAGTGCCATCGTGATTAAGGGTGACAAGATAGTCTCTAAGGAGCCGCTCCGCTTTAAGGATGAATTTGTCCGCCATAAAATTCTAGATATCCTCGGTGATATCACGCTCGTCGGAATGCCGATTAAGGCCCATATCGTAGGCGTTCGCCCAGGTCATGCTCTTAATGCAGAGCTCTCCAAAGTGCTCAGAAAAAAGCTTTTAGAAAAGAAGAAGGGAACCGCAGCAGCGAAGAAGGTCCTACCCGTTGAGTCTCACGAAAAGACAATCGATATTCGAGGAGTACTCAATCTTCTCCCACACCGCTACCCGTTTGTGATGATCGATCGTGTGGTCGAGATTGTGAGTGACGACGAACTGGTAGCACTTAAAAATGTGACTATCAACGAGCCATTTTTCCAAGGGCACTACCCAGGGCGCCCAGTTATGCCTGGTGTCCTCCAGGTTGAGGCGATGGCTCAAGCCGCTGGTGTTCTGCTACTGCGTAAGCTTCCTGCTGATGATAACAAGATCGCATTCTTTATGAGTGTTGACAAGGTCAAGTTCCGCCAAGCCGTAGAGCCCGGCGACTCGGTCGAAATTCGCGTGAAGTTGGTTAAGATCCGCGGCAACAAGATCGCCACCGCCTCTGCCGAGTGTAAGGTCGGCGGCAAACTTGTCTCCAGTGCCCAGCTCATGTTTATGCTGGCCGACGCCACGGATTAATTCAACTTCTCCTTTTAACGTTTTTTCCTATGTCCACGGAGATCCATCCGACCGCTATTATTGAGCCCGGGGCTGAGCTAGAAGCTGGCGTTACCGTCGGCGCTTACGCCTACATAGGGGCATGCGTCAAAATCAGAAAGGGCACCGAGGTCATGCACCACGCCACCGTCGACGGCCTTACTACCATGGGCAAGGATAATGAAGTTCACCCCTATGCCTATGTCGGGGGTAAGACGCACGACCTAAAGTTCCAAGGCGGCAGTCCAGGGCTCCGCATTGGCAGTGGTAACGTCTTCCGCGAATTTACCACCGTGCACTGCGCCACTACAGAGGGCACAGAGACCATCGTCGGGGATAACAATCTCATCTTAGCCTATAGCCATATCGCTCACGAGTGTATCGTCGGTAATCACCTAGTGATGAGCAGTCATGCCGCCCTCGGCGGTCACGTCGAAATTGGTGACTACGTCAATATAGCTTGGGGCGCAGGTCTCCATCAGTTTTGCCGCGTTGGCGACCATGCCATGGTCGGCGCAGCGTCTAAAGTCGTGCAAGATGTGCCTCCCTTCATGATCGCTGATGGCAATCCCGCCATGGTGCGCACCACCAACAAAATCGGCCTTGAACGTGCCGGCTTCTCCCCAGAAGATGTCAATTTAGCACGGCGCGTCTTCAAGATGTTTTACAAAGAAGGCCTTAACCACCGACAAGCTACCGAGAGACTCAGCGTTCACATGGACGCTGAGAACGAGGTTGTCAAAAAATTCCTTACTTTCGTCCAAGGTAGCGAACGCGGGCTTTCCTAATCAATCCACTTTTTTGTATTCAATGCGCTGGGTCGACGTCATTGATCCATTGTCTTCTGCACGCTGACATCACGTAGGTAGCGGAAATATTCGGAGTCGGTGCCTAAGATCAGAGTGGAGGTGTCTTGCACCGTTTCAGGGTAACTCTCGAGTGTCCGCAAAAAGGCATAA
Source organism: Puniceicoccaceae bacterium (assembly GCA_902587165.1). Classification (GTDB taxonomy): domain Bacteria; phylum Verrucomicrobiota; class Verrucomicrobiia; order Opitutales; family Coraliomargaritaceae; genus Thalassobacterium. Next base: position 138,763 of record CACIKF010000002.1, on the reverse strand, counting down.
AACTCTGGGGCAGCACCGAAGGCTTGGCTATAAATGCTGGAAGCTTCGGCATCGGCTTGGCCGCGAATGATCTCGGCTTGACGGTTGGCCTCAGACTGAATCTCAGAGAGTTCGCGCCGGGTATCACCATCAATCTCGGCGGCGCGACCTTCACCCTCTGAGCGGAACTGCTCGGCTATCCGTTGACGCTCAGCGATCATACGGTCGAAGACGCGCTGTTCAACGTCCTCGACGTAGTCAATACGTTTGATTCGGATATCAATTAGCTCGATGCCCATTTCGGGCATCTGGCTCGCGGCTTGAGTGTAGATAGATTTAACCAATTCTTGGCGGCCAGTTTTGACTTCTTGTAGGAGGATCTCTTCGTCGTCTTCGCCACTAAGCTGGACGCGGGCTAAGTCAGCTTCGCTGATTTTCCAGTCTTTGGAGCGGACAATTTCGACGAGGTCAGTGGCCGATATCTTATCCCGCACGACGGAGTCAAGTATGTCGTTCAGGCGCATCGTGGCACCGCGCTCGTTTTGTACTCGTTGCATAAATATAAGCGGATCGGAAATACGCCAGCGAGCGGTGGTATCGACAGAGATGAACTGCTCGCCACGCGTTGGAATTTGATTGGGATCGCCGTCCCAAGAGATGACGCGTTTATCAAAGCGGCGGACTTCTTGAATGAAGGGCAGTTTAAAGTGCAGACCAGGATTCGTGACAGGATCTCCGACGGGGGCACCCAGTTGGACGATGACAGCCTGCTCTGCTTGATCGAGCGTGTAGATGGAGGCGCGAAGCACGACGCCGACGATGATCAGCAAAAGGAGTACGAAGGTAGAAAATATTGGGTTTTTATTCATGACTAGCGATTGGCTGGAACTGTGACGGGGGAGTCGCCTAAATTGAGTAGGGGGAGTGGGGCGGTTTGATTTTCATCCATTATGAAAATACGGCCTGCCTGCGGAAGCACTTTGTCGATCATTTCTAAATACATACGCTGGCGAGTGACTTCGGGCGCATCGAGGTAGGCTTCGTAAACAGCAGTGAAACGGTCGGCCTCACCTCTTGCGGCGTTGACGCGCTTAGCTGCGTAGCCCTGTGCTTCGGCGATCACTTGGCGGGCTTGGCCCTCGGCTCGAGGGATGACTTGGTTGCGGCGTTTCTCGGCTTCGTTAATAAAGCGTTCGCGTTCTTGCTCAGCTTGATTGACTTCATTAAAAGCTGGTTTGACTGGTTCGGGCGGAGTGACGTCTTGCAGTTCGATCGTGCTGATCTGAATACCCAGATCGAAATATTCCATAGCTTTTTGCAATTCTGCGCGAGATAGGTTGGCGACTTGCACTCGCTTCTCAGTGAGGACATCGCTGCCGAGGCTGTTGCCGACGATGCGTCGCATGACGGACTCAGAGACATCGCGGAGGGTCTGCTCGGGGTCGCGGACTTGGTGAAGGAATTTATCTGGATTGCTAACGCGGTATTGAACAACCCACTCAACGTCGATGACCTTAAGATCTCCTGTTAACATGAGCGACTCATCGCGGTGCATACTGTCTTTTCGGTAGCTCGTGCGCCCGTCGATGCCTTGAGTGCGAAAGCCAAACTCTTGTTTGAGTACTCGAGCGGTCGGAACCATTTGCGCAGTGTCGATACCGAAAGGAAGTTTGAAGTGTAAGCCTGGTTCTTTTTGCGCGACGACTAAGCCGAAGCGTTTGACCACTGCTTCTTCTTCGGGTTGGACTATGTAGTAACTGGTCAGCGCGCCGACGGCTGTAAGTATAAAAAGTGGGGCTATAAGGACTAGCTTCCTGTAGCGTTTGACGGCGTCCCAATCAACATCATCTAAGGGGTTTCGCGGCATTGGGGGTGGTGCATTTCTATTCATAGCTAGGATTCATACTTGCTTTTGCTCTGCTGTCACCTGCAAAGAGCTGGTTTTCGTTGATTCTCGTCGACTCGTATACAGATATTATTATTTTGGCATATTAATGAGTAAAGAAATCAAGCAACGCATTGCAGAAGAAGCTAAAGCCCTCGGTTTTCATTCGCTGGGCGTGACTGCGGTGCCTGTTAATCTGAGACGGGAATATTACGAACAATGGATCGCTAATAAAAAGCATGGCACGATGACATGGATGGAGCGTAGCAATAATAGGCGCTTGCATCCCGAACACCTCATTCCTGAGCGCGAAGCGAAGTCGATTATCGTACTCGCGCTTAATTATTATCAAGCGGACCCCGAACGTAAGTATCGCATCGCAAAGTATGCACTTGGCGACGATTATCATAATCTCATGTTACGTCGGATCAAGCGGCTCTGCCGTATCATGCGGGACGATTACGGCGGCGATCAACGTCCCTATGTAGATACGGGGCCACTTTTAGAAAAACCAATCGCGGAGGCTGCGGGTGTCGGCTGGCAGGGCAAAAGCACAATCTTGGTCGAGCCCAAGCGAGGCACCTGGAGCTTTCTCGCTAATATCGTAACAACCTTGGAATTGCCTACGGATAAACAAGAAAAAGACCGCTGCGGGTCTTGCACTCGATGTATCGACGTATGCCCGACACGAGCGATTACTGCGCCCTATCAACTCGATGCCTCAAAGTGTATCTCCTACCTCACAATCGAGCACAACGGCGCAATCCCAGTCCAGTATCGCGAGGCAATCGGTGACCGACTCTACGGCTGCGACGAGTGTCTCGACGTTTGCCCTTGGAATAAGTGGGCGGTATCGACCGAGGAGGCTAAGTTCAGACCACGCGAGCTGCCAACGCTTGTTGAAATGCTGGCATGGGATGAGGCGAGTTTTACCGAGCAACTGCAAGGCTCGCCCATGCGTCGTCTTAAGTTACGGCGTTTTCAACGAAATCTATGCGTGGTTCTTGGTAACGTTGGCACAGTGGCGGATTTACCTGCTCTTAAACTTGTTTCGTCTGGGGGGGATGAAATGGTTGCCGAGCACGCAAGCTGGGCAATCGAGAAAATCAAAGGTCGGGATTAGATTATCGAGCTTGCTCGTGATCCGAATGAAGAGCAAGGGTAGCAAGGCTTATCTTTGAGCGTGAGTTTCCTTAACCAAGACTGAAACTCTGGCTAGATCGCAGAAAAAAATACTGAAGGCGTCATAGGCATTTTGTTTAAATAGGATTACAGGTTTTTATTGCGATCTTCGATTCAATCGTAAACATCCTAAGGACCCTATCATGAAAGACACATTTATCAGTTCCGAAGGCTGCATTGGCCGCTTTGTTTACATCGTCCGCCTCGTTTTGCTTATAGCTTTGTCCACATTTGTGACGATTCAAGCAATCAGTTATTTTGATCACTGGCACCACGGTAGTTACAGCCCGCTGGGACCGTTTATTGGCATTATTGTTGGCCTAATCTGTTTACTAATATGCCTCATGCAAATGCTCAAGCGCTTGCGTGACATAGGCAAGCCCGCTTATTGGACACTGCTCATGCTGATTCCTGGGGTCAATGTTCTGGTGTTGCTTTACACTGCATTTGCGCCGTCGAAGTCGTAAGTTTCTTAAACTTGGTGTCCGTTATGAAGTAGCTGTTATTTATGAACGCCTAGAAGCGAACGCCCTTCCTTGTAAATATCAAAGACGCGCTTAATGTCTACGATGGTCAGAATATAGGCATTGACCGTAAAATGGCTATGCCCTTTATTCTGCCGCTTTTTTCAGTGCGGCGATCTATTATACCTTACTTCATTCAATATACACATACACCGTGAAAACCGACGTCCAAGACATCAATCCAACCCGTAAAACCATCTCTATCACCGCCTCTTCCGAGGAAGTGTCCGAGCAAGAGGCGAAACTCATTAATGACTTTCAGCGCCAAGCTAAGATCCCCGGTTTTCGTCCTGGTAAAGCACCCAAAAATATGGTGCGCCAGCGCTTCGCTAAAGATATCCAGCAAGAGCTTAAGCAGCGTGTTGTCTCCCAAGCCCATCAAGAGGGTGTAACTGGCGCCGAGTTTGAGGTTTTTAATATCGTCGAGCTCGATGAGGGTGAGGTCAAAGGTGGTCAAGGCGCCACGATCACTTTCACTGTCGATGTGATTCCTGAATTTGAAGTCCCCGCTTACGAAGGCCTCAAAGTGACTAGCACGCCAACCGAAGCGAGTGACGAAGAAGTGGCTAAGATGCTCGAACAAATCCTCGGTCAACGCGCAGAATACAATGTTGCTGAGAAGGCCGCTGAGAAGGGCGACTACGTCCAATGTGCTTATGAGGGTAAAATCGATAGTGAAATCGTTGCCGATCTCGTGCCTGAGGCACCAATGTTTGGTACACAAGCCAACACATGGGAGGAAGCTGGCAACGAAGATGCGCCCGGTGTTCGCGCTATCGTCGATGGCCTCGTTGGTATGAAGGCTGGCGAAACTAAAGAAGTGATTATGGAGTTCCCTGAAGATTTTAAGCCCGAAGCCCTCGCAGGAAAGACTGTTGTTTATAGCGTCGAAGCCAAAGAAGTGCGTGAGAAAGTTATGCCCGAAATGGACGACGCTTTCTTCGAAAGTATGCAGGTCAAAGACGAAAACGAGCTTCGCACAAAGATCTCCGAAAACATTGAAAATCAAAAGAAGCAACAAAATGCCAACGGCGAACGTCAGCAGATCACTGAAGAGCTAGTCAAATCGGTCGATTTTCCGATCCCAGAGAGCGGTGTCGAGAGCGAGACCGAAGCCGTACTCCGTGACTTCATGCAGCGCAACATGCAGCAAGGCGTCTCCGCTGAAGAGTTCGAAAAGCACAAAGAGTCGCTCCACGAAGGTGCCAGCAAGGCAGCCCACGACCGCTTTAAATCCCGTCTTATCCTGACCAAGATTGCTGAGAAGGAAAAGATCAAGGTCGAGAACGAAGACTTTAGTCGCATGATCATGATGGAAGCGCAACAGGCTGGTAAAAACCCAGATAAGCTCGTCAAAGAGCTCCAAAAAGACCAAAACCGCGTCAATCAAATGCGTCGAGACATCATCCTTGGTAAGACCATGGATCTGCTCGCTGAAAAAGCCGATCGCGAGATCGTCGAGCCAGTTGAAGCCAGCGGTGATTAGCTTCTCGAATTATAGTTAACAGTAGAACCTCCAAAAGCATTTGATATTCGCCACTTGGTTTGTAGTCTAATTGCTTTTACATTATTTATTTAGTAACCAACTTATACACTGTGAGCTACGTACCATTACCCACTGTCTATGAACGCGAAGGTCGTACTGAGCGCGCCTGGGATATTTACAGCCGCCTACTGCGCGACCGTATTATATTTATCGGCACACCGATCAACGACTTTGTCGCCAATGCTGTCATCGCGCAGATGCTCTTCCTCCAGATGGAAGATCCCAAAAAGGACATCAGCCTCTATATCAACTCCCCAGGCGGCAGTGTGACCGATGGTATGGCCATCTACGATACAATGAACTTCCTTCAGTGCGACATCGTCACATATTGTGTCGGACAAGCTGCCAGTATGGCCACGCTTCTTCTCGCCGCTGGAACAAAGGGTAAGCGCTACGCACTGCCTAACAGCCGCGTAATGATGCATCAGCCTACTGGTGGTGCCACCGGTCAAACCTCGGATATTTCCATCGCCGCCAAAGAAATTCTCCGCTGGCGCGCCCGCATGAACGAACTCATCTCAAGTCACACGAATAAGACGCCAAAAGAAATCGCCAACGATTCCGACCGAGATTTCTATCTAACAGCTAAAGACGCCCTCGCTTATGGTATCGTCGACAAGGTGATTGAAGCCAAGCCCATCGATAAATAGGCGCAGCTAGCACTAGCACTCCAAATTACACTCTTTCGATCATGGCTAAATCCACACGGATGACTTTCTGCTCTTTCTGCGGAAAAGCACAAAACGAAGTCCGTAAAATGATCGCAGGTCCCGCTGGGGTGCATATATGCGACTCGTGCGTCTCTGTGTGCAAAACCATCATTGACCGCGAGCTCTCAGAGAATGTCGAATCAGCCCAGCCTAAAGGAGCTGCTTCTAAGGAACGCTTCAATCTCCTTAAGCCCGCGCAAATCACCGCAGCGCTCGACGAGCACATCATCAGTCAGGACTACGCCAAGCGCGCTCTCGCAGTTGCAGTCTATAATCACTACAAACGTCTCCGATCTGAGTCGCGTGTGGATCAAGCCCCCTGTTTCGTCGACCTCGATAGCAAATACGACGACGTACAGATCGAGAAGAGTAATATCCTTCTTTTAGGCCCTACAGGTAGTGGTAAGACATTACTCGCTCGCACGATGGCCAAAATGCTCGATGTACCCTTCGCGATCGCTGATGCGACCACATTAACAGAGGCCGGCTACGTCGGCGAGGACGTGGAAAATATTGTCCTTCGTCTCCTCCAGTCCGCCGATTACGATGTAAAGAAGGCCGAATGCGGTATCATTTATGTCGACGAAATCGATAAGATCGGCCGTAAGACGGATAACGTGTCTATTACACGTGACGTTTCGGGCGAGGGAGTGCAACAAGCCCTTCTAAAGATTCTGGAAGGCACCGTCTGTAACGTTCCACCACAAGGTGGTCGCAAGCATCCAAATCAAGAATACATTCAGCTAGATACTTCTAACATTCTTTTCATCTGTGGTGGCGCATTCGTTGGCCTTGAGAAAATCGTGCAGAGCCGAGTTGGGTCCAAGGCGATGGGCTTCGATACCGAACGCAACCGCCACCAAAACGAGGTGCCACTCAGCGAATTACTCCGCGAGACGCAACCGGAAGACCTTGTGCACTTTGGTATGATTCCCGAATTTATCGGCCGTCTCCCCATGCTTGCCGTGCTCGACGAGCTTTCCCGCTCCGATCTCGAACACATTCTCCAAAATACCAAGAACTCGCTGGTTAAACAATATAGTAAACTCTTTCTGATGGAAGGTGCCGCTCTTCATTTTACGCGCGACGCCCTAGCCGCGATCGCTGAAAAAGCGATTGAGCTTAAGACTGGTGCCCGCGCACTCCGCTCCATTATGGAACGTATCATGCTAGATTTGATGTATGAACTCCCACAGACCGAAAACGTCGAGAAAGTAGTCATCAATCGTGCAGTGGTCGAAGACCGCATAAAGCCTAAACTACATTTTCGTAAGGCTGAAAAGATCGACAAACCTAAGGCAGGATCATCTAAAGATTCACCAGCCGATGCTGCTTAGTTCGTGAAAAGTTGTTGTGCGAACTTATTCGCGTCAACGCTACTGAGAAACTTAACGCGGGCACTAGCTCGCTCTTTACTTTATGACGATCCCCCTTTGCCCGTACCTTCCGTTTCCCAAAAAAGAAATGAGCTACCGCAACCTAAGGGAACTGCGCGGCAGCAATATTGAAGCCTTCTACCTAACTGCTTTGAGCTACGGCCACTACCTATGGCTCAAAGGTTATTCAGGTCGCGCTATTTTGGCGATCACCCGGGCGCTCTATGTTAATCTTCCTGCCGAGGCAGAAGTCCTTCGCGAATGGCCACTCCCATATCGAGCCCTGCATTGGATCGTTGCTAATCACCCTAGCCAAGATTATCCTGGGAATCCGCGCATAAGCTTTCAGCACCAAGCGACACGCCTACGAGGCGATCGCGTGGCATTACGCCGTGCAAGAGCATGGGCAGTTTGGAAACTCATTTGCTCAGCCAAGCCCGAGTTGCCTGCGGATACTACCCAAGGTATCAAGCAACCCACTCTTGGCGAGATCGAGCAGCGTATAGTCAAGCACGGACACTCAAACGAGGTGCAGATTTGGCAGTCAGCTTTCATAGCGACCTAGGTTTAGTCTTCCATATATGCTGCTTACCAGAATGCTAATGCGTGCGCAGCCTTCTAGAAGGTGGAGATTTAAGATAAAAGTAGCCGTCCTAAACTAAGTATGAGCACTTGTATTTTCGCAAGGAATGGCGTAATTTAAGGACACTATGATAGAACTCGTTAAGAAAACTATGTTGGCTGGCGTAGGTTTGGCTGTCGTGACCAAGGACAAAATTCTGGAGTCGCTCAATGAATACGTTGAAAAAGGTAAGCTCACCCAAGAGGAAGCCGCGGCCATGTCGGACAAAATTGTTGACGAAGGTCGCAACGAGACCAAGAAAGCCAAAGCCGAAGCGAGCAAGCTCTTCAACGAAATGCTCCACCGCGCTAACGTCGTCACAAAAGATCAATATGATGACCTCGCCTCTCGGGTCACCACACTCGAAGGAAAACTTCACCGCGAGTTTCCCAATGATGATTAACTTGTAGCCACAAAAAACACTAAAAATTCAGAAAATTTCTAGTGTTTATACTCGGACAATGTCAATTGGTATAGAGTAGTTGCTTGTTAGGAATCAAGACACTGCTTGCTCTGCAAAAAATTCTTGAAGAACTCGCATCTTTTCCTGCTCGATACGCTCCTCTTGGACTTCTTCTTTGGAACGTTGGCGCTCGTTATCTGTCATGAGGCGACGCATTTTGTGGATTGCGATATTTTGGATTTGACGAACTCGCTCACGAGTAATGTCGAACCGTTCTCCGACTTCTTCGAGAGTGAGTGGATGATTGCCGTCTAAGCCAAAACGAAGCTGTATAATTTCTGCCTCGCGGTCTTCAAGTCGCTCGATGACGGACTTGATGTCGCTGCTGATCGACTTTTCCTGTAAATTTTCAAGCGGGGAAGCTTCGTTTTCGTCGCCAACCAATTCGCCAAAAGTAGTGTCTCCGTCTTCACCCACGGGCGCGTCGAGTGAGGCTGGTCGGAAACTGACTGATTTGAGATGTGCGACTTTGTTGACCGGCATATCCATAGCGTAGCCGATCTCTTCGTCGGAGGGCTCGCGGTCGAGTTCATCGGCCAACTGGGCTGTGATCTTGCGCATCTTTGCAATACGGTCGACTAGATGAACGGGAAGGCGAATGGTTTTACTTTGATTAGCGAGGGCGCGTTTAATCGACTGCTTGATCCACCACGCTGCGTAGGTACTTAGCTTGCCACCCTTTTCGGGATCAAAGCGCTCGACGGCTTTAATAAGGCCAATGTTACCCTCGCTGATTAGGTCTAGGAGTGGCAGTCCGAAATTATTATAATCGTAGGCGATCTTTACTACGAGTCGTAGGTTCGCTGATATCATGTGATCACGGGCAGATTTGTCGCCCACTTTAATGCGGTTTGCGAGATTGACCTCTTCCTCTCTGGTCAGCAATGCAGTCTTGGAAATCTCTTGCATGTAGGTGCGCATCACATTGCGATCGTTCGATGGGAGTTCGCGTACGTCTGAGACAGCAGTTGCCTCGTCAGTCTGTGCGCGGGGCACAGCGGATAAGCGTTTAGCTTTTGAACGTCGAATACTGGCTATTTCTGCTGTCTGTGACATAATAATTAATAGGTCATTTAGTGACCGTCTCACTATTTGTATTTATGGTCATTAGAATTATTCTAAAAACTCAAACAATGATCGTATCATGTGTGCTAGACTTACGGAAAATCTGGTGAAAACTCACCATCGCGGTCAGGTGAAACGACGCCACTGCTAACAAGAGTAGTCGATTGAGCATCTGTAGTAAGACTTTTAGAGAGTAGGCGCCTTCAAAACGGAAGCGCTTACTTATTATGAAAATTGAGGCTCAAGTCCCAAACATATCCTCAGCAAGCACCACTGCCTTTAGCATACCTTTGGCTTTGTTGACCGTTTCCATGAACTCGCTCTCGGGGATAGAATCCGCTACGATGCCTGCTCCTGACTGTATATAGATTTTGCTATCTTTAATCAAAGCGGTGCGGATGCCGATAGCGGAGTCGTGATTCCCGTCGTAGCTGAAATAACCGATTGCGCCGCCGTAAACGCCACGTTGGCTTTGCTCGAGCTCGGAAATAATTTGAAGAGCGCGGACTTTCGGCGCGCCGCTGAGGGTGCCCGCAGGAAAAGTGGCTCGCAGCAGATCGTAAGCATTTTTGTCGGGGCGGATTGTTCCTAGGACCTGAGAGACGATGTGCATAACATGTGAATAACGTTCAATCGTCATGTAGTCGAACACCTCGACTGTGCCATATTGACATACTCGGCCGATATCGTTGCGCGCGAGGTCGACGAGCATGAGGTGTTCGGCCTTCTCTTTCTCGTCGGCGAGCAAATCTTGCTCTAGTTCAAAGTCTTCGGCTTCGGTTTTACCTCGATGCCGTGTACCTGCGATGGGGCGTATTTCGACTTGGTCACCTGTGAGGCGAACATGCACTTCGGGTGAGGCTCCGACGACAGCAAAATCGGGATCTTCCATCAAAAACATGTAGGGTGAAGGATTCACCGTGCGCAGGGCGCGATAAAGATCGATGGGGGCAGGCTTAAAATCTTTTACAAACCTCTGTGAAAGAACGGTTTGTATGACATCTCCTGAGCGCACGTAGTCTTTGACTTTATCCACTGCGACTTCAAAGCGTTCTTGGGTAAAATTACCCCTTGGAATGGAGATCTCTTTAGGCTGGCCGATGGGGCGCTGGCTGAGGGGGCGTTGGCGCTCTAGTAGACTGTAAATGCGCTCGATTTCGGCGACTGCTTGATCATAAGCACTGCGCGAATCGCTTTTTGTGTCATCACTCGTATGGGCGTGGACGCAGATGCGTAGAATCTGGCGCACATGGTCAAATATGAGCACCGAATCGGTGATCATATAGTAAAGAATTGGGACTTCTAAGGGATTTTCCGAGGGTTTCGCCACCGTCGGCTCGATACTGTGAATAAACTCGTGCCCGACAAATCCAACTGCTCCTCCAGAGAACTGGGGCATGTCCGGCATTTCAATGGGCTGATAGCTGGCCATCTCCGATTCGATCAGTTTGAGCGGATCGGCTGGCGTAGGGACGGTCTTGGTCGCACCACCTTTTTGCGTGATTGTGGTTTCGCTCTCAAATACGCGATAAACTTTGCGCGGATTCGAGCCGAGAAAGGAAAAGCGGCTGATGCGCTCGCCGCCGACAATGGATTCGAAGAGAAAAGAGGGCGCTTCGTGCCGAATCTTGGAGTAAGCGCCTAGCGGTGTCTCGCAGTCGGCTGTAAGATCCAGATAAACAGGTATGGCGTTGCCTTGAGTAGTCAGTGCGTCAAATTCGGATCTGTTAGGCTGAATGCTCATCGAATGGATATGAACTTTGATCGCCGAATTTTGAACGTCGAATCATTTTTTAGATCCTGCCCGAGTTTGCTCGTCCCCGATTTTGAGTGAGTCAAATTGGAATTGGAGGCTTGCATCCGAAGGGCATCCAAATGAAGTCGCGCTCTTAGACATCAAGCAAAGCGGTAAAATGTGCTTCCGCTGCTTCTAGCGCGGTCTCGATCTCATCACCAAGCACGGTGAAGTGCCCCATCTTACGGCCAGGGCGGGCTTCGCCTTTGTCGTAGAGGTGTAGTTTTACATTTGGATCGGCGAGGAGGCTAGCCCAGTCGGGCTGGCCATCATCGGCCTTGTCCCAAATATCGCCTAGTAGGTTGATCATGACAGACGGCTTAATTAGTTCGGTCGAGCCGAAGGGCAAATTAGTCACGGCGCGGATGTGCTGCTCAAATTGGCCCGTGATGCAGCCGTCCATCGAGTAGTGTCCAGAGTTATGCGGACGTGGCGCCATCTCATTGATGATCAGACCACCGTCCTCCTCGAGGAAAAGCTCGACCGCGATTAGGCCAGTCACATCGAGCAAGTCCGCTATCTCGCAGGCCAGTTGCGCACCTGTCGTCTGTGTGGCTTCGGTGATTCTGGCAGGTATGATAGAGGCGTGAAGAATGTGATGGATGTGGATATTTTCTGCCATCGGGAAAGTGATCTTTGTGCCGTCTATCTTGCGTGCACAGATTACGGAGAATTCTCCAATGTGGTGGATCCATTTTTCGACGACTACCCGCTGTGGATTCTCCAGAAAGTTCCAGAGGTAATCGCAGTCGGCAGCCTCTTCAGGCACGTTCAGCTTGATCTGTCCTTTACCATCGTAACCGAAGGCAGCGGTCTTGATCACGCAGGGGAAGCCGATGGCCTCGACCACGTTTTTCAAACTCTCAGCGGAGTCTGCATATTCAAATGGCGCGCAGGGAAGTCCACTTTCTTTGAGAAAATCCTTTTCGCGCTGGCGATGCTGGCAGATAAAGAGTGCGCGGCTACCTGGGAGCACCGGTTTGATGGTGCTGAGCATGTCGATCACCTCGGTGGGAATGTTTTCAAACTCAAGCGTAATCACGTCGACGCCTTCAGCAAACTTGCGCAGCGCAGCCTTGTCGGAGTAAGCGGCATTGATTTCCAAGTCAGCGACCATGCCTGCAGGACAAGATTCCTTGGGTTCAAATACGTGGAATCGATAGCCGAGATTACGCCCAGCAAGTATAAGCATGCGCCCAAGCTGCCCACCGCCGAGGATTCCTACAGTACTTCCAGGCGTGATCATGCTTCGGGTAGCTCGGCACCAAGGACAGTTTGCGTTTGATTAGCACGAAATTCTTGTAGGCGCTCGCGGATACCTTCGTCGGATAAAGAGAGAATGGAAGCTGCGGAAAGTGCCGCATTTTTAGCGCCAGCCACGCCGATCGCTAGTGTCATTACGGGAATACCCGCAGGCATTTGCACGATAGAGAGGAGCGAGTCTTGACCACTGAGTGCCTTGGATTGAACAGGTACGCCAAGTACGGGCAGATGGGTCATAGCTGCCGTCATCCCAGGAAGATGAGCAGCGCCACCTGCCCCCGCTATGATCACTTTAATGCCGCGCTCTTGGGCCTCTTCGGCGTAGCTGTAGAGTCGTTTTGGTGTGCGGTGTGCGCTAACAATCTTTGTCTCAAAGGAGATGTCGAGCTGCTTAAGTAAGGCTGCTGTCTCACTCATTGTACTCCAGTCTGATTGGCTTCCCATGATGATCCCGACGGTGGGTTTTGCTGCGGTGTTGATTTCCATCACATCAGAGAAACGTATTCCTCAGCGAAATTCAACCTTTGTTCACAGCGATTAATACCTCTTTGGTTGGGGTCACTCTATAAGATACAGGTATTGTCTTTAGTGAAGCAAACACCTAGCCAAGATGTCGTAATCAAACCTGTTTCGATTTGATCTCATCTACGACCCCAGTGGCCGTACCCTCGGGATTGGCTGTTTTCGAGTTTCTCGCGCTGCTCGGTAGAGAGTTCAGAATTGTCTAGGAAGTTCTTAAAAGTTTCTGCGTCTTGGTTTTTCCAAGCACTAGCGACGCGCTCCATCGTCCAAGTGCGACGCCGATCGTCTTCGATCGACTGCGCCCAGCTCATCGCGGTCTCGGGGTCCTCCTCAGCGGCGCGAAAGGTGTAGCTGATAACAGCTCGATCGAGCTCGGGGCTTGCGGGCAAGCTGTTGAGCCAATCGGCGGAGGCGGCTAGGTCGTAACGCGTCCACTCGCGTATGACTGATGAGCTAGCACGGGCGATCGCGGGGTCGTCCAAGTTTAGGCTGCTCAGCCAAGCAGCAGCTGCGGCTGGATCGCTCTCCGCCCATTCGCTGACCAGTGCAGATTTTATACTAGTATCCGCGTCCTCGCCTAGTTTGGCCACATAGGCAGCGGCGGCTTTAGGGTCGAATTCTGCCCACTCATCGACTAACTCGCGGCGGAGTGATCTCTGCATTTCTGGGTCGGTCACTAAATCGACTGCAAGCTTGGCAGCTTGCAGACCACCCGACTCGATTTGCACTTTGATCACCTGGTCGAGCAGATGATTTTTAAGTCTATTATTATCATTGATGGCGAGTGCTTGCTGGAAGGCAGCGGCTGGATTGTTCGCAGCGTAGCCACGATAGATGGCCATGAGTTGTGAGTTGCGAGTGCGACTCGGCTCACCTGCGAGGGCATTATTTGCCCAAGCAATCGCTGCAGCTGGAGCTTTACGCCCCCATACTTCAAGCACGGCAATGCGAGCGCGCTCGCTGTCACGAAGGGAATCTATTTGTGAGGCTAGTTCCAGCGCGGCGACGGGCTCTGTCTCGGCAAGCCGACTGAGCAAGTCGCGGATCAAGCGCGAGCGGTTAGGATCGGAAGCAGGTAATTTGAAGGCTTGAACCAGCAGCTCGCGAGTGGCCTCCCCGGAGAGCATTGGGATTTCGAGGAAGGCGTCTTCAAGCAGTGAAACATCGCCGCTGAAGTAGGCGGTGAGTGCGTTTTTATCATAAGCCGCTACCGTTTCAATAGCTAGATCTTGAATAAGCTTCGGCTTTTTCAACTCCCTTGGCAATTTAACTGCTTGCTCCGCATTGGGTCCTACATTTCCACCATGAGAACCAAGGTAATAGGCTGCTGCTAGGCTAATTGACCATACGGCGAAATATAGAATTAGGGTAGATGATTTCATAAGAGTCTTCTTATAAGTTAAGTCTCTCTAATCGCAAGCTATCTCCAATGGCTACAGATTCGACTGCATTTAACCTATTGGCCAATGCTCAATGTTTTAAGGACTTCCGAGGTGAACTCAAGCTTTCGCTTAGCTTGGAGACTGCAAAAAACGCTCTAGCCTGCTGCGTATAATTCACTCATATTTAATTGGAGACTTACGTGACAATCGCTGCTACCTTGTGTAATTTTTTGAATATGAACTTCGACTTCTTTCATTCGCGAGATCAGATCACGCTTACCATGGCTTTATTTAGCGACGAGGTCGACCTTGGACGCCTTGGATAAAAATGTAAGATGTCAGTTCCGATTGAAGACGAGTATCAAGATGTGCTAAAAAAAGCAGCTATTGGACTGCGCCTAAGTCATTCCGCTCTCGCGCTCAGCTCTGGTTTAAATTTGAATGAAGTGCGTGCCTTGTTTGATGGCAACTTTAATGAAATCGACGCACGCAAACTCGCGCCGATACTTGGATTGGATACGGATAAGCTTGTCGCACTTGCTGGGCGTTCTTGGTCACCTCGCGAAGTTTTTTCACCCGGACTCCATCAGTGTAACATGCCTTTTCCCGAGGCCGGCTACCCTGGAGCTAGTGTGAATAGCTACCTTGTGTATAATATTATTACGAAAGAGGCCATCGCTTTCGACACTGGTACCTCCGCGGAGCCAATCTTAGAATGTATTCGAGCCCAAGAACTCTTACTCAAAGCCGTCTTCCTAACACATACACACCACGACCACGTAGGCGGCTTCAAAAAACTAGTCGCCGTTGCGCAGACTAAGCTAGCATTTGGCCCCGCCGAAGAACCACATGCGGGCGTCAGCCCTCTCCAGCCAGATTCTAAGATGCAACTATGCGGCTTCGATATCTATGCAGTAAAAACAAATGGTCACTCCAAGGGTGGGCTTAGTTACATAGTGCACGGGCTCAATCGCCCCATTGCCCTCGTCGGTGACGCACTTTTTTCACTTTCCATGGGCGGCGCCAAATATGACTATCAGCTCGCGTTAAAAAATAACCGAGAGCAGCTGCTCAGCCTTCCATTTGATACTATCCTCTGCCCTGGTCACGGTCCTATGACTAGCGTTGCTGAAGAGTGCTCTCATAATCCGTTTTTTTAATCGATTCAAGCGATTCTTTGAGGCGGAAAAAAGCCCGCATGCTTAAAGGTCTACGGGCGCTAACGATGGTAGGCTGTCGGGGACTTGAACCCCGAACCAATTGATTAAAAGTCAACTGCTCTACCGATTGAGCTAACAACCCTTACATCGAAGCGTGCGACACAAGGAACCTACCGCTGGATTGTCAAGAATAGGAAAAGTAATTTTTCTCAATTTTGAACGATTTTTATGCATTCCAATCTAAGTTGATATGATCTATTATTGTGTAATATCTTATGATTTCGGAAACTGATACTATTGACGCAGATGAACTTTTGATTGAGCGCATAAAGGCAGGCGATATGGCTGCCTACAACGCAATGGTAATTCGCCACTACGACCGAATTTTTTCAAGAGTTTTACAACTACTTAATAACAAACAAGATGCAGAGGAAGTAACGCAGGATGCCTTCATTCGTGCCCACCGGGGCCTTGAGAATTTCCGCGGCGATGCTTCCTTTTCCACCTGGCTCTACCAGATCGCTACCAATCTGGCGCACAACCGCTATTGGTACTGGTTTCGCCGCAAGCGTGATCAATCGATTTCGCTTGATCAGCCGCAGAGCGAAGATGGCAGCCTGACACTCGAAAATGTGATGCCTTGCACAGACGAGAACCCTGCCGAGGCGGTTGTGACGCAAGAGTTCGTTGATCGTGTCTCTGCTTGCATGCAATATCTGAATGATAAGCATAAAGAAGTTTTGATCCTCCGCAATGTAAAGAACCTGACCTACGATGAGATTGCACAACAATTGGAGATCAGCGTGGGCACTGTGAAGAGCCGAATCGCCCGTGCACGGGAAAGTTTGCGAGGCCTCTTGGGCGAAGATTTTGCATGACCGAAGATAAGTTTACAGAGCTCGTTAATCTTTACCTAGATAAGGAAATTTCAGACTGCGGCCTCGCTGAGTTGAAGAGCGAGTTGGCTGCAAATGCTGAGCGCAAGGACGATTTTGCCGAAAGCTGCCGTATGCACCTAGCCATGCGTATGGCGCTCAATCCACAGTCGCCGAAGCGCAGTTATGAATTTTGGCGTAATGAATCTAACAGTTTGTCTCCCAGTTCGCATAAGGTGACCACCTTTCCGCTCTGGATCATGGGCACAGGTTTTGCAGCTAGTCTTGCGCTCGGTTTTGCCCTACTTATGCCAGTTTTTCGAGAGACGCCAGCGGTGTCTTCGCAAACTACCCTTAAAGGCGTGGAGGTGGAAGTTCTGTTTGAAGATGATCTGCTTGACCGTATTGGTCACCAAGAAATCCGGCGCTTTGCCAATGTGCAAGCTCAGCGCAAGGCCAATCAACAAGCTAGTTTAGCTACCCAGCTCCGGCTATTGGGACTGAGCCCAGAACTCACACCTAAGAAAAAGCAGCTTCGATTTATCAGTGCGGCCGCTGCCCTACGTCCCGAGGTAGTCCGCGACCATGCAGAGCTACTGGCAGAAGTTCAAAAGATGTCGGCTATGCCTCCACCACAGATTTTGCGTGTCGAGTCCATGCAGTCCGAAGCGTCTGCTCCTTGGCCAGGAGGTTTCCAGTCTTCGCTCGCAAGCTTTAAGTAGCGTTGGAGTCCCAACTTTAGACGGTCACGCCCTTTAGGCCGTCAAAGGATGAAATCCGGTTATCTATCACAGCTTTCCGCTTGCATCTGCGCTAAGGAGAGGCACTTCTCATAGTTCGTATTTAACTTACTTTTCTATGAAAATCGTACTCGCATACTCAGGTGGTCTTGATACCTCCGTCCTTGTCAGTTGGCTTAAGGAGCACTACAACGCTGACATTATCACCTTCGCAGCCGATGTAGGCCAGGAAGAAGAACTAGACGGCCTTGCAGAAAAGGCAAAAGCAACTGGTGCCTCCGCGCACTACACCGTCGATCTAGTCGAAGAGTTCGCCCGTGACTTTATTTATCCGATGATGCGAGCCAATGCCATCTATGAAGGTCAGTACATGCTCGGCACATCGATCGCTCGTCCACTCATTGCCAAAGCCCACATAGAAATTGCTGAACGCGAAGGAGCTGACGCGGTCTCGCATGGTGCCACTGGTAAGGGCAATGACCAAGTCCGCTTCGAACTAGGCTACGCTGCACTCGCTCCGAAGCTCGAGATTATTTCACCATGGCGCATGGAGATATTCCGCAAGGCATTTCCAGGACGGACCGAGATGATCGACTATTGCCGTAAGCACAATATTGACGTCGAAGCCAGCGCATCGAAACCATATTCAATGGATCGTAATCTACTCCACATCTCTTACGAAGCGGGCATCCTTGAGGACCCTTGGTTTGACCCTACATCGGATGACAATAAGGACATGTATAAGCTAACTTCCGCGCCTGAAAATGCGCCAGATGACGCTGAATATGTGGAACTCGATTTCGAGTGTGGTGACTGTGTAGCTGTAGACGGTGCAGCCATGAATCCTGCTCAAGTCATGAAGCACCTTAACAAACTGGCAGGTAAGCACGGTGTCGGACGTGTTGATATTGTAGAAAACCGCTTTGTCGGGATGAAGAGCCGTGGTGTTTATGAAACTCCAGGCGGCACAATTCTGCTTCAAGGGCATCGTAATATGGAGTCGCTCACAATGGATCGTGAACTGGCTCACCTTCGCGACAGTTTGATCCCTCGCTATGCAGAGTTAATCTACAACGGGTTCTGGTATGCTCCTGAGCGTGAAGCCCTCCAAGCTCTCATCAATGACTCGCAAAAGACTGTCACTGGTACGGTTCGCCTTAGACTCTACAAGGGCAACGTCACTACCGTGGGTCGTAAGTCTCCGCTCTCGCTCTACGATGAAGACATCGCCTCGATGGAAGGTGTCAATAGTGACTACAATCCCGACGATGCGAGTGGTTTCATCCGTCTAAATGCGCTCCGCCTACGTCGCCGTGCACTCGCGCAGGGTGGTCCCGAAATTGCTTCGGAAAGCAAGCTGTCTAAGGAGTAATATGATAAGCACTTTGCACGTGAAGGCCCAAGGTTTCTTGCCATGACCGCTGCTCACATCCTTCTAGGCGTCAATGTCGATCATGTCGCGACTGTTCGGCAGGCGCGTTATCGTCAACACACTCTTGATCACGGCGATGAGGTCGAGCCTGACTGCGTCGCTTTCGCCCTTGCCAGTGAAGCTGCGGGTGCCGATGGCATCACCATGCACTTACGCGAAGATCGCCGCCATGTTCAGGACTCTGACATTCAACGTGCGCGCATGCAGATTGGCACGCGCCTGAATCTAGAGATGGCCTGCACTCAAGAGATGATCGATTACGCACTCGAGCTCAAGCCGCACTCTGTCTGTCTAGTCCCTGAGAACCGAGAGGAGATCACCACTGAAGGGGGTCTCGATATAGTCGGCCAAAAGTCCCGCGTGGGCGAAGTTGTCGCCGCCATGACCGAGGCAGGCATTGCGACGAGTCTGTTCATTGATCCCGACCCTGCACAGATCGAAATGTCGGCAGAGCTGAAGAGCCCGTGGATCGAGCTACACACTGGTGCCTACGGTAATGCCTACTACCACGCAGACCGCCACCGAGAATTTGATATACTCCGTAGGGGTGCCGAATTGGCGTATAATCTCGGCCTCACAGTTAATGCGGGCCACGGTATCAACTACACCAATATCACTGAAGTCGTTACTCTGCCGCATTTGCACGAGCTCAACATTGGGCACTCTATTATCAGTCGTGCTCTTTTGGTAGGGGTCGACCAAGCCGTGCGTGAGATGAAGGCGTTTCTGTGATTTATGTTTCAGCAGTTTAATCGAGAGTCTCTCTGTGCTTTGGCGCGGTCGATTTTTGGGTTGGTTTAGCGGCAGTATCTTTGGCTTCAAGCCATGGTCTAGGGTGAAAGCCTAGTGTAGGATCTGATTAGAGTAGGTCAGCATGGCTTATCCGTTACGCTGCAAATTAATACTTTCCTCCTAAGATCTGGTGATCCCCGTGTTTGTAGTCTTTAGAAATTAATACGTGTAATCGCTGGAATCTTAACTAGCCTATGTTTCTAGCTTAAGTGACTATTCTTTCCCTGGACTCGGTCTTCCTATGAATTTTTTATCTTTTACCCATCCTGTTCTTAGTTGCCAAGAGGCCAAAGTGCTGGAGTCATGCGTGCTCGTAGATGAAGCAGCTGAGTGGGCCGCAATGAAACTGGCAGGGCAGGGGATCGCGAAGCGCCTCGTTCAGGACTATGCCGAGTTACGTTCCCCGCCTGAGTACTTGCGGATACTAGCGCTCATAGGCAAAGGTAACAACGGTGGAGATGCCCTCATCGCTTGTGGTCAATTACTGGCCGACTTCCCGCGTGCGCGAGTTGAGTTGATATTAACTTTGCCTTATGAAGAGTTGCGTCCGCTAGCAGCTCGTGCCCTACAACAGCTTGAAGGTCGTGTGGAGGCGCATCAGATCTCTGATCAGAACGATGTTTCTGAGATCACGCAGATGTTATCGGATGCGGCTGATAGCGAGGGCTTTCATATCTGCATCGATGGGTTATTAGGCATGGCTTTTTCACCGCCTTTATGTGCGCCCTTTGCCACATTGATCGAAGCAGTCAACATGTTTGAGGCGATTGATCTACGTGCCTCGGTCGACTTGCCCAGCGGAAAAGGTGACGGTGTTAAAGATGGTACAATTAGCTTTCAAGCAGACTTTACTTATGCCACAGGCATCGCAAAGAAACCAATCTTTGAAGGAATCGCCGAGTGTGGTCGAATACGCTACATCGACCTTGGTTTTTTTGAAGCCCACCAAATGGAAGCGATTCAAGCAAAAGAGAGTATTTTAACGAGCGCAGTTCTCGATCCAATTCGTCGCCTACGACCAGCAGCTGTAGACAAGCGTGCATTTGGCCATCTTTTCATTCTCGGCGGCTCCGCTTACATGCCGGGGGCACTGCTCATGGCAGTAAAAGCGGCGGTGCGCTCGGGGGTTGGCTTAGTCACTGCCTTTGCTCCGGCATCCATCGCTAGCGCCTTGGCCGCTCAAGTTCCTGAGGCGATGTGGATTCCTTGGCCAGAGACGGCTAATGGCACGCTCAGTCCCCACGCGATGCCCCTACTTTTCGACCGGATCAATAGTGCATCGGCCGTGCTGGTAGGACCTGGTATGGGCAAAGATCCTAACACGCAAATGGTGACGCAGGAAATTGTTGAACATGTCGAATTGCCGATCTTGTTGGATGCCGATGCGCTTCGTGTGCGTGTGATGGAGGTCATCCAAAAGCGTAAGCCTCATTTTGGCAAAATTGTCCTCACGCCACACATGGGGGAGTTCAAGCGGATTGCGAAACTTACTGAGGCGAACTATTCGGTCGAACTACTTCTTGATTTTTCAGATGCCCACCGTGTAATCACGGTTTTAAAAGGTGCTAATACACGTATCTGCGATGGCAAATCAGTCATTTATAATACGCAAGGCGGTCCCGTCCTTTCTCGGGGTGGTAGTGGGGATTTACTCTCGGGTTTGATCGGCGGAATGATTGCGCAAAACAGTGTCTGCGTGCCGACCGCCGTAGCACGGGGTATTATGTTGCACGGTATGGCTGCTCAATTGCTAGCTAGAGCAAAGGGGCAAATCGCGGTCCAAACTACACAGTTGCTCGACTATCTACCCAAAGTCTTGCGTATTTGAAACGATGGCTTCGAATTTGAATCATCGCAAAGCGCTACTCGTGCTAAATGGGCTAAAGCATGTTGGGCCCATCATGCTGCGCCGTTTGTTGGACGCCTTCGATCACGACCCCGTAGCGGTGTTGGCTGGAGACCGTAAAAAGCTACTTAGTGTTAAAGGTGTCGGCGAGAAGGCCGCTAAGGTTTTAGCGCATTGGTCTGAACACTTTGATATCTCCAGAGAGATCGAGCGTATGAAGGCCTCGAATATTCGCTTTATCGCACAACCTGACGATGCCTTTCCGCCGTTGCTTAAAGAAATGTATGACCCGCCCATTGGCTTGTATTGGAAGGGTGAATACAATATTGATCGCCCTTGTATCGCTATCGTAGGCACGCGCCGGGCGACACTTTATGGTCACAGTATCGCGCGTAAGCTTGCGTCTGCGCTTTCACAGCTCGGCTTCTGTATTGTCAGCGGTATGGCACGTGGTATTGATACGGCAGCGCACGAAGGCGCGCTTGAAGCAGGCGGTCAAACTGTTGCGGTGTTAGGCTGCGGATTAGATATCGTATATCCCCCCGAGAACCTGGACTTGTATAAACAGATCGCTGTAACCGGGGCCGTCGCTAGTGAGTTTCCTCTTGGGCGTCGCGCAGACCGCCAGTCTTTCCCTATGCGTAACCGCGTAGTCGCGGGCATGTGTGAGGCGGTCATCGTGGTCGAAAGCGCCGTCGCTGGTGGCAGTATGATTACGGCTCGTTTCGCCGGAGAGCAGGGACGACAGGTTATGGCCGTGCCCGGGCGTATTGATCAATCCAGTAGTGGTGGTTGCCATCAGCTGATCCGTGATGGCGCGACCATGGTTACCTCAGTCGACGACATTCTCGAGGAGCTTCGTTATACTCGCCCCACACAGACTGAGGTAGAATTACCGATGGAGTCGGAAGCATCTCAATTTGAATTCAATGATCTAGAGCGCCAAGTGCTCGACTGTTTTAAAGGAGGAGAGCTCTGTCTTCCTGATCAAATTTCGCAACAGCTCAATCGTTCGTCTGCCCAAGTTTCCGCCACACTGATGGGGCTAGAGTTAAAGCGCTTAGTCGCTAAGCGTGCTGATGGTTATTTCGAGGCGCACTAGGTGTTTGCACTTGGTGTCAGTCTGGCTTAATGTTAACTATATGCATTTTGTTTCTAGTTTATTCGCAGTAATCGTGCAGTTGTCTGTGTCTCTCGATCTGATTGCTCAGGAAACGACTTCCGCCTATGCAAATATGGTTCGTATCCCGAGCGGTAGTTTTTCGATGGGGGGTGATGCTGGATTGATGGATGGTGGCTCGCAGTCGCATCAGACTGCCTATCCCATCCGCGAAGTTACGGTGGATGCGTTCTGGATGGATGTTGCTGAGGTGACTAATCGCCAGTTTGCTGATTTTGTTGAAGCGACAGGTTACGTTACTTTTGCCGAGCGACCATTGCCCGAGGCCGATCTGGCAGTACTCCAGCAAGTAGCCGAATATAATATTAAACGGTTGCAGCACGCGGCAGACTCTGTCGCGGGTGCTGAACGGGCGGCTATCTACGAGTCGATTCAGCGTATTAAAGATTCTTCGCAGCTCCTGGGACAGACGGCTGGTTCAATTATTTTCAAGCTGCCGGAGGAAGAGCTGCGCTCCAAGAATGACATCACACAATGGTGGCGGATCGAGGCTGCAGCGACTTGGCGTGCGCCCGATGGCATGGGTTCCAGTTGGCAAGACCGACTCGATCACCCTGTGGTGAATGTGACGCACGAAGATGCCACCGAGTATGCTACTTGGGCGGGTAAGCGCCTGCCGACCGAGGCCGAATGGGAGCGTGCCGCACGTGGTGGTTTAGAGCGGCAGCCATTTACTTGGGGCGATGTCTTCTCACCGCTGGGAAAGGATGTTTGGATGGCCAACATCTGGCAGGGCGTTTGGCCTTATGAGAACACTATGGAGGATGGTTTTGCTGCTACCGCCCCCGTTAAGAGTTTTCCATCCAATGCATTTGGTCTCTACGATATGGCGGGGAATGTTTGGGAGATCGTCGCCGACCGCTACCACCCAAAAGCCTACTCACTGCGAATGGATGGAGCCATTAATCCGACTGGTCCCGATGCCGATAGCCTGCGTCGATTACGCCAGCGCTTACCAACTTACGTTACACGTGGCGGTTCTTTTCTATGTTCAGATGTTTGGTGCAGTGGTTACCAACCCGGTTCACGGCAAGCGCAGGAAAACGACTCGCCCTCACACCATACTGGTTTTCGTTGCGTGAAAGATGTAGATTGAGGGATCGGCGGTATAATTAGGCCTTACTTAATTCGCCTTTTTTTAAAATCACGGGAACGTTAATTTGTGATCGACAGTGCGTGTCTGATTAAGAGAACTAAGCGGATGTCAGATACGTTCGAAAACGTTACCATCATAAAAAAAGCCAATGTCTATTTCGGCGGCCAAGTCACCAGCCGCACGGTGCAGTTTGCTGACGGCGCCAAGAAAACCCTCGGTTTTATGCAAGCAGGTAATTACGAGTTCGGCACGGAGGCTCCTGAGCGGATGGAAATCCTCGGCGGTGCGATGAATGTAAAACTGGCCAACAGCGATGAGTGGAATACTTATGTCGAAGGACAGGCCTTCGAGGTAGAGGGCAATTCCAAGTTCAGCCTCAAGGTGCCTGAGGGTGGGGCGGATTATTGCTGCACCTACATGCCATAAGGTTTCAGTTTTTGCAGGAGGCTTAGCTCAAGTGCTTGGCTATCTGCGGCAATGGCTGAGACTGTCGCCCTACCTAGTCGGCTAGTGCATTCGCGCCCGCTAAGCTTTGCGATCTTGCTCTTTAATGTTCTTACGCTATCTAGTTTTCTATGAATGGTGTATTAGTTTTAACGATTAGCGGGCAAGATCGCGCGGGTTTAGTTGAAAAACTGGCAGACGTGATTGCGGAGCATGGTGGAAATTGGGAGCATTGTCGAATGGCTCATCTAGCTGGGCGCTTCGTCGGCTTGTTGGAGGTCACGGTTCCTGGTAATCAGCAACAGAATCTAGAGTCGGCACTACGCGCAATCAGCGACCTCGATGTGATGATTGCTCCTGGACTAGCTCCTTCTGAGATGGAGCCATTGCGCCAGTTTGATCTCGAAGTGGTCGGTAGTGACCATCCTGGTATTGTGCGCGATGTATTCAAGGCATTGGCGCAAGTATCCGTCAATGTAGAAGAGCTCAGCACCCGAGCTTACAGCGCGCCTGATAGCGGAGGTATACTTTTTGAAGCGAAAGCCCGTTTGGCGTGTAATTCAGTGATCGACCGTGATGTAATTCGTAATCATCTAGAGAAGATCGCACAAGACGTCTTGGTAGATATACGGCTGATTGACTAATTTATTTTGGCTCAAAGATTTGTTCGTGCCCAAGGAGGATTTTATATCGCACGATACGTCTTTGTGGGGCTCAATACACACCAGAGCGAGGCGTATAAGCTTATTGAAGTATTTAAAAATACGATTATTCGACTTCAGCAATTTGTTCAGCGGGGATTCGACTTAAAGTAAGCTCTCCACAGGGCAGAGTGCGGTCACTTCCATTGGATTTTGCGCTGATTTGATAGTTGTTGGCTCCATCACCTTCGGCTATGATCAGTTGCGCATTTGCTTGACCCTCCCAGCTATCTGGGAGGTCGAGTGATTCGCCATAGGCGCGTAAGATAAAGTCGCTGTCGGATATTTGGAGATCCGTCTGACTCAATAAAGTATTGGTGAGCATCTCGGCGACTTCATTAGTTGGGTCTGTTGGCTCTATTTCGTAAATATAAGCGTCTACCAGGCGAGTGAGCGCTTCGAGGGTATTTGTATGATCACGAAGTGTGACTCGAGTGAGCAATCCATCTTCGAGCATTTCGTCTTCGATGCTAAGTGCCGCTGCTAGGTCGTCGACTTTAACAATTTGCTGTACAGCTATGAGCTGCGTATCCAGATCAATTGCACGTAGGGAGAGAAGCCCACTGCTTGATCCTTCAGGTCGAATCAGCTCGATTGCGAGTAGCGCTTTTTTGTCCTTTTCGAAGATGACCTCATTTTCATAGCTAAAGATTTGGCTACTCTTGCCGATTGTTCCTGCTTTGAGATGAAAATCTACGGGGATAGTCACGCTGAATGTGGTGGCATCGATTTTGGTGAGTGTGTCGTAAAAGTCGTTGCGTAGCTGGGCATCGGCGGGATGAGTGCCTTCGTTGTCCTGGGTGAAAACACCGTCAAAGAAAAGTATCTCATAACCTAGTTCCCAGCATTTTTCCAAAAGCTGCTGGCACTGTATAGCCATGGCCTCTTCAAAAGTGGAAGATTCCAGCACATAGTCGAATCGTGCTTCTTCGATGATTTTTCTTACCGCCTTTTGTGCTTCGACCGTGGCGAGCAAGGACACCAAATCTTTTTGATTAGTCCGAATACTCAGGTCCGCTCTCTCGATCATTTGCTCGCCGCGATTGACGATCGACTTTATGTCCCTGTCAGGGTCAAAAGTTGAGGGTTTAGTTTCGGCTAAGTACTGTCCACTGCGTCGCTTGGACTTAGCGTCTTCGATCGCAGCCTCTAGCTTGAGAAATTGTATTCTCTGCGAGGTCGTCATGTAGGGAATTAGGGTATCGCTCTGCTTTATGATACTGATGTCAATAGCTTTTTCTCTTGAAGCTTTTGCGCTAGCCAAGATTGGTAAGAATATGACAGATGTAAGCAATAAATTTGCCCAAGATCTTAGGGTGGGTCGAAGCATTGTGGGAATTTAGGACAGAATTATAGAATAAATTTTATAAACATCTTAAGACCTTGAGGATTTGCCAAGTATATTCCCTTGTGGATTTGATAGTACTGAGATCATATTGACTGCATGTTTATTTTATCATTTGCCTCGCGTTGACATGAACCCATTGGATAGTGTTATTTTGTGGTATGCAGTTTAAGGAAGAATTAACTCTCGTTCGCGATACGGAAGCGACAGTCATTCCGGCAGGAGACACTCAAGTAATTCCTTCAGGGACAAATGCAGTGATTTCGCAAGCGCTTGGTGGCACTGTGACTATTCGTACAGACTCAGGCTTGTTCCGCCTTTCGAGCCAAGACTGGGATGCGCTAGGCTTAGAAACCCAAGCGCAACTCGACCAAATCGCGAAGGAGGACGAGCCTGCACTCGGTGATGTTCCCTTCAGTGAAGAACTGGTCTGGGAGGCGATGAAAGGCTGCTTCGACCCAGAGATACCAGTCAACATTGTGGACTTGGGGCTTATCTATGATTTGAAGATCAACGATTCGGATACCGATGGCAGACATGCAGTTAATGTTAAAATGACATTGACCGCCCAAGGCTGCGGGATGGGTCCTGTCATCGCAGAAGATGCGAAAAAAAACATCGAAGCGCTTGGCGCTGTATCGACGGCGCAAGTCGACATCGTGTGGGATCCACCTTGGACACCCCATATGATCTCTGATGCTGGTCGTCAAAAGCTAGGTTTGGAATAAAGCCTTACGAGTATGAGGTCTCTCGCCCACTTAGGAAAGCTTAGGGTAAGTCAGCATGCTACATTTTGCCTTGCGACTTTAGGTCTGCAAGGCAGCTACTTTAGCAAACTTAGCTATCACACGTTCTAGAATGGCTTGAGGGCTGAGGCCGTTTTCATCGCGTAGTTTGTTAACAGAGCTGCCATGCTCGATAAAGGCATCCGGCCAGCCGATGCGTTCGACGGGACAGCTATGCAGATCGGCGGCTTGGAGCGCTTCCATTACTGCACTGCCTAAGCCGCCGGTGATGACGTGGTCTTCCATTGTCACAATGAGGCGACTCGACTGAGCCGACTCGGCTAGTAATACGGTATCGAGTGGCTTGACGAAGCGTGCGTTGACCACACCTGCTTCGATCCCGTTTTCACTGAGGCATCTGGCAAGCTTTTCAGCGTCAGCAACCATCGCACCGATAGCCCAAATATCGATATCGCTACCCGATTGTAGGCGTTGTGCTTTACCGACTTCGATTGCTTCAGGTTTCTCTTTGATCGGAACACCGACTGCTTTGCCGCGTGGGTAGCGTATGAAGGCAGCACCTTGATAGGCGAGGCCTGTAGCCATCATGTCGGCGAGTTCGTCTTCGTTGGCTGGTGCCATAACGACGATACCTGGCACGCAACGCAGGTAGGAAAGGTCAAATAGGCCGTGGTGCGTGGCGCCATCGTTGGGCGATAGACCCGCGCGATCCATACAGAAGAGCACAGGCAATTTTTGTAGCGCAACATCGTGAATGATTTGATCGTAGGCGCGCTGTAGGAAGGTCGAGTAGATCGCGCAGATGGGATGGTAGCCGGAAGTAGCCATACCCGCTGCGAAGAGAACAGCGTGTTCTTCCGCGATACCGACATCGAAGAATTGGTTGGGTAACTCTTTCTCTAAAATATTCAGCCCAGTGCCGGAGGGCATGGCGGCGGTGATGCCCACTACTTTTTTATCCGCATGTGCTAGTTTAACGAGTGTCTCACCCATTACGTCTTGATACTTGGGTGGAGTGCCAGAAGCAGAGGGAACTCCTTTACCCGTCTTTACATCAAAGGGGCTGGCGCCGTGAAAGCGCTCAGGATTTTCGATGGCGACATTGTATCCGCGACCTTTCTCAGTTAAGATGTGAAGAAGCACGGGTTGCTCGGCGTTTTTGGCAAACTCTAGGTAGTGCTCAACCTGCTTCTGATCGTGCCCATCGATGGGGCCTATGTAGCGAATGCCAAATTTTTCAAAGAGTGATGAGGAGACGAAGAAGTCTTTCGTCTCTTGTTTCCACTTAGTACCAAATTTTATGATCGACTCACCACCTGGTATTTTTTGGAGAAGACTCTCGATGTCGTCGTTTAGGCGATTGTAAATCGGGGTTGTGATCAGTTCGTTAAAGTAGCGAGAGAGAGAGCCTACATTTTTTGCAATCGACCATTTGTTGTCATTTAGAATGATGATGAGACGTTTGGTCGAACCGGCTACGTTGTTGAGCGCTTCCATTGTGATACCACATGTGAAGGCGGCGTCGCCACACAACGCGACGACATGCTCGGCTGTGCCACGCTTATCGCGGGCGACGGCCATGCCAAGCGCGGCGGAAAGTGCGGTGCCAGCGTGGCCTGCACCAAAAGCATCATGCTCGCTCTCAGCACGCGTTAAGAAGCCGCTGTAGCCGTCGCTTGTGCGGATGTAGTCGAAGCGTTCGTCGTTGCGGCCGGTCAGTAGTTTATGGATGTAGCCTTGGTGGGAGACGTCGAAGCAGAAGCGATCTTCAGGCGTATTAAACACGCGGTGCAGGCCAATGGTGAGCTCAACCACACCTAGGTTCGGGCCTACATGACCACCATTTTTCGAGGTCGTCGCTATGACGCGTTCGCGAATCTCCTGAGCAAGTTGCGGTAGCTCTTCGAGCGTAAGTTTTTTTACGTCATCAGGCGATTGGATCTGAGCGAGGAGGGACATTTTGTTTTTTAGTCTTCGCTGGAATCGTCAAAGTTTTCAAGCTCACCAGTTTTAAGATTGAGTTGTTCGATTTTGAGCTCGGCTTCTTTAAGCTGCGCTTGGCAGTGATTTAGTAGTTTAGAGCCTTCTTCAAACTTTGCTACTAAGTCGGCGAGCGGCGTATTACCGTTTTCCATTGCTTGAATGAGGCCTTCGAGGCGTTCGACGGATTTCTCAAAGGTGAGCTCTTCTTTTTTTGTTGGCATTGTGTTTAGTCCTGTAATTCGAAGGCGTGCTGGATGACTTCGAGATCGATATTTTTAGTAATGAGATCTTTAATGATTGGTATTTTATCCTCGTCGCTTGGCTGAGTCTTGACTGTCATGTTGTTGATTTTTGAGGCTACTTTGTAGCTATCCTCTCCGCACATGATAACGGGGATCGAGGTCTTCTCGATCATTTCCATTAGCTTCGGGTCGGGAACAATATTACGTGTCAGTATGATGCCTGCGATTAGTTTATCGCTACGCAGTCCGTCGGTAGCGATGGCCGATAGGATGATGTCCTCTCGGTCGCCTGGCGCTATAATAAGTATGCCCTTGACCAGGTGTTCTACGAGGCCCTTGGCTGCCATCGCTCCAATAATGACTTTATCGATCCGATTTTTACTGCCCGTGTTTTTACCATTAAGCCAACGCCCATGAGTCTCGGCGACTACTTGCTCTAGATTGGGTTGAGTTAGCTTGCACTCGTGAGGAATACAACCGAGCAAGGGGATATTCATATGCTCAAGTGCGATGCGGCAATATTTGTCGACCATTTCTAGCTTGTCGGGTTCGACTTTGTTGATGATCGCTCCTATTATTTCCACACCGGCAGTTTCGAAGACGGCCTTGTTGAGAGCGATTTCATCAATTGGACGGCCGATGCCGCCACGTGCGACTATGATAACTTTTGCATTTAGGCGTTTGGCGACTTCTGCGTTGGAGAGGCTGAAGACTGAACCCACTCCCGCGTGACCGCTGCCCTCAATGATAATGTAGTCGCGTTCAAAAGCTGCGCGGTCGAAGGCGCGACACATTTTATCAATTAGATTAGCGTGATTTGCTGAGGGGTTATCTAGATACTCCCTAGAAAAGGTCGCATGTACCGCGATAGGGCTCATCGCGTGGATAGGAGTTTGCACATTGAAAATTTGGTTGAGTAAGACAGAGTCTTCATCGACCTGGCGGCCTTCGACTTCGACGAAACGCTGGCCCACTGGCTTGATGAATCCAACTCGCTCGGTGATGCTACGTATCGCCGAAAAGAGGGCAAGACTAGTGGTAGTCTTACCGTCATTCATCCGAGTTGCGGCGATGAAAATGCGTTTGGTCGTCTTGTTGCGTGGCGAAGTCAAGATCTCCGTATCCTCGGGCTCGGTGAAATCTTTTTGTATTGTTGGCATATACTCAGAGTGATTTCTGTAAGCTTACAAATTTGCTACCCTAGAGGATAGTCACGTCTTCGTTCAAATCGTCGCTATTATCCGTCGGGTAGAGCAGCTTATGATCGATGGCCTGTGAAGCGACCATCACGGCAGCACCAAATATATCGCCAGCGGAAGCACCGCGACTGATCTCTGCAGCGGGCTTGGCGAGGCCGGTGAGGATAGGGCCGTAGTTGCGCGCACGGGTTAAGGTGTCGACTAGTTTGGAGGCGATGTTGGCTGAGTGTAGGTCAGGAAAGATCAGGACGTTGGCATGTCCGGCGACAGGACTATCGATTTTCTTAGCTTTCGCAGTTATGGGATCAAGTGCGGCGTCGACTTGAAGCTCGCCATCGATCTCCATGGGGATGCCGAGTTCGCGGGCTTTATTGCGCGCCATTTTAGTGGCTGCTTTCATCTTGGCCACAGTAGGGTCCTTACTCGTTACGCTTTTACTGGAGTAACTGAGAAGCGCCACATAAGGCTTTTTATTAGTCAAGTGGTAGCGGAGCGCGGCGGTGGTCACTGCGATGTCAGCAAGTTGTTCGCTCGTTGGATTAGGTACTACGGCGCAATCAGCTAAGAAGAGTTCTCGGTCTTTGCCAGTTTCAAGGTCTTCAAGATCGAAGATGTTGAGCGAGGAGACGGTGTTAACCTCGGGAAGGCGCGGGACGATTTGCAGGAGGGGGCGCAGTGCACTGGAGGCGGAACTGGTGGCACCCGATACGATCGCATCAGCCTGCGAGGTAGCGAGCATCATAGTGGCGAAGTAGTTGGTGTCATCTAGGTATTGCTCGATGTCTTTGTCTTTGAGGTTTTTGAAACGACGCAAGCCTTGAAATTTTTTGACGAAGTTTTCCCACTCATCACTACGGCGCGGCTCGATGATTCGGATGTGCTCGAGGTTAATGTCGAGCTTTTCGGCATTAGCCTTAATTTTGGCACGATCGCCTAGTAAGATTGGAATACCCAGTGAATTGGATGCAAATTTGCGCGCTGCTTGCAATATGCGAGGGTCACTGCCTTCGGGAAATACAACGCGCTTTGGATGGCGTTTGAGGCGGACGGTGAGTTTTGAAATGAGTGGCATAGATCAAATAATAAGTTTAAATTGGTAGCTTTCTGACGAAAGTAATCAATAGACCAAGAACTAAGAGCACTAAATATACAATTGCCAAAGTTTTTTGCGACGTAGTTGCTAGTATCTATTTAGGTAATGAATTTACCTGATCCTTGCAAACAGATGCTCCAAAATTTCAAAAACATCGCCGTGGTCAGTCTTTCGACTGTGGGCTCCCGCTTATTGGGACTTTTAAGGGATATCCTCATTTTTGCAGCACTCGGCGCAAGCCTGTGGAATTCTGCCTTCATTCTGGCTTTCACACTTCCCAACCTTTTTCGCCGACTACTTGGCGAGGGGGCGCTAAGTTCAGCCATCGTTCCTGTTTTTTCCGACGTGCTGGAGCGGGACGGGCGAAACGGTGCCTTTCGCTTTTTCAATCAGGTGCTTGCGCGTTTATTGTTAGCGCTGGTGATAATAATCAGCTTAGGTATGCTATTGATGGCTTGGGCGGCTGGTAGTGACTTTTTGCCTGGGCGCTGGTCAATGGGTGCGGAACTGGCTGTCTGGCTAATGCCCTACATGCTATTTATCTGCTTGGCTGCGATTATTTCGGCGGGTCTGAACCTAGTCGGCCGTTTTGCGGTGGCGGCGTCGACTCCGATCTTGCTCAACCTTGCTATGATCGGGGCGCTGGCCGCGGGTCTCTGCCTGGATTCGGATGCCGCGCGATTGGTCTATTGGTTGTGCGGTGGCGTGCTTTTCGGTGGACTACTGCAGCTACTCCTGCCAGCGATCGATCTCATGCGTCAAGGATGGCGCCCACGACTGGAGTCGGAGGGCGGGGCAGCGTTGACCGAGCTCTGGCAACTCTTCTTGCCGGGGTTGATGGGGGCGGCAATTTTGCAGATTAATACCCTCATCTCTAGGCTTTTGGCCTACTCGCTTGATGAATCGGCGGTGTCCGTGCTGTATCTAGCAAGTAGGCTAATGGAGCTACCGCTAGGCGTATTCACCATCGCGGTGGCGACTGTATTTTTTCCGCTCTTAGCTAAGGCGCTCTCGAATCATGACGAGACGGCCTTCTCGGCCGCCTTCCTCAAAGGCTTACGTCTCATAGTCGGTATTTCTCTACCTGCGGGCATCGGGCTATTTGTATTGGGCGAGCCGATTATCGAGCTGCTTTTCTTCTGGGGGGCTTTCGAACAGGCCGATGTGCTGGCTACTGTGCCACTCCTCGCAATCTATGGGCTTGGCTTACCGTTCTACTCGGCAGCGACTTTTGCCACCCGTGGACTCCACGCGAGTAAAGACATGCGCACCCCTGTAAGGGTTGCTGCTTACTGCCTGTTGATTAATTTATTTTTTGGCTTACTCCTCATGCAATTCTGGGATGCTGCTGGTTTGGCGGCGGCCAACGTGCTGGCCGCGTTTGCTCAGAGCTGGCTGCTCTGGCGAACGCTTTCGTCCAGGCGTCCCGCTATTAGTTACCGCGCCTTGCGTCCAGCTTTGTTTAAAGTGCTCCTCGCGGGTGTCAGCATGGGGCTATTTTGTGCCTTCGCATGGTCGTTTATGGTAGGTTTCGAATTGAACGATAAGCTAAGCGCAGCACTCTCCGTCACCGTCTGCGTCCCAGGAGGTGCAATTGTCTATTTTACACTACTCTATCTACTTCGCTTTGAGGAACTGGCCACGCTCAAGGCAATGCTCCTCAACTATATGCCGAAGCGGTAGGAGTGGTTTGGATTCCAGCTTATATGCGGCTACTGAAGGAATACGGTTGGAGCATGGCCGTCGGGAGACGAGATTTTTCTAAAACCAAGGTAAACGACTGTCTTGCTTTATATTCACTCCGTTTTCGGTGCGAGTCGAACCACAACCAGAGGCGCAGGCTAGGGTCGCGGCAAACGCGAAAACGAGTACGATTTTTGAGATATTCTTTTTCACATGCTCGCTGCTAAGTGTATATTTAATAAGCGGATGTAACAAAAGTAAGCGCATAGGCTATTGAAAGTCCAGCTCTGCTGTGCTTGATACTTTTTAGCTCCTAGTATTGTGTAGCAGTTCCTTTCTAATGTAACAAATAAATATGTCCGATTCTTTCCTAGCCGAACCTTTGCTCTCCGTCCGCGATCTCAAAGTTCACTTCCCCGTCAAAGGCGGTGTCCTCCAACGCACTGTCGACGTGGTCAAAGCTGTGGATGGCATCAGTTTTGACGTGCCCCGAGGAAAGACTGTCGGGCTCGTCGGTGAAAGCGGCAGCGGTAAGACTACTACCGGACGCGCCATCGCACGTCTTGTGCCCATCACTGATGGCTCTGTCCGCTACGAAGAGCGCGATCTGGGCACATTGTCTCGCCGTGATTTCTTTGCCTATCGCAAGAAAATCCAGGTTATCTTCCAAGACCCCTTCGGCTCGCTTAATCCTAGGATGACGATCTACAGCATTATTGCTGAGCCTCTCGACATCCATTTCAAAGATTGGTCAAAGTCGCAAAAGCAAGCTCGCGTGGCCGACCTACTCAAACAGGTAGGCCTCTCTGCCGAATTCATGCAGCGCTACCCGCACCAGTTCAGCGGGGGCCAGCGCCAGCGCATCGGCATCGCCCGCGCCCTCGCGGTCGAGCCAGACTTTATCGTCTGCGACGAGCCTGTCAGCGCGCTCGACGTCTCTGTGCAGGCGCAGATTATCAACCTTCTGCAAGACCTGCAAGACGAGCTCGGCTTGACCTATCTGTTTATCGCGCACGACCTCGCCGTGGTCGAGCATATCAGCGACCAAGTACTCGTCATGACGGAGGGCAAAATTGTGGAGCAGGCTAGCGCCGAAGAGATCTATAGTAATCCCCAGCATCCTTATACCGTTAAGCTACTCGAGGCAGTGCCGCAGGTTTAGAATATGTGTATACAGTTGAGCGCTTTTTCGCCTACTTAGACTGCGAAGCGATTAGCTCCTTGAGTTGGTCTTTTTTCAAGGGCTCCATCTGGGGACGGTAATGAACGAAAGTTTCTTCGTGGGTAATTTCATGCTTTTTGTAGCATCGACACATATCCTGGGAATCCATGACTTGCCGGTTATACTTGCCGCAGAAAACACAGAGTTTTACGTGCAAACGTAGAAAAAAGCGCCTCATGGGAGGCATCTTTTCGTAGTCCTCTTTAGACAGTGCGTTGGATACTTGTTTGCAGGTAAACATATGATGGTGAGTTATTTAACGTTTTCTCCAGTCCAGCTAGATTCGAGTAGTAACTTTAGTTGTTCTCGGGCGCGATGTAAGAGCACCCATAAATAATTCGGAGTGATATCCATTGCCTTACAAACTTCTTCGGTTGTTTGATCTTCGAGCACGCGTAGTACGAATGCTTCGCGGGCGGGATCTTTGACTTGAGCGATGCATTTCTCGAACACGATCCAAAACTCTCCGTTATCATATGACTTGCGGGGGTTAAATTGCCAAGGGTCTGGATTGGTTGTGGCGATGCCGCTATATTTAAACCAAAAGCTCTCTAAGAGGGCCTCGTCTTCAGCTTCGATATCGACCTTGTTTTCTTTGATCGATTTACGGATCTGGTCGACAATCTTATTGCGCATAATACCTCGCAACCAAAATTTAATATCGCGACTTCCATCGAATCGTTCGAGCGCCTTGATCCCAGCTAGAAAGGTGTCTTGTAGGCAGTCGTTGGCGGCGTCGGGATTGCGCAAGCGCGACATGGCGAAGCCGTAGAGATAATCTCCATATTTGTCAACCCACTGCTCAGGCGGGGTGACAGTTACTTTCGCATCAGGTTTTTCAGGCACTGGTCAAGTTGGTTCCATATTTTTAGGGGCGTCAACTAAAGTCGTCGTGTTGCGATTCGCTAGAGGTAACGAATTTTAGCTACAGGTTTTGAGCTTAAACTCAATCGCTTGATTTACTTTATCTAGGATTGCCAGTGCTTTTTGCTCGGCGTTGCGCATTTCAGCGCGGTCGCTTTCTATCCGGTCGTTATAGCCAGCTAGATGCAGCCAGCCATGGATGAGGTAAAGGCTAAGCTCGCGACTGAATGGCTCGCCTAATTCAGCAGCTCGGCTGCGGGCATGGTCGACGGAGACAATGATCTCACCAGCCGATTTCATCTCAGGTTGAGCCGGGAAGGTGATCACATCGGTCGGGCTGGGATCATCCATGAAGTCGGCGTGCACTTGTGCGATCTCGGCATCATTGACGAAGGCGATGCTTAGCTCGCCCTCGCTGATTGGGAATCTAGCAGAAGCGTGGATCGCCTCAAAAAGAGCGATGGCGGCGGCCTCTGGGTTGAAAAGGATGCTAGATTGGTTGTTGATCTCCAGACTGAGCGTTGGCATCGGATGTGACTTCGGGTGTTTTGTTGGCGTTTCCCTTTTCGAGGTCGTTAGTTCTTTCAGCATCGCTCTTAGGGTATTCTACACGTGCGTGTAGCATATTGAGTACTGTGTAGATGAAGCTTTTACGAATTTGGTCGAGTTCTTGAAAGGTGAGTGGACAGTTATCAAGCTGGCCGTCTTCGATCCGATCTTTGAAAATGCGCTCGACTAACTCCTCTACGTTAGGCTGCGTGACTTTCTTCAGAGTACGGCTGGCGGCCTCGACGCTGTCGGCGAAGAAGATGATGGCGCTCTCTTTAAACGCGGGTTTTGGCCCGTCGTAGCGGTAAGTGCTCTCTTCGACCTTAATTGTCTCTTTTGCCTTCTTCTTGCCCTTAGCGCTCGCCTTTTCGGGGAAGGGTTGGAGGGTGCCATCTTGTTTTACTTTGGCGCGTTCGTTTGCTTGGTGGTAAAAATATTGAATTAGGGTGGTGCCGTGATGCTGACGAATGACGTCGATGATCACGCGGGGCAATTTTTCCTTGCGCGCCATTTCGACGCCCTCTTTGACGTGTGCTTTAATCACGAGGGCGCTCATCGAGGGATTCTTCTCATCGTGCGGGTTCACGCCGTCGCGTTGATTTTCGGTGAAATATTCGGGCTTAACTAATTTACCGATGTCGTGGAAGAGGCAACAGACGCGGCAGAGTAGGGGGCTCGCGCCGATGGCTGCAGCGGCATTTTCGGAGAGGTTGGCCACCATGAGACTGTGGTGATAGGTGCCGGGTGCTTCCATCTGCATACGGCGCAGGAGGGGGTGGTTGAAGTCGGTCAGCTCAAGCAGTGTAATCTCAGTGGTGATCTTAAACAGCTGCTCGAAGACGGGTAGCAAGCCGACGGCCAGAATGCCTGTGAGCAAGCCAACGACCAGGGCGACGAGTGTCTGCTGGCCGACGATGCCAAAGGAGAAGCCATTGAGGAAACCTATGGCCGCAGCAGCGATAGCAGCTGTCGCGCCAGCCAGCAGTCCCGAGCGGACGAGTTTTGAGCGCTTACGTATGTTGGTTGATACATAGGCACCAACGACGCCTGACAGAAAAGCTATCAGGATGAACTCGACTGAATTGTTTTGAATGATGCCAAAGACGACTGCAACGATCAGTGCTGAGAGCACAGCGGGAGCACCTCCCACGAGCACGGCCACGATAATCGGTGCGAGCGCGTAAGGGGCTACGTAGGGTAACATGCTGAGCGAAGGTCGGCTATTAATCAGCGCACTTTCGCCGATCTCCATGATTATCCGAATAATTAATAAATTGAGCAGAATACTGACGGCAGTGATAGCGATGGCTCGATTTCGATTTTGCAGTCCGTGCAGGCCTTGTTTAAGGTAAATGTATACGGCGATCAGGAGGATCGTAGTCAACATGAGTCGCTCAATGAAGAGTTGATTGAAGATAAGCGAGTTGCCGCGGCGGTCTAGCTCGACCTGTCGATAGGCTGCAATGCGCTCTATGTCGGCTTCTTTAATCATGGTTCCTGGTTCGATCAAGGTGTCACCTTCTTTGAAATCGACCACGCTAGGTTCTAGTTGGTCGAGGGCTCGCTGGATCGCCCGATTGGTGCCGGTCGCGCTGTAGAGAAGGTTTGGCTCAAGGCCTCCACGGAAGATGTCGAAGAGCGCGCGCGCCGTTGCGGAATTGCCAGAGAGTGAATTGATCTTAACGCGTAGCGCAACAAGCGCATCGGCTAAAGAGCGAGCGTCTGGTAGATTGTAGCGGC
Source organism: Puniceicoccaceae bacterium (assembly GCA_902587165.1). Lineage (GTDB taxonomy): Bacteria > Verrucomicrobiota > Verrucomicrobiia > Opitutales > Coraliomargaritaceae > Thalassobacterium. The sequence goes on along the minus strand of CACIKF010000002.1, from coordinate 101,517 downwards.
CATCCTCATCAACGAGTTGAATGACGGTGACCTGTGGCCCTGCCGTCTCGGAGCTCTTGGCTGAGTAGATACCATCCTCGTAGATTTCTTTGAGTAGGGAGAGTGCGTCGTTGAAAAGCGCGGATCGCTCCTTGGGTTTGGTCTGCTTTGTAAGGTTGGAAATGGACTCGGCCTCAACTGCTAACTGGCTCGACTCAATCAGTGTCGTTGCGGTTTTTAGGAGCTCGGCTTGCAGAACCTCACGGCCCTCTTCTTCGTAGTCGATTTGGTTCTTTGCGATACTTAAGTTGAGCTCATTGATAAACTGGCGAAAGTTTTCAAAGGGTTCGAAGGTGCGCTGGAAAACTGGTGGCACTTGTGCGCGCGCTGCTACCGCTTTCGCCTCAGCCATCACTTCGCTTTCGTATTGAAATTGGAACTCGGAAACGACTCGTGTCTGTGCGGCCTGATTGAGGATGATGCGGGGTCCTTTCGGTTTTTGTCCGAGGTAGCAGATAGTTATAATGAGTGCCGAAAAAAGCAGAAAGAGGCTGACCTCGATCAACTGACCGGTCTCGAAAAAGTGAGAGCTTGTCGACTCTTTGCCGCGGCTGGCATCCTTACGAGTGCTACTGGGGCCGTCTTTTGACTTACGCTTTTTATTGTTTTTTTTAGTGAAAAAAGCCATACGAAAATGGTTTATTGACGAGCATTTAGCCGCCGTAGGTTAGATTAAGCTATTGCGTAAGCGTTAATGATGTCTTGCACAAGCGGGTGGCGGACGACGTCTTGGTCATCGAAGTAAAAGAGGCGGATGCGATCGATGTCTTTGAGCACGCGGGAGGCCTCCTTGAGGCCAGATTGTTTATTGCGCGGTAGGTCGGTTTGCGTGATGTCGCCCGTCACTACCATGCGGCTGCCGTCACCGAGGCGGGTGAGAAACATCATCATTTGTTCGTGAGTGGTATTTTGTGCTTCATCGAGCACGACGAATGCATTGGCGAGGGTGCGGCCGCGCATGTAAGCGAGCGGCGCTATCTCAACGATCCCGCGCTCGACTAGTCGCATGGTTTGCTCCTTGCCGATCATGTCGTTCATGGCGTCGTAGAGTGGGGTTAGGTAGGGTAAGATTTTCTCCTGCAGCTCACCAGGAAGAAAGCCGAGCGCTTCGCCTGCTTCAACTGCGGGGCGGGTCAGAATGATCCGTTCGACGCGGCCTTCGAGTAGTTCGCGCAGCGCCATAGCCATGGCCAAGTAGGTTTTGCCCGTACCAGCAGGGCCGATGCCGAAGGTGATTGGATGCGCGTCGATCGCTTCCAGATAACGTTTTTGATTGAGTGTCTTGGGCACGACGCTTTGTCGCTTGAGTTTTATAACGAGGGGGTGTCGGTAAATCTCTCGCAGCTCGTCGGCCTTGCCCTCGGCCACGCAGCGAAGGGTGTAGTGGAAGTCGGAGCTGCGAATGCGTAGCCCTTGCGCGCGGGCGGCCTCTAGCAGTTCGAAGACCGCTTTTAACCTAGCGATAGGCTCGATTTTGCCCTCAACGGTCACCCAGTCGTCGCGACTTGCTATGCTAACGCCCAAGCTGTGCTCGGCTTCTTCAAGATTACGTTCGTCGTCTGCATAGAGCAGGCTTAGTTGACGTGCGCTGGTAAAGTGGATCGTCTCTGAAGGCATACTTTTAAACCTGGGCCTCAACGCAGGCGTGGAGGCGCTGCCACATGGCGTCCATCGAGTCTGGAAGGACACGAGTATTGCCGATGACTGGCATAAAGTTAGTGTCGCCGTTCCAGCGTGGCACGACGTGACAATGTAAATGGCAAGGAATACCTGCGCCTGCGGCATCGCCAAAGTTAAATCCGGTATTGAAACCATCGGGTTGGAGGGCGCGGTTTAGGATGTTTTGTGCCTCAACGACTAGGTCTATTAACTCGTGGCGCTCTTCATTACTGAGGTCCTCAAGTCGAGCTACTTCGCGAAAGGGCAAGACGAGTAGATGGCCTGCGTTATAAGGATGGCGGTTCATCACGATGTAATTGTGTATGCCGCGATGGAGAATATACTCCTTGGCGTCATCGCCTGTCTCTGTAATATGGATAAATGGATTGCCACTTTCTTCTGGGTTTTTGGACGCAAGGATGTAGGGCATGCGCCAATAGGCGTGGAGCCGCTCCATCGAGGAAGGTAGCTGCGTAGATTTCTGTGTAGGTATGGATTCGTCCATAAAAAGAGCGGTGGATGCTAGAGTCCTTAAAAGCCCGCGTCGATGGTAAATTCAGGGCCTTAAAAAGGCCTTTTCGGTGTTGCTTTGGAGCTTAGGCGAAGCAAATCTTTGAGTTCTATCTCATCTCCTAATCCAAGCATATCGCTTGTTCGACTCCGTGACGACAGCAATCAAATCCCAAAACTTCAAGAGCATCCTGCCAGAACAAATTGCGGCCTTTTGCCTGATCGTCGGCTTCGCTCTATACACTGCCTGGGATCAGTTTTACTGGTGGGGAAATCGAGAAGATTATAGCTTTGGCTACCTTGTACCGCTATTTGCTGCTTATGTTCTTTATGATCGCTGGCCTGCCATCCGCAGCTATCTCTTCCTAGGTCACGCGCCGGGTCAGCCCGCGCCGGTTCAAGTCGAGCGTAATGCGTTAACTACTCTTTTTGAATGGATGGCGGTAGCTGTCTTCGCTGCCTCGGTTTGCCTTTTCACGATTGGTGCGCTCTTGCGCGCGGCGACAGGACCGCAAAATCCAGCATCACTCGCTATCGCAGCTAGTCTCGCGGGGCTCGCGCTAAGTATGGTTTTTATCTTTTCCAAACAGCGTGTCGATGGCCAGGCCATGCCGCTCAAGCATCGCTTTGCGTTGACCGCGCTCTTTCTTTTTCCTGCTTTGATTTGGATGATTTCGGCGCCACTCGTTTCTGCGGCTGAGACGCAGATCCGCGTCTTTTTGCTGACTAAGGTAACTATTGCTGTATTTAGCTCTTTTGATTTCCTTGGCTACGAGCTGGAGCGGGAAGGCAACGTCCTCATTTTGCCCGAAGGTCAAGTAGGCGTCGAGGAAGCCTGCTCTGGTATCCGTTCGCTCACCGCTTGTCTCTTTGCTGGATCCTTCCTTGCCTCGGTCTTTTTGGATCGTTTTTGGAAAAAAATTCTCTTGGTAGGAGCGGCCATGCTTTTTGCGGTGCTGACTAATTTGATCCGAAGTATTTTCCTGACACTATGGGCCTATTACCATGGCTCGCAAGCCATCGACGAACACTGGGTGCTTCCATTGATCGGTGATATTGGTACGGTGCATGATGTGACAGGCATGGCTATTCTTTTCGTCACCTGCATTGGCCTAATTTGTTTGTTACCTATTTTTAATTATAAGCTAAAGGACTTTGAAGAAGATGAAGACTGGAATCAGTCGGAGCCTACTGAGTCAGCATAGTCTTGCGACCTTAATAGCAATAAGACTGAAGCAGCAGCTGATCCATATGCCGCGCTACATCGATAGGCGTGAATTCGTAGGTGCCACGCCACTAAATTACTCACTCGTTGTTTGCCTAAGTTTTGCGTTGAAGTATTCAGCTTGTCGCGGAGTTAGGCATCAACTGCGTTGCTGAAATTTTATACCTCAGCCAGTACTTCTTTTTTTTGCGCAGCTTGTTCAGCTAGCATTGCTAGGCGGCGGGCGCGGACGTCGAACATATCGGACTGTTCATCTGCGTGGTAGGAGGAGCGGATCATTGGGCCGGACTCGCAGGCACCGAAGCCGATCTCTAATGCGTATTCCTTCCAATGTGCAAATTCATCGGGGGTGACCCAGCGGTCGATCTTGGCATGCTGCTTAGAGGGTTGTAGATACTGGCCGATTGTGAGCACGTCGACGCCGACTTTGACCATGTCGCTGAGCACTTCCTTGATCTCCTGTTCCTTTTCGCCTATGCCGAGCATGATGCCGGATTTGGTAATGAAACCGCGCGATTTGGCGTGCTCTAATACCCAGAGGGAGCGGTCGTAGCGCGCAGTCTTACGGATTGGACGTTGGAGGCGTTTGACCGTTTCGAGGTTGTGGTTGAAAATATCGGGGCAGGCGTCGAGCACCAGGTCGAGGTATTCCTGTTGGCCGCGAAAGTCGGCGGTAAGCACTTCGACAGCGCACTCGGGCATTCGGTGGTGAACGGCACGGATGGTGGCTGCCCAGACGGAGGCTCCGCCGTCTTTCAGATCGTCGCGGGCGACGGAAGTGATCACGGCGTGCTTGAGCTTCATTCGGGCTATGGATTCGGCCACTCGGGCGGGTTCACCAATATCAAGTTCGGTCGGTCGACCAGTTTGGATAGCGCAAAAGGTGCAGGAACGGGTGCAGATGTTACCCAGAATCATGACGGTGGCTGTCCCTCGCGACCAGCATTCGCCCATGTTTGGACATTGGGCACTCTTACAGACGGTATGCAGATCGTTGCTATCGACGATCTCGCGCACGGCTTTGTATTCCGGGCTGGTAGGTAGTTTGGCTCGGAGCCAATCTGGTTTGCGCATATCCATCTTATTGATGACTGTTCCTAAAAACTTGCTTAAATTCAACTGCTAATCGCGCTTTTACCTCTGCTATGTCGACGGCTTTATTTAGCTCATTAGTCAGCGAGGTCACGCTGCCTTCGCTAATCCCACAGGGCACAATGCCGTCAAAGTGCGCCATGTTGGGGCAGACGTTCAGTGCGAAGCCGTGGTAGGTGATCCATGAGCGCACGGCTACGCCGATGGCGCAGATCTTCCGTTCATTGTTTAGCCAGATACCAGTGTGACCTTTACGGCGGGCGGCTGCCAAGCCGTAAATGGCGAGGGTGCGGATGACCACCTCTTCGAGATCGCGCAGGTAGGCATGGAGATCTTTGCGGTGCGCGAGCGAGAGGATTGGGTAGCCTACGATTTGACCGGGTCCGTGATAGGTGATGTCGCCCCCTCGGTTCGATTTGAAGACAGCGATGCCTTGCCGGGAACACTCGGCTTCTGTCCAGAGTAGGTGCTGTCCTGAATCTTTGCGCATGCCCATGGTGTAAACAGGTGTGTGCTCGGTAAATATAAGAGCGTCGCCGCACTTACCTGTTCGACGTTCCTCGACGCGTAAATTTTGCTGCTCGAAAGCGTCTGCATAGTCGGTCAGCTCCCAATCGATCACCTCGATTTCTGTGATCGAATTAGTCATGCGATCAGTTGTCCTCCGAGGCAGATACTGATGACGTATTTGCCCCACGCTATCGCCTCGTGGATGAGCGCCTTTTCTGGTGCAAGCCAAGGATACTTGGCCTCTTCGTAGATATTCATGGGGCCACCCACAATTAAAAGGCAGTCGAAATCCTTGATGCTGGGTAGTTCGCCATCCTCGTAGAGTCGGTGGCTTCGGAGAGCGTGCCCACGGGTTTGTGCCCAGTCTGCCAGTGCGGCAGGCCCCTCAAACGATATATGTTGTAGGCATAAGATTCGCATCTTTTGTGATGTATAATGACGGTTGTCTTTCTCGGCTTGGAGTCTAGTAAAAAGAGACCATGAAATCCCAACGTTTGCCTTGTATACTCTTAGGTCTAGCTCTTTTTGGGGCGCTGATCGGCTTTTTTCTTTCGACTGAGCGCTCTTTATCTTTCTATTCAGAGGCTGATGCCAAAATAGAACTTAAAGCGAGTGACCTGGCGGCACAAGTGGATTCCGATTTCCCTGTTAGGTCGAATGATCAAATTGGTATCCAAGACCTCGCCTATCCAAGCAATGCAATCCCTGGCGAACTAGTTTTCCATTTTGACAGCCGCCAAGACTACCTCGCTTACCTCAAGGCGCTCACCAATGCGGGTATCGCGCCACTCGGACAGATCGATGAGCTCCTCGCCCTGCGTATTCCTGAGCGCGCTTTGCTCCGGGCAAATTTAGCTCATTCCGCTGCCCGTGCTAGCTACTCTTACCAAATCGAGCGCCCCTTGCCGCCCGTCGAAATTGATCCCGAAGCGCTCGCCAATCTTCGCCATTATGGACTCTCTGCCCGTGCTATCACAGGAGGCACCGTCGCTGGGCAGGGCGAAGGAGTTATTGTGGCCATTCTCGATTCGGGTATCCAAGCGCACTCACAGTTTGATGATATTTATATCGCACCTATTGATTTAGTTGGTTGTGGCGTGGCTGGGCGCGGCGCTGCGCATGGCACTTCGGTTGCCTCGATCATCACTGGCCGCGAGGGTATTGCCCCCGCTGCCGAGCTATTTGTTGTTCGCGTCTTGGATGATGAAGGCTTAGGAAACAGCTACGATGTAGCCCAGGGCATCGTGCAAGCGGTCGATCTCGGCGTGCAGATTATCAATATGAGCCTCGGTGTCTATCAAGATGCAGCATTGCTTCGTCAAGCTATCGAATATGCCGATGATCGTGGCGTGATCATGGTCGCTGCCGCGGGTAATGACGGCTACAATCGGATGCCATATCCTGCAGCCTATCCGCCAGTGCTTGCCGTAACCGCTGTGGATGCGGGTGGGCAACATGCGCTCTTTTCAAATCAATCCAAGGAAATTGACTTTGCCGCTCCAGGCGTCGGCATACTAACAGCCAAAGAAGACAAAGGCACCACACTATTTTCCGGCACCTCTGCTGCCGCGCCCTTTGTGAGCGGTACGCTCGCTTCGCTTATCTCTGGTGATGACGCATTGTCGCCCAAACAAGCGGTAGAGGCCCTCAAGCGCTACCTCAACGACCAAGGCCCGCCTAGCGCTGACCCAGTCTACGGTGCTGGCCTCGTTGATTGGGATCGCTTACGCGAGCGCGCCACGCCTAATCTACTCGACGTCGCGCTAGCCGACATTTACCTCCAGCCCGATGCCCAGCCTGGTAACACTATGCCGATTGAAGTCACCGTCCAGAATCGTGGCACCAAGTGGTTCAGTGATGCTCAGCTCGAAATCTTCGTTGGTGAGGCCGAGCCCATCAGCTTCATCCTTGGTTCTCTTGGACCTGGACAGACGACCACGCGTAAAGTATTTACTCAGATCCCCTCACTGGACCGTGACGAAACGCTCAGCCTCGCTGCTCGCGTGATGCCCAAGAAGGTCGAAGACGATATTCGCCCTGATAATAATCTGAAGGCTGTGACCTTTCGTTCAGCCAAGTAGAGGTGACTTGAGGCGCCATTGGATCATGCTAAGTAACTTATATATGGAGGCAGAAGTAGTCATGACTCCTTTTTAACTGGATTTGCTTGCGCACTCACTATACCGCTATCTGGCGTAAGAAAGTACTTTCATGAATGATTCCGAACAAGCGCCGATCATTCCCGAGGAGGGAGAAGTCGGATTCGTCGAGTATCAGGATTTTGTTTCCAAAGAGCCGTTCAAATTCGTCTCGGGGGGCAAACTCCCTGAGCTGACACTCCGCTATGAGACTTACGGACATCTTAATGCGACCAAGGACAACGCTATCTTGATCTGTCATGCTCTCAGCGGCGATCACCATTGCGCTGGCGTCCATGGTATCGAAGAACGCAAGCAAGGCTGGTGGAACTTTATGGTCGGCCCGGGTAAGCCCATTGATACCACTCGCTATTTTGTGATATGTTCCAATGTGCTCGGCGGCTGCCAAGGTTCGACTGGTCCCGGTTCAATCAACCCGCAAACGGGCAAGGCTTATAAGCTCGATTTCCCTAAACTCACTGTGCAAGATATGGTAAAAGCGCAGTCGCTTCTCATTGATGACTTCGGTATCGACCGTCTCCACGCAGTCATCGGTGGCAGCATGGGCGGCATGCAGACGCTACAATGGGCAATCGACTTCCCTGAGCGACTGGGACGCTATATCGCGCTGGCCTCAGGTGCGCGTCACACTGCGCAAGCCATTGCTTTTAACGACACTGGTCGCCAAGCCATTATTTCCGACCCTGCATGGAAGCAGGGCGATTACGATCCTGAGTGCGGCCCGAATCAAGGTCTAGCCGTGGCACGGATGATGGCACACATTACCTATCTTTCCGATGTTGGAATGGAAAGTAAATTTGGACGCAAGAGACGCTCCGGCGACGAATCCAAAGAGCATTTCGATGTCGAATTTGAAGTGGAGAGTTACCTGCGCTATCAGGGCGCGAGTTTCGTTTCACGATTCGATGCCAATACTTATCTTTATCTGACCAAAGCTCTGGATCGTTTCGATTTGCACAGTCCGGAGTCATTAGATGTGACACTCAGTGCGGTGACGTCCCCGGGTCTAGTTATTGGTTTTACTTCAGACTGGCTCTACCCACCACATGGCAATCGCGAGGTGGTCGAGGCACTCCTGCGCTTAGGCAAAGATGCCACCTACGCCGAACTCGCGATGGACTTTGGCCATGACTCCTTCCTTGTTCGAGCGCCCAAGCTCTACGAACTCATCCATCGTTTTCTTACACGCTAATCGTATGAGTCCCATCGATAAAAAACGCCAAGCTGATTTTCAGGTGATCGCCCAGTGGGTGGAGCCTGGCGAGCGCGTGCTCGACCTCGGCTGTGGCCGCGGTGTGCTACTGGAGTATCTCAAGCAGAAGAAGTCGATCTATGGCGTGGGTGTGGATATCGATTTTGATAAGATTCTTAGCTGTGTGAAACGTAGTGTGCCTGCTTATCAGGGTGATGTTCGTACTATTTTGGCGACTTTTCCGGATGGTGCATTCGACCGTGTCATCTTTAGTCGCACTGTGGAGCAGCTTGATGATGCGGATACAATACTGGCAGAAGGCTTGCGAGTTGGAAAACAGGTGACCGTTGGCTTTATCAATAAGGGCTTCTGGGTGAATCGATTATGCACACTCTTCAAAGGCCGCCGTGTGATAAACGAAGTGTATCCTAAACCTTGGTACGAAACTCAGCCAACCAATTCGTTTTCGGTGAACGAGTTTGAGCAGTATTGCAATGCCCGTAAGCTGGTTATTGAGAACCGAGCATTCCTTGCTGGCGATTGGCGCAGTGAATGCTCAGTTTTTCCCAATCTATTGGCGGGATATGCGATCTATGATTTATCCTCTTTTGATTGATATCCTAAAATAATAAACTAGAGGAACTGTGAGAGTCATCACAAGCTTTTACGAGCGCTTTTAAGCCAAGCGCTTCGCTAAGACTGTAGGCTTTATCTCAATCAATGCAGCATTTCTTGCCATTGTGTCGTCTGCGCTTTCATTGTATGAATCATCAGGTTTAATTTTCTGTGCACCATCATGACGTTGATCAAAACGTCGAGGTGACTCGTGCGCATTAGCTCGTTGGGTCGACCGCCTTCTTGGAAATTGCGGTTTGTCCGTCTTTTTTTTCTCGATGCCACCTTATTGCATTTTCATTCGCTTCTTTCACCCTTGGAAGTAGATCAGTTCTTGGATTTCCGAAGGGTGAGAAAAATCCGCACTGTTGTCCTAGGTGCGTGCCAGCAGGTGCCCATTGTTCAATATATCCGCAGTGCCACCAACCCAGAAAGTAGGGGTGGTTTTCCATGACACTTTTCATATACGTATAGTAGGCCACCGCGACCGCCTCCTGACTTTCAAGCTTTATGCCCTTGGTCTTTTCCTGGCGCTCATGCTTACAGGAATAGGAGTGGTCGCCGTTTATAATAGGTAGGCCAGATTTCCGGTGGAGTTCCACTAGCATAGCTTTGTGGTGTTCTGCGTAATGGGAATAGCTCTGGATCATTAAAACGTCCGTATATTTTCCCATAGCCTGGAGTACGCCATCGGGAATCATTTGAACCGATTTGTCGTATCCTACATCATGTTTGTCACCGATGATTAGGTGATTTGGGTCATGTTTTTTGATCAAGTTATGGTGCAGCTTATACCACTGTTTCGCAATGGCCGTGAACATATCCTCGGCATCTTTCAGTGCGAGAGTTTCATAAGTGGGTTGAACTGGCCACTCCGTTACGGCAGCCAACTCGTTCCAACTACTGATCCCTGAGAGTCCAAACGATTCCGCTGCTTTAGGTGCAGAGGGGTAGTTGTTTTTCAGTATGCTGATCCATTGTTGCTTACCGGGAGAAGACCTAGGCAGAGATCGCATATCCTGCACCCACGGATAGATCAGGCCATTGTCTGGGAACTTACTTTTTTGCCACGGACGGATAGATTTAAGGTCGGGCATATCGAAAAACGTATAGCCGAGGCAATACTTTGCATCACGCAGGGGTGTGCAGATCTTTTTGGTTAGGCTATCTAGCTTTTTTTCAAATTCGCTTGAGAAGACGTCTGGGAAGCGCTCTCCATTTTTCCGCTTCATGTGCATCAGGCAGATTTCCTGAACCTTGATTTTGGCAACATAGTAAATCTGTCGTTCTTCGTATAGTCTCAACGGAACATTGTAGGCATGGAAGGGGATCGTATTGAAACCGTAATCCTTGAAGTCCTTTACAACCATATCCGCAAATGCACCGATGTTTTTAGCCCGTTTGTCTACCTGCCCCCATGGAGCTTTGATGTCGTCCCCAAACTTTTTCTGTAACCAGCCCTCATTGACTTCGTTGAATAGAATCTTGCCCTCATCCACATGGTTCATGCCTGTGGTGATGAACCGTTTTCCCGTGTGGTCCACAAACCACCAAACGCCATCATCCCTTAGCAAATGTATGTAATTCGCATTCCCGACTATACGAATGTCGTCTGCAAAAATGGGTGATGATACTGAAAGGGAGATAATCAAAATTGCTAGAAAAACTTTCATATAAAAATTCCCAATATCCTAAGGGCGCTCGCCTTGCTTGGTTTTATCTCGCATGCGGTCGACGTAAATCGACACATCGGCCTGCGTGTCCCCAAGATGATCTTTAGCCCGTTTCAGTGCCTTGGCGGTCGACATCGTGGGGTTGCTCGGTTCGTCGGTAAAGATATTGCGTTCCTCAATCTGTTCATAAATACCTGAGTTTTTTAGCACGCGTACCATGTCAGCCTTTACCTCGCTCAAGATAAGATAGCGACCTTTCTCACCCATGTAGAGCAGCAACTCTTCGAGCGCCATCACACCCGTGGCGTCGAGATTATGCGCGTTGCGCATTTTAAGAACGACGATCTTGAGATTGGGCTCTTCGCATATGCGGCGCATTTGATCGTGAAATAGATCCGCCGCGCCGAAAAAGAGTTCGCCCTCCACGTGGACGATAGAAACTTGGGGAACGGATCGCTGCTCGGACTTATCCATCTCAGCCAGCTGGCCTTCTTTGTTGAAAGTGTATTCAACCATCTCGGGGCGGGCCACTTTTTTGAGGAAGAGGATGATCGAGGTGCCCACACCCACATAGATAGCAGTGTTGAGTGGCATAAAAAGCCCACTTACAAAGGTCGCAACAAAGACGGCAGCATCGGACTTTGTCGAAAAGGTCACAACACGGATGGCATGTTTGTTAATAAGCGAAATGCCGATTGCGATAACTAGGACAGCTAGTGCGCATTGTGGGATGTATTGTGTGAGCGGCCCTAAAGCAAAGGCACCGAAAAAGACAATGAGGCCACTGATACAGCTTGCCAGAACGGTGCGTCCGCCGCTTGTTGTGCTGAGTGTTGAGCGAGTTAGCGAACCGGAAGCGGGCATTCCTGAGAAAAAAGCGCAAGCAATGTTGGCCATACCAATGGAGAACATCTCCTGGTTGGCATCGAGACGGCCGCCTGTTTTGGCTGCCAGCGATTTGCCTATTGAGATTCCCTCGAGGATACAAAGTAGAGCAATCGCGAGCGCGGGGCTGGCGAGTAATTGAATGCTATTGAGCGAAAATTTCGGCGTTTGAAATGACCAATCTGCTGCATTGATCCCGCTTAAGAATTTGATCCCGCTCTCGTGCCCAAGAAGTAACTCCGTGGCCGCAGATATCGCGACCAAGCAGATCGCGACATTTGGTAGTGCTTTAAATTTTTTATTTAAGAAAAAGAATAGGAAGGCGGTCGAAAGACTTACAGAAAGCGTCGCCCAATGCGCAGTATGGATGGATTGGAACATTAGAACCGCTGATTGGTAAAAAGTAGCTCCCTTGTCCAGCATCTCTAGCCCTAGGGACTTTGGGATCTGATTTGTGATTATCAGTAAAGCGGCCGCTGTGATGTAGCCAGTAATAACCGAGCGGGAAATGTACTGCACCAAATTGGCAACTTTGAAGTAGGCGCCGATCACCACAAAGAGCCCCACCATCAGGATGAGTATTGGCACCATGCCGAGCTTTTCCACCCCTACGATTCCGAGGCTAGCGAAAGCGCTCAGTAGCATGACTGATGTGGCATTGGTTGGTCCTACTGTGATGAAGTGACTTTTTGCAAAAATCGGGGCGACCATCGCTGCGATGGCAGAGCCATAGATACCGTATTGGATGGGTAATCCAGCGATCAATGCGTAGGCCATGCCTTGAGGAAAGGCGAGTAGGGCTACATTCAGCCCGGCGCGCAGGTCGCCACTTAAGTAGCCGCCTTGGTAGCCCGCCAGTGTCTGGCGAAGGGGCATGAGTTTGAGTGTATTGTATTCTCTCGCAGCGTAGAACCCGTTTTTAAAGTGTTGGATAAATGCGGCCATGGCGTGTGAAGCTACAATCTATTTCAAGGCCGGTTACTTGCCGGGATAGAGGGTCGCCATGACTTCGCCGTGGAGCGGTGCTTTGGCAGCGATAATGGAACGCTCTTCAAAGGCGTCGCCTCCATTCCAGCCGGTCACTGTAAAGCCCGCACCTTCAAGGCAGGGTAGGATGGCCGCGCAGTCCCAGATCTCCATCATAGGATCACACATGATATCGATAAAGCCCGAGCAGAGTAGAATGTAGCCACCTGCATCGCCCCAAGAACGGTAGAGAGCGGTCTTCGGTGGGAGCGCCGTCCAATCAGCCTCGTTTTGCCACAATGTTTTACGGATCGGATCCGTCGTACTGAGTGTCGCTTCGCTGAGCGGGCAGGCATCGCGCCCAAACACAGGTTTGCCGTTTAGGGTCGTCGTCTCGCAATCACCGATCACCATCTGCTCGAGTATTGGTTGGTTGATCGCTCCGATTACGGGGCGACCTTTATGCATGAGTGCAATCAAGGTAGCAAAGAGTGGTACTCCAGAAATGAAAGACTTCGTGCCATCGACCGGATCGAGCACCCAAACAAAGTCGGCATCGTCTCGCTCGCGGCCGTATTCTTCACCGATGATACCATGCTCGGGGTAATACTCGGCGAGGATCTCACGGATGCGTTTCTCCGCATTTTGATCCGCTAGAGTGACGGGGGTGGCGTCAGATTTCCGCTCGATCTCTATGTCAGGGCCGTAGTGAGGCAGTATCTCTTTGGACGCTTCATCGCAGAGATATGCGATGAATTTGATAAATTCGTCTTTTTGTGCGCGAGTGAGTTCTGACATTTTAATTTGCTGATATATCTTGTTTAAAATGTGAAATTGGGGAGTCCTTAGACGAGAGGCAACAGCAGAGTCATCGATGGCAGTATTTGATCTGGGCTATTTGAATAATAATGGCTAAATTTTGGTTTCCATGCGCTTGCATAACTAATTGTCTTTTTCGCTAAGTATTATTATTGGATAGGCTAATATGAGCATCTACCACACTACTCGTCGCGAGCTAATGCTTGGGAAACGCACGCACCTCGTCGGCATTCTAAATCTCACGCCCGACTCTTTCTCAGACGGTGGCGATTTCGTTGATTTCGATGCGGCCAGCTTGCACTTTCACTTCATGGTTAACGCGGGTGCTGAGATTATCGATATCGGTGGCGAATCGACCCGCCCCGGGCACGTCCCCATTTCACCCACCGAAGAAATCGCTCGTGTGATACCTTTTATTCAACAAGTTCGCCCGCACACCGATGCAATCATTTCCATCGACACATCAAAGGCTCAAGTGGCCGAGGCCGCGCTCGCCGCTGGTGCCGATATAGTCAATGATGTCTGGGGTGCGCAGCGCGACCCCCGTATGGCCGAGGTGATGGCTAGCGGCGGAGCTTGTATTTTAATGCACAACCGCTCCGCCGAAGAAGCGGGTATCGGCGATGTGATGGTGGCGATACAAACTTTCCTACAGCGTTCAGTCGATCTCGTTAAAGCTGCTGGTGTGCGCGATGATGCCATCATATTAGATCCCGGTTTAGGCTTTGGCAAAACCTACGAAGAGAACTGGACAATCATGCGCCGCTTGCCCGAATTGATTGCCTTAGGTTACCCGATACTCTTGGGTGCCTCACGCAAGTCTATGATAGCCAAATTGCTTAATTTGAAAGACCCGAAAGCACGTCTCAATGGCACACTCGCCACGACTGCTCTCGGCATTCAATCGGGGGTTGATTTTATTCGCGTCCACGATGTCCGCGAAAACCGCGAGTGCGCGGATGTTATGGATTGCTGTGTCAGATTTTAGTAAGTCGATCATCCTTTGACTTATGGCGGCATTCAAAACACCTAAAGAACTCGGTTACCGCTTCCCCGCCGAGTGGGAGCAGCAAGAGGCAATATGGTTCGCTTGGCCTGTTCGTCGGACTCTTTGGCCAGAGTGCTTTGATCGCGTTCGTAAGCAAGTCGCAGCGCTTTATGTGCTCGCCGCCCGCTACCAATTCGTGCGTGTGCTCTGTGCAGCCGAAGAGCAACCCATTCTTCGCAAGTTTATGGCTAGTCATGGCGACGACTCAGCAGTCGAACTCTACGATTACCAAACCGATGATGTTTGGATACGCGATTATGGTCCACTCTTTCTTATCCATGATCATGAGCAAGAACTCTGTATTACGGACTGGCGCTACAATGCCTGGGGTAACAAATTCCCCGAACAGCAAAAAGACGATCGTGCCACCGCATGGATTGCGGAGCAGCTTGGCCTTTGCCATTACGAATTTGACCAAGTTCTCGAAGGTGGCGCTGTTGAGAGTAACGGCGCTGGTTACATACTAACTACCGAAGTCGTCTTGCTTAATCCCACGCGTAACGGCGACACCACGCTAGCCAAGATTGAACAACAGCTCAGCTGCGGTCTTGGGGCGGATGCGATACTTTGGCTTCGCAACGGCCTCGTCGGCGACGATACTGACGGTCATATCGATAACCTTGCCCGATTTTTCAAAGCCGATGGCATTCTCATCGCTGATGCCAACGATACAGAAGATAACAATTACTGTGCACTCGCTGAGAACACTCGCTGCTTACAAGATTTTCGAACACCGCAGGGCAAGCCCTTCGACTTAGCGAAACTCCCGCTGCCCGATCCTATCACCCACCAAGGTAAACTCCTAGCCGCTAGCTATCTAAACTTTGTCGTGCTCAATGGAGCCGTCCTCGTCCCCACCTACGGTCAGCCAAAAAACGATGCGACCGCACTAGAAATAATTGGCGACTGTTTTCCCGACCGGGAGATTGTCGCAGTTGATTGTAGCGACATTATCAAAGAGGGTGGCGCCCTCCATTGCATGAGTCAGCAGCAGCCAGCGGTTTTATAGATTCTTAAAGTTTTCGAAATGCGTCCACTTGAATCCAGCCAGTGATCTCAGCCTCAGTTTCGACTTTTAGAAAATCGTTGTGCTGATCAATTATGTAAGCGCGCTCTCCAGGGAGAGCGACGCCTGCCTTGGGCGCCGCGCTCGCGGGGGCGTGGTGGAGGTCGACAGCCTCATTGGAAATGACGATCCCTGAAGGCTGTTGCGTAATTTGAATCGTCAGCGCAGTAAGTGCTAAGAGGAGGCATACGGTTGCGATGCCTGAAGAAAGCTTTAAAAGTATAGGGCGCTGGAAGCCACCGATGCGTGGTAGTGCAAGCGCCGCGATCACGATCCAAAAGCAAATACATGCAATCCAGATCCAGATCTTTTTTGCTAGAATATTGGCCGCGCTTTGCCACCAGTCAGTAGGGGTGTCGTAGAGGCCGAGTATTTGGCGGAGTGCACCGAGTTTGAAAATGTAGGTTTTGTTGAGAGGAGCTAGGCGTAAGGCGCGTTCAAGTTGCCAGACGGCGTCAGCAGCTTGGCCTTGCTGGTAGAGACTGAGTGCTAGGTTATGGCGAGTCGCTGCGTTTTCTGAAGATTCGAGACTGCGGTCGAAGGCTGCGGTGGCTTCGGCATATTTAGCTTCGTGATACGCATCAAGCCCTGATTGGAAATCGTCTGCTTGGATAGGAGAGGGTAGTGCGCTGAAGAACATTAGGCAAAGCTGAATGCATCGTAGAGGTAAGCGTCGGATTCCCATTTGTGGCAAGTTGATGCGTGAACCCATTTTGCCTAAAAGTGGGACTCCAGCGAAGTGATCTATTTGTGTTAAGGAACTCATAGTGCTTTCAAAATCCCTTTTAGTTCAGACTTGGCTTTAGGGAGATCGCTCTTCGATTCCTTGCCTGCGAAGCGTAGGGCGTCTGCCGTGGTGAAGAGTCTGCGGGTTTGCGAGATTGCTCGCTCAGAGATACCGGTGTTTGACATGACCTCGCAGAGTGTGTCGATATTTGCTGTGCGGTGGTTTTCGCCCGATCGATAGGTCACGGCCAGGCGGATGGCGCTTTGGGCTTGGGCGTAAAAGTCTTCTGCCACTTTGGCTTGTTGGGCAGCTGTTTTGCTCGTGCGGAGATCCTGCTTAGCCCTTTGTCGAGCGGCATAAGCAGGATCGTCTTTCAGTCGACGCTTGCGCCTGAGCGCGAGGCCATAGGTGACTATGCCGACGGCTATGGCCGCGTTAATCGACCAGAAGCGGGGGTTGTTCGAATGGCTTGTCGCGTGAATGGAGCGTGGGCGGTAGTCGAGCGTGAGGAGAGCTTCCTCTACGGTAAGTTCTTGCTGGAGTGGAAGTAATGCGGTGCTAGGAGGTGGCGCAGTCTGAGTGCTCGGTCCAGATGGCGTGGCGGGACGATCTGAAGGACTGACTTCAATCTCAATGGCTGGTGAACTGAGCTGAGTGTAGCGCTGCGTTCCAGGTTCGAAGTAAGCGAAGCGTATCTCTGGAATTTCTAGGGTGCCCGCTTGCTTCGGTATCATTACATAGTCGAAGCGTTTAGTGCCAAGCAGGATGCTGCCCGCAATACGCGGTTGGAAGTTTGACTCGGGCTCGTAACTGCGCCAGTGGGCTGTTTCTGGAATAGTGGGGCCATTGATACGGTCAAAGTTGCCGTTTCCAGAGATTTCGACCGAAAGCATGATTGGCTCGCCTACTTGGGTCTGATTGCGGTCGGTGTAGACTTGCATGGCGAAGTCGCCAATCGCACCAGTGAAACTAGCGGGCTTGTCGGCTGTTGGGAGCGCGAGGACTTCGATCGTTGCTGGCTCGGTGCTTAGGTTAAAACGCTCGGAGCGAGCAAAAAAGTCGTCGAAGAGGCTACTTCCGAAGCCTCGCCTACCGAGTGGATCGCGGGTGCGATTATTTTGCCCAGGTAGGCTTGCAGATACGGTAAATTGAAAATTCAAATCCTGTGGGCCTATTTGAATTGGCGTTATGGTGAGCGTCCAGTTAAGCACGCGGTAGCTACGACCATTGACGATCTCGGAAGTCTCCCTACTATCTGGTAATTCACTAATGGTGAAGCCATCGGCATTTCGATCGAAGCTATTGAGGCCCGAGAGACGGACATTTTGTGCTATATAGAGTTTGAGCTCAAGAGTTGTTGTCTGACCGATATAGAGCTGATCGGGCGTATCGGCTTTTAGGAAGATTAACTCGTCTGTGGTCGGGCCCGCGTCGGCCGCGCGTTCGACGACTTGGAGTGTGGCAGCGGGAGCGCGGAGCGTTTGCCCCTTGTATTGAAAAACGTAAGTAGGGAGAGTAAAGGTACCGATGCGAGGAGCATCGGCATCAATGATGAGCTGTTGCGTGACGCTGTATTCTCGCGCGCCGTTGATGATACTGGTCTGCTGACTGGTTCCGGTGCGACCGTTTGTTAAGTCTAGGCCTCCAGATTGCGGGATGGGCAGGCTGGTGACACGCTCTATTTCTGGCTGTTCGCTAGTGCTAGTCTCTTTGATCTCAAGGACATACTGAGCCTTGTCGCCTAGCGCTATGCGGGGTGGATTGAAAATTGCAGTCACGTTAATCTCAGCGCTCGTGCTGAGCGATAAGAGCCAAGGAAGAAGTAATAATGTGAATTTGAATCGGTGCATAGATAAAATTTGTTTACCAGTCTCGGGTGTCGCCTGAGCGCTTACCGCGCGCTTGGTTGTTAAAGGGCAGGAGGGTTTCTTTGCCGCGAAGTGAATCAAGCAGGGCGGCGGCTTCAGCTTCGGTCATGCCCTCGATTACTTCGCTGCTCATACTGCCAGCCTGATCATCTTGCTTACTTTCGCCCTCGGTGTTTTCGGTGGTCCCAGCTTGTTGGCCTTCTTCATCTCCGGATTCCCCACTTTCTTCGCCTGGTTGGGACTGTGGGATGTCGTCAAGAGGGTCTTCAGTTGATTCTTGATCGCTGGCTGAAGCGCCTTCGCCTTCTTCGTCCGTCGTCTCTTGATTTTTTTGTCCCCCCGATTCCTCGGACGGATCGCCTTCTTCGCCTTTCTGGTCTTGGTTGGATTGCTCGGTGCTTTCTTCTCCCGATTCATTTTCTTGGTTCTGTTGATCTTTGGAAGAGTTCTCACCTTGCTCGCTGGTTTCAGATTGCTCGCTATCTTGTGAATCTTCTGAGTCCTCACCTTCTTCGGATGAATCATGATTCTCTTCTGATTCTCCAGACTGCCCTTCACTATCTTGTGACTGTTGTTGTTCGATTAATTTTTCGATGGCTTCACGAACTCGCGAGACTTGCTCAATGTCTGCTTGAATTGATGTGTCGCTGGTATCGATCTCTTGGGCGGATTGAAATAGGGCTTCGGCTTTTTCAACTTGAACGAGGGCTGCTTGTGGGTCGCCGCTCTCGTAACTTGTGTGTCCTTGTTGGTAGGTAGCGTGGGCTAGGTTGTAGAGAGCGTCGCGCTGCAAGCTGAGGTCATTCGTTAAAGAAAGTACGTTTTCGTAGCCGGTTTGAGCGGCTTCGTAGTCCCCTTGAGCCAGTGCTCTGTAAGCTGCATTGTAATTACTGTAGGCATTGGGATTGGATTCAATCTTAGCAATTGTATCTGTTGGGCTAAGAGTTAGCGTTGCGAGAATAAGCATGCTAGCATCGATCCCAGTACTTCTGCGTCGGCGTATTAATATATCAAATACAAGAAAGACTAGAGCGAAAGCGAGCGCCCATTGGAAACGCTCAATGCCTATTTCCTGCAATTCTGATTCGCGCTCCTCGCGTGGAAGCCTAGCGATGACAGAATTATAAAGCTGGTCGAGGGAATCGCTACTAAGTTGGCTATAGATACCCCCAGTTGCCTGAGCGATGGCTTGGAGGGTATTCTCATCAAGTTTACTGAGTATGGGTTGCCCGCTCGAATCTCGGACGAATTCTTCAATGCCTTCTTCATTGCGGATGCGTAAGTATTCGCCCTCGGGCGTGCCGATGCCGATCGCGAAAACTTGGATGCCATCCTCGCGAGCTCTGGTGGCAGCGCTGGCGGCGTTGCCGCTTAGGTCTTCGCCGTCGGTTAGCAAGACGACGACCTTGATGTTGTTTTGCGAAGGAAATGCCTTGGTCGCTTCATCGATCGCGTTGCCGAGATCGCTGCCGCCGCTCGTCATAATGCTGGGGTCGATGGCGTCGAGACTCTCGTAAAAGGCGGAGTAATCGAGGGTGGGCGGGGTTTGTAAAAAGGCTTGTCCCGCAAAGGCGATGAGGCCGATACGGTCACCCTCTAAGCGCTCGACAAGATCAATAATGGCAAGCTTTGCACGATCTAGGCGGGTGGGTCGCAGATCGGTGGCAAGCATGCTCTTAGAGCTATCAAGGATGAAGACTATGTCCAGGCCGCGTGCTTTGCGCTCCGACCACTCGACGCCAAGTTGTGGACGCGCGTGTGCAATACCAATGGCTAGAACGGCAAGCAAGATACAGCCTGCCTTGATCCATGCTCGAGTGAAGCTGGCTTGTTCGGTCAACTGGTCGAGTAGTCGACTGGCCGCAAAACGACCGAGTAAGGCATCGCGCCGTCGAAAACCATACGCGAGCACTCCGCCGAAGAGTAGGACTAGTATCGGCGTAATTCTCAACCAGACTGGATCTTCAAAACTCATGGTAGGCGGCGGTAGCGAGTGTTGCGAAGGACCTGCTCAAGAGCGAGTAAGAGTAGCGCTAGGCTTGCTAGCCAGACGAACATCTCTGTGAATGTAGCGTAAGACCGTAGCTCGATTTTGTTGGTTTCGAGTTGGTCGATTTCATCGTAGATGCGTTCTAGGTCGCCGTCCTTGGTTGCGCTGAAAAAACGACCGCCCGTGAGTTCGGCGATTTCGGTCAATTCAGCTTCGTCGTAGTTCGACATATCGCTGCGACCTCGATAAACGGGCCTACCTTCACTGTCGCGGACGATGCGTCCCTTACGGTCAGTCGCAGGGATGGGGACACGGCCTTTTTTACCGGTGGCGATGGTGTAGACTTTGACTCCAAGAGTCTTGGCGACCTCGGCGGCGGCAATGGGAGAGAGGGCGCCTGAATTATTCTCGCCGTCTGTGAGTAAAATAACGATACGACTACGGGCGTCATGCTCACGTAAGCGATTGATACTTGCTCCGAGGGCTGTGCCAATGGCAGTACCACCGCCATCTATCTCGCCGAGTTCGAGTCGCTCCAGGTTGCGCTTGAGCCAGTCGTGATTGAGTGTAAGCGGGCTGACAACGTAAGCATTGGCGGCGAAGGCGACGAGTCCGATCCGATCGAATTCGCGCTTACCGATAAAGTTTTCGACCACGCGCTTTGCCGCATCGAGGCGCGTGACGATATCGTCTTGTGTCGAAAGATCGAGTGCGCGCATGGATCCTGAGAGGTCAAGCGTGATGACGATATCGATACCTTCGGCCTCGGTATCCTCGTTCATCCGACCAATCTGCGGACGAGCGAGGGCTGTAATGAGCGCGACGAGCGCGAACAAGCGCAGGCCGAAGAGTAGCTTGCCAGGACGGCTATGACGATTGCGGCTAATCTTCTTAACGAGAGCTATACTGGAAAAACGGACAGCCGCTTCGGGTCCCATACGGCCTGCCCACCACGCTAGGATGGGTATGAGTAAGAGTAAAAAGAAAAATGCGGGATCCTCGAACTGAAAGAAACTCATTGGTGGGTTCCTTCCTTTTGGCTAATGACCTGCGCTTGATTGATGAGATCTTTTAATGTATCGATAGTATGGATACGTAATTCGATGCTGATTGTTTGCTGCGAAAATTTAGTCTGGTCGAGGCTGTCGAGTATTTCGCTAAGTGTTGTCTGAAAAGATTCGTCGAACTGGGTATTGCCTTTTAGGCTAAGGAGGAATTCCTCGCTCGTGCGAGCTGTCGAACGTAGGCCAAACTCGTCTTTGAGATAACGGCGTATGGCTTGGGAACTTAGTATTGCAAAACGCTCGTCGTCTTCAGTGCTAAAGTCAGCGGCGGCTTGCAGCTCTGCTAGGGCAGCCTCGTAGGGCGGAGTCGTTTTCGTTGCTTTTCGGCGACTGCGTACGGCTAACCAAATTAATAGGCCAATAAAAAGAACAATAAATCCGAGTGCTAATATTATTTGCCAAGGTTCGTAAGCGGGTATCTCAATGGGGCCACGCACGCGATCGAGCGATGGCCCTTCTGGTAGGGGCGGCATCTGTGGTGCGGCGGGCATCTGGGCAAGAAATATCATTTCTAGTTCTCGTTTAGTGCCTACTAGCACGTAAAGCGAAGAGTTTACACAGTGCAGGTAGATATGGTTGATCTGTGCGAGCTTCGATCCAGTCGAGGCCTTTTTTACGCATGCCGGCTCGAAAAGCTTCAAGGTTTTCTTCAGCGAGCTTTGCATAGCGCTCTCTATTATGATGGCTGTTGGTATTAATCTCGACGACATCGCCAGTCTCGGCGTCTTCGAGTGTTATTAGGCCGACTTTTGGTAGCACGTATTCACGGGAATCGCTTAGGGCGATACTTATAAGGTCGTGTCGTTGATGGGTGAGGGCGAGTGTCGCGAAGAGTGGTGAATCGGGAGCGGGGAGCGGAGAGTCATTATCGATGAAATCTGAGATCAAAAAGACGACACTCTTACGACGTTGTACGCGATTGAGGTAGTCGAGTGCAGACTTATGTCTAGTCGTTTTGCCAGAGGGTTCAAAAAAAAGTATGTCACGAATCACTCGTAAAATATGACTGCGGCCCTTTTTAGGCGGAATGTAGTGCTCAACCTCCTCAGTATAGAGGAGAAGCCCGACCTTGTCGTTATTTTGCGAAGCGGAAAAGGCGATCACGCTAGCGATCTCTGCGGCTCGCTCGCGCTTACTTTGCTCGACGGAACCGAAAATGCCTGAGGCACTGAGGTCGATCAGTAACATGAGTGTCAGCTCGCGCTCTTCCCGGAAGACTTTTACGAAGGGTCGATCCATCTTAGCCGATACATTCCAATCGATCGTACGCACGTCGTCACCGATGGCATATTCGCGGACTTCTTCAAAGTCCATACCGCGCCCTTTGAAAGAGCTGTGATAAGCCCCTGTCACCGAATCGGTAACGAGCCTTCGTGTACGAATTTCAAGGCGACGGACTTTTTTAATGATGTCAGTTGGGGTCATCAGAAATGACTTATGAATAATGAGTGATGACTGATTATTCCCTTATGGCACCGGCACAGCGTCGAAAATCGAGGTGACGAGGTCCTCACTACTAATCTCTTCGGCTTCGGCTTCATAGGATGGTATCAAGCGGTGGCGAAGCACGTCCATGCCGATTTCTTTAAGGTCCTGTGGCACGACATAGGCGCGTCCTTGCATCAGCGCCCAAGCTTTTGCGGCGAGCGTTAGGCTAATAGTCGCACGCGGACTGGCACCGAACTGAATGTATTGACTGAGCTTGAGTTTGTATTGCTCAGGATCGCGGGTCGCGAGAATGAGATCGACAATGTAGTCTCGGATCTTTGGGTCGACGAAGACGTCGTTGACCAGCTTCCGAGCTTCGCTGATCGCATCGAGCGTGGTGACGGCATCGACATTCAGATTTGGTGCGGTCGAGGACATACGGTCAAGGATCGCTCGCTCATCGTCTTTGCTTGGATAGCCAACCTTGAGTTTTAGCATAAAGCGGTCTACCTGCGCCTCCGGAAGGGGGTAGGTGCCCTCTTGATCGATCGGATTTTCTGTGGCCAGCACTAGGAAGGGTTCGGGCAATGGATAAGTCGTATCACCGATGGTCACTTGGTGCTCTTGCATGGCTTCGAGTAGTGCGCTTTGTACCTTGGCGGGTGCGCGATTGATTTCGTCCGCCAGAATGAGGTTGGCAAATATCGGTCCCTTGCGAGTGTGGAAGGTGTTTTCCTTTGGGCTGTAAATTAAGGTACCGAGAATGTCAGCTGGTAGCAAATCGGGTGTGAACTGAATTCGCTTGAAGTCCGCCGCCGTGGCCGAGGCGAGGGTGCGGATGCTGAGTGTCTTGGCTAGCCCAGGTACACCTTCGAGTAGGACGTGACCATTGGCCAGCAGACCAACTAAAAGGCGATCGACTAGATAATGCTGCCCGACGATGACGCGAGCGATCTCCTCGCGTAAAGTGGGGATCCATTGGATAGCCGACTTTAATTTTTCTTCGATTTCAGGTGCGATTGAATCTTGGCTCATAGTAATATGGTAGGTTCGCAAATTTATTTGCGGAAGGTAAACTGACAAAGGAGAAAGCGATAGGTTTCATTGCAATGAGAATATTGCATTTAGTTCTAGAATGTGTCTTAATGTCTCACATGCCAGTAACAATTTTAATTGTCGATGATGAAAAAAACACCCGCGAGGGGCTCAGCATAGCCCTTGAAGAGGAGTATGAGGTGTATATGGCCTCAGGGGCAGACGAGGCCTTTAACCTGATGGAGGCTGAGACCTTTGACATCGTGCTGACAGATTTGCGCATGGCGGGCAAATCAGGGCTTAAGGTTATAGACCGTGCCATCACCCAAGCTAACCGGCCGATCTGCATTATGATGACTGCCTACGGCAATGTGGAAACAGCGGTCGAAGCCATGCGACGCGGCGCCTTCGACTTCCTAACCAAGCCTGTTAGTCTAGAAAAATTGGAAATCTTGATCAAACGGGCGCTGCAAAGTCGCCGAATCGAGGCGGAAAACCTTGTTCTGCACGAGCGGCTCGACAAGAAGTATAGCTTCGATGGTATCGTTGGTAACTCACCTGGCCTCAACGACGTGCTGGACAAGGTCAAACTCGTTGCGCCTTCCAAGGCCACTGCACTACTTGAGGGAGAGACTGGTACGGGTAAAGAGCTCATCGCTCAAGCCATCCATCAAAACAGCAACCGCGCTCGCCAAGCCTTCGTCCCCGTGCACTGTGCGGCTTTGGCAGCCAATCTCCTTGAAAGCGAACTCTTCGGGCACGAGAAAGGCGCTTACACGGGTGCGACCGAGCGTCGGATTGGTCGTTTTGAGGCGGCTGATGGCGGCACACTCTTTCTTGATGAAATCGGTGAAATCGACTCCGCGACGCAGGTCAAACTTCTACGCTTTCTTGAGACCCGCAGTTTCGAACGCCTCGGCAGTTCGAAACCCATCCAAGTCGACGTTCGCCTCGTCTGCGCGACGAATCGCAATCTCACAGAGATGGTCAAGCGCGGCGAGTTTCGCGAGGACTTGCTGTATCGACTCAACGTAATTACCATTTACCTCCCGCCATTGCGCGAGCGCCGAGAGGACCTACCTATGCTGCTCAACCATTATATCGATTCCTTCGCCGAGGAAAACGAGCTAGCTCCCATCGATTTGACCGAAGGCGCGATCAAAGTGCTCCAAGACTATCGCTGGCCAGGGAATATTCGCGAGTTGCGTAATTTCTGCGAAAATACCGTCGTGCTCAAACGGGGTAAGGAGCTTTCCGAATACGATCTCGACCCTAAATATCATAACCAGACTGAGAAATCGTTGGACGAGAAGCCACAGCCACTTTCTAGTAGCCCAACATTGAGCAAAGAGGAAAATGAAAAACGCCTCCTTCGTAATGCGCTGATCAAAACTAATGGCAACCGTACCCACGCTGCTGAGCTTATGGGCATTAGCCGCCGTACTCTTCACCGTAAACTTATTCAGTGGCCTGAACTTGACATCGATAAGTAGCGCCGGATAGACCCGCTTAGAGTTTGACTCTCATTAGCCAGCATTCGACATTGTCATTATTATACTTTTTATCTACCCAAAAAAAGATTGATCATGAACTTTGGAAAAATGCTTTTACTCCTGCCGCTTTCTCTGATCGCGACCGCGCAAGCCGAAGAAATTCGTATTGCTGTATCCGACCTGCTTGCCGACCACATCCTAGCGCCGCTTAAGGTCTACGGCGCAGAAAATGATACTACTTTTGTCGTTGATAGCATTGGTAGCTTACCCGCGCTTGATCGCCTCCGCTCTGACGAGATTGATCTCGCCATTGTTGCATTACCAGAAGGAGACGAAGTGCCTCGCGATGAATTTAATATCTATCCTTTTGCCTACGATGTCGCCGTAATCGTGGTCAATGATAGTAACCCCATAGACGAAATCAGTGTTGCTCGGCTCGGGGGCATATTCGGTTCCAACGAAGAGCTTAATCTCAATACTTGGGGCGAACTTGGGCTATCCGGTTGGGAAAGTCGCAATATTAAAGCGCTCGCCGGTATCAACGATAAGAGCATCGCCTTGGAGCTTTTTAAACACAGCATCTTCAAAGGTGGCGGCTTGAAACCCAATGTGTCTGTGGTCAAAGATACCGAGATCGAGGATTTAATCGGCTCTGATGTTGCTTCTATCGCTATTCTCTCTCGTGTGCCAGAGAATAGTAATATAAAAGTGCTCATGGTCTCATCTGGTGGCGACACTTACGCACCTGCTTTTGGCCCTACTGATGATAACGTGCACTATGGTGATTATCCTATCCGACTCTCCTTTTACATTTTATATAATGCGCGCGACGATGTCAAAGTTCGCTCCACGATCCGCGAATTACTTAATGACGAAGTCGCCACTAGTCTTCGCGCCAACGACTTTATAGCCCTGCCTGACACTTTACGCCGTAAGTTTCTGATAGACCTTGATTTAGAGTAAATGCTGGGGCGAAACGTCTCCTTAAATTTTACTAAAAACACGTTGACATGAGAGGTCGGTCATAGATTCTTCACAATTTTCCTAAACAAAGTGAGTGTAGCTCAGTTGGTAGAGCACTACCTTGCCAAGGTAGATGTCGAGAGTTCGAACCTCTTCACTCACTCCATTTTCATAAAGGCCTCCGATTAACCTGGGGGCCTTTTTCTTGAGTATTCGGGCGGCAGAGCCAGCCTGACTGATTTAATCCAGCGGCAGTTCGATAATGTCCCACGGCAGGCCATGCAGCTTGAGCTCTTCCATAAAGGGATCAGGGTCGCGTTGTTCCATATTCCAAATGCCAGGTTCTTTCCAGAGACCCTTGAGTATCATTTGTCCCCCAATCATCGCAGGAACCCCTGTGGTGTAGCTGATCGCTTGGCTGGAGACTTCTTTAAAGCACTCTTGGTGGTCGCAGCTGTTGTAGATGAAGATACGTTTCTTCTTGCCGTCTTTCGTGCCCACTATGTCGCAACCAATGCAGGTCTTACCTCTTGTCCGTGACCCTAGGCTGGCTGGGTCGGGGAGTACCGCTTTGAGAAACTCGATTGGTTGGACTTTCTGCCCCTTGAACTCGATCGGCTCAATCGAAGTCATACCGACGTTTTCCAGCACCTTGAGGTGGGTAAGATACTTCTTAGAAAAGGTCATCCAGAAACGAATGCGTTTTAGGCCTTTGATGTTCTGGCAGAGTGATTCCATCTCCTCGTGATACAGGAGATAGGCATCTTGCGGCCCGACGATTGGGAAGTCGTAGACCTGTTGTATGCTCATGGGTTCGACTTCTTTCCATTCGCCTTCTTCCCAGTAGCGTCCATTTTGGGTAATCTCACGGATGTTGATCTCTGGGTTAAAGTTGGTCGCAAAGTGGTAGCCGTGGTCACCAGCATTGGCGTCTAGGATATCGATTGTATCGATCTCATCAAAAAGATGTTTTTGTGCGTAGGCGCAAAAGACATTCGTCACGCCGGGGTCGAAACCCGAGCCGAGTAGCGCAGTCAGTCCTGCTTCTTTGAAGCTGTCTTGGTAAGCCCATTGCCATTTATACTCAAACTTGGCTTCTTCGTGCGGTTCATAGTTAGCGGTATCTATGTAGTGAACGCCCACGGCTAGGCATGCATCCATCAGCGCAAGGTCTTGGTAGGGCAGGGCGACGTTGATCAAAAGTTCTGGTTGCTCAGCTTGGAGAAACTCTGTTGTCGCAGCGACATCGTCGGCATCCAGCGCCGCGGTGCGAATCGTGATGTTTTGCTTGGCCTTAACATCTGCAGCGATCGCCTCGCACTTTGTAACTGTGCGCGATGCGAGAACGATTTCAGTAAAAACATCCGCAAGCTGTGCGCACTTTTGCGCGACCACATTGCCCACACCGCCGGCACCGATAATGACTACTTTTGACATATCCGTAGCATTAGCTCTAGCCTGACACGTTCTTCAAGAATATTTATCATGGCGGGGCAGGCTACTGCCTGAGCGCGAAACGGTTTCCCCCATCGAATCGTGAATAGACATCGGCGAGGAATTGCATTCATGGGAATAGTCCCTATTGTTTGTTTCTAAGTGATTATAGAAACGCAATCAAACTTCCGCATTTATGGCCCTGCGATACTCTTTGTCTTATTGGCCGGTGCCCTTCTTACTTTTGCTATGCCTGAAAAATCCACACCTCCTGAGTCAACTGATGTCGATGTTAGCGCATGCGCCTCCGCTTGCGGCTTGCCCTCGCATGTCGACCTGAGCAGCGGCGATTTCCCTGTCCAACGGACGGAAACCGAGTGGAAGGAGCGCCTAACCGATATCCAATATCGAGTCGCCCGAGACCATGGAACAGAGCGGCCCTTTACCAATCCCTATAATGATAATAAAGCAACTGGCCTCTATCGCTGTATTGGTTGTGATACACCACTCTTTACTAGCATGGATAAGTTCGATTCAGGCACGGGTTGGCCAAGCTTTGTCCAACCGATCGATGAGCGCACCCTCGGTGAGACCCGCGATAACAGCTACGGTATGGTGCGCGTGGAGGTGCACTGCAATGTCTGCGGATCACACCAAGGCCACGTTTTCCCCGACGGCCCCAAGCCGACAGGTTTACGCTATTGCATTAATTCCGCATCGCTTAGTTTTGAGGAGGCTGAATCACCCGAAGCGGTGAAAGCACTCGTCAAGGAGTGGTATCAAGCGGAGTAGCTTAATGGTCTTTAGTCATACTATTCTTGGCGACTCTTGTTGTCATGCGACTAATTGCGCTTACTCGGGTATCTTAAGGTCGTAAATATAGCCGACGCCATGCACGGTGCGGAAGTCATCTAGCGTCAGACTGTGACTTTTGTAAAGTTCACGAATTTTCACGATATATTGATCAAGCGAGCGGCTACTCACATCAGCGTGGATTCCCCAGACTGAGTGGATCAAATTCTTGCGGGTGAGCACCTTGTTTGGGTGACTCGCGAGGTAGGTAAAGATGCCCAACTCCTTACGCCCGATGCTTTCGATTTCCCCGTCGGCAAAGGTCACTTCGAGTCGATGTGGGTTCACTTCAGCACCGCAAAATTCAAAGGGTTCGTCGGTGGTGGAGGCGTTTTGCGTAATATCACTATCGTGCACTGTTTCCGCGCGGCGGAGCACGGCGTTGATCCGTGCAATTAGCTCGGGGAATCCAAAGGGCTTTGTGATGTAGTCGTCGCCGCCCATTTCTAGGGCGTTCACTTTTTTAACTTCATTGTTCTCACCGGTGAGAAATATGATGGGCGTCTTGTCACCTGCTTTACGCAGATCGGACATCAGATTGAAACCGGTGTCGTCAGGAAGGTGAA
Source organism: Puniceicoccaceae bacterium (assembly GCA_902587165.1). Lineage (GTDB taxonomy): Bacteria > Verrucomicrobiota > Verrucomicrobiia > Opitutales > Coraliomargaritaceae > Thalassobacterium. The sequence continues at coordinate 72,639 of CACIKF010000002.1, read as the reverse complement.
CATCGAGCAGGATTAGATTGGCGAAGTTGTTCTTCAAGAATCGCCCCACGTGGCTGGCTTCATGGCAGACTTGGCTCTGCATCCCTGCGACTTCGAGTTGCGTCGCGATCAGTGTGGAGAGGTCTTTATCATCTTCTGCGACGATGATGAGTGGCTTTGATGTTTGATTCATCTTGTTGGGAATTTAATTAGAAAGTGCCTTGAAGTCAGCTAATACTTCGCCGGCGTGGTCATCTGGTTTTACTTTACAGTAGGTTTTGAGGATCAATCCGTCCGCCCCAATTAGAAAGGACATGCGGTGAATGCCGTCGTAAGTTTTACCCATAAATTTCTTTTCACCATAGACGCCGTAGGCATTGGCTAGCTCCAGCCTTGTATCGGCGATCAGTGGAAAGGGAAGTCCGTACTTTTCCCGAAATTTGCTGTGCGAGCTTTCGTCGTCCTTACTCACAGCGACCACCTTAAGTCCAGCACTGGCAAAATCACTCCACGCATCGCGGATTGCACAGGCCTCTTTTGTGCAGCCTGGTGTATCATCCTTTGGGTAGAAATACAATAGACAGGGCTGCTCTAAAGAGTCTAGCGAGTAAGTTTTTCCAGCTTCCGTAAATTGGAAGGTGGGTGCTTTTTTTCCTGCATTGAGTGGTGTTGGCTTGCCCATTGGTTTGTTAAAAAGGTGTATGTAATTATATCATACTAGCCACTAATTATCGATTTATAAATACTTATTTTACTAGATAAAGCCTACTTAAAGGCTGTATTTCTCAAATTTAGCCTTGTGCCGAAAGCGTCCTACGACAGCTTTTGCGCTCATGGAAAACAAGCCATTACTTATGCTAGGTCTGCCTAAGGGCAGCCTTCAAGACTCCACGATCAAACTTTTTGGTAAAGCGGGCTTCAACATTTCAGTCAGCTCCCGCTCCTACCGTCCGTCGATTGATGACGAGAACTTAGACGGTCGCTTCGTACGTGCCCAAGAGGTCAGTCGCTACGTCGAACACGGCTACTTCGACTGTGGCCTTACTGGACAGGATTGGGTCAAGGAAAACGATTCCCACGTGGTCGAAGTGTGCAGCCTCGTCTACAGTCGTGCATCCAACAAGCCCTCTAAGTGGGTCATCGCGGTGCCCGAAGCCTCGACCGTGCAGACGGTCAAAGACCTCGAAGGTAAGCGCATCGCCACCGAGGTAGTCAACATCACGCGTCAGTATCTCAAGGAGAATGGTGTCAACGCTGAGGTCGAGTTCTCTTGGGGCGCGACCGAGGTCAAAGTGCCTGATCTGGTCGATGCTATCGTCGATCTCACTGAGACCGGCAACTCGATCCGTGCGAACAATCTGCGCATCGTCGACACGCTTCTCAACACCAACACTGTGTTGATCGCCAACAAGGTTTCTTGGGAAAACCCTGCTAAGCGCAAGAAGATCGAAAACATTGCATTACTTCTTACATCCGCACTCGAAGCCAATAGCAAAGTTGGCCTCAAACTCAACATCGAGAAGTCCAAGCTTGAAGCGATCCTCGCCGATCTGCCCGCGCTGCGTAACCCGACAATCAACCGCCTCACTGATGAGTCCTGGGTCGCCATCGACACTATCCTAGACGAAAAAGTTGTCCGCGAGATAATTCCCGAGCTTAAGGAACGTGGCGCTGAGGGGATCATCGAATACCCGCTTAACAAGGTAGTTTTTTAGTGTAATCACGGTCGTCTGTTGACTTGTTGCTTCAAGCTAGCCACCAAGCCCCTGCAGATTAGGCGGCTACTATTTCCTTAGGATTATTAAGCTAATGCCGCACAAAAATACCCCGCGCCAAGTCCGCATCGCCCTCATTCAAGGTCGAGAACAGGGTAAGCCCATTGCTGATCTAGACTACACCATTGCGCGCATCCATGAGGCTGCTGCCTCTGGCGCGCAGATCGTCTGCACGCAGGAGTTGTTTAATACGCCCTACTTCTGCCGCACGCAGGACATGGCGTTCTTCGATCTAGCGGAACCGGTTCCTGGCGCGACTACAGAACTACTCGAAGCTGTCGCAGGCGAGCTTGGCATCGTCATTATCGCCTCACTTTTCGAGCGCCGTGCCTCGGGTATCTATCATAACACCGCCGCAGTGATTGATGCGGATGGTCGCTATCTAGGTAAATACCGGAAGATGCACATTCCTCAAGACCCAGGGTTTGAAGAAAAATTTTATTTCACTCCAGGCGACCTCGGCTATAAGGTCTGGGACACGAAGTTTGGTAAAATCTCCGTCCTTATTTGCTGGGATCAATGGTATCCCGAGGCCGCTCGACTCGCTGCCCTCGCTGGGGCCGAGATCATTTTTTATCCGACCGCCATCGGTTGGCTCCCTGAGGAAAAAGCTGAACTCGGCGCTGCTCAGCACACAGCATGGGAGGCTGTTCAGCGCGGTCATGCTGTGGCTAATGGCTGTTACGTCGCGGCGGTCAATCGCACTGGCGTCGAGGGGGAAACTGAATTCTGGGGACAAAGTTTCGTCTCTGATTTCTACGGACAAATTGTCGCGCGCGCCCCTGTGAGTGAAGAGCACATCCTAATCGCCGACTGCGACTTCAAAGCCCTCGAAGGCATGCGTCGCATATGGCCATTCTTCCGCGACCGTCGTATCGATACTTATGATGGCGTGACGAGTCGCATGATTGACGAGTAGCGAGCGCTAGCGAGTTCGCTTATTACGCTGATTTTTATTTGGGCGCTTAGTGATCACCTTGCCTTCAGCTGAAGGCTTCTTTTCCTGCGCGGATTTTTTCTTAGCTTTTCTTCGGGCCAAGGTTTTAGCGACTTTCTTACCAGGACTGCGCTCTAAACTTTTAGATGAGCGCGCCTGGTCTATCATGCGGCGGCCTTTGAAGGGTTTACCAGGTTTTTTGCCTTTGTCGCGATCGTCTGTCAGGACGACGCGGAAGTCGATCTGCCGCTTGAAGCGATCCACGCGTTCAACTTGAACCATTATGTATTGGCCGAGTGCGTAGGTACGCTTTTTACGACGCCCGATCAGTGCGGTGCCCTCTGGGTTTGGATGGTAGAAATCGTCGACGAGTGTAGAGATATGCACCATACCAAAGGCTAGGGTATCAGTCAGCTCCACGAATAGACCGTGATTTTTCACATCCGTGATGATAGCCTTGAAATGTTGCTTCTGTTCTTCCTGCAATTCGCGGTCAAAGAATTCGAGGAGCTTCGTTTTAACGGATTCTCGTTCAGCGTCGACTGAGTTACGTTCAGTTACACTGATGTGATCGCCAAGGCTTTCGAGCTTACCCTGGTTGTAGCGAATCTCGGGCTCCCCTAGAGCAGAGTCGGCACGAGTCTTACAGAGATAGCCGTCAAGTATGCGATGGACGATCAGGTCGGAGTAGCGGCGGATGGGCGATGTGAAATGGGTATAGTCGGGCTTCGAGAGGCCGTAGTGCCCGTCGGCGGAAGCACGATACTGTGCTTGCTTCAGGCTACGAAGGACGTGGACCTTAAGGGTGTAACCTTGCGGATGCTCCTTTAGCTTTTTGAGAAGTAAGGCCATCTCGCGCGGCTTTTGTAGGTTGCCGCACTGCACGCCGAAGCTTTGCATGGTCTCGCGAAGCTCTTTAAGCTTTTCTTCTTCTGGTTCATCATGCACGCGGTAGATGCAGGGGAAGTCCTGCTTCTTCATGGTGCGGGCGACTTGCTCGTTGGCCGAGAGCATAAACTCTTCGATCAGTTGATGGCTCTCATCGTTGAACTCTTTTTCAATACGATCTGCATAGCCTTCCTCGTCGACGTAGATTTTGACCGATGTCATGTCTAGGTCGAGCGAGCCTTTGCGAAAGCGGCGTTCACGCAGCTGTTTGGCGATTTGCCAGAGCTTGCCAATGTATTTCTTCAGTGTAGCCATCTCTTCGTCGGTCACTTTGTCCAGTGAGCGCCCGGTAGAACCGGTCTGGTGTTTGGGTGGCAGCGGCGTATTGCGTATCTCAGCTAAGTCGTCCTTTTGCATGAAGGCGTAGGCTTGTTTGTAGGTCAGGCGCTTGTTACTATTTATTACGGTATTGGCAAACTTGACCTCGCTGATGTCAGCGCTTTCGTTGAAGGTGATGAAACAAGTCTTGGTCAGGCGGTCTTCGGCCTCGACGAGCGAGCAGAGACCGTTGGATAGTGCATGTGGCAGCATAGGGATGACTGTACCGACGAGATAAGTGCTGTTCCCGCGCTTTTGAGCCTCGCAGTCGAGCGGTGAGCCAGGTTTTACGTAGGCACTCACGTCGGCAATATGGACGCCGACACAAGTTTTGCCATCTTCAAGCAGCTCGAGTGAGAGGGCGTCATCAAAGTCTTTTGCATCATCGGGATCGATGGTGAAGGTAAAAAGATCGCGGCAGTCTTGGCGATTTCCGATATCTTCCGAGCGCACAACACCGGGTATGTCCTTGGTCTGTTGCTCTACCGCTGAGGGGAATCTTGGATTAAGGTCGTATTTGTAGAGGATGGCTTTGAACTCGGCATCGGGCTCGTGCGTTCGACCGAGTACTTCGATGATCTCACCTTCCGGGTTAAGGTGGCGCTGTTTCCATTCGAGCATTTTGACCACGACCTTGTCGCCCACTTTAGGTATGGGTTTGAGACCAGAATTTTTTGGATCAGGCACGAGGATGTCATGAATGATACGCGGATCGTCAGGGATCACATAGCTGGCATGTTTAGCCTGTTCGAGGGTACCGGGGATGGTGATACGGGCGCGCTTGAGTATGCGGATGACACGGACGTTGGGTTTCTCGTCAGGCCTATACTCAGGGCGCTGTTGACGGCCTATGCCTCGGAAGGGACGGCGCTGGTCATCGACTTTGCGGGCCAAAACGGTATCGCCGTGCATTGAGACGCCTGTGTCTTCGGATTTAACAGGGTAGCCATCACCACTGGGGTCGGAGTCTGGAATGAGAATGGCGGAGCCACTCTGGCGAAAAATTAGGCGACCACTGACGAGGTCGGCATCTTCGGGGATGCAGAGTCGATCCTTTTTTAACCGAGCGATTTCGCCCTGTTCTAGCATTTTGTCGAGAAGCGTATGGGCTTCCTTAGTGGCGTCTTGATCGAACTTAAGGACGCTAATGATCTCCATACGTCGCATAGGGACGTAGTCTTTAGCTCCAAATAGTTTGAGTAGTTTTTGGCGTAAGTCCATATTGGGTTAATTGATAAGAGTGCCGCCCTACTTACCCATCATCTCCCTCGGGATAGTAGGCGGCTGCATCCTCGAGGCCGAGGGTGATGGTAATGTTAAGGAAGGTAATCTCGCCCATGGAATGACAAAGCAAGAAGCGATGGTCGTTGTGCATCTCGGCCAGTTCCTTACGTAATTGGCGCATTTTTTCTGTACTGGAGATTTGGTCGGCGCACATACAGGTGCGTAGGTGCTGCACGCGGGGGAGGGCGAAGCGGAGGCGACGCTTCATCAGGGTGCGCTCTTCGCGTTGATACTGTTTGCTCGTCTCGACGTTGATCAATTCGGTGCAAAGATTGACTACAGGAAGGTTGTTTTTGAAAAACTGTGGCAGGTAGAGCGAGCGGCGCCCTTCGTAGCACTGTTGGTCAAAGTCGATCGCGCGGACGCGGTATTGGCTTCCCTCAAAGTCGGGGGTGACTTCGACAACGTAGTTGTATGCACGCATGTCGCCGAGTAGACGAACAAAGCTGCGCTCATTGAATTTGATAAATTCTTTGGCTAGGCGAACTTCGTGTAGGTCGGGGTGGGGCAGGAAGTCGCGTATAAAGTCGTCGCCAGGCACGCCAATGATGTGCTCTTCGATCAAAGTGTCTTCGTGGACGAGAAAGTTGATATGGTTAGGCGAGAGCAATTCCTCTAACTCAAGACCGTAGACGCGGGAGGCATCGGCTTTTTTGACGTAGAAGTAATCGTGGTTGTCGTTGTATTGATTAACGATGCGCACGCGCATGGGCTTGGTGTTACCAAAGGTGCAAAAATCGACGCGGTCGACGTAAAGATTTGGCAGGATGGACTCGTCGCCTCCAGAGCGGAGAAGAACATATATCTTTTTTAGGCCGTCGTAGAGTGCACGCCCAAATTGCTGTTCGTAGATGAGGGTCTGCCAAAGGGTATCTTCGCCGCTCTTGCTGATGAGAGGAAAAGAGTCTTCGTATTTGAGCATGTCCTCATAGGTGACAGGAAGATCCATCGCTCTGTGGAAGTCAGAGAGATACTTCCGGAAAAGGGCGTTGATTGGGAAGAACTGTTTGCGATGTTGGGAGGCAGTTGCCTGCATGAATTTTATTGAAGTGTTTGGCAGGTCAATGGCGAATGAAATATCTTTATTTTAAGATTGCCGCAACTTAGCGTCCTATTGTTTTCTTTCGACGGCTGGGGCCTATGCAATGTCTGACTAGCTAACCCCGTCAGGCCCGGAAGGGAGCAGCGGTCGTTGGTTGGATGTGTGCTGTAGGTTACCTGGCCACTTTTTTGTATGGCTTTCGACGTAAGAACAATCGAGGAATGACGGATGGCTAGAGATTGGAATGCAGCTTATGAAGACGGGGATACACCTTGGGATAAAGGCTATGCTTCGCCGCCTTTGATTGAATTTTTGAAACTTCAGTCAATTTCGGGTCGAGTGTTGGTGCCTGGCTGTGGAGCGGGGCATGACGTGAGAGCGCTAGCGGCGCAGGGCGCAGAGGTGGTCGGATTAGATATTGCGTTGAGAGGAATCCATAAAGCGAAGGCTTTTCCAGTATCGTATGACGAACGCTATGAGCTTGGTGACTTTTTGAATTTGAAAAATCAGTATCACAGCTCATTTGACTGGGTCGTGGAGCACACCTGCCTCTGCGCGATTGATCCGGGAGAACGCGAGGCGTACGCGATATCAGTTGCTCAAGCACTAAAGCCGGACGGAAATTATCTGGCGGTATTTTTTCGGGAAGTTAGCAGTTACCAGGGTAATGGACCGCCCCATCCAATTAGCCGTGAACAAAGCGATGCCTTGTTTGGTGATACCTTTGAGCTGATCAAATCTTTTGTGCCCCAGCAGACGTATCCAAGCCGAACAATTGGCGCGGAGGAGGTTTGCTGGATGCGGTTGAAAGCTTAGCTGTGGCCTGTCCCTGCCCTACCACACAACTGGGCTGACGTAGTTACCGATTGTATCGCGGATACTGAAATCAAGCTCTGGGAGGAACTGAAGGCCGGTAAGTTTTTCGATCTGTGCAATCGAGCTCAGATAATCATTTAGATTTTTACTCTCTGCATCGGTCGGTATGAGTAAGGCAAGGGCACGGAGACCACCTTCGTCTGTAAGATCCAAAGCGATGATGTAAAAGGCGTCAGCTAGGGAGATACCAGAGCCGAACTTGGAGCTCTCGGTTAGATAGGCGGGACCTAGATAGACCCAGACCTCGCCGAAACGTTTTGGGTAACGCTGTGTGAACTCATGCATCACTTTTCTCCACACGCCGTCGGCGAAAGTTTCGGTCATGGGGGCGTAATTGGTGGCAAGCTGGGCATCGATAGCGCCGCGCTCGCCGTGTTGACCGATTAGCGCTTTAGGGGGAGCAATCGGCTGCGGTAGCCATTCGCCTAGAGTCATGGCTTTTGCGCTGAGCTTTGGTATGCGGACATCGATCTGAATTGAGTCGCCAGTATTGGCTTTTTTACGCTTGGAGTCGTCGAATCGGATTGCGATACACGCTGCCTGTTGGCTGCGCTCATTGAAAAGGTTTATATAGCTTGCCTGCAGAAGCGGGCGGATCGCCATACGACTGTTTGGGATACCTGCCAGAAAGGGTGAGTCTTGGTCGCGCCCAAGTTCACCACCTTCGACGACCATGCCGCCGCTCGATGGAATTGTATCGTAGAGACTGTCTAAAATTGGCGTAATCAGAGTAGGCATCGCCCCGTGTGTGCGAGGCGTATTGATAATTGATAAAGCTACACCCTCCATTTTGGCACGTATTTCAAATGGGCTAAAATAATAAATGCCGCCAATAACTAGTGTGGCGATTGAGAGTCGAACAAGCAGCTTGCGAAGCCAGTGCGAATGATTGGCCCGATTACGTGATTTAGGCGCAGCTTTTTTCCGAGATGTTTGCTTCTTGGAGGTTTTTCTTTTTGCGCTCTTATTAACCATCAAAGTTAATTCAAACTAAGCTGTGTAATTATTCAAGGGCGAGCTTTTCCAACTTTGGTCGAATCACTATCTGGCAATAAGGTGCGTTTGGATTGAGTCGATAGTAATCTTGATGATACTCTTCTGCGGGGTAGTAGATGCTAGCAGCGGTGATTTCTGTGACGATTGGAGCAGTAAAGTCTCTTTGGGCAGCGGCTTTGGAGGCTTCGGCGGCTTTCCGCTGAGCCTCATTGTGGTAAAAGATAGCCGAACGATATTGAGTGCCAATGTCCGCGCCTTGACGATTCAGAGTTGTGGGGTCATGCGAGCGCCAGAGCCAATCAAGCAGAGTCTCATAGCTTACTATTTTTGGGTCGTAATGGATTTGTGTGATTTCGGCATGTCCGGTGGTGCCTGAACAAATTTCGCGGTAGGTCGGATCTTTGACCGCGCCCCCCATGTAGCCAGATTCGACTGCATGGACACCGTCGAGTTGTTCAAATACCGCTTCGACACACCAGAAGCAACCGGCGCCGAAAGTCGCGATAGAGAGGATTGTGTTCATAATACGTTTGTTATGTGAGTAGCTTGCAACTTGCTATCCTTTTGGATGCTCAATTAACCTAGGTTAAATAAATTAGCAGATCCGACAAGCGTACACGCCACATTAGAGCGAAATAACACCGGGCACCTGAGCAACACGCTGGTAGATAGCGATCACTTCGTCGCTGGAGTGCATGTTCATTTCCATCGTATAGCCGATAAAACGGCCGCTTGAGGACTCGTTAGATTTGACGGGATCATCCGCAAAGAGATCGAGCACCGTTTGGCTCTGGTCTTTGGGCACGATAAACTTAAAAGGAAAAAGGCAAGGCCAGTCATAGTTCGCATCCAGAGAGGAGCGGAAGGAGTCTAGCGATTCGTCGTCTTTCATTTAGTTTTCATCAAATTTCTTGGAGGTTCGCTTGACTGCTAAACGCCAAGACCGAACGGGCAGTGGACTGGAGTATCGAAGGTGAATACCCCGCTCCTGATTGATTGTTTTTAAAAATAGTAGCTAGGGCGGGGCTCGAACCCGCACGCCATTTCTGGCAAGGGATTTTAAGTCCCCAGCGTCTGCCAATTCCGCCACCCAGCCATTATTTTTTTCGGCAAAGAATCGCCGAAAAAAGCCTTCTCCGGGACGCTTGGCAAGTTTCTTTACACTGGATTTTAGCCTTGCACGGTATTTTATACTATCTACTTTCCCGCGTTCCTCTACGACGATTGGGACCGTCGATACCGCATTTGCGGGTGGAAATCACCCCATAATTCTAACCACCAACCAACTGCCGCTCCGACGCGCAGTATAATAAATACAAATCATATGAGTAATCTCATGGAAGAGCTGCTAGCTAGCAGCAATATTGATAACCTCGCTGAAGGTTCCATCTTAAAGGGAACGATCGTCGAAATCCGCCCTACCGAAGTCGTTGTCGACATTGGTGGCAAATCCGAAGGTATCGTCCACGCATCTGAGTTCGTGGACATGAGCGACCTCCAAGTAGGTGGAGAGCTCGAAGTCTTTCTCGAAAAGCTCGAAGACAAAGAGGGTAACCCTGTTATCTCTTACGATAAAGCTGAGCAAAAGAAGAACTGGGAAAAGATCGTTGAGAACTGTGAAGAAGGTTCCATAATCCCCGGACGTGTACGTTCTAAAGTTAAGGGTGGCCTGATCGTGAGTATTGGCGTCGATTCCTTTATGCCCGCCTCGCAGATTGACGTGCAACCACCTAAGAATCTCGATCAGTATGTTGGACAAACTTATGACTTTAAAGTCATCAAGATCAATCTCGACCGCAAAAATATTGTCGTTTCCCGTCGCGAACTCATTGAAGAGCAACGCATAGAGAAACGCCGTTCACTCCTTGAGGATGTTAAGCCAGGCGATACACGCCGTGGTCAGGTCAAGAACATTACCGATTACGGTGCTTTTGTAGACCTCGACGGTCTCGACGGTCTCCTTCACATCACTGACATGTCATGGGGCCGTATCAACCACCCATCCGAGATGGTGAAACAGGGCGAGGAAATCGAAGTGATGATCATCGAAATCGATCGCGAGCGTGAACGCGTCTCGCTTGGTCTCAAGCAACTTGCCGACAATCCTTGGGAAAAGATCGAAGAACACTTCCCAATTGGCTCTACAGTCAAGGGTAAGGTCGTCAATCTTGTGCCTTACGGAGCATTCATCGAAATTCAAGAAGGCGTCGAAGGTCTTGTACACGTTACCGAGCTTTCATGGACCAAGCGCATATCCAAACCAAGCGAAGTTCTTCGCATAGGAGAAGAGGTCGAAGCAGTCGTCCTCGGCATCCAAAAGGAAGAGCAGAAAATCTCCCTAGGCACTCGCCAACTAGAGACTAATCCTTGGGAAATGGCCCGCCATAACTATCCAGTGGGTGCCCGTGTCCGTGGTAAGGTTCGCAACCTCACAACCTATGGTGCTTTCGTCGAACTCGAAGAAGGTATTGACGGTATGGTGCACGTTTCCGACATGTCTTGGACTCGTAAGGTCAATCACCCATCCGAGGTGGTGCAAAAAGGCGACGAAGTCGATGCAACTGTTCTCGATGTGGATGCAGATAGCCAGCGCATTTCGCTCGGCATGAAGCAACTCTCCTCCGACCCATGGGACGAAATTGAAACACATTTCAAGATCGGCGACATGGTCAAGGGCAAGGTATCCAAGATCACCAGTTACGGTGCATTCGTCGAACTCGACAACGATATCGATGGTCTCGTGCATATATCGCAAGTTAGTGAAGAGCGCATCGAGAAAATCAAGGACGTCCTTGACGAAGGTGCTGAAGTGGAAGCACGCGTCATTAAGATCGATAAAGATGAGCGCCGTATCGGCCTCTCGATTAAGGCTGCCAACTACAGCGATGCTGACCTCGCGATGGAGCGCCAAGCCTTTGATAGCGTGACCACTGATGAGGATCTCACCAGCCTCGGTGATCTCCTTGACGAAGCGACCAAGTAAACTTCGTTTACGCAAACAATCTACAAAAGCCCCGTTCTTACGAGCGGGGCTTTTTTGGGTAATGGTTTGTAGGCACTAATCCAATAAACTCATTACTTTGCCGCTGCGCGGCTTAGTCGGTCGTTCACCGCAATTCCAATATCAACATGCTCTGCGCGTTCGACTTTGAGCTGAGTGTAGTCTCTTACGTCTAGCTTCTGGATGAGCATAAACAAATTGTGTGCGATCTCCGTGAGGTCACCGCCTTCGGAGAGCCAAAAAGTATTCTCAGCTACCTTGCCCGCCGGCTTCGTGTTATACAGAACAGCTTCTGATTTCTGCACATTGCTTGGCTGCTCGTCGTGCCCAAAAAGAGTAATTGGTGTATTTGGGCTGTAGTGCTGGGTTAGCATCCCTGGTGCGGCCTGCGCTAATTTATTTGAGCTTTGCTTTAGCTCCATCTTCGCGTCTTGTATACCCAATTGTTCTGCTGAGAGGGGACCCGGGCGCAGGATCTTCGGCGCGTCCGGATCGCGTAGATCCACAATGGTAGATTCCACTCCATGTTTGCACGCGCCCCCATCGATCACGGCGAGTATACGATCGCCTAGTGTCGCTACCACGTGCTCGGCCAGCGTCGGGCTAACGTAGCCGAAGGGATTTGCGCTAGGTGCGGCCAGAGGGAAGTCGAGCCTTTCTAGCAGACTGCGAAAGATTAGGTGTTCGGGGACACGCACAGCTACACTGGGCAAAGCTGCGGTGACGAGATCTGAGATTGTATCCTTCTTCGGTAGCACAAGTGTCAGTGCGCCAGGCCAAAATTGCGCCGCTAGTGCACGAGCGCGCTCGTTAAATTCGGCATGTATTTCTGCCTGTTCAATTGAACTGAAGTGCACGATTAGCGGGTCTAGCATGGGGCGACCTTTGACCTCAAAGATTTTCTGTAGACTCACATCGTTAAGCGCATTGCCAGCCAAGCCATAGACGGTCTCCGTCGGCACACCAACCACCGCCTCGTCGCGTAGCAAATCTACGCAGAGATCAATATTTTTGGCAGAAGCTTGGAGGATTTTGCAGGCCTGGGACATTGTGTGGCTTAGTTAAGAATGCTGGGGGACAGCTAGTTGTATCAGTTTACTGTGGCAAGCATCACTGTGTTACAGTTGGTATTCGAAATCTAGCTATAAAAAATCCTTCCCCGTTTCGGGAGAAGGATTTTGGAAAGTCCTGTATCAGTAGGTGATCGCTTACTGCATAGTCAGCATGTTACGAGCCTGCTTGATTCGGTTCGTGATCCGACGCTGATGCTTTGCGGAAAGCCCTGTGTCTTTTCTAGGAAGGATCTTACCTGTCTCAGTGACGAAACGGGAGAGTAGCTCCGTATCGTGGAATGTGTAGTCCATCGGGTTGCGGGAGCGGTTAAGTGCTTTTTTGTCGGTGCTCATAGAAGCGCAGGAAGGTAGGGGCATGTGTCCACTGTGCAAGTATTATTTTTGAGCTTTTTGAACACTAATCTCGTGCATTGTAGCTTACCCATTTAACGCATTGTTGCGAATTCACAGTAACGAGGCTAGATTTCTGGTTATCAGTTAATCTACGACTCAAGATTGTGGATGTATGCAGTGCGTCAATTTACGCAATCTAAAGCTGTGCATCAACGGCGCCTTCAACACGTTTGATGTAGCTTTGCAAGTTTGTCCCAGGTTTAATGTCATAGGCACGTCTGAGTAGGGGTAAGGCTTTGGCGTATTGGGTCTCGTTGACAAGAAGCTGTCCATGTTCAGTGAGTGCTTCGAGTCGAAAGTCTTGATGCCTCGCGGCTTGCTCAAGCTTTAGAATTGCACGTTGCACGAGTTCGCTGATTTCTATTTCTGCATCTGTATCACCCGGGGCCATTTCGATACGCAGCTTACGAGCTTGCTTATAATAAATACGAGCAAGTTCGATGAGTGCACCCGCTTGGGTCGCATCTTGTTCGACTATTTGCTCCAATGATTGGCGGGCAGCATCTTCATCACCGCGTGCACTGGCTAGCCCAGCTTCAATCGTCAGAAGTTTCATTGATTGCTCTTTATCTAAGCTGTCACCATAGCGAACTCGCACATCCTCGATGAGTTGTTCCGCAAGCTGGTAGGAGCCGTATGTGTAGAGAATATCTACGGTTCTTAGCGGTGTTTCTGCTGGTAGTCCGTCTCCGGTCTTGAGTGCTTCTTGATAAGCTTCTAAGGCGAGAGAGAAGGCTTGTTGATTCAAGTATATATCGCCGAGCAAAGCAAGGTTTTCAGGGCTGGCCTGACCCATGCGACGGATGATTTCGAGAGTAGATGCTGCCTTCGTGTCTTCGCCTAGATTAAGATATACGTTGACCATGAGGCTCCAGTATTCTTGTTCATCTGGATCTTCTGCAGCGAGATCCTTGAAGAGCGCGAGTGCCTCCTCGTATTTGGCAAGGTTGTAGAGCGTTTGAGCAAGTCCCGCGGTCCAGTCGAGATTCTTAGGGCTGTTTAGTACTGCTTGGCGGTAGGCAGTTTCAGCGGGGAGAAATTTACCTTTATTTAGTAGGCAGTAGCCGATAAGTCCGTAAGTACGACCGTCGTTATCACCCAGTTCAACCGAACGGGAAAGTGCTGTGAGGGCTTTGTCCAATTCACCTTGTTGTAGATAGAGTAACCCTAGGTTCTTATGTGCTCGTAGGAATTCGGGGTAGTCAAGTACGCATTTTTGGTAGGCATCGGCTGCCTCTGGTAGGCGTCCCGCTTGAAAGTATAGATTGGCCAGGACCATCTGCATCATGCCACTACTACCGCTGTTAACCTGAGCCTCAAGTAATTCTGTGGCTTTAGCTGGGTTTTTCGGAATAAGTTCCACTAACTCCTTGAGTAGCTTAATCTCCTCAGGCTTCGGGCTTGGCTCTCTTTGTGCCAGTGCTGCGTAGGATCCAATGAATCGGTCAATGAATGCTGTCTCACTAAAAGTGCGTTTAAGTATCTCCGGTGAAGTCGCTAATTGGGCGGATGTTGTATACGCGAGGACCAGTAGAAGTAGGAGGTTATGGATCAGGTTGCGTTTCATAATAATTAATTACTGAGGGAGAAGACAATCGGGGCGATCATTGTGAAGGGCACCGGCTCACCGTTCTGCATGCCAGGCTCAAATTTCCACTTTCGAACCGCATCAACAGCATAGGCTGCAAAGGCTGGGTGGTCAGACTTTTTTGCAGTGGCATCGACCACATTGCCTTGCTTGTCAATATCGAAGCGGATTAAGACACGTCCTTCGATACCCTGGCTTTTCAAAGCGGGTGGGTAAATCGGTGTAATTTGTCGTGTTGGGCGGGGCTTGTTATCTAAGTCACGAAAATTGATAAAGTTCATGGATAATGCTTGAGCCCCGACACTAAAGTCAGGGACGGAGAGGTCGGAGCTGGCAAGGTTGCCCCCTGTTCCAGGATTTAAAGCTACATCGAGTTGATCTAAACTAAGTTTAGGCGGCTCTTTTTCGATGGTGTCCATCGGTTCAGGTTCAGGCTCATCCTCTTGAATATCTTCTTCAATATCCTCGATTGCAGGAGGGGTATATGCGACCAACTGCTCGTCGTAAGATTGTGCTGGCTTTTGGACATCCCCGAGTATTTGGGCAAGGGCCATCACTATGAAAATAATGATAGAGACCGAGAAGCCTAAAACCATAGCGATGGGCATATCCCTTTGAGAGGACTGGGTGCTATATGTGTGGGATTTCATCCGTGCCTAGTCCTTGAGAGTGGATATGTTAATCTTCTTAGCCCCAGCACGTTTGCATTCGCTCCAGACTTTTGAGAATACATTGTGATCGGCATTCACATCCGCCTGAATGATCACCGGCATTTCATTTTTCAAAATGTTCTGCTTCACGTGGAGGCTCACACCGGCCAAGCTGATTTCTCGGCTGCCGTAGATGATTCTATTATCTGCCGTGATTGCTAGAATAAGGCTATTTTTTTCTAAGTTTGAGTCGGTTAGAGCGAAGGGCTTCTCAATCGTTGCATCTGGCTTTTCAACAAATACAGTCGTGACTATAAAAAAGATTAGGAGGATGAAGATACAATCGATCATCGGGGAAAGGTTGATTTCTGCCGTTTCGTCTTCTTTGGCATAGATGGATCTGCGGTATGCCATATCAATTTACGCTGTTAAAGCTAAGTTTTACTGCGCCAGCTTGCTTTGCTCTGTCCCAGACCGCGACCAGTAAGCCGTGACGAGATTTCCCGCTCGTCTTGATGCTGACAGGCGTGTCCTTGCCATTGAGTCCATTGCGGACAATTTCCTTTACTTGTGCTAGGGCAATCTCTTGCCCCTTATAAAGTAGCTTATTGTTTGCAGTAATTGTGAATGACAAGTCATCGCTCTCTTGGTCTGAGGATAGCACCGTGCTGTCGGGCTTATTCAATTGAATGCCGGCTTCTTCGACGAAGACGGTGGTTACGACGAAAAAAATGAGTAGTATGAAGATACAATCGATCATAGGTGAGAGATTGATCTCCAACTCATTTTCTGATTCATCAAGCAAACTTCGTCGTGGCATCGTGCTAAGTGGGGGTCGAATTCTTCGCCCCCAGATTTAGGCAAGTTAGTGTGAGACTTTCGAGTCGTGCGAGCTTGGCCTCTTCTTGGTGAGTTTGACGTTGAATAAACATCACCATAAACAAAGCAGGTAATGCGATGGCCAATCCAGTCTCTGTAGTCACCAGCGCTTCAGAGATTCCTGAGGCGACTACGGCCGCCGTTTCAACGCCGCCGCTGGTAGCAATGCCGAAAAAGGTTTGTAGCATTCCGAGTACGGTTCCGAGTAGTCCGAGCAAAGGAGCTGCTGCAACTAGACATTTTACAAATTTTAACTGTTGTTCAATAATTGCCAATTGGTTGATACGGATTTCATCGAATCGCTTACGCACGTATTCAATCGACCGAGTGTTCAACTGAGTGTAGCAAATGATTTCCTTGATTTTCCCCTTAGCCTTTTCTGGTGTTATTACCCACTCGCGCCAGGCAAATTCTTCGTCACTAGGCAGTTTCGTGTGCATTATGGAAAGCGCCAATCGAAAGGCCTGCGTGTAGAGCAAAAACGATAGCAGAAACAAGGGTATCATGACCCAGCCGCCACTCAGCCATATTTCAAAGATTTTTTGTAGAGAGACTTCCATTGCACGCTACTTGCCTAAGAGTCTTTATTCTGAATACCGTGTATGCCGTTGACGAATGAGATAGCGACTTGCTCGAGCTGTCCAATTTTTTGGCGAGCCATGCGTGAGAGGAGTCCGTGCACCACGAGTATGGGGATTGCGACAATCAGACCAAACTCTGTTGTCACCAAAGCTTCAGAAATTCCTGAAGCTAAGCCTTTGGGGTCACCAGTGCCGTAGATAGTAATCAGTTGAAAGGTTTTAATCATGCCTATCACTGTTCCCAATAGGCCCATTAATGGTGCGGCGGCAGCAGATAATGCGAGGAAAGCTAGGAAGCGCTCTAAATTTGGACGCACCTCTAGGATCTTTTGAAATAAAAGCTCTTCGATGATCTCACGTCGCTCATTTACCCGTTCAATCCCTACCAGTAGCATTTGCGAACAGACGCCAGGCACCGATTTGGCCGTTGTGAGTGCCTTCGCTTCATCACCTACAATTAAAGCATTTAAGACTTCATCCACGACCGCGGGTTTGGCGGTTTGGAAGGATGCGACTTCTCGGATTTTGAACAATGCTAGCAATAACGAAAGTCCGCCGAGTGCAATGATGCAGTAACCAACCACACCACCGTCTTGTATGTGTCCGACAAGAGATTTGCGGACTTTGGCCTTTTTCAAGGCCTTCCCTAGTGTGGGATCTAATGGTAAGTGGCCAGTGCCGTTTTGAGCGACTGCTTGTATCGCTTCGGTTTGTTTCTGAGTAAAGCCCGATGCCACAACTGCATCCGGATTATTGGCTTCTCTTTCCACGATACCGGCGGATTCGCTTAACTGTGAAGCAAAATAAACTTGTGGTCCAAGGGATAGGAAGGTTCCCGCTTCCAGTTTACCTGAGGGCGTCATTGCTTTACCCTCATACCTTTGCCCTCCTAGGGCAGCATCGATTCGTTTAATCGCCGCTTCGACCAGTTCGATTTGCTTCAAGCGCTTTTGCTGCTGACTGACATCTACATCGTCTTGCACCAGCTTAGCTTGTTCAAGCTGCTCCATATAAAATGGTATTTCGCTTAGATCAATGCGTGCTTCAAATTCTCCGATAAATTCATTTAAGCGGTTGACGATGAAGTTTTGTTGGTCTCTCAAGCTGCTCACGCGACCGCGCAGATTGTCTAAGTTGAGCGTGCGGCTGTCACGTTGCGTAAGTAAACGATCTCGTTCTCTTCGCACCTCAATGACCTCAGCCTCTAAGGTGGCAATTTTTGTGGATAAAGGCAGCTTTTCCTCTTCGATCTGTTGACGCACTTGGCTTAGCGTTTCAATTGCTTCCCGTAAATCGGTATCAGCCCGAGTCTGAGCTTGGTTGAATGCTTGGGCTTGTGCGCAATAAGCGACCAAGATACTGGCCAAGATGATACTGCCAGTTTTAATTTTTTTATAAGATTGCATGGTTCAGATCACTTTGAGGTTAACGGATCTCTACAGGAATATTAACGAAGTCTAACTGGTCAGTCTCGCCTGAGTAGCTTGCGATAAAGCGACGAACATCAGATGCAGACTCGTTGCGCGTAGACCATTCCCAGCCCTCTGGCCCAGGTAATCCCACACCGGCAAACTTGCCAGCGTCGTCCACATAGACCGCAAAGGCTAATCCCCAGTAAAGGGTGGTGACTCGCTCTTGGACTCCAGTGCCAGAGACATCGCGTGCGTTGGTTTGCAGAGTGAGTGTTCCGTTAAACTTGTCTGCCTGAGAAAGCACGCCAAGCACTGTCAGTAAGCGTTGGCCCAGTGTTTTATTTGTCCTGGAGACATCTTCTGGGATGTTTTGAAGTAAGGGCGTGATTTTGACTAGTAAGGGAGAGGGGAAGCGGGCTGATAGCCCTTGAACAGCTACTTCTAGGGTGCGCACTTTGACTGCCAACATCTCGTTGGAATGCTCAATCTCTTCTCGTTCCGCTTGCAAATTTTCACGTTCGACATCTGCCATTGTGCTAGACTCAGAGAGTAATTCAACGGCACGCTTCAATGCGGACAGTTCATTGCTTAGTATGACTTCAGAAGTTTCCAACATGGCCCTTTCTCCCAACCAGCTGGCACGCTCTTCTGAGATGATTTGGCGCGTTTCGATCCATTTATCTATTTTCTTT
This sequence comes from Puniceicoccaceae bacterium, assembly GCA_902587165.1. Classification (GTDB taxonomy): domain Bacteria; phylum Verrucomicrobiota; class Verrucomicrobiia; order Opitutales; family Coraliomargaritaceae; genus Thalassobacterium. Next base: position 54,215 of record CACIKF010000002.1, on the reverse strand, counting down.
TGCGTGATGGCAATTTCCTCAGCGGATCCATTTGCGATCAGGCCACACAGCAGAACTAGGGATGTTTGAAGCAGAATTCTTTTCATAGTAGAATAAGTGATCATTGGGGTAAAATGTAAAAACCAAAGCAACTGTCCATTAGTAAAGCATGCTGTCCGAAAATTGCTCGATTACAGATGCGAAAGCTCACCTAATCTGCAAGCTGTTCTAGCTACCCAAGCTATTCGTAATAATATTAGCGGCTTAGTCCGACAGCATCAGCAAGGCTTTTTCGCGAGATTCGGATTTCATCAAAGTTGACTTTAGGCATTCCAACAGAAAAGCACGACGCGACCATGCCGCCAAACAAACCACGCTTTGAATTTTTTATTTCCCTGCGAAGATATTGGCCAACTTGTTCCGGCTCACTGCCTAGTTCAGCTAAACGCAATGCGGATTCAAAAGATTCTTTGCTAGCAAAATGAGATGCTTGGTTTTCATCTAGCACCCACATATTTAAAATAATCGATTGCCTGTTACCTAATTTTGGTAGGTTTTCGAGTTGCCAAACCACTAAGTAGTTTACGTTTGGGATGCAGGCCTCGCCTGCCTCGCTTTTTGTGACACGTTCTTTACCGGCTGCCATCATGCCATATTCTGAGCCCCAACGCTTTGGGCAAAAAGTAAAAGTAGCTGTGGTTAGGTTTAATGGGTTTTGACCTGGCACTGAAAGTAATAAACCTAGGGCAGATTCAATTCTGAGGGCTCTTGCATTGAAGCGAAAGCTACCGTAAACATCACCAATGAAGCTTTCAGTGATCTGACGCATGGCGACGCCTTGACCAATAGAATTTGGTTTACGCTCACCCCTGACTTCCAATGAGCCTTCAACGGAATCAAATCCTTTGATTTCTAAATCGACAGCCTCTACAAAATGCTTGCCAACAGTTACCTGCCAAGTGCTGTTCCATCCACTACTTGTATTACCAGCACGAGTAGCATCATCACTTGCGAGCGCAGCCGAGTTTAGGTCGGCCATATCGAAGCCTTCATAGATATCGGCGCAAGCCGCTTTAGGCAAAAATATTAGCATGATCGTGAAAAAAATCGTAATCGGAGTTTTCATAATATATATGGTGTGAATTTGTCAGGAAGGGTACTATTGTATTACATTTTTGATTTAGCTAGGCAAACAGCAAAGTATTATAGTCTTGCGCATAGTGCATAAAATTGCAAATATCAAACTTTTGTCTGTGTTAATTGCATTTTAAAAGCAACCTAAACTTTTTCCCCTCCCTAACTATTCATTATGAGGTATCTGCTGCGTCCCATGCTAGCAATATTGCTAGCTATTCCCCTAGGCTTAATCGGTCAAACAGCCCCTGATGCGGATCTGCCTCTTGTGAGTACGATTCGCAGCGCTAACCAAGGGGATGTTGAAGAAGAACTCTACGTATTGCCCGAGTTTGTTGTCTCCAATGATCAAGATGAAGGCTATTACTCAGCTAACAGCACCTCAGTTACGCGAACTAATACATTGGTTAAAAATTCGCCGATCTCCATGTCTATCGTCAACGAACAGTTGTTGGATGATTTAAATATTCTCAGTACTCAAGATCTAGCGATGGTGAGTGCTGCCATTGACGAGGACCCCAGTGGATACTCGCTAGACCGGATCCGGATTCGCGGCTTCCGCAATACGTTTCCACGTTTTAACTTCTTTAAGCGTAATCTTCCAACGGACAGTTATAACATTGCCCGGGTGGACATTATCAAAGGTGCCAATAGCCTAATTTTCGGCCAAGCTTCACCTGGTGGTTCAGTAAGCAACTCGCCTATGTTAGCAAATTTTAGGGAAAATACCAAGGCCATATACGCGGCTGTAGGCATCAAAGACTTCCAGCGCACTACCTTTAACGCTAACCAGATCATCAACGACAATTTCGCGATACGCGTTATGGGTGTACACAGCGAGCATGGTTATGATCATCCACTGAAGAGTAACGAACTGGATGCAGTGACAGTAGCTACTACCATGAAGCTGACGCCCAAAACGCAATTGCGCCTGCACTTAGAGGGTGTGAGCGCGACCAACCGCTTTCCTAACCGCGCTATGCGCGACAAAACCGAAATCGACGATGACAACGACCAATTAAACGGCTATCAAGGAATATTAAGCCAAGCCGACTACAGCAGCAGCATAACTAATTACGAAGTGCCCTTCTCCCCCGATTGGGTTGAGCACTTGTCGCAGCAAGCTTTGGATTGGATAATCGACCATTCTCAGAACAACGTTTCTCCCATAACTAACCGCGAGGATCTACGCAATCACTATGCCTTGATCAATAGCGCGAATTATGGAGCCGTGAGTGGACCAGATAAATTCAACGACCGCGACGGCACGTTTGCCATGGCTGACTTCGAACATGAAATTAACGATAAATTGCACTTTAACCTGTCGATGAATGTCGAAGAGCTGAGTGCGAAAAGCCTGGGGCGTGACATGGAAGGCGGGGTAAGGGTGCGAGACAGCTACGACACCAGAATCTTTAGGCCTACCCCTCTCGAGAACGTCGAAGTGGGTGAACAATTTATTCGTACTTATTGGACGAAGAACGACATCAGTACCGATCGCAATGGTATACGCACCGCTTTGGTATTTGAAAACGACTGGTTCAAGGCCAAGAATCGCATCATCGTCGGTTGGGATTACAACTCGCAGACCAAGAAAGAGCGGGTCTGGGACCAAGTGCCTGTGGGTGCGGTGGGTGCTGTATATGGCGGTAATCCACTACCTCCTGGCGCTTTTCTACAGGACTGGCGCGTTAGCAATAATAAAGTGACAGACGCCCAGAGAGCCTTTGAATACATTTCGCTATCGCAACCCTTTACTGCTGATCGCTCCATTCTACAATTCAATGAAATCATTGAGACTGATCTAGTAGGTTATGTAGATCCTTATAATGGTAATCCCGTCCTTGGAAACTTGAACAATGGCGGCTTGGCGGAATGGGCCTTAAGCAAAACCACCTTTTCCAAGATTAATTCCAATAGCCAGTGGTTTGCCGAGCAAAGCGAGTTCTTTAACGGACGTCTTCATACATTGATTGGTCTTCGTTATGACTCCATCCAGATTAAGTCCACATTGCGTAAGGTCTCCATAGACGGTTTTGATCCAGGTTCTGACGATGGGCGGAACAACAATGCATCGGTTAGTTACGACCAGTTCAATCCCACTATCGGGGGGCTATTCTGGATAAACGACGAGATCGGTATTTTTGCCAACTACGCACAATCCATCGAACCACCCTCCGGCACCGAACGAACGCCTATCGGAGAGATAGCACCGCCAGAATTGGGCGAAGGTATTGAGTTTGGACTGCGCTTCGACTTGTTCGGCGGTAAGCTCGATGGTCAATTTGCTTACTACTCCATAACTAAGGAGAATGATAACGAGTTCGCCTATTCTACCGCATTACTCAATCAAATATATCCAGGATCGATTTACGGTGGTGAGTTTCCTGAAAATTACTTCGGTGCAAACAACGATGGATATATGAATGCCGCGAATCTTGCTGGAAGACGCGGTGTTGGAGACAGGACTCGCTCCGAAGGTGTAGAATTGGACTTTACTTACAATCCGCTACCCGGGTTGAGCTTTCTAGGCTCCTACAATTTTACATTAACCAATGAAATTTTGGAGTTGCATCCTTTAGTATCTAACCCTGAGAACTTCGAGCTTTTTGGCCGCCCCGATCACCGTGCGACCTTTACCGGGCGTTATAAATTTAGGGACGGCCTTCTAAAGGGGCTTGCGATAGGCGCATCTCAGCGCTATCGCTCTGCATCAAACCAGACCCGCTTCGACCTACACTATGATGGAGATGGTAATGCTGTCGGAGAATCGGTTGCTGGCGGTCGCACCGACCGCGTCTATCTGAACTTTGGCGACGAGCACACTACCAGCGCATTTGCTACCTGGGAGAAAAAGCTCGGTACTAGGCGCAGTGATCCTAGGCTGACTGTGGCATTTCGGGTGAACAATTTGTTTGATGATACTGATTTTTCTGGTCGCGAAAATTACGGATTCTACCGCGAATCGCGCTCCTACCACCTCTCTGGGAAGATACAATTCTAGACTGGTTAGCCTGCCGCTAGCGCTCTTCGCTGAAATAAATTTCCCCCATATCTAATCGTGCAGACACAAAAAAATAGCGAAACGCTAACTCAAATTGAAAAATTAGGCTATGGTCTTGGGGACACAGCGTCTAATTTATACTTTCAGTTCTTTAATATTTTCCTGTTTTATTATTATACGGATGTGTTCGGTTTAAGTGCTGGCGCGGTCGGTACGATGTACTTGCTGGCTAACTTTTGGGATGCTGTGAACGATCCCATTATGGGCGCGATCGCAGATAGGGTGGAGACCAAGAAAGGTAAATACCGTCCATTCTTACTCTGGTTTGCGATTCCCTATGGCGCCTTTGGTTATGCGATATTTGCCAATCCAGATTTGGCGGACTTAGGAAAACTAATTTATGCCTATCTTACCTTTATTGGGTTTAAGATGATTTATACGGCGATTAACGTCCCATACTCAGCATTGATGGGTGTCATCACTCCGAACGCAGTGGAACGAATGGCGCTGTCCACTTATCGTTTTGTGGGAGCATTCAGTGGCGGCTTTGTTGTTTCCTTGTTGGTGCGTCCGCTGGTCAAGATGTTTGGCGGAGACGATGAGGCGTTAGGCTTTCAATCGACTATGGCGCTCTTTGGGGTCGTATCAGTCATAATGTTTTTGATTACTTACGCTGCGACTAAAGAACGGGTAAAGCCGCAGCCAAAGAAGCACGTCAAGCTAAGTGATGACATCCGTTTTTTGATGCGTAACAGGCCATGGGTGATCATGGTAATCGCAGCGGTATGCACCTTGTCGAATGTCGCCGTACGTGGCGCAGTGGGCGTACACTTTTTTAAGTATTATGTCGATGATGGATTTCTTCCATTGTTCACCCTTGGTAATCCTGATTCGTGGTTCTTCCTAGAGTTTGACCGCTTTACAGTTTTCTTATCTTCAGGGACGCTCATGTTTATCGCTGGAGTGACTCTCACAGGTTTGGTCGGTCGAGCTATGGGCAAACGCAATGCCTTGATATTGTTTACCCTGCTAAATTCAGCGACAGTCATTGGCTTCTTCTTCATCCCAGCGCACGCCTACTGGACGATGTTCGCGGTCAACCTATTGGGTAGCTTACTAGCAGGTCCCACACCCGCATTGGTATGGGCGCTCTACACAGACGTGGCCGATTATGGAGAATGGAAGTTCGGACGACGGGCGACTGGATTGGTGATGTCTGCTGCCATGTTCGCACAAAAATTAGGGCTGACCGTTGGTGGCGCTGCCTCAGGTTGGATGCTTGCTGGCTTTGGTTACCAACCCAATGAAGAACAATCACCCGGGGCACTAATGGGCATTTGTGTAATGTATAGTATTATTCCTGGGATACTCGCATTGCTCAACGGAGTTGTCTTATTCTTTCTAGCCTTGGACGAGAAGACAATTAAACAGATGCAAGCAGAGTTGGCGGAGGCTAGGGCACTGGCAGAGGAATCTGAAGAATCGGGTCCTACAAGCCCGTAGGCGCGGACTGTGTCTATGGATTTATAGAAGCTTCAATAGATGGCATTTAGAATGCTAACATTAAAATCTATCAACATTGAATTAGCTAAGGTTAATCATGTTTAGTAAATCATCATTTTTCGTCGCAGGATTCATTACACTTATGGGGTCACCCGCTATGTCCATGGAAGTAACAGTCAACAAGTCTGAGATAAAAGATTCAACTTTTGATGTTGAGATACCTATTGCTGGGCGTTATCGCGTCGAGCTGTCGGCGAAGGGTGAAGCGACCTTATTTATCGAAGACTACATCCACAATGTGGATGGCCGCACCTACGACATCACTGCGGCAATGCCAGTCAATTCGGCCGACCAATTTATCGTTGTTCATAAAGATGGTTCTCCGCTGAACACAGGCGTGCATAACATGAGGGTCAATTATATCGATGGTGCCGCTACGATTGAGTGGATCAGGTTCACCTTGTTGAAGGAGCATGAACTGACTCCATACACCCTGAAACAAAACCTTGAGGGTGACGAATGGACGCTCGTTTGGTCGGATGAATTTGAGGAGGATGGCGCGCCCGACCCTAAGGTTTGGGCTTACGATATTGGTAACTGGGGATGGGGTAATCGTGAGTCCCACTACTATACCGAAAATCGTCTCGAAAATGCCCGCTGTGAAAATGGTCGGCTCATCATTGAAGCGCGTAAGGATCGCGAAGATGGTGGCTGGACCTCCGCTCGGTTGACCACACGTGGACGGATGAGCTTACTCTACGGAAAAATCGAGTTCAGTGCCAAGGTTTCTGGACGCGACGGGTGCTGGGCTGCCATATGGTTGCTGGGGGATGCTTATCGTGATGAAGTTTCTTGGCCCTATTGCGGAGAGTTGGATATTCTGGAAAATTACGGCTGGGAAATAGATGATGAAACTGGAGATGGCCTTACCCATTTCTCTTGCCACACGCGCGCCTATTACTTCAAACAAGGCAACCACATCTCGAGTAAAAAGCATGTCCAGCAAATGGCCGGTAAGTTCCACACTTATGCATTGGAATGGACGCCAGAATCGCTACTGATCTTTTTAAACGGTGAGCATGTCTACACATACGACAAAACTGCCAATGCCTTGGAATATCCATTTAACGATCCTCAAAATCTAATAATGAACTTGGCTATGGGCGGCGGACGAGCCAGAGAGATAGATTCAACGCTGACTGCAGAGCGCTTGGAGGTCGAGTATATCCGAGTATACGGACGGCAGTAGAGGCCAATGCAGATAAGTTGCTTCCCTTTATCGTTTATTCACTGAACTTGATTATAGGACAGGCCTAGTTTTGGAAACTAGTGAATTAGCAGTTGGCTACTCACTAACTCTAAATTATATGTAGTTTATGCTAATGAAGACTAGACCCCGCCCCTCCAATTTCTGCCTAATAAGCATTTCCTTGATTACCACTTTTCTTTGTGGGCTCTCTACCTCGAGTATAGCTGCACAATCGCCAAATATTGTGCTGATTTTTACCGATGACCTCGGCTACGGGGACCTAGGATGTTATGGTCATCCGACCATTGACACTCCCCATCTGGATCAAATGGCTGCCGAAGGGCAGCGCTGGACTGATTTTTACGCACCTGCCCCCGTCTGTACTGCCAGCCGCGCGGGTCTACTCACCGGCCGCTATCCAGTCAAGACTGGCACCGCATCGGCCGTTTTTTTTGAATGGTCGGCCGAAGGCTTAGATCCAGCAGAGGTCACCATTGCCGAAGCACTGAAGGAATCAGGTTATGTGACTGCTTGTGTAGGTAAATGGCATCTCGGTCACCAGTCGCAGTATCTACCCACTAATCAGGGCTTTGATAGCTATTTCGGCATTCCGTATTCAAACGATATGCGGATTGATCCTAGGATGCCGTTCTCTGAAGACGTTTTACTTCGCGAGGGAATGACACTGGAGCACGTGCAGGCTCGGGGTAACAAGATCAATGACTGGGTGCCGTTGATGGAAGGCGATAAAGTGATTGAGTATCCGTGCGATCAAACAACTCTGACTCGTCGTAGTACGGATCGCTGCCTTGAGTTTATCCAGAACAACAAAGATCGGCCATTCTTCCTCTACTATGCTTCTAGCTTTCCGCACATACCACTCCATGCGTCTGCTGAATTCCGCGACAAAAGTCGGCGCGGACTTTATGGCGATGTCGTCGAAGAATTAGATGCATCTGTGGGAGCTATTCTCAATGCCTTGAGGAAGTCAGGTTTGGCCGAAAATACCCTTGTGGTATTCACCTCCGATAACGGGCCCTGGCTCGTAATGGATGAACGTGGTGGCAGCGCAGGACTGTTGCGTAGCGGCAAGGGCACCACTTGGGAGGGTGGTATGCGCGAGCCGACCCTGTTCTGGTGGCCTGGCACGATCGAGGCTGGCTCCGTTTGCCGAGATATTGGCTCCGCGCTCGATCTCTTCGCAACTTTTGCGGCGCTCGGGCAAGGGACTGCAGTAGGCGAAGATAGTCTGAACCTGATGCCCGCTCTCAAGGGCGGTAACAGTCCACGCAGTGAATTCTTTTTTTACCGAAAAGAGAAACTCTACGCGGTTCGTTCTGGCCCCTGGAAACTCCATCTAATTACTGAAGGTGCATGGGAGGATGGTGAACCAAGAATTAAGTATGAGAATCCTCTGCTTTTCCACCTAGGCCATGATCCAAGCGAAAATTATAACATAGCAGGTAAACACGCGGATGTAGTTGAAGAACTGATGGCTCTTGCGAAAAAGCAAGACGAAGCAGTTAAACCAGGACGTAACCGTCATGTCAAAAAACTTGAATATCAAGACCGCCCCGAGTGGGCGAGATAGTTACGCTCTGAAGTCTGATAACTGCTAAATTACTTGTTGGATCCGAAGAACGAAGGCTGCGGAGATTTTATTTTCTCTCAAAAACGCGCACGTAATCGACTATCATTTTTTGCGGATAACTAGTCATGTCGATGCCCTCGATACCACCCCAACTTCCACCTACGGCAATGTTAAGGATTAGGTAATAGAGGTCGTCTTTAGTGAAGGGCCAGTCGTCGTCAGTGCGTTTGCCCTTCGGCACCACATGGTAACATATGTTGTCAATGAAGAATCGGATCTCGCTTGCGCTCCATTCAACTGCGTAGGTGTGAAATTCAGCCCAGACATCTGGCAGGATCACGCTGTCCTTAACGTTGATGTGATTCATGAAATTTGAGTGCTTAGTGTGGACGGCCGAGTGAACGTGGTTTGGATCGTAGCCGACGTGTTCCATAATATCGATCTCACCACATAGAGGCCACAGGTTCTTGGTCTGGTCACCAAGCAACCAGATCGCTGGCCAAGAACCACGACCTTGAGTAAAGCGTGCACGTGCTTCCACCCGCGCATGAGAAAATTCTTTCTTACCCCGTGTGACTAGTCTTGCCGAAGTGAACTCTTTGTTGCCAAGTATTGAAACATCTGCATTGGAGCCTTTTAATTCCTCCACCACTTCTTTAGAGCGCTTAGCACTGACTACGTCTAGTCGAGCTTCAATAACCAGGGCTCCATTTTCTACACGAACATTCTCAGGCTGGTCGGTATAGTTTTGCAGTTCTTCGTTAAAGCCAAGGTAGCCATAATCATAGTCCCAAATCTCTGGATTCGGTTTGCCTGTGTAGTCGAACTCATCCGACCAAGAGAATACCCAGCGCTCAGGGTTGAGAGAAGCATTGGGCGTAGCGCATACCACGCTTGATCCAGAAAATAGGACTATTAGTAAAATGCTCCTCGCATTTTTAGATAATCTAAGAACGTTCATGTGAAAAGTGAATCTAGGGTATTTATAAGTTAAAGAATTATATGCAATAAGCGCTCCAATGCGTTAATTTATTGAATCAAATATTATGCAGTCGGCAGAATGCTGACGGGTCGTTTACTGGAAGAGTATTTGTTCAGGTATTATCACCCTCACGCTGCGAATGTTCCCCGTTCGTCGAATTACATCCTGGTAGGCATCTGCTGGTAATTGACTGCCCTCTGATACTTGTTTTTTGTCACCCTGATAGTCTATTTCTATACGAATGTTTGCCGCATCAGTGCCTATGCTATAGATGAAAGGCGTCTGGCAGTATGTGAAAGCGAGTGAGCCGCTTTTGAGCTCAAAGCTTTCATGTTTACCGTCCACAGTCCTTGCTTCAAAGGTGCGCAATTGGTGGGTGAATTCAGAAGTTTGTAGCAGTCTTGGATCAATGTTGAGAGCGCCCCCGCTAATACGAATACCTAACTCACCAAACCGCGTTATTATTTCTTCTTTTACTTGCCCAGTCATTCCAGGTTGCTGGGCACCACTGTGCGCGGGTGTGTGAGAATAGGGGTCGGAGGGGAATGCGCCATATTCCTTAGCAGTCTTGTTAAATCCTAAGCCTTTTCGAATTTTGTAGTATCGTACACCCAATGCATTGAGTAGCTCATTGTCCGGCGACGTTTTCTCTGCTTCATTGAAGAAACATTCTTGTACCGCAAGCAGCAGCTTGGAAACCTGGTGCCAATAGATGCAACCAAGGCCCTCGAAGGAAAACATGCCACCACTGCGCCCAGTGAAGGCTCGGTGGTTAAATGTATTTTCATAGATATTCAGGATTAAGCTGAATTCTTGTTCTACTAAATCCCTGAGCCTTACTTCAGCGGAAAGTTCCTTAAGTAGTAATAATAGTGCATCTTTGTTATTTAACTCAGATGCAAATCGTAATTTACCTTGTCTGTCTTTGCTTACCAGTCGTGCGTCAGCTACGCTGATCATGTGTTGCAATAGTTTACTGGATTGAAGATCAGTCTCCCGAATTAGACCCTTATCCATAAACATTGGTAACTTGCGATCTGGGTATAACAAGAAGCTGTTGCGATCTTCAACATAGAGCTGACTTTCAAACATTGTATCGACTAGCTCGACTGCTTCGGCGCTGCTTAGGTGACCGGCGCTAAGCCCAGATACCTGTCCCTCGAGCATTTCATTGAGTTCGAGGACTGACATCGAGCTGCGGTCTGCGGTATAATCAAGAAGGTTATAGCTATTCATTAGTCCGTCTGTACGCTTGGCAGTTAATAAGCTAGCTCGTAGCCAATGGTCAGCATTTTCTAGTAGTTGAAGCACAGTTTTTAATGTTAACTTTCGTTGAGTTTCGAAATTGCCAGCGTAGACATGCTCTCGATAATATTGCCCCGAGAGGCCTAACTCACGAACCACCTGAGCGCGCAGAATACCATCTGCTGTGCTGGCGTGCGGATCAGTATTCTTATTAGAAAAAATAGCTAGCAAAGAATCGACAAAATCAGCGACTGGAGCGCTTAAAGATAATTGTTTGCCGTGGTCGAGCTGACTCCACCAATCACGACAAAATCTTACGTATCGCAATAAGTGACCAGCCGTCACCATCGACAAACCATTCCCGACAAGCGCATTATTTGCATCATTCCATTCAGGTCGTTCTGTGTTCATCCAAACACCACCTCCTGGCACGAAATTGCTCAATTTTACAAGTAATGGAATTAATATTTTTTCAGTTAGGTTGGCCTTATGAATTGATGCATCTGTAGATCTCAGCAATGCACTATCACTGCCTTTGTCTTTGGCTTGTACTCTGAGTTTAGCACTTAAGTCGGAATCAAAAATGATAGTTGATTTGGGATTATCGAAAATAGCTTCCAGTGACTTTATTCGGTAGGGTACATTAGCAAAAACAAATGCCTTTTCATCTAGCCATCTGTTCAATACTTTAGGTTGATGGGCATGCAATGCTTCGATCAAGCGTAGTAAGTATACGATTTGATGATCTCCCCAATAGCCAATGCCGGAAAAGGGATCTTCTTCGTCGATTTCCTCCCAATCGAATCCGCTGTCGAATATACGATACGGGTTGTAGCCGTCCATAGTCGATGTGTTCAGGAACTTTGTGACTACGTGTTCTAGGAAGAGTGGGTAGCTTAGGCATAAAGATTCCCAATTTTGAAAAATATCCCGCCAATTACCTTGATAAGACATGCACGGACTGCCGTCTGAATCGTGAGTTTTTATGATAAACTTGTTCCATGGTCGGCTAGGGTCACCATGTCGTCGACTGAAGGTGAGGGGTAAGTATTCTAAGAATAGCCGGAGTAAATCTAGGTCATTAAGCGCTTCAATTTGGCTACGACATTCCTTGTAGTTCAACCAGCCATTCAAGCTTGAGAGGGCAGTCTCATGTAAATCATAGAGTCTATGGTTAGCTTGCTTGACGTGTGCCTGCAGGTGTTCTCCCTTGATATTATACCCGTTGATGAAGACTCCTCCACGCATTGAGTTAAAGAGAACATTGGCGGTGTGGTGTATTTGCGACATTGAGTCGTTACCAGATTGAAATGCATCCGCACTGGCTAACAATCTAGCAAGTTCTGCCGCATTGCTATCGATCGCATCCTTTACGAGTTTCAGCCCGTCTTGTGTATCTAATTCTTTGATACGTTGAGCAATTCCTGCCGCATCTAAATCTGTATCGAGCACGATCACCCATTCTTTTTTTTGACCAGGCTCTACGGTGACTTCACCGTGCAACCAGTAGGCACCGCGTTGCCCGCAGTTTAGAACGCACGGATCAATTGCTTTAGCTTGAATCATCGCATCAGGTAATTTTGTAGCCAGGGTAACTACGGCTTCATCAAGTCCAGAAGACCAGACGCAGTTCGCACGAAGATTTTCCATCGGCTCAGGACGATCCGTAATGCCTGATGCAGTAGAATATAACGCCATGCGAGAGTTGGATTGCAACTCGCTCTGTTTGTAAGCGTCGGTCAAGACACTACTGTTCGCTTGCATGCGCGAATCTAGGCCAGGGGGTAATATATTGGCTATGCCGTCTAAAACATCTAGTTTGACTGTCTGATTACTACAGTTTTCTATGCAGGCTGTACGGGTTAAGCCAAAACGCCCGGCGGGTTGCCAGCGATATTTAAAAGATAAACCGTCCCGAACTCGCATTTCTTCAAAGCAGATCGAGTTGCCCAATACTCCCTTCGATAAATTACGCTCAATGTCTGGCTCTTTAACTGTATGTGGAGTGAATGGTTCCCATAGTTTATTGTCTTGTAGGCGAATCATTGTGCGTGGGCCTGTTGTTCCGTAACTGTCATGGATTTTGTCGACCGTAACATAAGGAAAAATTGATTTTTCCTCACTTTCTCTGCCGGCAGTAAGTGATCCGCGACTGGAGATAAAAGCCCACAAGTTGTCCCGACTAATCAGTGACATAAAGAACGGAGGCATTTCATCGTAGTCTTGAATTACAAGGGGTGAATCCTTTTGAGAATCTTTGCATTCAGTAGCAGTTTTGTCTTTAATTTGCATCTTGATTTTATTTTCCCTTGAATTATGCACTTCAATGCACACGTTCCAAATCTATGTCTAATCTAAAATCTGTATTTTTCTTATCAGGCTCCACTTTATCCCTATATGTCCTGATGTTATCGTCATTTACTTTGCAAGGCAATGGAACAGTTGTAGATGAGAGGCCTAATATTGTTTTCATTCTTACAGATGATCAGCGCTACGATGAAATTGCAGCCATTGGAAATTTCCCATGGCTCGAGACGCCAAATTTAGATTTCTTGGTTAATAATGGAGTTACCTTCGAGAATGCCTTCACTACGACGTCTCTTTGTGGCCCTTCTCGTGCCTCCTTTTTGACAGGTGTCTATGCCACTACCCACGGAGTCATCGTAAATGAGCATGTTGACTACGATATGACTCTGCCGACATTCCCTCTGTTATTGCAAGAGGCTGGTTACAACACTGGCTTCATGGGAAAATGGCATCAAGCGATGCACAACCGCCCACGTCCTGGTTTTGACTACTGGGCATGTTTTTGGGGGCAAGGAAAGTATTTTGGTGATAAATTTCTCATGCACGACGGTGCAACTCGTGAAGTCCCTAAAGGGAAATATTTGACGGATGAGTTGAACGATATGGCGGTGGAATTCATCAATCAAGAGCGTGGTGACCAGCCATTTATGCTTTATCTCAGCCATAAGGCCTTGCATCAACCATTTACACCAGCGCCTCGGCATAGTAAGCTTTATCGCAACATCAAAATTCCGTCACAGGATGACTTAGACGATAATTTAGAGGCTAAGCCTGTTTACATTTCTGAGTCAGCATTAAAGCGGAGGCGAATTACCGGAGGCAAAGCCCCTTTACATCCACGCATACCAGATAAAATGCGCACGGTCACAGCAGTCGACGATGGGGTGGGATTGATCGTTAAAGCCCTTGAAGAAAAAGGACAATTGGATAACACCATAATCATATTCGCAGGTGATAATGGATACTTTATGAGTGAGCACGGTGGCTTACATGATAAGCGCAAGGCGTATGATCCATCCATCCGCATTCCATTAATTATGTGGAAACCAGGCCTTAAGAATCCTCAAAAGGTGGATGAATTAGTTCTAAACATAGACCTCGCACCTAGTTTACTCGATATTGTGGGTGCACCGATTCCGGAGCACATGCAAGGTGAGAGTTGGGTACCGCTTCTTCAGCCAGATGGCGAAGGACGCGAAGGTTTCTTGTATGAGTATTACAAAGAATCGGACTATCGTCCCCGTGGAGGTTTTCCTGGAACTCCGACCCTCCATGCATATCGCACGGAAGATTGGAAATTAGTCCGTTATCCAGACGGTGATTACAAGAGCGAGCTCTACCACATCTCGGCCGATCCAAAGGAACTCTATAATCATGCCCAAAATCCGGAATATGCGGCAAAGCTAGTTGAGTTAAACGCAAAGCTTGATGCATATCTTACAAGCATTGAATATGTTAAACCTGAGAAGATTCCTGGAGGAGGTATTACTCATCAGCAACTCTATGGCAACTAGTGCAGTTGATCACTGAGCGAATATTTTTACTTTTTGGTGGATTAACAAATACACCAGAAAATGGGGATAGCCGTACGTTACAGATCTGTAGCGTGCGGCTTAATTATTTAACAATTTCGTGTTTGGCGGTTAATGCTTAGTCTGGGGCGCAATCCAGCCATTTAATCACTTGGCATAAGGGGTGCTATGACCGCTAGGGTAATACAAAAAATTTTATCAAAGCTGACTCAAGATTCTGTCCTAGATGACAGGTTCATCATCACTTGACGATTAAAAAATATTAGCTCAATAACAAAACAAATGCTTCATTCATGGACAAAGCGTACCAGTTTCTGTCATACTAAAATTTCTACTATCTGACTGCTTTAAACGAATATATTAAATTTTTTTAAATGGTTTATTAAAAGTTTTATTAAATTGTATAATATTAAAAAAATTTAAAATAATGGTAATTACGGCGTCATACTTGTTTTCTAAAATAGACAATTTACTATGGAAGTGAATCAACAACTAATCGCAGACAAACTTGGTATCTCTAGGACCACTGTATCTCGGTGCTTCACAAACCACCCAGGGATCAATCCAGACACCCGAGCTGCGGTCTTTTCTCTAGCATCAAAGTTAGGCTACAATTATTTAGAACCGAGGAGTAACGGTAAACAAGGTAGCAGACCAAACCGGAAAACTATAGCAGTCCTGATCTGTAGCGCTGTAGAGGAGTATAATCGGAGCGATTATGAAAGTCCTGGTTTTCAGCTACTGCCCGGGATTTCTGAATATGCCCAGCTGAAAAAGTTGCAGCTCGATATACACATTATTGATCCAAGGGAAGATAATCTGGATAAGGGTACCTATAAAAAGCTTCTTAAGGATAAGAAATCGCTTTGGGACGGTGTTCTTTTTGTTTATCCATTCCCAGCTGAGGTCATTCAGGGGCTCATGCGCAAATTCCCTTGTGTGTCTTTAGTCGAACAATTTGGTGCCCAAGATTTGGACTGTATTGATGTGGATCATAACCGAGGGGTATCTCATCTGATACAAAGACTGATCGATGAGGGCCATCGCCGAATTGGTTTTTTCTCTAGGCGTTATTCAGTCGAGCCGCTCTGGGTCTATCGCCGTTTTAGTGCTTTTGTTGAAAAAGTTACCCGCTCAGGACTTCAATATCGTCCAGAAGATGTTTTAAACCTTTATAAAGATGATACTTATACATTGGAGGAAAGCTACCAAAAGGCGATTCAGCAGACCAAGAATGGAGTGACTGCATGGATCTGCCCAGCTGATCATATTGCCTATGACTTTATGTCTGTATTTAATCAATACGGGCTAATTGCTGGCAAAGATTATTCAATTACGGGCTTCGATGGTATTTCAAATAAAGCTAGCCAATTCGATTTGACCACTATTCAAATACCCTATCGTGAAATTGGTTTCCAAGCTGCCAGACGGCTAAATGATTTGTTAGAGAGTCGTTTTAGTGCGACCCAGCACGTCTATTTGAATGGGAAGATCCTAGCAGGTAACAGCGATGCTCAAATTGCAAGCGTAGCGTAGTAAGTCTTTATACTAGGAAAGTAAGGATTGTGCTTGAGATTGTAACGATTAAATAAGACTCGGTGCTTTGAATTTTACCAAGCTAGTGTTTTAGATAAGTAAGAAAGCCTTCATAGATGAAGGCTTTTCTTAAAATATTTTTTGAAATTAACCAACCAATGAAGGCTCAGTTTATTTACCTACTAATATTAGTAATCTTATTACCTAGCTACGCAAGTGCCACTCAAACAGAGAAGCGTAATGTCGTGTTCATCCTAAGTGATGATCACCGTTTCGATTTCATGGGTTTCACGGGGAAGTTGCCTTGGTTGAAGACTCCCCATATGGATAATATGGCGGAGCGGGGAGTTTATTTCGACCAAGCTTACGTGACCACCTCGCTTTGTTCACCGAGTCGTGCCTCTATTTTAACGGGCCTCTACGCCCATACGCACACCATTGTCGACAATCAGGCTCCAAATCCTGGCAACTTGACTTATTTCCCAGAATATTTGCAAGAAGCGGGCTACCAAACTGCTTTCTTCGGGAAGTGGCACATGGGTGACGATTCAGACGATCCACAGCCTGGCTTCCATCATTGGGAATCTTTTAAAGGGCAAGGCGTCTACACTGGGGTGACGCTCAACATCAATGGGGAGCATACAAGTTATGAGGATACCGTCTATACTTCTGATCTACTGACGGAGCATGCCGTCGAATGGATGGAGCAACTAGAATCGGATCAGCCCTTTTTCGTGTATCTATCGCACAAGGCTGTACACTCAGAATTCAAGCAGGCAGCGCGTCATGCGGGGATGTATGCGGGAGTCGATTACGAATTACCAGCGACCTATTCGCAGACCCAAGATGAAAGCTATAAAGAGTTGCTCTGGCCGGAGTGGGTTAAGCAGCAGCGGCATAGTTGGCATGGGGTGGATTACATGTATCATGCCAAGGGAGCAGTGGGTGATTTGGTCATCGATTATTGCGAAACCCTTATGGGCGTCGATGAAAGTATTGGCACGGTGATGGCGTATCTAGAAGCGCGCGGCATTGCAGATGAAACCGTCGTGATCTATATGGGCGACAATGGTTTCAGCTGGGGTGAGCACGGCTTGATCGACAAGCGGCATTTCTATGAGGAATCCGCGAAGGTGCCGCTCTTAGTGACTTGTCCTGATCTATTTGTAGCTAGCGGAACTTCACACAGCCTTGTGCAAAACATTGATATTGCACCCACAATTATGGAGATGGCAGGACTTGAAAAAAAACCTGAGATGCACGGGGATTCTTTTTTGCCATTGCTCGTCGGTAAAGAGGTGCCCTGGCGTGACAAAGTCTTTTACGAATATTATTGGGAGTATGATTTTCCGATGACCCCATCCGTTTTTGGCGTTCGCACGGATCGTTACAAATACATCCGCTATCATGGGCTTTGGGAACGCAACGAACTCTACGATTTGCAGAACGACTCGCACGAAATGTATAATCTAATCGAGCATCCTGAGCACCAGGATCTTATTCGCGAACTCGCTGGTGAGATTTATGACTGGCTAGAAAGCTCAGGCGGTATGCAAATACCACTCAAACGAACGATCAAGCACCGTTGGGGAGATTATCGCCACTCTGGACAGTATTAAGAATGGCACTGCGCGCTTTTTGAAGCTAGCGAGATTTTCTTGGTACGATAGTTTCTTTGGACTTTCGCCTGCAATTGTTGAAGCGTAAGGTTCATTTGGTGGGCGATTTCCGGCTATTGCTGTCAGCGGTCCTGACTTTCGGCGGGGTCTTTCTTCAGGTCGAAGACTTGTTTCCCATCATTTCGGATATCGAGAGAGAAAGAGTGTCTTAGTTGCACCCGAACGACCATTCTTCCAGCTATTGCTATCTTCCGGTTTTTCTGCATCAACTGCATCAAGATAAGTTTCGAGCTCAGCATTTAGTTTACCAGCCAGAGCGATGTTTGCCTCATAAAGATCTTCACTCTCGCTTGGATCATCGGCGACGTTAAAGAGCAATCCACGCTTGGATGAGGTAAACTTCAGTAGCTTGTGGTCGCCTATGCGGATTGCTGAATGCGGTTCATTGAGGCCAACAACATTGTAATGTGGGAAGTGAAAGACTAAGCCCTCGGGTGGGCGCTGAATTTTGCTTTCAGGATCTTTGAGCACGGGGCGAATGCTTCGGCCATCTAAGTTATTCGGGAGGGCATCGGTCGCACCGGCGAAATCTGCGAGAGTAGGCAGGAGGTCATAGCTAATGATAGGTTCATTACTTTGTGAGCCAGCCTCAACTCCAGGGCCCATGACGGCAAATGGCACGCGTATGCCACCTTCGGTCAAATCCCATTTACCTCGAAGCAGAGGCGAATTTAGCCCCGCTGAGTAGGGTTCGCCTTTGTTGACTTGGATTGGCAAAGTAGGCATGCCTCCATTGTCTGAGGTGAAGATTAGGTAGGTGTTTTCCGCGAGGCCCATTGCGTCATAGGCTTCTAGTAGCAGACCAATCGACTCATCCAGATTGTGAACCATGGCTGCGTAGGCACGGTTTTGGTGAACTTCGCCAGCGGGCCAATTACCCACTTCTTCGAAAGCTTCTTCGTTGTAAACAAGATCCGAGTGCACCGCATAGTGGGAGATCTGAATGAAGAAAGGCCGCTCCTCATTGATTGATTTTTGCATGAAGTCGATGGCCCGATTGGTCAGAGAGAACACTCGCTTGGGGTCGTCCTCGGCGTATCCCCCCCATTCGCGAATATGGTTTTTCATTGTAAAGCCTCCCTCTCGGTTAGTCGTTTTGCCATCATGCACATCGTATCCGTAGCGTTTAGGATCTGCACTAATGTGCCACTTGCCAAGGTGAGCGCAAAAATACTCTGGATTGGCGGCTTTCAAAGCCTGTGGGATTCCCATTTGATTGTGATCGGCACCATTTCGCCCCAGGACTCTTGTAAAATTTAGCCGTGCGGGTGATTTGCCAAATTGTATACTATAGCGGGTTGGTGAGCAAACTGGTGCCGCTGCGTAGCCATTGCTAAAGCGCATTCCGCGCTCAACTAGGGCATCCATGTTAGGCGTTTTATGATAATCACTTTTGCTGCTAGGGCGCCTTAGATCCATCGCTGCTGAAAGACTTGTCCAGCCTTGATCATCAGTAAGGACGAGGATGAAATTAGGCGCTTCCTTGGCGCTAAGACCGCCAAGCGAAAGGATACTAATGAGGCTTAGCTTTAGATAGAAAGTATTTGCGAACCATTTAAGTTTTGAGCCTTGGCTAATCGATGAGGAGGCTGTGGTATTTTTTGTCATATGCGGGTGATTAAGTCATGTAAACTTAAGTCAGAATGAATGTTATTTGTTTTATCAAGAATGGCATTAGAGGGAGCGCTCTACCTGCCTAGCTATTATTTAACTCTCCTTACAGAGCGAGACACCTTGTGTGCATTAAATTGCGATGCAAGGGCTTTTCGTTTTGCGCGATTTGTGAGAACTAGCTCGCTTGAGCCTTAGGTCTTTCCTCGCCTTAGTGATTCAGATTTACGTAAGCCCGTGCATTCTGGAACATCTTCAACCATGGTCCGGCTTCGCCGGTGAACTGATCGTCTGGCTTGTAGCTCATTTGCACAGATCGGAAGCAGCGTTCTGGATGTGGCATCATGATGGTGGCGCGGCCGTCGCTTGTGGTGAAGCCAGTGGCGCCTGCGGGAGAGCCATTTGGATTGGCTGGATACACTTCCGTTGCTTCGCCTTTGAAGTCAATGTAGCGGGCTGTGATTTGATTGCTACTGACGCACTGCTTGAGGTCACCTGTAGTATTATAGTCGGCGCGGCCTTCACCGTGGGCAACGGGAATGGGTAGAAGGGAGCCTGCCATGCCTTTAAAAAAGATCGAAGGGCTCTGCATAATTTCAACGTTGCTGTAGCGGGCTTCGAATTGTTCGGAGCGGTTACGCTTGAACTCTGGCCAGCCCTCGGCGCCCGGGATGATCTCTTTAAGTTGAGAGATCATTTGACAACCGTTGCAGACGCCTAGGGTGAAGCTGTCTTTACGCTCGAAAAAGGTCTGAAACATTGCTTTGAGCTTCGGGTTGTAGAGCACGCTCTTGGCCCAGCCGGAACCAGCACCAAGGACGTCGCCATAAGAGAAGCCGCCGCAAGCGACGAGGCCCGCAAAGTCTGCGAGGTCAACGCTACCCTCAATGAGGTCGGTCATGTGGACATCAATACTTTGGAAACCAGCGCAGTCGAAGGCGAAGGCCATTTCGTTTTGGCCGTTAATTCCCTGCTCGCGAAAGATGGCGACGAGCGGGCGCTTCGTGTCAGAACACAAAAGTTGGGAGTTCATACTTAGAAGTTCATCCACTTCTGCGACGCTATATGAGGGTTTGATGAGGATGCCGTTATTCTCTTCAAGGAGGGAATCATACGCTTCCCGCGCGCAGTCTGGGTTGTCGCGCTTGGCTTGCATCTGGTAAGTAAGCTCGGACCATGCGAGGTTCAGCTTGGCGACACCTTCGCTGAATAGTTGCTCGTTATTCAGTTGGATGTTTAAAATAGGATCTGCAGACGTGTTGCCGATTAGGTGTGTGATGTCAGAGACGCCGTGTTTGGCGAGCACTCCCATGACGGTAGCTAGTTTTGTTTTGTCGATTTCGATGACGCTACCTAATTCCTCTGAGAAGAGGGCGGCGAGTGGATCGTTGCCTAACTTATCGAGGACGGCGTTAATGCCCTTGCGGCCAGCGATTGCCATTTCGCAAAGGGTTGCGGCTAGGCCACCGTCACCACGGTCGTGGTAGGAAAGGATGAAGTCGTCTGCGAGGAGCTCTTGAATAGCGCTGAAGAAAGCTACGAATTTTTCTGGGTCGTCAAGGTCGGGCGGGGTTTTGCCCACCTGATTATAAACCTGTGCGAGAGTGGAGCCGCCGAGGCGGTTCTTACCCGCTCCTAGATCGACGAGGAGGAGGGCGCTGTCGGTTGACTTCAGGTCTGGTGTGGCAGTCTTGCGCACGTCTTCGACGCTAGAGAAACCTGTCACCATAAGGCTGAGCGGAGAGACTTGCTTGTGGTCTTTTCCTGCGCTGTCTTTCCAGCTGGTGCGCATGGACATAGAGTCTTTACCGACGGGGATACAGATACCCAAGGCTGGGCAGAGTTCCATACCTACCGCCTTTACGGTGTCGTAAAGGTTGGCGTCTTCACCGGCTTCGCCAGCAGCGACCATCCAGTTAGCGGAGAGCTTAATGTTGCCGATTTTCCCAATGTGGGCGGATGCAATATTGGTCAAGCATTCGCCAATTGAAATGCGGCCAGATGCAGCAGCGTTAAGGATCGCAATTGGTGTGCGCTCACCCATCGCCATGGCTTCGCCGGTTGTGCTATCCATACTAGTGGCGGTTACTGCGACGTCGGCCACGGGTGTTTGCCAAGGGCCAACCATTTGATCGCGGGCGACCATGCCAGTAATACTGCGGTCGGCGATGGTGATAAGGAAACTTTTATTGGCGACGGCTGGGAAGCGCAACACGCGGTCGATGGCATCTGGTAGTTGAATCTCAGATACGTCAAATTCGGCGTGATCTTCGACCAGACGAGTGACGTCTTTAAGCATCTTCGGTGTCTTGCCAAGGAGGACGCCCATTTTCATATCGATGGGTTTATTTTTGAAGTGCAAATCTTCGAGCACGAGTCGCCCATCGTCGGTCGCTTCGCCTACAATTGCTACGGGACAGCGTTCGCGTGTACAAAGGGCAGTGAAGGCATCAATGCGCTCAGGCATAACGGCCATGACGTAGCGTTCTTGGGATTCGTTGCACCAGATCTCCATAGGTGACATGGAAGAATCTTCGTTGTGGATTTTGCGCAGGTAGAAGCGCCCACCGGTGGCTTCGACGAGTTCGGGGAGGCCGTTGGAGAGCCCACCTGCACCGATGTCGTGAATAGATAGCAAAGGGTTGTTCGCGCCTAGTGCGATACAGCCATCGATCACTTGTTGGCAGCGACGCTCCATTTCTGGGTTGCCGCGTTGGACGGAGTCAAAATCGAGGGCTTCGGACTGGGAGCCCGCTCCGATGGAGGAAGCTGCGCCGCCGCCGAGACCGATCTTCATTGCCGGTCCGCCGAGTTGAAGAATAAGTGCTGTCGGTGGGATGGGCTTCTTGTCCACGTGTTCGCGCTTCATGTTGCCCATGCCGCCTGCGACCATGATCGGCTTGTGATAGCCGCGGTGTCGGCCATTGTGCTCTAGCTGAAGGGTGCGGAACATGCCACAAAGTTGCGGGCGACCAAACTCATTGCCAAAGGCTGCACCACCGATTGGGCCTTCAAGCATGATGTCGAGCGGGGAGACCATGCGGGTCGGGTGCTCGGCGATATGTTTTTCCCATGGCTGAGTGTAGCCTGGCACATCGAGATTGGAAACCATGAAGGCAGAGATGCCAGCCTTGGGGCGACCGCCGATACCAGTGGCACCTTCGTCGCGGATTTCACCACCGACACCCGTTGCGGCACCGGGGAAGGGCGATATTGCTGTGGGGTGATTGTGTGTCTCTACTTTACAAAGAATATCTAGCTGGCTCGGCGTCTTACGATAAGTTTTGCTTGAGCCCATTTGGTCGACTTCCCACCAGTCCGCAGTTGAACCTGGGATCACGCCGCAGTTGTCAGCATAGGCGGAGAGCGTGCCTTCGGGATTTAACTTATGGGTATTGCGGATCATACCGAAGAGGGAAAGATCGCTCTTCTCGCCGTCGACGATCCAGTCGGCATTGAAAATTTTGTGACGGCAGTGCTCGGAGTTGACCTGCGAGAACATGACAAGCTCGGCATCGGTAGGGTCGCGTCTCATTTTCTGGTAGGCGGCTACTAAGTAATCGATCTCGGGTTCCGACATCGCGAGGCCCCAGTCAATGTTGGCCTTGGCAAAAGCTTCGGGACCTTCAGCCATGAGTGGCACAGTACGCAGGGGGGCGGGTTCGAAGTGGCTGAAAAAGTCGGAAACGTCGTCATAGACGGCTTCGGTCATACGGTCGTGCAGGGCGAGGAGCCCCAAACCAAGGTCTTTTATGCCGACGACTAGACCGTCGGCGGTGCTTAGACGGAAGTGAATACCGCGTTCGACGCGTGCCACAGCCTCAAGGGCACAGTTGTGAAAGATGTCTGTTGCCTTGCTAGACCAGGGCGAGATCGTGCCCTTTCGCGGGGTGACATAGAAACTGCCTTCATCGGAATGGTTAGAATGTTCCTGTGCCGCGAGGAGGGCGAAAGCGCGCTCGTTGGTAGTATCGTCGAGCGGATTGACCGCCTCGATGAAGTAGCACTCGACCGCGTCGATCTTTGCGATGTCGTGCGCATCGATGACTTCATTGAGGGCTTTTTTAAGCGCGGCGAGACGGAAATCGGAGAATGCCGGACGGCCTTTAAGAATGATCGTATGCATAGCTGGAAAAGTCGTAAAAACAGCTAAATTGGCGTGCGGTCCTAGCCGTAACAATGCTGAAAACTTATAAAATGCAGGTAGGCATTGAATTTAGCCTACGAATTCAACTCGACCAGCTTCGCCATAATAGCCTTTTGCGCATGTAACCGGTTCTCGGCCTCGTCGAAAATGATGCTTTGAGGGCTATCTAGCACTTTCTGGCTAACTTCTTCGCCGGCGTGGGCGGGGAGACAATGGAGGAAGTAGGCGTCCGATTTTGCCAATGCCAGTAGATCGCCATTCACTTGGTAGGGTGTCATCGCAGACTTGCGTTTTACAGCCTCTGCCTCGTCACCCATCGAGACCCATACGTCTGTGCAAAGGACGTCCGCGCCTTCGCTCGCTGACTTGGCATCGGTAGTGAAAACATATTTTTTTGCTAATCCATCTGCTTCTAATACAGTATCAATTTCATGATTTGGCGCAAAACCTTCGGGACCTGCGAGCGTGATCTCCATACCGAACATGGCAGCAGCGTGAATCCATGAGTTGGCCATATTGCTGGCGCAATCACCGAAAAAAGCGACTTTCTTACCCTTGAGTGCCTTGATGTCCATCGCCTCGGGCGAGTAGCGCTCTAGCAGCGTGAATATATCTGTGTAAAGCTGGCAGGGGTGGTTGAGATCAGTCAGTCCATTGACAATGGGCATGGTAGCATGCTTGGCAAATTCTTCTACAATCTCATGTCCGTAAGTCCGAATGACGAGGCCATGCAGATACTGGGACATTACCTTGGCGGTATCTGCAATCGTTTCGCCTCGTCCGATTTGTGTGTTTTGCGAGTTAAGCACGATGGGAAAGCCACCAAGTTCGTTGACGCCAACTTCAAATGAGATCCGTGTCCGGGTGCTACTCTTATAAAAGAGTAAACCCCAGGATTGTTTTTTAAGGTTCTGCGGGCAACTGAGCCTGTCGTCCTTGAATTGCTTGGCGAGTAGGAAAACATGCTGAGCTTGTTCGGGTGTGAAATCAGTTTCTTTTAAAAAATGGTGCATCGTGTTGAAATAGGATGTAATGTGAGAAGCGCGATGAAGATGAACCGCTTAAGGTTTATCCCAAAGGAGCGGGTAAAGCGGGTGCCCTCTAGGGCGCTTAAGGAATAATGAAAAATTACGAAATTTGTTCAGAAAAAACCTCGTCCAGAATAGCGACGGATTTGCTGAGTTGTTGGGTTGTGGCGATGAGTGCAGGTAGAAGCCGGATTACATTGCAAGCGGCGGGAACAGTAAGGAGGCCTTTTTCTTGGGCGGCAGAAGTGATCTTAATGTTGTGACCTTCTGGTTTGAGCGCGAGCCCCACCATGTAGCCAGCACCCCGTATGCCAGCAATTAGTTCGGGATATTTTTCAGCTAACTTTTGTAGTTCGGCGTGCCACTGGGGACTGTTGGTCGCAACATTCTCGATCAAATTTTCTTCTTCGATGATGTCGAGAGTCGCATTGGCCGCAGCACTGGCGAGTGGACTTCCACCGAATGTAGTACCGTGTGAGCCAGGCTGAAAAAGTTCTGCATAAGGCTCTGAGATCCAGATGGCACCGATGGGAAAGCCCCCTCCGAGTCCTTTGGCCATACCGATGGCATCAGGTTTGATACCGCTCTCTTCAAAGGCGAAAAAGTGCCCGCTCCGTCCGATGCCACATTGCACTTCGTCGAGCATGAGTAGCGCGTTCCGCTCAGTGCAAAGTGCCCTTAGCTCTTGTAGAAAGCTAGCATTGGCAGGGAAAAGTCCGCCTTCACCCTGTATCGATTCGATGAAGACCGCCGCAACCGAGTCGTCGACCAACTTGTCAAAAGTTTCGATTTTGTTGAGTTCGCCAAACTTGAAGCCTTCCAGCATTGGCCGGAAGCCGCCTTGAATCTTCTCTTGTGGAGTGGCCGCCATCCCGCCGAAGGTCCGACCGTGGAATGCGTTTTGGGCAGCGACCACGGTAAAGCGTTTGTCTTCTTCGCCACAGATGTTTTTGCCGTGGAGCCGTGCGAGTTTAATCAGAGCATCATTGGATTCTGCGCCGCTGTTGCAAAAGAGTAAACGACCTGCGCCTGTTTGAGCGACGAGCCGATTGGCAAGCTGTTGCTGCTGCGGGATAGCATAGAGATTACTGCAATGAGTAAGCGTCGCGGCTTGTGTTTGCAGGGCGGCGACCCATTTTGGGTGTGAGTGCCCCACAGAGGTGACCGCGATGCCACTGCCAAAATCAAGGTATTGCTTGCCTGAATCGTCATAGAGATACACGCCTTCGCCCCGCGCAGCGACGAACGCGGGCGGACCGTAGTTTTTGACTAATGTGGGATGATGTTTCATTGGATAGGATTCGCGGGAAACTGAGGATCAAGCATTCACGATCTCGGAACCGACGCCTTGGTCGGTGAAGATTTCTAGTAGGAGACTGTGGGCTTGCTCCCCGTCGATGAAGTGGACGCGGTTAACACCGTTTTTAAGTGCGCTAACCGCGCTGTCAGTTTTTGGGATCATACCTTTGCTGATGGTGCCGTCTTTGACGAATCCTTCGACTTCGTCAGCTTTGAGAGACGAAATGAGCGACTCGGGGTCATTCACGTCACGCATCAGGCCAGGCACATCGCAGAGGTAAACGAGGCGACGCGCGCGCAGCGCCGCAGCCACGCGACCCGCAGCGGCGTCGGCGTTCGTGTTGTAGATCTGGCCGTCATCGTCACAAGCTATGGGCGAGATGATAGGAATGTAGCCGTCGCTGAGAGCTTTCTTGATAATCTTAGTTTTCACGGTATGCGTCTCGCCCACGAAGCCGAGGTCTATGGATTTACCGCCTACAATAACCTCTTTCTTGTCGCAAACTAGGATGCTATTGCCAGGTAAGGCAATCGGCCGGGCGTGCATGGCTTGGAGGAGTTCACAGATCTCTAAGTTGATAATTTTGTTGAGCGTGTGATCGACTACTTTGACCGACTCAGCATCAGTGACCCGCAGGCCCTGCTCGAACTGTGTCTCCACATCCGATTTGGCGAGTGCTCGCGTGATGGCTTTGCCACCGCCATGTACAACGACGACTTTGATCCCCGCGGCGTGGAGGAATGCGATATCAGTCGCGACTCGAGCCCGCGCTTCTGGGTTGGCATCGTCCATGAACGCACCGCCGTATTTGACCACGAAAATCGCATCCCGAAACCGTTGGATATAGGGCAGTGCTTCCAAGAGCACGGCTGCCTTAGTAGTGACGTCGAGGTTTATGATATTAGACATTACTCTGACTTATTAAAGTTTACGTAGGCTTCACTTAGATCTGAGGTGAGCAGCCGGAAGGTGCCGCTACCTTGATTTAAATTCATGGTGATCCTGAAGCGTTTTTTGGCAACAACTGCTTTCCACTCGGATAGTTTACTGTCCTGAGGCGTGCCGCCGATGAGGGCGGGTACTTCGTCATAGTGGATATCGAAGCACGCCTCTTTAAGGCCAATCAGGGCATAGCCAGCTGCGTCGGCGAGCCGTCCCCAGTTGGGGTCAGAACCATACCAAGAAGTCTTAACTAGCAGTGAGTTACCAACGCAACGTGCCACCTTTTCGGCGTCATCCTCGGTCTGGCAGCCTTCGACGATAAGTTCGACTAACTTGGTGATCTTTTCACCATCGCCGACTATCTTTTCGGCTAAAGTATCGCAGACCATAAAGACGGCTTCCCGGAATGCTTGGAGTAATTCGGGCGAATCGTCGGGAACTAAGCCAGATTTTCCATTAGCAAGCAGAAGTACGGTATCGTTTGTACTCATGTCACCGTCAATGGAGATCCGGTTGAAGGTTTTATTGCAGGCTTGAACGAGAGTGTTCTTGAGTGCGGCGTTATCGACATCGAGGTCGGTCGCAAGAAAGGCTAACATCGTAGCCATGTTTGGCTCGATCATGCCGGCACCTTTCGCGATGCCAGAAACGGTGAGTGTCTTACCTTCATAGGTAAACTGGGCAGTCGCACATTTACGCCCTGTGTCGGAGGTGAGGATGGCATCGGCTACATCGAGCGAATTTTGCGACTTCTCACTGAGTGCCTTAGCCGCGGCGGCGATGCCTGTCTTAATATTTTGCATCGGTAACTTCCGGCCGATCCGACCGGTCGAGCAAACGAGGAAGGGAGAACCAATACCAGTTTCGAGTTGAGCAATAGCCGACATTTCTTTGGCGTCGATCATACCTTGTTCCGCTGTTGCGGCATTGGCGTTGCCACTATTGACGACGATGCCGGCGACCTTTGCGGAGGGTGAAGTAAGTATCTCTTTGCAAACTAGAACGGGTGCGGCACAGACATCGTTCAATGTAAAAACACCGGCGGCATGACACGGTTCTTCAGAGGCAACGAGTGCAAGGTCGAGCAATTCGAGGTCACCTTTTCCCCGGATGTCACAAGCCACTCCAGAAGTTTTGAAACCAGGACAGTCGGCGATACCGTTTGGGCTTTCGATTAGCTTTACTTGTATGCTCATGGTGAAGACTGAAATTTTAAAATACTGAAATGTTTAGACTAGGCCGGCAGATTCTTTGAAGCCAAATTTTAGGTTCATGAGTTGTATAGCTTGACCACTGGCTCCCTTAAGCAGGTTATCGATCGCGGAGGTGATGACAAAATTTTCTGTACGAGGATCATAGACGGCAGAAATGTCACACCGATTTGTATTAGTTACGTGCTTGGTATCTGGATATGTCCCACTGGGTAAAATAGTGATGAAGGACTTTTCTGCATACGCTTTTGCCCATGTAGAGTAGAGGCTCTCCAGTGAAGCCTTGGATTTGGCCACAATCGTGGTAGAGATGCCCCGCGACATGGGGGCGAGGTGTGGATTAAATTGTACGACGCAGTCGGCGAAAGCGGCTTTTTCGAGCTGCTCTTCGATCTCTGAGAGGTGACGGTGCTTGGGCATGCCGTAAGCTTTCATACTTTCGTTTTGTTCGCAGTAGATGAAATCTTCCGCGATCTTCCTGCCCGCGCCGCTGACGCCGCTGTAGCTATTGATGACGATACCTTTGCTGTCAATGAGTCCGGCTTTGAGGAGTGGGACGAGCGGAATTTGCACACTCGTCGGATAGCAACCTGGACAAGCGATGAGTGAGGCGATCTTCCATTTATCGTCAGCTAGTTCGGGAATGACGTAAGGTGCCGCCTCGAGTAGGTGTGGCGCGGGATGGGGCTGGCCGTAATAATCTTCGTAGACCCGAGTCGAGCTGAGCCGGAAGTCGGCGCTTAGGTCGATGACAGTCTTGCCAGCTTTAAAGAGAGGATCGGCAAACTCAGAAGCCACACCGTGGGGAAGAGCGAGGAAGAAAATATCGATTTCGGGATTGGCTGCTAGCTTTTCGGGATCAGACGCCGTAAATAGAAGCTCACCAACGAGGTGTTGGAGCGCAGGCATCTGGTCGGCTACAAGCTTGCCGGCCAGTGACCGGGAGGTGACTGCGGTGAGCGTGACATCTGGGTGCCGCGAAAGAAGCCGGACGAGTTCTTCGCCGGAGTAACCAGAGGCGCCTATGATTGCTGCTTTCATGGATTTAATTGCTGATGACTGATTTCCTTAAACTGACTCTTAATCGATTAGGATATTAGGATTGGACCTTGCGATTAATAGTAGAAAGAATAAAAAGAGTGAAAATAGGCTTAATGCTTGGTCTTGGGAAACAAAAAACCCTCCAAGCCACGCATTCGCGGCTTTGGAGGGTTGCAGAATGTGCGACCGTTGCCGCCGCTGGCGGTTTATCGTTTCGAGAATTGGAAGCGCTTTCGAGCACCCGCGAGACCTGGTTTTTGACGCTCACGAGAGCGAGGATCGCGCTTCATATGACCGTCTTGCTTGAGCGGCACGCGGAGATCTGCGTTGAGCTTTTCTAGTGCACGGGCGATGCCGAGGCGAACTGCGCCTGCTTGACCGTTGAGGCCTCCACCTTGTGCTTTGACTGTGATGTCGACTTGGTCGGCCATCTCCACGGTCTTTAAAGGCGAGAGCGCTGCGTTAGCAAATTCATCGGTTTTGAAGTAGGCGCGAGGCTCCGAGCCGTTGACGACTATTTTTCCAGTGCCACGTTTGAGTCGGACGCGAGCAATGGCTGTCTTGCGACGACCGACGGTTACAAATGTTTCTTTGCTCATTGTATATAAAGTATCTTAGGTTTAACCAGCGCTTAGGCGAGTGGTTTGGGTTGCTGAGCTTCGTAAGGATGCTCGGCACCTGAGTGGATTTTAAGTTTTTTAATCATGGCGCGCCCAAGCTTGTTGCGTGGAAGCATGCCCTTGACTGCGTGCTCGATTATGAATTCAGGTTTCTTGGCGCGCATTTTTTCCATGCTGACGTGGCTTTCGCCGCCCATCCAGCCCGAATAAAACATGTAGCTTTTATCGGTGTTCTTCTTGCCAGAGACTTTGATCTTCTCGGCGTTGACGACCACAACGAAATCACCCGTATCGGCATGCGGCGTATAGGTCGGTTTGTGGCGACCACGAAGCACGTTGGCAATTTTTACGGATACGCGACCAAGTGTTTCATTGGCAGCGTCGACAATATACCAGTTTTTGGTATGGTCGGATTTTGTGGCTAAAGTCGTTTTCATGATTTTGGAAAAGCGGTGAACAGTAGAATTGGGCACCCCCCTGTCAATGGGAATTTTGGCGAAAACCTTAGTAATTCTGCTTTTTTATTGCAAAGGTGCAAGGGGACGTCATTTTGCGCTGTTTTTCCAATTACAACACTACCAGAGGAATATCACTTTGAGAGACGACTATTTAAAAGAAGCCCAGAAGAAAATCACAGATCCAATGATCCTGATCAACGTGATATCGCGCCGTGCCAAACAATTGAAGAGTGGCTACAAGCCCCTTATTGAATCTTTGGAGCGCCTGTCTGCTGAAGATATGGCTCTACGTGAGGTCATGGAAGGTAAAATTACTTACCAGTTGGCTGAGGTTGACGACGAGGCTTAGCCTCCATTAACTTAAAGCGTACCCTCTGCGTTCCCCAAATAGAGGGAATGAACCAACGTGTGCGCCAAAAAAAAGTCGACTGATCGTCAACGTGAGATCCGCAACAGTAAAGCCCACCACAATTATTTTGTGGGCGACTGTTTCGAGGCTGGTATCGCGCTTCAAGGGACTGAAGTCAAAGCAATCCGTGCGGGCGATGCCCAGATTAGCGAGGCGTTTTGCCGTGTAGAGAAGGGTCAAGTATGGATCTATAATTCTCACATTGGTGAGTATAAATTCGGTAACATTCAGAACCATCCACCTCGCCGTAAGCGAAAATTACTACTCCATCGCCGTGAAATTCATAAATTCATCGGTGCGATGGAAGCGGGCGGTAAATCGCTCATCCCCCTACGTATCTATCTAAAGCATGGCTTAATTAAGATAGAGATTGCGCTTTGCACGGGCAAAAAGTTACACGATAAACGCGAAACTTTAAAAAAGAAAATTACGATGCGCGAAGCTGAGCGCGATATGCGCGATCATCGCTAATTTTCGCTTAGCGATGGACGGTTGAGAGTTAAAGTTGAGTCGTGAAAACACTGACTCGGTTACTCTTACTTTAAAACTGTGCGGTAACGCCTAAGCGATCTCAAGCACTACCTTTCACAAGTTGACCTTATAGATTTTTGCGCTTCATCTATTATTAGTGAACGACCCAACTAGAGATTTCAACGAAGTGATCCGCACGATCCGTAAGGACGATCCGCGTTACGCACGTGGTGCTTACTACTTTTTGCGTCAAGCGCTCGATTTTAGTTTGAAGGAGCTCCATAAAAGCGGCGACCTCGATAAGTCGAATCATCTGACTGGACAACAGTTACTGGATGGCATTCGCCTCTACGCGATCGACCAATACGGCCCCATGGCACGACCTGTCTTGGCACATTGGGGTATCCGTGAGTGTCGTGACTTCGGTAACATTGTCTTCAATCTGGTGGAGTGTAAGGTGCTCGGCAAAACTGACCAAGACAGCGTCGAGGATTTTTCAGGTGGTTACAAATTCAACGCCGCTTTCGACAAACCCTTTCGCCCTGAACGCATCATACCGACAATTAAGAAGCCGCGGATGAGTTGAAGTTCAATCTGCTAGGTGTGTTTGCCTAAAATAGAATGTTTGAATGCAACACGATTAAGTCGCAAGACGCGGGCGCGTGGATCCTCAGAGCCCTAGTCGCGCGAATATACCCAAATGTCAGAGTTATCACTTACTAAGTTGTAGTAAACACCGACGTTCTCAGCTTAAACTAAAGATGGAAATTGGTGATATCCCTGTTCTTACTCTGCTCTTTTATGGATATTAGCCCGAGTCAGTCCTCAGTCGCCGAATCTAGTGATCTAATCGAGCGTCTCTTTTGTGCTCCCGTGGAGCGGCATATGTTGCCAAATGGGCTTACTCTTGTGCATCGCTCAGACTTCTCTAGCGAGGTCGTCTCCGTCCAGATATGGGTCAAGACGGGCAGCATCCATGAAGACGCACTCGTCGGCTCCGGGTTATCGCACTATTTGGAGCACATGCTATTTAAGGGTACCTCGCGCCGCGATGGTAAATCGATCAGCCGCGAAGTTCACGCGATGGGTGGTTCGATTAACGCCTATACGACTTTCGACCGAACTGTCTATTACATTGACGCGCCTTCGACTGCTTTCAGTCAAATCCTCGATGTGCTCTCGGACATTGTTATGCATTCGACCTTACCCAAGGAAGAGGTCGAGCGCGAGCGAGCCGTCATTTTAAGAGAGATCGACATGGGCCTAGATGACCCTGATCGCCAGCTTAGCCAAGCGCTCTTTCGAACGGCCTATCAGCGTCACCCTTATCGCGAGCCAGTGATTGGTCATCGTGCGCTTTACGAAAAAGTGACTACCGATGAGTTACGCGCCTATTACCATGCCCGATATGTCCCAAATAATATAGTTGTTACTGTGGTTGGCGCAATCGATCCCGAAGACTGTCTTGCTCAGGTAGACCAGTGCTTTGGCGCGATCCCCCGCGGTCGCTTAGCGCCTGTTCAGATCGAAGAAGAGCCCGTTCAACTGGCTGCCCGTCGCGAAGAAATCGTGGGCGAATTCAATATTTTTCGCGGATGCCTCGGGTTTAAGGTGCCTCATTTGAGCCATCCCGATTCGCCTCGCCTAGATGCGCTTGCGCACGCCCTCGGCGGTGGTGAAAGTTCTTTGCTCTGGGAGCGACTACGCAATCAGCAGAATCTCGTGAACTGCATCGATTGTCGGAACTGGAACCCTGGGAGCAACGGCCTCTTCTGGATTTCCTACGTTTGCGATTCGGCTAAGAGCCATGAAGTGGAAAAGGCCATCCTTGATCTCCTTGCCGAGGTTGTAGGTAATGGTCTGCCAGAATCGGTCGTCGAAAAAGCGCTACGCCAAGCGCTCAGTTACGAGATTAATGGGCGTAAGACTATGAGCGGACAAGCCTCCCGCCTCGGCCTAGGCGAAGTCGTCATTGGCGATATTAATTATGGACGCCGCTATTTTAAAGGTCTACAGGCCGTCTGCTCTGCTGATCTGCAAGCTGTTGCGCAGCGCTATCTAGTCAACGAAAGCATGTCCGTGGTTACTTTAGGCCGTGCACCCAAGGTTAATGAGTCGATGGCTAAGCTTGATGGGGAGCTCTCCCTCGATCCCTTTGAGCAGATCGACCTTACCAGCGGCGCTCGCCTCCTTCTCCAGCCTGATGCTCGTTTGCCCAAGGTGCATCTACGCTGCGTCCTACAGGGTGGCCCCTTCTATGAGCTAGCCAATCAGCGTGGTGTCTCTGCCTTACTCGCCGAGTTGTTGACTAAAGACACCGAGAGTCGTAGCGCCAAAGTCATTGCCGAACTGATCGAAAGTATCGGCGGCAGTTTTACAGCTACAGGTGGTAACAACACAATCAGTCTGTCGATCGAAGTCCTACCTGCTGATCTCGACATCGCGCTGGATTTACTTAGCGAGGCCTTAACCACTCCAGTCTTCGATCCAGCTACCTTTGAGACCGAGCGCGAAGCACAAGTTTCCGGATTAAAAGAGGACGACGACGAGATTCTTGATTATGGCTTACGCAAGCTGCGCGAACGCTTCTTCGATCAGCATCCCTTCGCCGTGGGCTCAGACGGTCGCATTGAGGACCTCGAAGCACTTACTGTGGGAGACCTTGCTACCCATTACCGCAAACTAGTCAAAGCCAGTAACATCGTGCTAGCGGTGACCGGTGACTTTCAGCGAGAAATAATTATCGAGCGCCTTAGCCCGCTACTCGAAGCCCAAATTTCCACGCAGCCATTTGAGGTCGCCGACACATCAGCCTCGGTCGAGGTCGCTATTTATTCAGGCCACGAAGCGATGGATCGCGAGCAAGCTGTCGTCCTTCAAGCCTATCCCGATGTAGGTATTCAGGACAAAGACTTCGTCGTGGCCGAAATGCTCAACGAACTTTTCAGCGGAATGTCTAGCCGACTTTTCGAGCGCGTTCGTGAGGACCAAGGTATGGCCTACTATGTGGGCACTACCCGCGTGATCGGTTTAAAAACGGGCATGTTTGTGTTTTACGCAGGCACCCACCCTGACCAAGCCAAGGCCGTTGTGAGTGAAATGAATATTGAGATTGAGCGCGTCGCCGCTGGCGGAGTGACCGAGGACGAGCTCACCCGTTGCCGCTCACGCCTCAAGGCCGCACGTCCCATGGGTAAGCAAACCATTGGCGCGCGCGCCATGCACGCAGCCATCCAAGTCACCTATGGTTTACCGGTCGAAGATGATGCCGAGCACGCTGCCCAGTTAGACCAGGTCGACGCAGTTGCACTCGCACGATTTGCGAAATATTACTTCGTTGAGTCCAAACGCGTTCAACTCATCGTTGGTCCCCAAGTTTAGGGGAATGCCTGATTAATCATTTTTGCTTAAGCTAAAGACCAAATAAATTATGCGTAGTCTACGCTTGATCCCTAACTGTGGGTTTCTAGCTTTCGGTCTATTGGATGTCCCCTTAGTTTAATGGATAAAACTACTGTTTCCTAAATAGTCGATCTGGGTTCGATTCCCAGAGGGGGCACCATATTTTTCCCTTTGCAACAATGGGGGAGAGTGGATGTCATTTAATACAAATCTATGTTTTTTAACCAGTCCACTTATTTTCGGCTTGTTGCTTCACTTTGTCTTTCGCTCTGTTTTTGCGGGGATTTGCCTGCGCAGGTACCCCTTACTGCAGATCGTTTCGCGACAGTGGATATGGGCGCCGAGATCAAGTATGAATGGCGTATGGGAAGCGCGGCTCGTGCCCTGCAGTCGGGCCTTTCCAGTGTGGCCGAGACGATTTATCGTTCGCTGCTAGAAAAAAGTGATCATTTATCTTCAAGTGAACTGGCCTCGCTTAAATTAGGCCTGGCCAAATCCTTGATTGGGCAGGGAAGATTTGTCGCAGCTCGTGCACAGCTGGATTCAGTGCCACAGGAATTTCATAAGGGACAGTATCTGCTCTATCTGGCACTTTCAATTTATGGAGAAGGCGACGGCCAGATCGATACCGAGGCCTTCCTTGCGGCTTTAAGAAAAGCGTCGTTAGCTGACTTGAAGGCTGAAGATCTGCCTTGGTTAGCAATGCTTGAAGGTCTTGCCGCTGAGTTGGAAGGCAAAGCCGAGTTAGCGTCCGCTGCCTATCAGCGCGCACTTGAACTAACTGATCAACCCATGTTGCGCTCGCACTTCGAAGGGCTTATTATGCGTCAGAAGTTACTGGCAACCTCTACTGACGAGGCTCTTGTTGCCGAACTGCGGGTGAAGATTGATCAGTTAGACGGTCAAGCGGCGGCGTATCCTTTCGTTCAGGAATACGCAGTGGGGCTTTATAGTCTGGGCCGTATCGGCGAGGCAATTGATGCGATCGATCGTGAGTTGGAGAACACTTCAGCGGGCTATGTCTCGGAAGAGCGTGAGCAATTAGCTCTACTCAAAGGTATCATCCTTGGAGCCAATTCAGAAACTGGGCGTGTCGCGCTAAAAACTCTGATCCTTAATGGACGAGGCAGAGAAACAATGGGTATTGCGCTACAATTGCTTGCCCGTGTGCCTAATCAAGATGCGGATTTGCTCAATTTTCTTAAGGTCGTTTTATCGCGTAATGAGCCACACCTGCTACAGGGACAAATGTATTATCTGCGCAGCCAGTTGGCGATGAAGATGGCACAGCAGGGATCGGTCGAGGAGCGTATGGGGCTGATGGCTATTGCGGAGAGCGACGCAGGTATATTGTTAGATCAATTTCCCGGACTGAGTCAGATCACTAATGTTTACCGTTTACTTGCTTATGCGGCTCTGGAGCGTCAACCCGCTCAGTATCGCGCGGCAGCGGATTTTCTTATCCAGTTGCGCGACCAATCACCAGAAAGCAAAGACTTCGTCGAGGTCAACAGCTTGATTGGAGACTGTTATTTTCTAAATCGAGACTTTGCGAATGCTGTAGACTTCTATTCTGCCGCACTAAACCGAGGGCTTGCTTCGCCGCGTGGCGGTGAACTATTCTTACGATTGATTTCGGCTCAGGTGCGTGCTGGTTTGATCGAACAAGCCTCGCAACTGATTGATGAGGCGGATTCTAGTGGCAGCATTAGTCAGGCAGACCGCTGGCGCGCTGAGTGGAATGTCGCCCAGGCCTTGCAAGCCTCGGGCGAGCTAGATCTTGCTTTGCAGCGTGTACGTTTGTTTCTGGGGGATGCCTTGCCTTCGACGGTTCCAGCCTCGCTCGATATACGCTTGCGATGGTTAGAGTCCTATCTCTCGCTACAGGCTGAAGAGCTAGATGGGTTGGCAAATCGAGTCGCCCTTCTATTGGCACGGTTGGAGACGATGCCACCAGAGCAAGAAAGCGCGGTCGATGCGCTCGCACCAGAAGAAGTTAGTCTATTAAAGACTGAGATTCTTCTGCTGCAAGGTAGCGTTTACATGCGTGAGGGCGATGCCAATGCCGGTATGGATGTCATGACTCAACTTCGTGATGAATATGGCGAAACCACTGCTGCGTTACGTTCTTATTTGATCGAAGCCGCCTATCACGGCTTGGTTGGTGATTTTGTTTCCGCGCAAGCGACGATGACGAGGTTGGCAGAAATTTATCCTGAGAACCCACTTGCGCCGCTAGCCCTTTTCGAGGCCGCTCTCTACTGTGAGCGTCGAGGTGCAGAGTTTTACCCTCAAGCTGTTGTTTTACACAATGATCTGGCGACGCAGTATGCGACTGATCCGCTCTTCTATTTTGCCCGCTTAAAACAGGGCAATCTTTTGCGTTCAATGAATAACTTCGTAGGAGCTCAGATTGTCTATGAAAATTTAATCAACGGCTTTCCCGCTCACGAGATGCGGTATATTGCCGAGCTTTCACGCGCAGACTGCATGCTAGCTCTGGCGGGTAATGATTCCGATGGCCTAGCTGATGCGGTCATTATTCTCGAACGTTTACTCGACTTGCCGAATTTACCGCTCGATTTTCAAGCAGAAGCGGCGCAAAAATGGGCTTTTGCTCTGATTAAAAGCGGGTCGAGCGAGAAGGCTAAAGAGGTACTCTGGTTGAGCGTTGACCGCTTTATAGGAGATGGAGAAAAAGCAGCCGCCTTAGGAGCCGCGGGTCGTTACTGGCTTGCACGTTCTATGCTACAACTGGGGGAGATTTTTGAGAAGCAAGACAAACTAGTCGAAGCGCGTAAGGTCTATCGCCAGGTAATCGCTTACAATTTACCCGGTCGACATATTGCGATCTCGCGCATTGATCAAATTCTAGATGTTGAATAATTTTAAACAATAAATAAATTAGTTTTATTAAATGGATTACCTTCAAGATAACTTTATATCACAAGGCGGGCCTGTTATGTATCCGCTCCTTTTTATCAGTCTGCTGGGTTTTTTGCTCTTTGTTGAGCGTTCACTCTTTTTGCATAAAGGGCAGATTGGCACGCAGGACTTTCTTAGTGGCATCAAGAATCTGGTGCGCAAGAAACGCTTGGTCGAAGCGCTCACACTTTGCGAAGATACACCGGGACCGATGGCCCGAATTATGAAGTCCGCCTTACTCAACTATGGTGAATCTAGAGAGACGATTCGCTCAGCTATTCAGTCGGCAGCCATTGTCGAGATTCCTACCTTAGAGCGACGCATCGGCACGATCGCAGCACTCGCAAGAGTGGCGCCTTTGCTTGGTTTTTTAGGCACTCTTATTGCAGCATTTCAGGCGCTCTATTCATTAGAATCTTTTAATGGCGACAGTGGCGTGTTGAGTCGTTTACTGGCTGAGGCTTTGATTACTTCTGCATCGGGTTTAGCGATCTCAGTCATGGCGATGTTGGCCTACCACTTTCTTTCTGGTCGCGTTCGGGCGTTAGTGCACGATTTTGAGTGGGTGGGACACGATATTCACGAGTTTCTAAGTATGCAATCTGATGCTGAATTAAGCAAGTGTGAGGACGCGGAGTAACAGTATGATTGCTGACAAAAACGATGCTCAAAGTAGACCAATTCACTGCTACACCGA
This sequence comes from Puniceicoccaceae bacterium, assembly GCA_902587165.1. Classification (GTDB taxonomy): domain Bacteria; phylum Verrucomicrobiota; class Verrucomicrobiia; order Opitutales; family Coraliomargaritaceae; genus Thalassobacterium. The sequence continues at coordinate 16,212 of CACIKF010000002.1, read as the reverse complement.
ACCGCTCGGCTTAATGACCCAGGCTAAGCGGCCACCCATTAGCTTTGATCTGGTGCCGGCGCTGGACTTGCTGGTTATTGCCTTACTCTTTAGTTTACTTTTTACGCGATTCGTCATGGTGCCAGGTGTGCGTGTGGACTTGCCCGACTCAGGTATGCAAATGCAGCAGAGTAATCTGCCTGTTGCTGTTTTGACAATTGGCAACCGTGGCATGCTCTTTTTTGATGGTGGTGTTTTCGAGCTCAATTCGATTGATCGCAGCTTTCAAAAGTATGTTGAAGAATTGCCAGTTAAGGATGTAGTTCTGCTTGTTAAAACTGAAGGTTCCATGGATCTGCAGCTCTTTTTAGAGCTTTGTGAGATGGCCCAAGATGCAGGCTTCTTACAGGTGCAAATCGCGGGCGAGCACTTACCTAGTACTGAGTCGGCACTTCCATCAGCCAATCGTTCAGGAACTGCCCTGGACTCGGGCTTCCTGTCTGTAATGTGATGCAAGCCGGAGACGTCCAGTCTAGACCAGATGTTGTTACTTCGCATAGAATACTGTCGCCTTTTTTCTGCATCTTAATTTCGATAGGGGTCTTTGTTCACTTGCTTGGTTTCCTCGCCTTTCGTGTGGTTTCAAATCCTCTGCCGACTCGTGAGGCGATACCGCCTTTCGTTCAATACGTTTCTCCAGGCACACTTCTCTCTGGGGCAGCGCTGGAAGAGCAGGCAGCGCTCTTTGATTCCGCACCACTCTTTGTCCCTGGGAAATGGAATGCTTCTCATAATCTGCGACCGATATCACGTGAAAGGACTCTTCTTAGCTTTGATCCTTACGGCGAGCCTCGGAGTGATTTCTCTTCGGGCTTAATTTCGAAAGGATTACCCTTGGGTCTCAATTTCGCGGTGACGGAACCGGTCGACCTACTGGCCTTGCGTTATTGGGACCTATTTGGCGAGATAGGCCAAACTGCGCCTGTTGTCGAACAGTTAGAAGGCACAGGAGTTTTTGTCGAAGTGCGCACGGTGGAGGGTAGGGTAGTGCAAACCGTTCCAGTCGAGTTGGCAGTGCTATCGATTCAGGCGATACAACCGACGACCTATTTCCTAGGTGTCGAAGCGGGTGGTCGTGCTCTCGGGCGACCTACGCTTTCAGTGAGTTCTGGGGATACTGCTTTCGACACCGCCGCCTACACTTGGCTAGTTGACTCAGGCTTTACTACTGGGCTGCCTGCAGGTTTTTTTGAAATTCGAGTTTACCCTTAGAGTCATTGAACCAGACTGCATCTGATGTGTGTAAATAAATCCAACGAAGACGCTGCGATGCTCGATCAATTAGAAGCCTTGACCCGGTCTTGGTCGCAGCGCCCTTCTTGGGATGCCTACTTTATGGCCACGGCTTTGCTCATGGCATCGCGCTCCAGTTGTGATCGTCTCAATGTTGGATGCGTCATCGTTTCAGGCGGGATGCAAAAAAATCGTATCGTCGCGGCTGGTTATAACGGCTTCTTGCCAGGTGCATCCCACACATCTCGGATTCGTGACGGTCACGAACAAGCCACCGTACACGCCGAACAGAATGCGATCAGTGATGCCGCACGACGGGGCGTCTCGCTTGAAGGTGCGACTATATATATCACCCATTTTCCTTGTATCAATTGTGCCAAAATTTTGGCCGCAGCAGGAATCAAAGGCATTAAGTATCACCGTGATTATCGAAACGATGATTTGGTCAAAGATATCCTCGCCGAAAGCGGTCTGGCACTAGAGCAACTCTAATAGCAAATCTTCTTTAATTTTATGCGCATAAATCGAGAGCAAAGTTTCAGCGAAGTGCAAGGGCCGCATGCTGGTAGTTTACTTCTCGCGCATCCGCGTCTACTCGACCCAAACTTTTGCCGGACTGTGACTTTATTGTCGGTTCACTCGGAGAGGGAAGGTTCTGTCGGTGTCATCTTGAACCGTGCGATGGGGCAAACACTCGGTGAATACGATCCCGATTTGGCTACATCAACGCTTGCCAGCGTGCCACTTTTTCTTGGTGGCCCTGTAGCGACGGATCAACTAATCCTCGTCGCATGGAAGTGGTCAGCGGAAGAGGGCACTTTTAAGCTGTATTTTGGTATCGATGACGAAAAAGCGCAAAGCATCTTCGAAGAGGATACAGCGTTTCAGTTCCGTGGCTTCCTCGGGCATGCGGGATGGACAGAGGGGCAACTCGATGCTGAGCTCAATCAAGGTTCGTGGGTGCTTTCTGGTTGTTTGGCTGCACTTAAAGGCGAGCCCAGTGAGATTAATTGGTACGATCTCCTTTGCCAGGAGCGGCCTGAACTAGGCTTTTTGGCCAATGCTCCAGATGATACCTCGCTGAATTGAATTAGTTCACGCTTTTAGCGTGTTTTGCTCTATCAATGTAAGTTAGTACATGCATAAGCTTAACTTGATTATTTCCGCCTTTGCCATTGACAGGGGGGTAGACGGAGCCTTTTTTCTCCCATTCCTAATTTTTCCGCTATGAAAGTCGTATCTTCACTCAAATCTCTCAAAGACCGTCACCCCGACTGCCAAGTCGTTCGCCGTAAGGGTCGCGTCTACGTAATCTGCAAGTCTAACCCTCGCTTCAAAGCCCGTCAGGGTTAAAGAAGGGTTCAAGCTGCATTAATTTTATTAGAAGGCATACCACCGTGAAAGCTGATCTCCATCCTGCACTCAACTCCGTCGCATTCGTTGACGTTTCCACAGGCCACAAGTTCCTGACCCAGTCCACTATGCGTGGCAGCAAGACAGAAACAATCGACGGTAATGAATATCAAGTCGTGATTTGCGACATTACTGCTGACTCGCATCCTGCCTTCACTGGTGAGAAGCGTTTCGTCGACACAGCAGGTCGTGTAGAGAAGTTTCAGAACAAGTTCAGTCGCCGCGGTTAGCTGAGCAGTTGATTAACATTCTTCTTATTTTAAAAACCCCGTCTCGATAGAGCGGGGTTTTTTGTTTGCGACCGCTTTCGCTAAAGCATTCAGATTTTTGCTAAACCAATCAGCAGTCCCGCTATGATTATTGCGGGCGCTAACAGCCACATGACTGCCGACCTTTGGGATCGCGTACGATGTATGCAAAAGAGCAGTGTGAAGTAAGCGGTCAATATGCTGTAGGCGATCCATTCGGCAAAGCCGTCACAGTGTAAAATCATTACTGGGATCTTGGTGCTTCCTAAGACGAGGGTATCCATCATTTGAATACTTATCCACGCGGCATGGTTAATGAAGCCCGCGGCACTGTGTAGTCCGAAAAGTGCCAGCGAGAGCGAAACCACACCGGTTGTAATGACGACTGCCGCCAAATTAACGAGTAGCATATTTAGTAAAATTGCCCCTGGACAGAGATAGCCAAAAAATGCCGCACTAAGCGGGGCGCTGGCCAACCATGCTGAGAAACTGATGGAAAAGAGTAGAAGTAGGGCGTCTTGTATCCACGCATATATATGTTGCGAAGGTGCCCAGTTCGCCTTCGGCAAATAGCGGAAGGGTGCCAACTTTTCCGAAGCCGTCTCGTATAGTGGTAAACCAAAGAGTAAAATACTCAATACCACTGTGTAGGATAGTTGAAAACCAATACTCCAGAGCTGCGCTGGCTGAAAAATTAAGACAAAGATGGCTGAGGCTGCTAATGCGGCCAGTGGTGAACGCTGCCGTATAAAGGCGAAGCTTGCCCAGAAAAAAAGCGCCATCAAAAAAGCCCTCACTGCAGAGGGCGACGCTCCCGTGATCTCGACATAGAGATAGAGTAAGGGTAGTCCTATGAAGGGACTTAATTTACGCGGTACGCGAATAAGGATAAGAAACTGCGCGATGACCGTTGCGATGACTCCGATATGCAAACCGCTGATCGCAAAGAAATGCATGGTTCCTGTCATCCGAAAGCGGTCGGACTGCTCATCACTCAGTTCCGCTTTACGCCCGAGTAACATTGCCGTATAAATGCCATCAAGGTTTTTTCCATCAGGCGCATGGAGGCTTAGGTATTCCTGAAAGCGCAGATTCATCCCATGGCAAAATTGATCAAAGCGTGAGGGCGGGCTTAATAACTCTAACGCGCTGGTTCGTTCAAACCGATAGTGAATACCTGTGTCTTTTAAATAGCCCTCAAAGCTATCGGGGTCTACCTCGTGGGAAATCGGTGTGAGCACGCCAGTCGCCTTGATTTCACTTCCGTTTTGTAAGGTGAAAGCGCTCGTCTCTGAGAGTTTGATCCGAAAGAAGACTTTGGCTCCAGGTTTGAGGCGGCTTGTGGCATTTGCCTCAATAATTCGCGCAATACCGCTCGCATTGTCAAATTGACTGCGTGCTTGCATGACTCGGTCGACCTCGAGGTGCAAGTGGACCTCGCGGATTGGAAGTTTCAACTGCGAAGATTCTGGCTTCGCCGAGAAGCGTAATGTGCCGTAAGCCCAAGCCGAGAGCGTTGCGGCGGTCATAAAGCTGAGTAGCCAAAGCCTGCCGCTTTGCTTAGATAGACCATAGCTCAACCCTGCCATCAGGGCAGCCACGCACAGCACGAATCCAATGGGCGCTGTGAATTCGCGTGCAAGGATCAGTCCAAGAACCATGCCCATTAAAAAAAACAAGGCAGGCGCACGTGTCGGTATCTGGTTGCGGCGAGGCATGTTTTGCAAAGCTTTGAGTGCAAATAATTGTCTCTAAGGCTTCAAAATCTGTTGGCACTTGCAAGGCTCTAGGCTTGCGTCGAATCTATTATTATGTTTTCAAACGCCCGTTTCGTATTTCCCGCTACACACGCCTTGAATCAATTTTGAGGACGATTCTATAGCAGGCTCCTAATTTCAATTATGGATTACAAATCAATTTTTAAAAGCTGGCTGCTCGTAGCAGTCGGTGTATTCATCGCCTCGCATATTTTTACTGGTATTCGCTATACCGACGCGAGTGCACTCGTCTCAGCAGTGCTTCTACTGAGTATTTGCAACGTCTTTTTAAAGCCACTACTCATGATCTTTGCGCTGCCCTTTATCATTTTGACCTTTGGCTTAGGAATTTGGATGATCAATGCGCTGTTGTTTTTACTTGTCGGTAATTTAGTTGTTGGTTTCACCGTAGATAGCTTTGGCGATGCTCTCGCCGGGGCATTCGTGGTGAGCTTGACTGGCGTTGTAGCCAATCTGCTATTTGGTAAAAATAAAGTGCAAGTACGGACTTCGCGCTCCACTCGAAGTGTGGATCCTGATGCGAATACTCCAGAACGCTCGAATGCTCAGAAGCCGATTAAAGACGACGATGTGATTGATATTTAATTGCGTAGTGACTCCGATCGCGGAGGTCTTGTTGATGGGAACGCGCTCCTGCGTGATCCGACTCCTCTGAGACCATCTCGATTCGTCGATATGGGCATAACTTAAGTATAGTTTAACATTATGATGCTTATAAATTCATGAAAATATATTCGTATATTTGATAAGAATTGACTATCGGTAGAACTTGTAGCTTATGTTTGGTTTATGTCATCGACTACAAAATACGATCTCGTCGTCATCGGCGGTGGCCCAGCTGGCTACGCCGCAGCTATCCGTGCCGGTCAACTAGGCAAAAAAGTTGCCTGTGTGGAGCAAGAGCGCCCCGGCGGCACTTGCTTGAACTGGGGCTGCATCCCCTCCAAGGCTTTGCTCAAGAGCGCTGAGCTTTTTAATAAAATCCAGCACAGTGAGGATCTAGGTATCACGGTCAAGGGAGTCGATTACGATTTTTCAAAGATTATTGGTCGTTCACGCAATGTCGCGGGCACCATGGCCAAGGGTATTGGCTTCCTTTTTAAGAAAAATAAAGTCGATCACGTGATCGGCACAGGCACGATCAATGTGCCTGGGATGGTCGAGATCACTGCCGGTAAAGATAAGGGCCAAATCCTATCAACAGAACGCATCCTCATTGCAAGTGGCTGTAAGCCACGCCGTCTTCCTGACCTTGAGGTCGATGGCGAACGCGTCATGACTTCCCGTCAGGCGCTGGAGATGAAAAAACAACCCAAGTCTATTGTTATCGTCGGTGCAGGTGCAATCGGTGCAGAGTTTGCCTACTTCCTAAATGCCTTCGGCACTAAGGTCACACTCGTCGAGATGCTTGATCATGTCTTGCCGGTCGAAGATCACGAGACCGCAGCTGTTGTCGAAAAGTCTTTTAAGCAGGAAGGTATCGACTGCCGGGTATCGACTGCCGTCGAAAATATCAAGGTTAACGCCAAGAGCGTGAAAATGGATCTGGTCAAGGGGGATAAGACTGAGAGCATTACGGCTGATTCGATTCTTTTGGCTATTGGAGTCGTCGCTAATACCGACGGCCTGCTTTCGCCGCGCGTTAAGCTCAAACTCGATCGCGGCTACGTAAAGGTCGATGATAACTATGAGTCTTCCGTCAAAGGCATTTTTGCTGCCGGTGACATCATTGGACCACCTTGGCTCGCACACGTGGCCACTTTTGAAGCTATTCAGGCCGTCAACGGTATGTTTGGCCATGGTAAGCCTGAGCGCGTTCGCGAGTTCCCTGGTTGCACTTATTGTCTGCCGCAGGTCGCCTCTATTGGTAAGACCGAGAAGGCGCTTAAGGCAGAGGGCATCGACTACAAGGTCGGTAAATTCCCATTTCAAGCCTCAGGTAAGGCTGTTGCCTCGAACCAGCCAGAAGGCTTCGTTAAGATGCTGGTCGATCCAAAGCACGGCGAGATCCTCGGTGCTCACATCGTTGGTTCCGACGCGACTGAATTGATCGCTGAATACGGTCTAGGCATGAAGCTCGAAGCTACCGCTGAGGAGATACATAACACCATCCACGCGCACCCCACACTGAGTGAGGCAATGATGGAAGCTGCTGCTGCCGTATTTGGTGAAGCGATTCATATTTGAGCCTAAGGCAGATATCTCGCCTGCGCTTAAATTAAAGTCATTTATAAAAGGTCAGATTCACTCGGAATTTGGCTTTTTTTGTGTCAGTATACTCACTGCATGTTAAAGCCAATCGATCGAGGTGGAATCCTCCTAGCAGGCCTCCAACTTTGGTTCGACCCGCGCAAACGTAAGCCCTTTGCGGTCGTCTCGCACGCGCATGGAGACCATGTTGCCAAGCACGATTGCTATCTTTCCACACCCGAGACCATTGCCCTCATCCGTGTGCGTAATGGCAACGCTCTGGCTTCACGAGCAAAGGCACTGCCTTATGGCGAAGTTTATCAAGGCCAGGGCTATCGCCTAAAGTTCTATCCCGCTGGTCACGTGCTTGGCTCAGCCATGGCGCATGTTGAGACCGATTCGGGAGAGACTTTCCTTTACACGGGTGACTTTAAAACGCGCAGAGGCCTATCGGCAGAAGCGATCGATATTCCACAGGCCGATACGATCGTGATGGAGACCACCTTTGGGCGCTCCGATTATGTATTCCCCGATTTCGAGGAGACTTGTCAGCGGATCCACGCCTTTTGCGACCGCGCCACAGCTGAGAAGAAAACGCCCGTTTTGTTAGCCTATAGCTTAGGCAAAGCGCAGGAGCTAATGAAGATCGTCGAGAGCCGCTCGCAGGCATTGATGGTTTACAAGACGATCGCCCCAATCAATCAAGTCTATGCCTCCTTTGGTGTTTCTATGCCACAAACCCGCCCGTTGGACTTTCTTAATATGAGCGAAAGTCTCGTCGTCATGCCGCCATCAGTTCTAAAGAAGTTGCCGCGCAAAGACTGCCTCGTAGCGATGGTCAGCGGGTGGGGAATGAACGATTCCGCTAAGTATCGCTACGGTGTAGATGAGGTCATCCCACTCTCAGATCACGCTGATTATCCCGACTTGTTAAAATTCGTGGAAGCTGTGAAACCGAAGACCGTATATACGACTCACGGCTATGAAAAAGAGTTTGCCGCCACACTCCGCCAGCGAGGCTACGAGGCCTGGTCACTTTCTGGCGATGATCAATTGGAGCTAACCCTTTAGCGCATTCTGCATTTATATGTACTCATTACTAAGCCTACTTAATTCCTAGCCTTATTCGTGCTTCCTTGCACTGATCACTGCCTGCTTCAAAGCGGCGGCAGACCGCTGGTCGTGTTGCGTAGATGCGGCAAAGCTGATCTTCTTTCAAAAACGCACATTGCTCCAAAAAAGGTAGTGGATGCATTAGATAAGCTTTGCGTTCACTTGCTAGGTGCGGCTCTACATTACGGGTCTCGCGACGGATTGCTGGTTCGCGAACGGCGTCGGCTTCACTCGCAAAGATTGGAAAGCAGCGGCAGCAAGCACCGCAATTTTCGCAATCGTAGATTTCACTGCTCATATTCTTTTATGACTAGCGCTGTGTCCGCTTGGTTACCTTAAAGTGTTAGAACTTCTTTTGCCAAAGATGCGTCCGTCGTGCGGACACATGACAATGTAGCAGGCAATCATCAGCATATCCAGATAAGATCACCTAAATCGACTTGTTCAAATAGCTCGATCACATCAGCATTTAACATTTCCACGCAACCGCCGCTGAAAGGCTGGCCGATACGGTCCTCGTGGTTGCTGCCGTGAATGTAGATGTAGCGGTCGTAAGAGTCGCGACCCTCTCCACTATTTTTTCCGATCTCCAAGCCACGTAGGCGGAGGATACGGCTGGTGATCAAATTACGCTCTGCCTCTTCTATAGAGACTTGGTCGTAGATTTGTCCTGTGGGCACTCGGCCTTTGAAGACTGTTCCCTCGGGCGCGCCGGCTCCGAACTTATCGGCAATCGCGTGGAGGCCTGTCGGCGTGCCGTAAGAGTCAGTAAGGCAAGAAGGGGGATTTTTCGAGGTGGAGATGCTGAAAACGGCGGATATTTCTCCCTTTTCGAGTAACGCCATTTCCTGTTTCTCGATCGAGACGACTATGAAGCGATCTGTCGGCGTGATTGACAAGGCTGCGCAGCTTTGTTTTACACGCGCACTTTCCTTTATAAAATCATATGGCATACAATCTAGGTATCCTCGGAGCGACTGGTGCAGTCGGTCAAGAAATCATTCGTCTCATCCATGAGCGAGAGTTCCCCATTGCGGAGCTCCGGCTCCTTGCGTCGGCTCGTTCGGCCGGCAAGGAGCAATCCTTCGGTGGCAAGACATGGACGATCCAAGAAGCCACGCCTGAGAGTTTTGAAGGTCTTGATGTTTGTATCTTTAGTGCAGGAAGCGATCAGTCGAGGCTATTTGCTGATGAGGCCATCAAGCGTGGTTGCGTGGTGGTCGACAACAGCTCTGCCTTCCGCCAAGATCCAAATGTGCCGCTCGTCATCCCTGAGATTAATCCGGACGTAGTCGACGACCACAAGGGCATTCTAGCGAACCCGAATTGCTCGACTGCGATTTCTCTGATGGGTCTTTATCCCCTACACAAGGCCTTCGGGCTGAAGTCTTTTATCGCGTCCACCTACCAAGCTGTTTCAGGCAGTGGTGCTGGGGGCATTGTCGAACTAGAACAGCAGGCCCGCGCTTGGGCAGAGGACGGCGAAATAAAGAAGGAGGTCTATCCGCACCAGATTGCATTCAATTTGCTACCACATGTGGATGCTTTCCTTGACGACGGCTACACCAAGGAAGAGATGAAGATGCTTAACGAAGGCCGCAAGATTATGGGTATTGATGATCTTCGGGTCACTTGCACTTGCGTCCGCGTGCCCGTCTTCCGCGCACACTCTATCTCAATCAGCGCTGAATTTGAAAAGTCAGTCACGGTGGAAGCTGCCCGCGAAGCAGTGCGTCATTTTCAAGGCTCTGAACTCGTCGATAATCCCGAAAATGCGGAATATCCTATGCCGCTCAATTACTCAGAAGTCGTGCTTTGTGGGGTCGGCCGAATCCGTAAGGACTCTGTATTTGAAAATGGCCTCGCTCTTTGGGTGACCGGTGACCAGCTTTGGAAGGGCGCTGCGCTCAATGCAATTCAGATCGCTGAATTATTGCATAAGAAGGATAAGCTTTAATCAAGAGTGCCTCGTCACAAGCCTAACATAGCTCGCGCAGATGCGCCGTCTAAAATAGATGATAACGATTCCTGAAATTCACAGCCTCGTCGATTTTGGTATGTGTGTCGTGCTCTGGCTTGTCCAGCTTGTCATTTATCCTAGCTTTCTTAGGGTTGATTCTAGCGACTTACTCGCTTGGCACAAAGCCTACACCTTTCGTGTTTCCTTCGTCATCCTACCGCTGATGTTCGGACAGCTTGTGCTCGCAATTTTGAGTGTTATGGAAGACCCTAGCATCCTAGAGTGGCTTGCTTTTGTATTTGTTCTGGTCTGCTGGATCCTCACCTTTTTTGTATCCGTGCCTCTACACCGAAAGATCGAACAAAATGATATTACCAGGGAAACACGCCAAAAACTGATCATGACGAATTGGCCCAGAACTATTCTGTGGTCGGTAACTTTTGGCTTAGGCTTATTTTGATGCGCGAAAGTATTCGACGCAGCCTCAAATATACTTTTGGTTAAAATATTCTAACTGGGCCTGTAGCTCAGCGGTTAGAGCAGGGGACTCATAATCCCTTGGTCGTGGGTTCGAACCCCACCGGGCCCACCACTTTAACGTCCTTATCTTCAATCGGTAAGGTTTTTGTTTTCATAGTCCTGGGTAAAGGGTATTCTGAAGGACTATTCTCGCACTTATTTCGGAAAGCTACTTTCCTGTGAAATGACTCAAACGCTCGCGAAATGGAGAAGGCTTAAATCAAGCGCGTGATAGAACATTCCCAGCGACTTAGTGATTAATCGTGACTTACCTAGGCCGCCTTCTCAGTAGGGATATAGCCGCCAGTAAGCCCATAATTACTGCGAATCTATTTGGTTCTGGAATCGAAGAAATTAGCCGTATGTTATCCACACCTATGGCACCAGAGAACTCGTCGCCCAATGCTGAATTTCCCGTAGCAGAGGCGATGAAACGGAAGCCCTGTATGTCTGATAAGGTCTCTTCAAAAGTGTCTTGTCCAACGACTCCATTAAAAGCTCCCACACGCTTCATTTCAGCCTCAAGAATATTAAAACTAGCATTTCCCCAACCACTTCCTGGAAAGAATGTCGCGTAGCTTCTACTCACCCACCAAGTGCCCGTTGAAATCATCGGTTTTGCAACATTTGAGAGTGCTAAACGTAAATAGACAGGTTCATCAACACTCCAGTTGTTAAAGTCTAACTCAACACTTTGAATTCCTTTAGCATTAAAGTTTCCTAACCAAGGATCGCTTCCAATAAGATTGGACTCGACTGGTCTACGTATCACCATTTTGTTTTTATTGGCTTCTCCCCCTTCCATATTGATTTCACTACGCAAATGCCAATTGCCACCCTTTGGCTTGCTATGGAAATATGCAGCACCGGCTCCCCAGTCATCTAATTGTGATGTGAAATCGCTCAGTAATACTGTGTAAGAGGACCCATACAAGCAACTGAACGAGCATGCAAAGAGGCAAAAAAGCGCAGTTACATTAAACCTTTTAATAAGAATCAAATCTTTCATCAACTGTTGAGTATACCTAGTGGTGAATTTGCGCTAACAAAGCTAGAGCTAAAGTTATTAATATTCGGAATAACTGTGCTAATCTCAGAATTTGGAACGCCATACCAATAAGCGAGTTCTGCCATATATTGATCTACTGAGGTAGTTGGAAGAATGCGTCCACGTCCTAGATCTGTAGAGCTGTTATTAAGAGCAAGATCTGGATATTTTCCATAGATTTCACCGCCATTAATATTACCATTACCATTATTATTATTACCACTTATGATAAAGTGGTTACCTCCCCAAGCATGATCAGAGCCACTTCCGTTTGAAGTTAGTGTGCGTCCAAAATCGGATGCGGTGTAGAGCACCACATTGTTTTGTAGCCCCATAGATTGAATTGCAGTCCAGAAAATTTGTATAGCATCATTAAGCTCAATAAATAGGTTAGATTGTGGTCCTAATAATGCGTTGTGATGATCCCAACCTCCACGTTCGACAAAAAATATTTGCCGGTCCATTTTTAAACCCAGTGGACCTTGATCAATTCCAGCTTCTATTATTTTTGAGACCATGTTAAGGCGTTTGTAAGTTTGGCTCTTACCATTGAGAAAACTAGCACTTGGGTCAAAGGGTGTGCTTAAGCTATCTAACGCAGATTTAAAAGCTATGGAAGTTTCGATCGAATTACGGTTGGCCTGCGCCAGAGTTTTGGAGTAGATACTTTTATAATGGCGACCTAAGATGTCGTCTACTGCTAGGGACAGGATGGGGTCTTGCCCTAGCGAGGTATCTTCTCCGTAATTACTTAACTCTACGACCCCGCCAGGATCAGTCATGTAGGGCACAGTACTAGTTCCAGATTGAAGTACATTTGCCCCTGAGAGTGAAATATTCATCGCTATGTTACTCTGCTGATTAGCATGAGACATAACCTCCGCCATCCGACCTCCCCAGCCCTTAGGTGAAGGCCCACGAACCTGGGGTACGAGTGTTTGCCAATGCACTTGATGATCTGGGTGGGAGAATAGTCCCTCTGGTTTGGGCTTAGATCCGTCGTTGTATTGCACCAGTGAAGTAGGCTCAATGAGTGAACCTACATTACTAACAAAAGCTAAATCTCCTTGGTCGTAGAGCGTTTTTAAATAGGGTAGGTCAGGGTGAATTCCAAAGTCACTATATCCAGCTCCATTCGGAGAGTCTTGGAGTGAGGATGTGATCGGAAGTAATGCTAGCGGATCGTTACCTGAAGGATCAGGTTCGTGTAGGGCAAGGCCACCACCGTAATCCCCATTATTACTAACAGTGGCTAAGCCACCGCGCACATCTACGTAATCATTGTAGGCATTTTGTTGCCTAGGTACGAGCATGTTAAAAGAATCATTACCTCCATTCAGGAATAAGCACACGAGCGCTTTGTAATCAGTAAAGTTAGAGGCTGATGCTGCACCAGCAGTCAAACGCAGTGAAAGTAATGAAGACAGAAGGGAGGCCGTGCCTACTGCGGCACAATTTGCCTGTCCGATGAATTGCCGCCTCGAAATTTTCTTCTTAAGATCCATTTTAGTATAGTGTGTTGAATTCGGGTGTCAGTGCGATTAACGCCGCTAAATATTTGACTTTATCAATGCCTGATAAATTTAAATCAGGATGGTTGGCGGCTACTAGAATGGCGGCTCGATTTTCAGTAGTCAGTCTCCCTGCGCAGAGTATCAAATCGAGATGATCAACTAAATCTGTAATATCATCAGGTAGGAATTCGTTAACCTCATAAGTAAAGTCTAGCACTGAATCGGTGAAGTTCTTAGCCCCAATATTTCCATCATCACCGCCAGCGATACCATGAACGATTAGTGTGGTTAGAGCATTTGATAATTGAAGAGCGCTGACATCGTTATGGATTTGAAATTCTGGAGCGTTTAATGCCGCATCAGAAATTACCCCATTAGGCGCATAGTCAGGCCGATAATAGTTAAAGACTGATGGTGATTCGTAAGGAGCTTGTAAGATTGTGTCGTGTAAATCCTTAAAATAAAACCATCCGTAGGTTCGTTTTGATGTAAGCCCAAAGGCACGGGCAACATGTATGAGTCTAATTAGAGGCTCTCTTAACTTGCCGTGACTCGGATCGTATGCAAGGCTAGCAGATCTAGCTTCTGGGTGAAGTAGAACCGCTTTAATAGTCGCTTCCATGCAGCCTCGACTGCCCGAGCCAGAACCTTCATAGAGACCATTTTTGAAGGCCAGAGCGACTGCTTCTATGTAGGCAGGCGATGGGTTAGAAACGGTGAATCTTTGGATCATAAATCGGGCAAAAAAGGGCGGCACATTTTTATGATTGAATAGATGATCTAACAAGCCTGCGACGTCGCTCCTGACTCCATTCTCATTTTGGTTGAATGGACCTAATGTACTACCATCTAGGAGATCCTTAGAGTCAAAGTCGTGCCAGTCAACCCTCACCCTCATGGGATCGATGTAATTGTTACTAAGTTCTTCTATGTTAGTATTCGGGCCTCGACTTAAAGGCCTGCGCATGCCCGTAAAAACTTTGGCAAACTCAAAAATATCATCATTGTCGTAGGTGGCTATGGCATCGCCGTTAGAATCTAACTCTAAAGTCCCATCTTCATTTAGCTCCCAAAGTCCAATGGTAAAAAGCTGCATAACCTCGCGTGCATAGTTTTCGTCTGGGTAAGTCTCTTTATCGGGATCCGCTTTTTTGTTTTCAATGTGGGATAGGTAGTAACCCATATGTGGGCTCCACGTCACCTCATCGAGTATGTCTCTAAAATTACCAAATGCGTGCCGCGTGAAAATATCATAGTAATTTAGCCAGCGTTCCACTGCTTGTGACTGATTATTTCCTAACTCGCCGACGACAAAATATTGCGAGAGTGCCCATGCGACACGCTGTCGTAGTTGATCAGGAGCATCAATGGCGGCTTTAAACCAGACCATCTGTCGCGTATCACTTACTGGATAGCTAATTTCGAATCTATTGAGGTCTGCATAAAAGGGGTTAGCTATACAATTATCATAGTGCAATCCTGTCATTGGTATTGGTTCGCCTCGAAAGTTTGTAAAATGGGTGGCTGAGATCCAGTCGGGGTGGTTCTCGTCGATAGGATCGCCATCAATATCGAACAAGCCTCCGTATCCTGGTAGGGGATTCCTCCAGTCTGTATGATAAACTGTTTGCCCACGACTAAATGAGAACTGTTGCCCGTAGTCAGAGTTGTGACCCACCTCGTTAGGTAGGCAGTTGACGATGCGATAGACCGAATAAGAAGCCGATGTTCCGTCGGCTCTATTTGTATCAATATTGCTAGGTCCAGAACTTGTTGTAGCGGAAAAATTTGTACTACTTCCGTCGGAGGCTGTTTGATTAGAAACGGCAATCGACACTAATACAGGATCTTGTTCGCTGTTTTCGGTAGGGTAATCCATAAAAATGGTAGAAATTGTACCAGTCACTACAGTATTTCCTACGGTTTGTGATATACTCTCACCTTCCACAAAAGTGCCAGTGCCCCCAGATACTATTAATAAAGTTTGGTTTGATAAATTTTGATAATCTGGATCGCTACGTTCCCGCCAATGGGCTCGATGGTAGGTGGGGCTAATTGTAATTTGCGCGTTTATCCAATTTAAAAAGCTGCCATCTCCTTCAGACCCAAAGGTATTTGAGTTTATATTAGGGAAGCTATCTATCTCGGCGCGTGATGGGCCGAAGCTTGCCTGCATTAAGAAACGAGATGCTAATTCCCTATTGGAACTTGCGTTTATTGTGCTAGTTGAACGTTTCCGATAGAAACCCTTTTCACCCATTGCCATGGCCATGGCTTGATCGGTGCTTCCTGCCACCTTGCTTAGGGCATATGCATGAGGAAAAACGGTCTCCCACTGATCTCCATAGTTCCTTGCTACTGGGGTCCAAATTGCTAAATCACTAGAAAACTCAATAATTTCAATCGGATCAATTTTATCCTGCAGCAGCAATTCAGCTTCGGCCCCATCTAGCGTGATGGAAAAAGATTCTAATGCTGGAATACAGCTAACCGAGTTCTGTGGTGTCTTCGTATCCAATCGATCATACCAAGCGCCCGAAGTAGGCGCTATGTAGACTACAAATTTATATATCCCACTAGCAATTGGTGTATTAGCATCAATTGCTAGTGGAATATTGAGCGTAGAGCTACCTGCACTGACCGAAATTCTCTCGAATCCAAAGTTAGTCCACGGAGAGCTATTCAGTTGGAAGACAACCACGATATCGCGATTAGTTGATGCCTGATATGAAACCTCCACAGACACTGTGGTATCTTGAGTAACACTTTGAGGAGCTGTTGCAGAATTAATAAAGTCAGCACCAAGTGAAGTAGATACGCTTGCTAGGAGTAATAAAAATAAACGAAACATATACAGATTACCTCTCATAGAATTACAGGTAATTGTTTGGTATGGCGGGTTTTACTGTGGTTATTGGCATTAGGTAGTAAAAGCACCCACATGACTAAGAAAATAGGGGTTTTAAAGGGGGTATATGAAACTATGGGCAAACTAAACATCTTCCTGTCTATTGCAAATTCATAACTCAACCGACGATGCTTTTACTTAAATTTAACTTTTTTTGGTTTTATCGCCCCGAAAAGAGGTGCAAATCTCTATGATAGTGCCTTGACAGCAGTAAGGGCAGGGGTTTTCCTCCCGCACACCTAACCAAAG
>CACIKF010000001.1:437500-577971 GCA_902587165.1 Puniceicoccaceae bacterium | reverse complement strand
TTTCTTAACAGCCTTTTTTCTGGCTGGTGCTTTGCGAACTACCTTTTTCTTGGCAGCTACTTTTTTCTTTGTTGCTTTTTTCTTAGGCATAATGGTTTCAGGGTTAAAGCCTGTGGGTTGGTCTGGCAGAGAATCTAACGCAGCTCTTAACAACTCACCTAAACTGACTTTCTGTTGTTTGCTCAGCTTTACCAGTCGTTGACGGAGTTTATCAGACAAGCGGACAGAAATTTGGCGGTGCGATGCATTCGACAGCTTCAATTCGGAAGCATCTATTTGGCTAACGGCATAGCGAACAACTTCGCTTATAGATCGCGCTCCTGTTTGACGTTGAATTTCCTTCAACTTACCAAATAGGTCTTGTTGAAGATCAAAAGATAGCGGGGTAGATTTTTTACTGCTCATACGCAACGCCATGTGGGCACTCCCAAAAGCTGTTTTTTATATACTCTAAGTCAACATAAAATCTAATAGTAAACATTAGTTATGACTTGAGAAAAAAACTTAAAAATTATAACGCGTAATGAAACTATAATTCTTTCATCAAAGATGGAACAGACATCTCGACTGAGAGCGCACTTACAGGACAAAATAATTTCTGGTTTAAAGATATACCAACCGCTGCTGCTTTCACCTCGAAGGTCGTTCGGTCTCTCGAAGAATAGCCCGTAAGAGTGATGCGTTTGACGATGTATTGATCTTGAATCTTCTTAAAGCTCTCCACCGCGAAGCGTGAGGATACTTCACCTTCAGCATTCATAACTTCGATTCTCCATAGTGCATTATAAGTATCATCAAGACCCACGCGCACGCCACTGATGCCCCGCTGTGCGCTGGCTGACAAGGCTGGTGGCTGCATTAAAAACTGCTGCGCGACACGGGTCGCCCCCACAAGAGTCGGCCCCTCGTAAGTAAAGTCCTTCCAATATACAAATGGCATCTGTAAATCGAAAGGCGAATAAAGCAAGCTAGGCATGATGGGCTCAAACAAGGCCTCACCTTCGATCAGTTCAAAGTCACTTCCATCATTTCTGCGTATCCATGCCTGCGGAGTAACTCCATTTTGTATAATTAATTCAACCTCTTGCGAAGAATTTACAGATTCGTTATTTTTTGATGGAACTGGGTAAACACGTAAGCGCGTGATTGGCCCCGACTCATTCCATGAGCCCCACATTATTCCTGCGTAAGGAATCGTTCGACCTTGGCGTGGTTTATGGGCCAACTCAAACTCGAAACAAAAGTCGCCTTCGAGGCGTTGCCGCCGAAATGCGGCCAGGCGTTTCGCCCCTTCTATTGTATCGATACGTTCCATAAAACGAGACGCACGTTCGCCGCCCTTGCGCAATTGAGCAGGTGCTTGAGAATAGGCACAAAAAAGGCCAGCTACGGTTAAACCGCAAACAGCTGACCTTTTAAATAATTTTAGAAAGTACGTTTTTCGAAATAGCATTAATTACTAGCGGGCTGCGTATCGTTTGAAGCAGCATCCACAGCTTCGGCAGCACCTGCTTCTACAGACTCTACCAAGTCGCCAGAAGTTTCCCCTAGATCAGAAGATTCGACGGCTTCAATGTTCGTTTCTGCGACTGGCGGTTCTTCTTGGGAAGTGATGAGCGAATTCATGTCCACCTCCGGAGCGGCAATAGTCGATTGAGCCTGGTAGAGCAAATAGAGCCCCAAAGCGACGAGGAAGAACAAGATGATTCCGTAAACAGTGCCCTTAGTCAGGATATTGTTAGTGTCCGAACCGAAAGCAGACTCAGCAGCACCGCCACCAAGTGCGGCACCCATACCGCCGCTCTGGCTGGTTTTTTGCATGAGCACGATTAAAATGACAAATGCCGAGATCAGCAAAAGGACGAGAGTTAAAAGACTGATGAGTAATGTGCTCATAATGGTAAGCCGTTGATAGATAGAAAAGCATGGTAAGATGCCAAGCCTGCCCTTGAGTTCAAGCGAAAAGGAAGAGGCGGACACTGAGGGTTCAAACTTGAACTATCAAATTTGAATGATTCCTCGCCTGTCGCCCTACTCAAGCTTAGCCCTTTGATCTTTTTAAGCGCTCTTCGAGCAGCTGCATATCGCCAGGAATTTTTGACTGAAACTTTAGCTTCTTACCGCTCGTTGGGTGAATAATGCCTATCGTCGCAGCGTGCAGTGCTTGCCGCTTAAAACCATAGGGTAGCTGAGCGCCCTTTCGACCAACAGCCTTCTGCGTGCTCGGGTGGTAGATTCGATCCCCAATCAGCGGCATGTCATGCGCGGCCGCTTGTATGCGGATCTGATGCTTAAGACCTGTTTCAAGGCGAATACGAAGCCTCGCAACGTGGTTTTTAGCAAAAACCTCTTCGACTCGATAATGCGTCACCGCCTCGGTCGCGCCTACTTCGGGCTCCGCAAAAAGTTTTTGATCGTAGCCGCGCTCATCTAGCTTGAGATAATTATGCCACGTGCCCTCTAGCGTGGCTGCGTCCCCATCCCCGTAGGCAATGTATTCACGAAGAAAGTTATGACTACGGAGCTGCTTGATCAGGTGCTGCCTCGCGTTGTCGTTCAGCGCAATGCAGAGTAGTCCGCTCGTATATTGATCTAGCCGATGCACAGGGAGCGTCTTGACCGGATCCGCCGTGCCAAAAAAACTACGACGGGTGGCCTCACCACACGCGTCGTTCAAATAGTTACTCAACACTTCGAGTGCCGAAATCTTCGATTGATTCTCGGTCGGCACTGACAAGAGGCCTGCCTCTTTATCGACGATGGCAAGATCGCTGTCTAAATAGATCAATACCAACTTAGGATGAATCCGCTTGCGATGCCCCCAAGCTACCGCGGACTTCTCGGGCTTTCCCATGGTCAGCGACTCACCAGGATCTGCCAATCGCATACCCGCTTTCGTCACGACACGCCCATCTAGGCAGAAACGACCCGCCGCGATCCATTCTTTGATCCGCTTGCGCGGCGAATCTGGGCAAAGACGAAGCGCCCAATCGAGCAGGGTCTTTTCTTTAAGATTCGTATCATCAGTCATCAATGTTCAGTGCGTCGATAGTCCCAAAACAGGCAAGCTCATTTAATATCGCTGACCAAGTCGTGACTGCCGTCACCTCGCTGACGCTATGAACAAAAAAGCGCGCTCCAAAACACACAAATAGCTTTCTGGCGAAACAGAGGACTTGAGAAAATGTAATTTGCTTTCTATTCAGGCAAGGCCTGATCAAAAAGTGAAGAGCAGTTCAAGCGCACCTTCAAGTGTCTCACCATCGGCACCACCTGCAAATTCATAGTCAATCGCACTGATCTCAGTAACTAGCATCAGATTTTTTGTAAAAGCATAATTGTGAGCGAGAGTGAACTTAGTCGCATCAAGGAAGCTATCAACATCTACATGCGAGACACGACCCGTAATTGATGCTCGGTCGGAATAGCTACAATTAGCCATCACAAGGAAACTATCGATCTCACGTTCATCGACAGTGGAAATATCGTGAGTTGTCATGTTGTATTCACCAACAAACAACCAAGCACCTGTTTCATAGGTAATGAAGGCATTGATTGAAGTTGATTCAATTTCGAAGTCATTAGCACCATTTCCAACTTCTGTAGTCTCGAATACCGCGCCAATGAGCGCATTGAATCCATTACCCAGATCTTTAGCATAAGCAGTCTCAATAGCATAAGAGCTTATTTCTGGGTCTACACTGCCTGTCAACTGTGCTACGAGATCTGCTAATGTATCACTGTCAGTATCACTGCCAAGACGACCGTCTCCGAAGAAAGCTCCATCTTGTAAGGAGATAGCCAAGAAGTCAGTGTCGGTCTCATAGGAAAGCTTAAGACCGTTATTAGTCTCTGGAGTAATAATGTCACTGTATGTTACATCGTTATCGATGAATGTCTCCGTGTCGCTACTGTAAGCACCTGAATACTGGAAGAGACCAGTCGGCTCGGAAGCCTCAAATCCTAGCATAGAGTCATAACGGCCAACTGTGATTACAATGCCATTACTTGGAGAGTAGGCAGTGAAAGCTTGATCGACAGAATAGCCTGTTTCATCTTCCCACTGAAGGTCTATCTGAGTAGTAAGTAAATCGGAATCCAACAAAAAGGTAATTTCAACTTGATCGAGGTTGTGGCTGTTTTCAGTTTGATTGGCTACAGCTCTATCATCTTCAGTGCGTAAGTAAGACATATCAGCGAAACCTTCAACTGATAGACTATCAGTTAATGCTATCTCCGCGAAGGAGAGGCAAGATGCTGCAAAAAATGCAGTTGCGATAGCTATTTTGTTTTTCATATATTAAATCATTGTCGTTTGTGTTGTTATTTTCCAAGGTCAAATACTGAATGTGATGGTCTGAATTTACTGCTGCAAGTCGGGGTTTTGGAGCTTCGTGACCCGACCTTAACGAAAACTAATCTGACCGTGCAGCGAATTCCAACTACCAAGAGTGCAAGTTTCTTAGTCAGATTGTAAGCTAAAACCCGTGTCTAAGGTTTAGTCAGAATCCATTTTTATGCCTATTACCCATAGATACAGACTTCTGGGCTCAATGCTAGCGCTTTGCGCAGTGTTATTCGGCGCATTCGGCGCGCATGCCCTAAGAGAAACACTAAGCGCGCACGATTCGATTCAAACCTGGGAAACTGCTGTGCGTTACCAAATGTGGCACGCGCTAGCTCTCATACTGCTGTCAATGATTCCGGGACCTCAGTCCATACCAAAAATGACTGGCCTCTGCTTCGTGGTCGGCAGCTTACTATTCTCAGGATCACTTTACGGACTAGCACTCGATGGGCCAAAATGGCTCGGCCCGATTACACCGCTTGGCGGACTATGCCTCATGATCGGATGGGTGCTGCTTGTTTATTCAAGTTATAAAAAATAAGGTGTATGATTACTACCCCTAGCGGGTTGCTACTTACTCACTACCAGCACTAACTTACCCTGCCGGGGGTGCTGGATATTATCAGTCAAAAAAACCAAAGCCCCGTATTGCCAATGACCGGTGCTTTGTCATATCTGATTTATGCCATACGAACACACCTCTACGCGCCGAATCGAGTTTTCCGAGACCGACATGGCGGGACTTGTCCATTTTTCTAATTTTTTTAAGTATATGGAGACAGCTGAGCGCGACTTCTTCGAGGCGGCAGGAGTGGACTTGATCCGCACCGAGCCAGGCGAATTGGTCGGTTGGCCCCGGGCGCGAGCCGAATGCAAATTCTCCGCTCCACTCAGATTCGGTGACACGATTGACATCCACCTAGCCGTTAAATCGGTCAAAGATCGAGCGATCGACTACCAGTTTCGCATTTTTCGCCACAACAAGGATGGCAGCCGCACTCAAGCAGGTAAAGGCCACATGACGACGATCTTAGCCAAACTTGACAAGGGTGGCGAACTGCAGTCTACCGAGCTGAGTGATGATCTGCGCAATCGGATAAGCGAGGCACCTGCCGAGGTCCTTAAACCACCAGCAAAGTAGTGAAAAAATTCATTTTTCTAATTTTAATAAAATCAAGCGTCATTTAGCGCTTAAACTATGAAAGCGCATGCATTGGTCACCAACGACGACGGCATCGAATCCGCCTTTCTCCACCGATTGGTGGAGGCGCTTCTGCCCCAATTTCGTGTTTCCGTCGCTGCGCCAGCCGCGGAGCAAAGCTGGACGGGTCGTAGTATGACAAGGCATGGCGAGCTTGAAGCGATCCGCAGCTCGTCACATTTCCCTGATGGCGTCGAAGCTTGGGCGATCAGCGGCACGCCGACAGATTGTGTCAATATCGCCCTCGGGAACTTGCTTGCAGAAAAGCCAGATATCGTGCTTTCCGGTATCAATATTGGTTTTAACACCACCGAATCGCTCATCCTTAGCTCTGGCACAGTGGCCGGCGCGATTGAGGGCGTGCTCTGGGATCTGCCGGCCATGGCCTTCAGCAAATGTGTGCCTAATCACCTTTTCGAGAAGATCCGCGATGCCAAGGGGCAAACTGAAGGTGATTTCAATACTTCCCTCACATCAGCCGCTGCCCACGCCACACGAATGGCAGCCGAAACCCTAGCCGCGCCAGAAATGCACCTTGGCACTGTGGTCAATGTTAACTTCCCTGTCGGAACGGCATCTGACACGCCCATCATCGACACATTCCCTGCCAAGCTACAACTTGGCAGCTTATTTGCCGAAACCCGCCCGGGCAAGTTCAGCTTCCGCTACTCGGACGGCCTTGTCTCCGACCCAGATCCATATACCGACCGCGCCGTACTTGAAAGCGGACGGATTAGTCGTAGCCTACTGGATTTCTCGCGGATTGGAAAACGAGACTAATTTGAAGCGGGCTGACTACAATTGGAAAGATCTTTGCAGAGTGACCCAAAACTACGGTCTTAATGAATGAAGCCTCCGTCGCAAATACGAAGCGACCACAAAGCCTCCGCACAAAAGCCCCACGATTAATTCTTGCCTGCTGTGACTGCGAAAAATAGGCACTTAGTATGATTATATTCTCCATGCAGAGATCCATCCGCTTTTTTCGCTCTAAGACCTTACCTTTCTGCGGTCTCGCGATCTCAAGCTTCCTGGGTCTAGGCGTCCACGCGCAGAGTAAAGACGAACTTTTCCGAGGTACTTGGCAGATCGATACGCCAGAAAAAGGCGCGCTTATCATCATGGTCAAGAGCCAGAGTCGAGCCTCCTACTTCTGGGGCGATAATACCGACCGCACCGTCTATTCAGGCACTTGGACAAGTGAAGGTGATACTGCCACTCTTACATGGGCAGATGGTAACCAGCACCGAATTGAGGGCGACAGCCTTGGCTTCGCCATCAGCTATATCGACGCAGGCGGCAGAGAGCATTACGTGACCAAAGCACAGCAAGTGCCCGCCGAAATACTTGGTCAGTGGGCGAAGCCCCCCACTAAAGCAAGCAAGGTCGCCTCTGAGCTCAATCAAGCCAAAGGCTTTCTCGGGGTCTGGAAAATCGGCGAAGATGGCACGAACGCAAAATATATATTCGTCGAGTCCGACCGCTCCGCCGCGACGACCGCTGGTGGTGAAGACGGCCTTCGCGGATCTTGGGCCAAACAAGGCAGTGAGTTACACATCACTTGGGACAGCGGACACTATTCGATTCTCCGCCCTAACAAGCGCGAATTTATTTACAAGATGGTAGAGCCGGGTCTCATCATCGAAGATGATGAGACAATCATGCGACCCGCCGCTCGCATAGTAGAGGATAGAGTGCCCAGCTCATGGGCGACCAAATACCAGGCAGAGCGCGAGATCAAAACGGGCGGTATCGCCTTTTCTAGCCGTAAAAACGCCCGCGCCTTTTACCGTGGCGATTGGATCGTAAAGCTTTCCGAAAATCGTTTTGAGCGTATCTCACTCTCTCGCTTCGGCGGGCTCAGCACCACGCTCGATAGTGGCCTCGAAGGCGACTGGCGGATGCAGGGGCAAGACCTGTTCATGCGCTGGGATGATGGGATGCGCAAAATCCTTAGCCCCATCGGCCGCGGCTTCGTGATCTACGAATATCGCCCTGGCCGGCCACTTGATGGCGTGCCCACTCGCACCCATGCTGCCGCGCCGGCAGACAGCTCAAAACTGGCCGAACACTTAAAAGGCCGCGAACAAGTCGCCCTACAAATCGTTAATCTCGCCGAAGCCGCCGGAATCGACCCCGTCCAACAAGAAGCCGCAGGCTGGGGGCGCACTTTCTCTCGCTGGGTATGGCCTTTTGGTGAAGATGAAGCCGCATCAGCCAATGTCATGCTCGAGCAGGAATTTGAAGAAGCTGATGAGACAGCCCCATGGTGGTGGCCTTTCTGGAGCGAAAAACCCCCTAAAGAGCCAATTAGCGGAAGCGAAATCGAGAAAGAGTCCTCGCAAGCGCCAAACCTAGATAAAACCACCGAGGAAATCACCGTTGAAGCGGCTGTTGAAAATATTTCTAAATCTCCAGCAGCCAAAGAAACAAGCGAAAAAAATACCCGTTCGGTTCGCGATTGGATCTGGCCTTTCTAAGCTAATCTTTTTCAGAGAAGAGTTATTAATTCTAATTCACGCATTAATCATAATATGACCACCGTCACATCCAGTCCCGCACTCAACGCTAGCACGGTCTCTAAGATCGATCCTGAGATCGCCGGCGCCATTGCAGCCGAGCGCCAGCGCCAAGAGAACCACATCGAGCTGATCGCGTCCGAAAATTTTACTTATCCAGCCGTAATGGAAGCGCAGGGCAGCGTGCTCACAAACAAGTATGCCGAAGGCTACCCCCGCAAACGTTGGTATGGCGGATGCGAGCATGTTGATGTGGTCGAAGACCTGGCCATTGCACGTGCTAAAGAGCTCTTCGGCGCTGATCATGCGAATGTGCAACCACACTCTGGTTCACAAGCAAATTTTGCAGTTTATACTTCCGTGCTACAGCCCGGCGACAAATTGCTAGGCATGAATCTTGCCCACGGTGGTCACCTCACGCACGGCAACCCAGTCAATTTTTCAGGTAAGCTCTATGAATTCGTCCAATACGGAGTCCGAGAAGACACTGGCCTGATCGACTACGACGAACTCGCTGCTATCGCCGAGAAAGAAAAGCCAAAGATGATCACTGTAGGCGCATCCGCCTATTCTCGCATCATAGACTTCGAACGCATGGGTGAGATCGCCCGTTCCATCGGCGCCTATCTTTTTGCCGACATTGCTCACATCTCCGGTCTCGTCGCTGGCGGTATGCACCCATCGCCCGTGCCCCACGCCGACTTCGTCACTACGACCACGCACAAGACACTTCGCGGGCCACGCGGCGGTCTCATACTTTGCAAAGCAGAGCATGCCAAAGCAATCGACTCAGCCATGTTCCCCGGCGGTCAAGGTGGTCCACTGATGCATGTCATCGCGGCAAAGGCCATTTGCTTCGGCGAGTGCCTTAAGCCTAGTTTCAAGGCCTACGCAGCCCAAGTTGTAGCTAACTCAAAAGCTCTCGCCGCTGCCATGATGGAGCGTGGTTACATGCTGATTTCTGGAGGCTCAGATAATCATCTATTTCTCGTCGATCTTCGGGCCAACTTACCTGAGCTCACCGCAAAGGTCGCTCAAGAGACGCTCGATTTAGCTCATATTACTTGTAATAAAAATACAGTCCCCTTCGAGACGCGTTCTCCCTTCAAAGCATCGGGCATACGCCTCGGCACACCCGCCGTGACAAGCCGAGGCTTTGTCGAGGCGGATATGGTCATCATCGCCGACTGCATCGATAGCGTGCTCAAAGCCATCGACACCGACGACCTAGACGACACGCTCGAAAGAGTCAAAGGACGCATCGCTGAACTTGCGGCTAAGTATCCGCTGCCTTACTGATGCAGCAGCTCAATACTCTGTTCCTACAATAAGTCTGCTGCCAAATCCGCTAGCTCTGAGCGCACCCCTTTTGTCAGCTCTAAGTGTGCGGTTATGTCCGTCCCCTTGAACCGTTGCGCAGTATGCACTAGCCCGTTCGACCAAGCATCGAGAAACATACTGTCCACCTGATAGGGATCGCCGAGTAGGATCACCTTCGAACCTTCAGCCATCCGGCTAACCACTGTCTTCGCTTCGTGTGGGGTCAAGTTTTGCGCTTCGTCGATAATAAAAATTGTGTTCGAGAGCGAGCGCCCGCGGATAAAAGTCATGGCTTCGACCTCAATCATACCGTAATCGAAGAGAAACTGAAAAGGCTTACGTGGCTTACTTTCTTCCTCGTCTTCGTCACGTTGACTAGGCTGCTTGGCTAGCTTAGCCATCGCCTTCTTGCGCTTGCGTGTCGAAGTGATTCGGCTGACTCTGTCGTCCTCATGCGCATCCATTTGTTTGACCACTTTACGGTTACTAAAGAGCACTTCAAGGTTATCAAAAAAAGGTGCAATATAGGGCGCCATTTTCTCGTCTAAGGTCCCAGGCAGCGCGCCTGTATCTTTACCGATATGCACCAGTGGACGTGTAATAAAAACACGCTCATAGAGGTTGTCCTCACCGATCGTCTGGAAGAGCGCCATAGCAATTGAAACGAGTGTTTTACCCGTACCCGCTTTCCCACTACAGGTAATCAGCTTAATGTCTTCATCCAAGAGTGCATCCATGAGCATACGTTGCTCGGAATTGAGCGGATGAATTCGTATGCCTTTCGGTATCTTCACACCCACATCTGAGCCAAGTATCAAACTATCAATCTGCCCATCGCCACGGTAGCGCGCAGGCTGGCTAAACTCCCCGTTGCTCAAAAAGATGTATTCGTTAATAAATAGATGGCTCGTTTGTTCGGGCAGTAGGTCCACGCCGTGCTCCTCGAGAAAGCGCTCATAATCTTCGTCGCTAACCTCGATCGTTTTACAACCGCCTCCAAGTTTGGCGGAGGTCACTTTATCGTTCATGTAGTCCTCCACTTCGAGACCTAGTGCGATACCCTTGAGTGCCATATTAGCGTCCTTCGTTACTAGAATCACTCTACTGTTGGGACAGACCTCCTTTAGGAAAAAAACCGAGGCCAAAATACGGCTGTCCATCTTCTCTATATCGACCAAGGTCGCCTTCAGCCGATTCAAACCCTCATTATCCGAATCGCCGCTTACCATGTAGTCGTTGATCACAACCACGAGGCGGCCACCATTCGGTAAGTCGCGGCTAAGAGCAGAGCTGCCTTTACCATTCAGCTCGGGCGGCGATTCTAAGCCTTCATCGAAGAGTGCTCGAAGGTCACGGTGTATTTTTCGCGCAGAAAAGCCCAGCTCGCCGGGAGCAGACTTCTTGCCATCGAGCTCTTCGAGGACCTCGACGGGTATCGCGAGTGTATTTTCCTCGAACTTATGCAGGCACTGCGGATCGTGCAGGAGAACATTAGTATCTAGGACAAAAATCTTAGTCTTCGACGCGGGCGTTGTTTCGTTCGGCAAGGTATGTAAAAAAATGAGTGCGAAATACGATTCTGGCATTTGCAGCCAGTCTAAAATAAACTAATACAAGCCATAATCGTGCCCTCTACCTATGGGCAAGCCGTAAACCCAATTAGCTCAACTTTTTCACCAAAATGCCATACGAGCCTATCACTCAACACAATTTTCAGGATGAATCCCTGCTCAAGCTCGCCCTCACCCACTCTAGCTGCGATCGGGTTGGTGGCGATAACCAACGCCTCGAATTCCTAGGCGACGCCGTGCTCGACCTTATCGTCGCAGAAAGTCTGTATGCAAAATTTCCCGAGGCTGACGAAGGGGCGCTCGACCGTTGCCGTGCCAGTATCGTGAATGGCAAGTCCCTCGCTCGCGCCGCAACCGCAAAAGGCCTCGGCGAATATCTCGAGGTCGGCGAAGCCCAGCGCCAGCACCACCCCGAGCCAAGCAAGGCCATGCTCGAAGACGCACTAGAAGCCCTTATCGGTGCCATCTACCTAGACGGCGGTATCAAGGCAGCACGCAAGACCATCATGCATCTATTCGGCAAGCAAATTGAAGCCATCGTGCTGACTACCGGCAGTCAAAACCCGAAAGGTAAGCTCCAAGAGTGGTCACAAAAAAATCGCAAAGGTGAAGTGCCTAGCTACGCAGAGCTACCCGCTGAGGGCGCCGACCACGAACGCACCTACACCGCCGCTGTATCTCTAAGTGGCAAGGAGCTAGGCCGCGGCACAGGAAGCTCGAAAAAAGCCGCCGAAGCCAAGGCAGCTCAGGCCGCCTTGGATAATCTCGCATAGCTTAGCGTGCGCGTAAGCTTGCACGCTTGGAATTAAATGCCTGTGCCCAAAAAACAAAAACCTTCCCCCGTCAAAGACACGCTTTACTACGGCGTATGCACGGAGGCGCGCGCGCCACTGCTCTACTCACTCGCACAAAGCAACGACACAGAAATGACCGTCGCCCTCGTCGCCGATCCGCGCCGCGCGCAAGAGCTCGCCGTCGAAATCGAAACCTATACTACATGGGCTGGAGCCAAAATGCCCCTTCAAGTTCTTTACTTTCCCGAAGACCCACCGCCCGACATCGACGCGCAACGCCGTTCAGACCGCATCTGCGATCGTCTCACTGTGCTGAGCGCACTCCTCGCTAATCCAGCAGGTAAACGACTGCTCATCGCCACTCCCGAAGCCCTGCTGGGGAACAGCCCCGACAAATTAAGCTTTGCCCAGCAGCGTCTCACCCTTAGGGTTGGACAGTCACACTTCTTTTCCGAATTGATCGCCACACTCACAAGCGATCTTGATTACGACTCCGAAGCCCTCTGTGAGGAGCCTGGCCAGATCGCCACCCGCGGTGGCCTAATCGACCTCTACCCCTACGATGCGCACGAACCCTACCGCATTGATTTCTTTGGCGACGAGATCGAAAGCATCCGGCGATTCGATCCCACCACCCAGCGAACGCATAACGAAGTCGATGAAATTCAGATAGCGGCCGCCGAGAATGCTGATTCCATTCACTCGACCGAAGGCGCCCTGCTGGCATACCTACCCGAGAGCACTCTACAATGGACACTCGACGACCCTGCCACACTCGTGCGCGAGCATCCTTACCGCTTTGAAAATATCAAAACGACCAGTGGTCGCCTACGCTCGTTTCATCAAGCACTCGCTCATCGCAAGAATATCGATTCGCTCACCTGTATTTGCGAACTGGATGCGAATCCTGAACTCTTTCTTGAAGCCGAGCGCATCGAGATTCAGTCCGAGCCGGCAGCTAACTACCGTTTCCATACCGACCATGCGCAGATCGGCTACGACCGATTCGAGTCCGAGAAGAGTGCACGTTTCAAGTTTGAAGAACAACTCGCCGATTGGATAAATGAAGGACTCGAAATCACCTTCGCTACCGCAGGTGAGAGCGAGCAAAAGCGGATTGAAGAACTGCTTGCCGACAATCCATTGACCGCACGGATCAAGCCCAATTTTGTCAAAGGCACGGTATCGGGCGGATTTATTCTACGCGCTAGCTCAAAAGTTCCACTTGCCACCCTTCCATTTCACTCGAGCACAAAACAAGGTTTTGTTTTAATCACCGACACGGAATACTTCGGTAGTCGAAACCGCAAGGTAAGCCGCCGCGAAAACCGAGCCCGCAAAACTTATTCGCAAGTGGATCAGCTGCTCGACTTCACTGAGCTAGTGGACGGCGATTCACTTGTCCATTTACAACACGGTGTCTGCCTTTTTCGAGGCCTCACACAACTGAAAATTCAAGGCGGCACCAAAGAGGTCATCTCCGTCGAGTTCGCTGAGCAGATGACGATTCACGTCCCCCTGCAGGAGTCCCATTTACTCACTCGCTACGTCGGTCTGAGCAAGTCGCAGCCAAAGCTCGGCAAGGTCGGCGGTGCGTCTTGGGAAAAGACCCGTGCCGCCGCCGAACGCGCTACCCTTGACTACGCCGCCGAGATGCTCCAGCTACATGCCTACCGCACCAAAGCTGGCGGTTTCGCCTTCCCACCCGATCACCCGTGGCAGAGAGACTTCGAGTCCGCCTTTCCCTTCAAAGAGACGCCCGACCAGTTGAGTGCGATCCAAGCCTGCAAGCAAGACATGGAGAGCAGGCAAGCGATGGATCGTCTAATCTGTGGCGACGTCGGATTCGGCAAGACCGAGGTTGCCATTCGCGCCGCACTCAAAGCCATACTCGCAGGCAAACAGGTCGCCATTCTTGTGCCTACCACCGTGCTCTGTCAGCAGCACTTCAACACCTTCCGCGAGCGCATGGCGCAATACCCGATCATTGTCGACATGGTCAGCCGCTTCCGCAGCCCCGCACAAAACAAAGAGAGCCTTGCGCAGCTCGCAGCAGGAAAGATCGACATTGTAATTGGCACCCACCGCCTACTCAGTAAGGACGTCCACTTTCAAGACCTCGGCCTGCTTGTTGTCGACGAGGAGCAACGCTTTGGAGTGAAGCAAAAGGAAGGTATCAAGCAACTGCGCGCCGACGTCGATATCCTCACTCTCAGCGCCACACCGATTCCACGCACCCTCTATCTCGCCATGGCGGGAGCGCGTGCCATGAGCGTGATCGAGACCCCACCCGTCAATCGCCGTCCGATAGAGACCATCGTTAGAAGCTACGATGAAAATTTGATCCGAAGCGCAATTCAAGCCGAGACAGACCGTGGAGGCCAAGTCTTCTACCTACACAATCGGGTCGATAGTATTCAAGGCGTCGCAGCCAAGATAGAGGCGATGCACCCAAAGCTCAAAGTCGTTATCGGGCATGGGCAGATGACCGAAGGTGCGCTCGAAAAAGTCATGACGGAATTCGTCGCGGGTCAATCCGATGTCCTAGTCTGCACCACCATTATCGAATCGGGTATCGACATCCCGAACTGTAATACCTTGATCATTGAAGGTGCCGACCGATTCGGTCTCGCTCAGCTCTATCAGATACGTGGACGAGTCGGACGCTTTAAACGGCAAGCCTACGCTTACCTATTGCTCCACCGCCATGCTGCACTCGTTGACCAGGCACAGAAACGATTGAATGCACTCAAACAACACAACCAACTGGGAGCTGGTTTCCGCATAGCGATGCGCGACCTTGAGTTGCGCGGCGCAGGCAATCTACTCGGCTCGGAACAAAGTGGTCACATCGCAGGGATTGGCTTTGAGCTGTATTGCCAATTACTTAAACAAAGTGTCGCCCGACTGAAGGGAGAGCCAGGCGCCGACCGTATTCGTGCCGAGGTTAAGCTCGACTTCATCACCTCCGGTGAGGGTGGACGTCGCGCCCGTAGAACCAGCGGTACCTTTAGCTTTGCCGCAATTAAGGATGCCGAATACGGTAAGCACAAAAGCGAGCTAATCGAGGCCGCCCTACCCGCTAACTATATTGCCGAACCGCGCCTTCGGATCGACTTCTACCGCCGTCTAGCCCTCACTGAAAAAAGTGCTGAAGTGGAGGATATCGCCGAAGAATTAGCCGACCGATTCGGCAAATTACCCCTCGCCACCAAAGCCCTCATCAATGTCAGTCATATTCGCGTGCTCGCCGAATTAGCAGGCGTACGCCGTGTTGAGACCGAAGGCGACCGCTTAATCTGCAAACTTGCCCGACCCGTCAAAAACGGCGAATTCCTGAAATCTGGCACTCGCTTCCCTAGACTGAAAGCCAAAGATCCCATCACTCGCCTTGTCGAAATTCAGAGCTTTTTGAGACGACAATAAGGGCTCATCTAAAGGGCGTGATACAGGCTTTTTCAAAAGTGAAAGCGGGACTCTCATCACGTTTTTTATGGCTGCTTTTTTTTATATGCACAGGAGGATTTCGCCCCAGAACATTCTGTATGCATTTAGGATAAAAAAGCCCCGCAGCTTTTGAGCTGCAGGGCTTGAGAAATAATCTAGCTATAGGACTTTAGCTGCCCGCCTAGGAAACAAGACTGCGAATCGAACAGTCTAAACATTAATCGAAATGTCGACACCTGCAGGCAAGTTGAGCTTCTTGAGTTCGTCGACTGTCGCGGCAGTTGGCTCGACGATGTCGATGAGGCGTTTGTGCGTGCGAACTTCAAACTGGTCCATCGATTTTTTGTTAACGTGGACGGAACGATTTACAGTGAACTTCTCGATATTAGTCGGAAGCGGGACTGGGCCAGCGACGCGTGCGCCGGAGCGTTTTGCAGTCTCGACAATGTCCGCTGCGGACTGGTCGATAACGCGATAATCAAAGCCTTTAAGGCGAATACGGATACGTGGTGTGCTCATAATTTATGTGTTTGTTTGATTCTTGTTGATTGAAAGTTGTTGGTTATACGATGTGAGAAGCAGAAAGATTAAATTTTAAGAGTTTATTTCTAAACCCTGTCTTATGTGCTCTCATTAATAACGACCTCTCGTAGAGGTTTCTAAGATGCTGTTGAGGACGATTTGCGGGACTGGTTCGAAGGATTCGGGCTCCATACTGTAGGAGGCGCGGCCCTTACTGAGTGAGCGAACGATGGTCGCATAGCCAAACATTTCTTGCAGGGGCACCATCGCAGAAATTGAAACGAAGGCGGTTTTACCAGAGACGTTTTGTATCTGGCCGCGGCGGCGATTGAGATCGCCCATGATGTCGCCTTGATATTCATCGGGCGTTTCGACTTCGACTTTCATCATGGGCTCAAGCAATTGTGGGCTGGCTTTTTCCATGGCGTCACGGAAAGCGTAGATACCGGCCATCTTGAAGGACATTTCAGAGGAATCCACATCGTGGAAGGAGCCGTCGAAAAGAGTGACTTTGAAGTCAACCACTGGGTAGCCACAGACAGAACCATTGTTGGCAGCTTCGCGGATGCCTTCAAGGGTGGGCTGGATAAATTCTTTTGGGACCACCCCACCGATTGTCTTATCGACGATTTCAATGCCTGCACCGCGTACGAGAGGCTCGAGCTTGATACGGGCGTGGCCGTATTGACCGCTGCCACCAGTTTGGCGGACGAATTTACCCTCCCCCTCTGAATTGGCAGAAACCGTTTCGCGGTAAGCGATCTGAGGACGACCAGCTTCTGCGCCGACTTTAAACTCACGGAAGAGGCGGTCTTTAATGATTTCGAGGTGCAACTCGCCCATCCCAGCAATGATCGTCTGCCCGGTCTCTTCGTCGGAACTAACGACAAAGGTAGGATCCTCTTCGGCGAGGCGCTGCAGACCGGTCGCCATTTTTTCTTGATCAGCGGTGGTCATAGGCTCGATTGACATCGAGATTACCGGCTCGGGGAATGTGGGTGGCTCCAAGCGTACATCGAAACCCTTGGTGCAAAGCGTATCGCCGGTGACGACATCGCGCGCACCAACGATCGCGCAGATATCACCAGAATAGGCGACGTCGATGTCTTCGCGGGAGTCGGCCTTCATGATAAGAAGACGAGAAATGCGCTCGGTCTTGCCTGTGCGTGGGTTATAAAGTGCGCTTCCTTTGGCGAGGTTGCCCGAGTAAACGCGGACAAAGACGAGCTTACCAACGTAGCCATCGTTCATTAGTTTAAAGGCAAGGCCTGCGAACTTGGCATTGTCGTCAGGGGCGACTTCAACATCACGGCCTTGCTCGGTCTCACCCTTCATCGGAGGCAGGTCGAGTGGGCTTGGGAGGTAATTAACCACGGATTCAAGAACGGCTTGAACGCCCTTATTCTTAAAGGCACTACCCGGAATAACGCCACAAAAGCCTAGGGAAATAGTCGCCTCGCGGATGGCGGCGCGGATGTCGTCGGCTGCCAGTTCTTCACCTTCGAGGTATTTCTCAGCCAGCGCTTCATCAAAGTCGGCAAGGGCTTCAATTAGCTTTTCGCGATATTCGTTGGCTTGGTCGACTAGGTCGGCGGGGATGGCCTGTGTCTCGAAGGTCATGCCACTGGAGTCAGCCGTATCGTAAATCCGAGCTTCCATCGTAGTGAGGTCAATAAGCCCGATAAAGTCTTCTTCGGAGCCGATAGGTAGAAAGATGGGGTGCGCATTCGCACCGAGGCGCTCGCGCATGGACTCAATGGCGGCGAAATAATCTGCACCCACGCGATCCATCTTATTAACAAACGCTATGCGCGGGACATTGTATTTTGTCATTTGCCGCCAAACCGTCTCAGACTGTGGCTGCACACCAGCGACGGCGCAAAAAACACCGACGGTTCCATCTAGGACACGGAGCGAGCGCTCTACTTCGGCGGTGAAATCGACGTGCCCCGGGGTGTCGATAATATTGATTTGGTTACAGATCTCGGCGTAAGGACCATCTTGATTGGTCCAGTTACAGGAAATCGCTGCGGAGGTAATAGTAATACCACGCTCGCGTTCTTGATCCATCCAGTCGGTAACTGCGCTACCTTCGTGGACCTCACCCATCTTGTGGACAACACCTGCGTAAAATAGAATTCTTTCCGTCGTTGTCGTCTTTCCCGCGTCGATGTGAGCAGCTATACCGATATTTCGCGTATGCTCCAAGGGGAACTTACGTTTCGGTGAGTTAGCTGACGCAATACTATGAATAGCGGACATAAAAGAGATACGACTGGAAAAGAACGAGGGGCGGCGCGTCCGAGGACTGCCGGTGCAAGTAAGAAATTACCAGCGCAGGTGCGCGAAAGCACGGTTGGCTTGAGCCATGCGGTGAACTTCTTCTTTTTTCTTCACAACTCCACCTGTATTATTGTAGGCATCGACGATTTCGTCGGCCAAGGCTTCGTTCATGGGAACACCCTTACGGCTACGAGCGGCGTTGACCATCCAGCGGAAAGCGAGGGCTTGCTGGCGTTCGAAAGAAATTTCAACGGGCACCTGATAAGTGGCGCCACCGACACGGCGGCTCTTCACTTCAAGCTTGGGACGCGAGTTTTCAAGCGCTCCCATAATAAGGTCGACTGGATCGCCCTTTTCTAATTTTTCGCTTACGCGTTCAAACGCAGTATAAACGATCTTCTGAGCCACGGTGCGCTTACCGCGTTCCATAATCATATTTACAAGATTGGCAACCAGAGTGCTGTTGTAGCGAGGATCTGGTATGAGAGGGCGTTTAACGGCTTGGCGACGACGTGACATAGTTTGTAAGAATTAGATATAAAGATTAAGTCGTTCGCTTAAGAAGCGTCCTTAGGACGTTTTACGCCATACTTAGAGCGACTGCGGCGACGTTTCTCAACACCCACGCAGTCAAGTGTGCCACGAACAATGTGATAACGGACACCTGGAAGGTCTTTAACACGACCGCCACGCACGAGCACAATACTATGCTCTTGCAGATTGTGGCCTTCATCAGGGATGTAAGCGATGATTTCGTGCCCATTAGTCAGGCGAACCTTGGCCACCTTACGGATAGCAGAATTCGGCTTTTTAGGAGTGCGAGTCATGACTTGAACACAGACACCACGACGGAATGGGTTCTTGTCCAAGTGACGAGACTTTGATTTTTCCTTTTGAACAACACGAGGGTTGCGGACTAATTGATTAATTGTTGGCATTGAGAATTGATCGCTGGAATTAGAGAAAGACGGCGAAAGTAGCGGGTCGCCTTACCTGTGCAAGTACCTTTTTGCATTTTTTTGGGGCGACGAAATGGGCGTTTCTGTATTATGCATGCGGGCTACAAGGCGATTAATAGCCAGATTATTATCTTGCTGCAGAACTAGCCATTACGGGCGGATCCGAAGGCTTGCAAATGGTGCCTGCCCCTTTAATCTACATGTATATGATAACAAGTCTATTCGGTTACTGTGCCCTTATCACGATCGCCTGGTTATTGTCTAGTTCGAGAAAAAACATCAACTGGCGCACGGTGATTGGAGCAATCGGGATTCAGTTTGGATTCGGGTTGCTTGTACTCTACGTCCCAATCGGCAAGATGGCCTTGGAGAAACTCTCCATAATTGTTAGTACTGTAATTGCCTACGGAGACGATGGAATTAGTTTTATATTTGGAGGACTTAGTGATCCATCCGCGAGCCTAGGCTTCGTCTTCGCATTTAAAGTGCTACCGGTAATTATCTTTTTCTCCTCACTAATTTCTGTGCTCTACTATATAAAGGTAATGCCTTTTATTGTGCAGATCATCGGAGGTGGCATTCGGAAACTTTTGGGTACAAGTCGTGCAGAGTCGCTCAGCGCCACTGCCAATATCTTTGTCGGGCAAACAGAGGCGCCACTTGCAATTAAGCCCTATCTCGGGCGGATGACACAATCGGAATTTTTTGCTGTCATGGTAGGCGGATTGGCTTCGATTGCGGGCAGTGTTCTCGCGGGCTATGCTTCGATGGGAATCGACTTGCGTTTCTTGCTGGCGGCCTGCTTCATGGCCGCACCTGCTGGGCTGCTTTTCGCCAAACTTCTGATTCCGGAAACCGAGACCACAGATAATAGCGAACTAAAGGAGGATCCTGCAGACAAACCAGCCAACGTCTTTGATGCAGCGGCTGGCGGTGCCTCTGACGGGCTCAAGCTGGCGCTTAATGTGGGAGCCATGCTCCTAGCCTTTATCGGATTGATCGCGCTAGTCAACGGCCTACTTGGATTAATCGGCGGTCTATTCGACTACGATAATTTAACGTTGCAACTGTTACTAGGCTGGATGTTCAGTCCAATCGCATGGTTACTCAGCATCCCTTGGGAAAACGCCGTAACGGGGGGATCTTTCATTGGCCAAAAGCTGGTGGTCAATGAGTTCGTCGCCTTCGTTGAATTCGGGCTCATCCAAGAAGCGCTCAGCACTCGCTCGCAGGCAATCATCACCTTTGCACTCTGCGGATTTGCCAATTTCTCTTCGATCGCGATTTTACTAGGTGGCTTAGGTAGCTTAGTTCCAAGTCGTCGGCAGGAAATCGCTCGTCTTGGTCTCAAAGCGGTGCTAGCAGGAACCCTCGCAAATCTTTCCAGTGCCGCTATCGCCGGTATCCTGATACAGTAAGCGCCAAACTTAAAGCGGAGAGAGAATTCTAGAGTTGCCAAATTAGGAAGGCTTGGCGTTGTTTGTGGACATGAAACTCATCGACGGTAATGCTATCGCAGAATCCATAATTGCGGAACTCACTGCAGAGGTCAGCCAGCTTTCAGGGAAGAAGCCCGTTGTGGCCTTTATTCGTGTAGGCAAAGATCCCGCATCAGTTTCTTATGTCCGCAAGAAGGAAAAGACGGCTGAACGGATCGGTATTGGAAGTCGCCTTTACCTGCTCGCTGAAGATGTGAACAAAGAAGAACTCTTTGCCCAAATTGACGCACTTAATGACGACCCCGAAGTGAACGGCATCCTAATACAAGCGCCGCTGCCCAGACACATTGACGAAACGCAGACCTTCAACCGCGTACTGCCCAGCAAGGACGTTGACGGCTTTAACACTTTAAACATCGGCAAGCTTTGCCAAGAGGACCACCAAGGCTTCGTGGCTTGCACACCAGCAGGTATTGTCGAATTGATCGAGCGAAGCGGCATCGAGACCGAGGGTAAGCACGTCGTTGTGCTCGGCCGCAGCCAGATTGTGGGAAAGCCCGCAGCGCTGCTCATGATGCGTAAAGCGCTTCCTGGCAATGCCACTGTAACGGTCTGCCACTCGCGCACTAAGGATCTACCCAGCATTACCCGACAAGCGGATGTGCTTATCGCCGCGATCGGCCGTGCTAATTTTGTAACGGGCAACATGGTCAAAGAAGGCGTCGCCGTAATCGACGTGGGCATCAACCGCGTCGAAGACAGTACTAAAAAGCGCGGCTATCGCCTAGTCGGTGATGTCGAATTCGAAGCGGTCGCACCAAAATCTTCTCATATTACACCCGTGCCCGGCGGAGTCGGCCCGATGACGGTCGCGATGCTCATGCACAATACGCTACGCGCCTTCAAAGCCGCTAAAGTCACATGAGTTCTCTCGAACCCAGACACTCCCAAGACCAGAGTAAGCGCCCGAACGAAGACCCACAGCTTACAAGGCCCAGCGCCGGTAACCTTCTAGACTCCGTGTTCCGCAAGGATGGTCCCATGCCCCCCGCGAGCATCGGCCTGCGCGGCTTAGCCTTCTTACTCGACTTCATCCTTATCTCAGCTGTTGCATCGATCATCATCTGGAAGATCGCCCTCCCACAGTCGCATCCCGCCGCATTCACTGAACTATCGGAATGGACACAGGCACTCGTCACCTGGTACAGCGACCGAGCCACTTCAATTGATGCACCCTTTCCTGAACCAGGTAAAAACCTCACTGAAGCCCTCACCATCGCCAACGAGCTACAAATGCTCTGCTTCTGGCTTTATTTTTCTGTGGGCGAGGCGTTTTTTGGGGGCAGTTCTCTGGGCAAACGTATTTGCCGCATCCGTAGCGTAAGCACAGTCACTCTTAGTAAGCCCCCCATCATGGCGGGCATCGTCCGAGGTGGTTTGAAAACGCTCACGCTCTATTTCTTTTTCCCCATCGGCATGATCGCCACACTGGTCACGCTGTTTTTCAACAAGCGCCGTCAAATGGGGCACGACATGATGAGCCGCACTGCCGTGATTGATGAAAAAATGGTTAATAGCAGCAAATGCTGATCTTAATTGATCGCATTTAAAGAACAGCGCATTTTCTGTTTTGCCAAAATTAGAATCTTCGGTCACTCTGTGATATCTTTTTAGAAAAACTGCTTAGATCAGAAAACATTTTCGGTGCGAGCCGAGCCCATTTTGAGCAAAAAACAAGAGCCTAGAATCCTAGTAGTCGACGACCATCCGATCAACACCAAGCTACTTCAACTTAAGCTTGAGCCCCAAGGGATGGACGTCTTTGTTGCCTGCAATGGTCGCGAGTGTTTAGACATCGTCGAAGAGACAAATCCCGACCTCATCTTGCTCGATGTTATGATGCCCGAGATGGACGGTATAGAGACCTGCCAACGCCTCAAGTCGAACCCAAAAACCGAGAAGATCCCAGTCATATTTATAACAGCCAAAGCCTCGAGAGAAGGAAAGCTCGAGGGCCTCAATGCTGGCGCGGTCGATTACATTACCAAGCCCATCGATCTGGACGAAACCCTTGCTCGCGTACAAACCCAACTGCGCTTGCAAGAAATGTTTCGCGAAAACCTGCAACTTCAAGAGCGGCTCGGCGATGCTCGCAAGACCGCAGCCGTCGGTGCGATCACCAGTGGCATCGCACATAATTTGAATAACCTGCTGGGGGTCGTCGTCGGCTATATCGACCTACTAAAAAATGGACACGACAGTCCCGACATGGTCAAACGGAGCGTTGGACTCATGGATCACGCTATCACGCGTATGGCCAACATTATCCATCAACTTAGTATGATCGCTAGCAACGAACGTTATGAACTAGCGGAGATCTCTATACCAGAGCTAATCGAGAGCAGTATCGCGCGTTTTAAAGAAGAATACGAAGTCGATGCTGAAGTCTTCGTCAACTCTTCAATCGAACCCAAAACGTGTATATCCGCTAATGCGGAAACCTTCGAGATCATACTCGGTAAACTACTAATCAACGCATGGGAGAGCTACCGCGAAGATACCCCGTCTAGCGATCGCACAATTTCACTTCATGCTAGCACCCAGCATAAAAATGGTTCAGAGATGCTCCACTTGGAAGTCTCCGACAAGGGCGAGGGTATCGACCCCACAGTCATCGACCTACTCTTTGAGCCATTCAGTACGACCAAAACCTCCGTCGGTCGGGGCATGGGTTTGACCATCGCTCGTCATACCATCCGTAACCTTGAAGGAGATATTCATCTTAAAGAAAACACCGAAAGCGGCGTCACCGCGATACTCACTTATCCACTTTGATTTATAAAGTCGCAGCATTTGTCTCTAATATTTAAAAACCAGGCTGTAATCACAAACCACACTCACAAGATGCCCATAAAAATTACATTTATCGGCGCTGGCCGCATGGCCTCCGCCATCGTCCAAGGCCTTCTCGAAAAAGGGCACTACGTCCCTGAAGAGATTGCTTGTACTTGTGGTGACGATTCCACGGGTCCCGCACTCGCCGAAACCACCGGTATCCTATTTATGCCCGAAATTACTTCCGCGCTCCATGAAACCGAAGCCGTCGTACTGGCTTGTAAGCCACAGCAGTTTACCGCGGTCACAGCTGAACTTGCTGAAGCCGCACGGGGTAAGCTAATTCTCTCCATTCTCGCAGGCACCCCACTCGTACGCCTGAGCGAAAAGTTTGCCCACGCTCGCAACGTCGTGCGCACTATGCCGAACACTCCTGGCCAGATTGGTGCCGGCGTTAGCGCATTTGCTCCGCTACGTGAACTTTCCGAAAAAGACGTTGAAATCGTAGAAAATACCCTCAGCGCCTTGGGCAATTTCCACGAAGTCGAAGAGGAGGACCTTGATGCTGTTACCGCGCTCAGCGGCAGTGGACCCGCCTACGTATTTGAATTTGCTGCCGCACTGCGCGAAGCCGGAGTTAACTGCGGCCTAGACGAGAGCCTTGCTGATACACTCGCCGTCGACACGCTACTAGGAGCCGCCATGCTTCTTGCCGAAAGTGAAGAGACCGCCGAAGCTCTTCGTAATGCAGTCACTTCCCCGGGAGGCACCACAGCCGCCGCACTCAAAGTCCTCGAAGAAGGCGACTTACGAAGGCTCGTCGATCAGGCACTCGCGGCCGCCAAAGCCAGATCTATTGAGTTAGCCAGCGGGTAAGACAGGCGTAAACTTGCTCGTAAAGGAAGCGGGAACCACTTTCGGACTTCTAATACAAAAATCTCATACTTCACCCATGAATGCTCTCATCTATACGAATGAATACCCCCCTTGCAATTACGGTGGTGCTGGCGTGCACGTAGAGTATCTAACTCGGGAACTTGCTAAACTACCCGACGTCGATGTCGATGTACGCGCATTTGGCGATCAAAAGGCAAAAGAGGACTACCCGCTTAAAGTCAAAGGCTACCCCATCGACACGGCTAATTTCGATGCGCCTAAACATTTACACCCCATCTTCGGAAGTTCGCAACGCGCAATCAGCTATAATGCCGATGGCAACGATGCCGACGTCGTGCACTGTCATACATGGTATACCCACCTCGCCGGCATCATGACAAAGATCAACTACGGCATTCCCCTCGTCATAACTAGTCACTCGCTCGAACCCCTTCGCCCATGGAAGCGCGAGCAGTTAAAAGGTGGTTACGATTTTAGCTCTTGGGTCGAAAAGTCTGCGCTCGAAATGGCCGATGCGGTAGTCGCTGTCTCCGAAGGCACTAAGACCGACCTCTTAAAACACTTTAACATCGCGCCCGAAAAGATTCACGTTATCTACAACGGCATCGACACCGAAGAATACAAGTCAGTCGATCCCACTCCAGCACTGAATAAGTTCAAGATCCCAAACGACAAGCCCTTCGTCCTCTTTGTCGGCCGTATCACCCGGCAGAAAGGCATCATCCACCTGGTGGAGGCAATCAAGTCTATGAACGAGGACTATAATGTAGTTCTCTGCGCAGGAGCTCCCGACACCAAAGAGATCGGTGCCGAAATGAAAGCCGCCGTGGCTCAAGCCAGCGCAGAGCGCGATGGCATTTATTGGATCGACGAGATGGTCAACAAGACCGACGTCATTCAACTTTACTCTGGTGCAGCCGTCTTCTGTTGCCCATCAATCTACGAGCCATTCGGCATCATTAACCTTGAAGCCATGGCCTGTGAGACCCCCGTCGTTAGCTCCATGGTCGGCGGTATCCCTGAGGTCGTTGTTCACGATGAGACAGGCTTCCTCGTCCCCGTCGCCCAGCAAGCGGAGAACCCATTCGCCCCACTCCACCCAAGAACCTATGCCAAGGACCTCGCCCAAAAAGTGAACCAACTGATGGTAGACCCCGAGAAACGCAAGCGCTTCGCTAGGGCCGGTCGCAAACGGGCGGTCGAGCGCTTCAGCTGGACAAGCATCGCCAAGCAAACAAGGGATCTCTACGCAGCGCTTAATAATCCTAATTCTTAATTCAAAAGATGTCTTTTCTCGCCAAACCCGCGGGCATTCGCCGTGTCGTCATCGATCAAATCACCCCGTCCATCGACGGCGGGCGCCACCCTTTCAAACGAGTCGTCGGCGATTGGGTAGCCTTCGCTGCGCATGCATTCACTGATTCACATGACCTGATCCAAGTCGAGTTACGCATCCGAAAAATAAATACGAAATCTTGGCAAGTGTTCCCCATGGCGCCACGAGGTAACGACGAGTTCGAAGCCACTTACCGCACCGAATCCATTGGTCTTTTCGAGTATGAAATAGCTGGAGTGGTTGACCACTACGGCAGCTGGTATGAAGGCTTCCAAAAGAAACATCAAGAAGGCGTCCCCCTCGACCTAGAATGCCGCATCGGGGCCGAGCTACTCGAACAAGCCGCCAAGCGTGCGAATAAAAAGCACGCCGCAAAGCTCCTTGAATGGGCCGCCCAGCTAGTAGACTCCACGGCCGACATCAAGGCACGCATCAACCTCGCTTGCAGCCGGCATGTGGCTGGCATCGCCCGCATCTACCCACAACGAGATTGGGAGACCACGAGCACCCGCTCCCTAATGCTTATCGAGCGTGGGCTAGCCGCTTTCAGCACATGGTATGAATACTTTCCACGCTCATGCGTCTATGACGGCAAAACCCATGGGACTTTTAAGGACGCCGTCAAACAGCTACCCCTCATCCATAAAATGGGCTTCAATATCGTCTATTTTCCCCCGATTCACCCTGTCGGCCGTGAATTCCGCAAAGGCAAAAACAATACCCTTAACCCCAGTAGCGAAGACGTAGGTAGCCCTTGGGCAGTCGGTGCCAAAGAAGGTGGCCATAAATCAATCCTCCCCGCACTTGGCAGCCTTGAAGACTTTCAGCACTTCCTCGAGGAAGCCGGAATGCGCGGGATGGAAGTCGCGCTTGATATCGCCTTTCAATGTGCGCCCGACCACCCATGGGTCAAAAAACACCCCAAGTGGTTCCGCTGGCGCCCTGACGGCACCGTCCAATATGCCGAAAATCCACCCAAGAAATATCAAGATATTTTACCAATCAACTTCGAATCCGAAGACTGGAAAAATCTCTGGGATGAGCTCAAATCCGTCTTCGAGTATTGGATCGAGCAAGGCGTAAAAGTCTTCCGCGTCGACAATCCCCATACCAAATCGATGGAGTTTTGGCGCTGGTGCATCTTTAACATTAAAGCAAAGCACCCCGAGGTCATTTTCCTAGCCGAAGCCTTCACCCGACCAAAGCGTAAATACTTCCTCGCCAAAAGCGGCTTCACCCACGGCTACACCTACTTCACCTGGCGCAACACTGCTGCTGAGCTAAAACAATATATCGAAGAGCTCACCCAAAGCGAGTCGAAGGAATACTTCTGGCCAAACTTCTGGCCAAATACTCCAGACATCCTCCACGCTGACCTGCAGACAGGTAAGCGAGCCACTTTCATTGGTCGCTATGTGCTCGCTGCCACGCTCTCGTCCAACGTCGGCCTCTATGGCCCCGCTTATGAGCTGCTCGACCACGAGCCCTACCCCGGCAAGGAGGAAAACAACCACAGCGAAAAATATCAGCTTAAAGCCTGGGATCTCGATAAGCCAGGCAACATCCGCGCGGAGATCGCCCGCATGAACGCCATCCGCAACAAGCACGAAGCCTTCCAGCGCACCTTCAACATTCATTTCATTCCCTGCTCCAATAGCCGTATTATCGCCTATCTGAAGCAGAATTTTGAGAAGAACGACCGTTTTATTGTCGTCGTGAATATGGACTGGGAAAACCAACAAGGCGGCAAGCTCGACCTGACAGCAAAAGCCCTAGACCTAGGCCACACAGGCACCCTCCGCTTAGTCGATCATTTCGCCGATGCCCCCAAAGAATATCTCTGGGACGACAAGAAACCCTACTTGGAACTAAATCCGCAAAAGTGTACCGCTCACATCTTCCAGATTATCGATTAGGGATAGGTGTCGAAAGCTTGGATAACGACTTGTTGTGCCCTAATTAGATTCTAGCTTTAAAAAAGCTGCGCCCAGAGTATCACT
This sequence comes from Puniceicoccaceae bacterium, assembly GCA_902587165.1. Classification (GTDB taxonomy): domain Bacteria; phylum Verrucomicrobiota; class Verrucomicrobiia; order Opitutales; family Coraliomargaritaceae; genus Thalassobacterium. The sequence goes on along the minus strand of CACIKF010000001.1, from coordinate 550,500 downwards.
GGTCACTCCAGCTTTAAGCCCCTCCGCTTGAGATATGAAATAAATTCTTCGTTATGACTTAATGAAGAAATTCATGGTTTTGACCTATTAGTGCCATAACTTAACGATTAGAGCCAGGACAAAAATTCTAGAATATTAAATTACGCTAGAAAACCTATAAGTAATTATTATTCAACCATATAATTAATTTGCTTAACTTTAATAGTATGCCACATTAGTAGTTAGAATTGTTTCAAGAGTAGCATTGAGAATGTCTTCTTATTATTAATCTATTAAGTAAAAGTCTTAACAATCTCTTAACAATATCTTAACAATAAGTATGAATTCTAAAAAACAGCTAAACTGCTGGATACCAAATGATGTCCATGAAGCCATTGAAGCTCGTGCCAAAAAACTTGGAATGCGTGCTTCTGCTTATGGATCACTCATTCTCAACAACTGGGCGAAGTCAGGTAAAGGGATCACAGAAATCGAGGCAGAACTAGAAAAGCTTAAAGCACCTAAGGGTAGTTAAGCTTTAAAAAGGCGCCAGTTTGAGGAAGCCGAATTGCCCATTATCCACCGCAATGACTGCGCCCCCATCGCTAGTAAGATCAATGTCTTCTGCCGCCCAATCACCTTCAAGACCAAAATCTCCGCTGCTAAAGGTTTCCTCCCATTCCAGATTACCATTAGCGTCGTATTTCACGATATAGGCTTCCCATTGGTCTGAACTGACTCCGCCAATCTGTGCGGAATAGTCGTCATACTCATCGCCCGTTCCAGCCGAGATGATGCACCCGCCATCACAGGTTGCTTTGATGCCCCATGTTTCGTCATGAATATACCGAGCATCAAAACCTCGAGGATTCCCACGTTTTTTGTCCCATAACTTATTGCCGCTTGAATCTAGCTTGATGGTATAAGTTTCCCAAGGGGTGCTGTCCATCGTTTCATCCGGTATTACAGTCTCGGATATAGTATGCCCCGTGAGGAAAATTGACCCGTCCGCTGCTACGTCCATTCCAAAGCAATGGTCTTGATTACTGCCTCCAAATGTTTCGTACCATAATATACCGCCGGAACTATTAATTTTAATAACGGCGAATTGCAGGGCGTCTTCGGTAGTCCCTGAAATAATATAGTCAGACCCGATAGGCTTTATCCGGTAAGCGTGAGACATGTATGAATTCACGCTTTGGCGATTGGTCCTGTTTCCCTCTGCATCAAGAAACGTGATGTAACCTTGAGCATAAGGGAAAAAAGTATTTTCCGCATCTTCGGCCCGAATAAAGCCTACGGCTAGAATTCCAGAAGGTGTTAAAGCCATATGCTCAAAACCATCAATGCCGCCATTATTGTGTGGTTTGCTAAAAATGGTGCTACCGGTTGTCTTATTGAGCTTCAGTATGGCGCTATTACCTGAAAGCATTCCACAGATTAAATATCCGTCGGCGACCTCTAGTGCGGAATTTCCCATGTTTCTGTTACCCGTGCCAAACGGTTTTTTCCATTCAAGGGTTCCGTCTGCTTTAGTTTTCACTACTAAAATTTTTGCGTTAGAACCTGGGATTCCCATTTCACCAACCTGAAGAAATCCCCCATCTTGGCACTCCATAATGTAATGTCCGTGCGACTCTAACTCTTCCTGAGTCCCGGGGTGGGAACCCAGCCAAGTAGCGTTGGGCGCTTCAAGTTTCTCTTGAATCTTAAAAAAATACTGATCCTCACCGACAGAAGGCGCGGCCACAGTAGTCTGCACAACCTCGCTCGCGCCCGCAACATCAGTCACTGGACTGAAACCCGCCAAATCAGGACTTCCTTGCACTTCATATATTTTTCCCGGCTTACTGGTGAATGTCATTGCTAGGGCAGAACTATTAGACTCCCAGCTTGTGCCCGTAATTTCTAATGAATCGCAATGTGCCTCAGTAAGAGACGGCAAGGCCGTTAAAACACAGAAGCAAAGCTTAGCTTTCATAAATGGCCTCAAGGGGTATGTATAATGGCTCATAGAATTCGTTTTAATAAGTATCTCGGTAGATGAAATTGCAACTTACTTTGCTTAATATGATGAATTTTAGGATATCAAAAGCGATTTATTTGTTCGGTTAGACGAGCTTGCCATCTATCTGAATCTAGACTGCACATAGCTTCTGCTTGCCATGCTGAAACGCGGCTTCAGTCTGGCGATCCGATGTCGACAAAAGATACCGAATTCGTCCACCTACACGTCCACACAGACCACAGTCTGTTGGATGGTTGTAGCCGGACAGATAAGCTTTGTTCCCGCGCGTCGGAACTGGGGATGAAGGCGCTTTCGATCACCGACCACGGGGTGCTCTACGGGCTAACCAGCTTCTTCAAGCAGGCGGAAAAACATGGGATCAAGCCACTACTCGGCTGCGAAATCTATCTGGTTTACGAAGACGAGCTCGCGCTAATCAACGAGGAGCGCGCGAAACAAAAGTCCCGCCACATGGGGCTACTCGCGCGTAATTTCACTGGCTACCAGAACCTCTGCAAGCTTGTCTCCAAAGCCCACACCCGGGGTTTCTACCGCAACCCGCGCACAGATATGAAGACGCTGGCCGCGCATAGCGATGGCTTGATCGGTTTCTCCGGCTGTCTCGCTGGGGTCATTCCTAAATTTCTGCTCGCTGACGAATATGAGAACGCTCGCGCTGCCACGGCTAAGTTTATCGATATTTTCGGAAAGGACTACTTTATCATCGAAATCATGGATCATGGGATTGAGGAGCAGCGACGTATCATTCCAGGTCTACTCAAGCTAGCCAAGGAGTACGACCTTAAGGTCGTCGCCACGAACGATGTCCACTACGTCAAAAAAACTGATTGGGAGCCGCACGACTCGCTACTTTGTATCCAAACGGGTGCCAAAGTGGCTGACGAGAAACGCATGCGCTACGATGCGCAGCAATTCTACTTAAAATCACGCGATGAAATGGAGCTTGCCTTCAAGGAGGTGCCCGAGGCCATCATTAACACCTCCGCCGTGGCAGAGATGTGCGAGGTCAAGCTCCCCTTTGGTGAAGATCACTACCCCATTTACGAACGTCCCATCGAAATCGACAGCGACCAACATTCGGAGGATCACGCCAACTTCGACCGCTGCCTCGACATCTACATCAAAAGTAAGAACGAAATACTCGTCCGCGACGCTGAAAAGCCTATCGAGATGAGCGAAGCCGAACGCAGTAAGCTTAAGAGCAACGGGCTCTACCTCTTCGAACTATGCAAGGATGGCCTCAAAGAACGCTACGGCACCGACTACGATGCCTGTCGCGCGAATTGGGAGAGCGCCTCTGCTGACGACAAGCGCTACTGTGAGCAACTTGAATATGAACTCGCCATTATTACTGGCACTGGCTTTGTAGATTATTTCCTCATTGTTTGGGACTTCATCGCTTGGGCTCGTGATCAGGGTATCCCCGTTGGGCCAGGCCGCGGTTCGGGTGCTGGTTGTATCGTTGCTTACGTGCTAAAAATCACCGACCTTGATCCGCTCAGTTTCGGTCTTCTCTTTGAGCGTATGCTCAACTTAGAACGCGTCTCCCCGCCTGACTTCGACGTAGATTTCTGCATGCGCCGCCGCGACGAAGTGGTCAACTATGTTCGCGATAAATACGGGAAAGACCGCGTAGCCAATATCATAACCTTCGGGACCTTCGGCGCCAAGATGGTCATCCGCGACCTTGCGCGAGTCAACGACCTAGACTTCGCAGAATCGAACAAGTTGGCCAAGCTGATCCCGGACGAGCTCAACATTTCGCTTGATGACTCCGTCAAAAAATCACCTGAGCTCGCCGCCGAAGTCAATCATAACCCCGTCGCTCGCACCATCATCGATCAAGGCCGCGTGATCGAAGGTATGATCCGTAACACTGGCAAGCACGCCTGCGGTGTCATCATTGCCGACCAAGACATCACTAATTTAATTCCCGTCACACTTCAGGAAGGTGATTTAACGACCCAATATCCGAAAGGACCATCTGAGGAACTCGGCTTACTAAAGATGGACTTCTTGGGGCTGAAGACTTTGACCGTGATCTATGACGCAGAGAAGAGCGTGCAGATCACCCGCGACAGTCCCGATTTTAATGTCGCAAATGTGCCACTTGACGATAACAAAACCTTCGACCTGCTCAACTCTGGTCGTACTACAGGCGTCTTTCAGCTGGAATCCGGCGGCATGCAACAGCTCTGCCGACAGATCGGCTTGAGCTCCTTTGAGGAGATCATCGCGCTTATCGCGCTTTATCGTCCTGGACCGATGGAGTTCATCCCGCAATTTATCGAAGGTAAAAAAGATCCTTCGACCGTACAGATCCCACATCCGCTACTCAAAGAGTTGGCCGAAGAAACTTACGGTGTCTTGGTTTACCAGGAACAAGTTATGCAGGCCGCACAAATCATTGCGGGCTACACACTTGGCGGCGCCGACATTCTCCGCCGTGCGATGGGCAAGAAGATTAAATCCGTGATGGACGCGCAAAAGGATATTTTCGTCAAAGGCGCGAAGGAGACGAACGACATCGATCGCCACACGGCCGAGTCTATTTTCGCTTTGCTGGAAAAATTCGCAGAATACGGCTTCAATAAATCACACTCTGCCGCCTATGCGATGCTCAGTTATCGCACAGCATATTTGAAAGCCAACTATCCCGTCGAGTTTATGGCTGCAGTGCTTACCGCGGATCAAGGAAACGCCGATAAGATTTCACATAATCTCGCCGAGTGTAATGCGATGAATGTACCTGTGCTCAGCCCAGATGTAAATGAGTCAGGCGCAGACTTCACCCCCGTAGTAGAAAAAGGTGAAGGCAGTATTCGCTTCGGTATGGCATCGATCAAGGGCGTGGGCGAAGGTGCGGCACAAGTCATTATAGCCGAGCGCGAAGCCAATGGCCCCTATGAAAACTTCACCGATTTCATAGTCCGTAATGCCGACAAAGCGGTCAACCGTCGCGTAATGGAAGCGCTAATCAAGACAGGCGGTTTCGATTCGCTTGGCGAAGATCGCGCCGCATTACTTGATGGCTTGGAGTCTACACTTGCCGAAGCCGAAAGCGCCCGCAGGGACCGCGAGGGCGGTCAGACTAGTCTTTTCGACATGCTCGGTAATGAGGTCGGCATAGCTGACGAGGACAAACTAGGCAACAATCGCCGCAGCGTCCAGCCGATGGGCATGACGGAAAAACTAGGCTACGAAAAAGAATTACTAGGCTACTACATTTCAGGACACCCCATGGATGCCTACGCGGGGATAGACGAAGCAATCGACAGCTTTCATCACCCAGATGAATTGGTTAATTTCGACGACCGCAGCACCTTCCGCCTCTGTGGCATCGTGTGTAATCTTGCGATCAAATATACGCGTAAAGACAGTAAACAAATGGCGGTCTTCAATCTCGCTACGCGTACTCACAGCTATGAAATGATCATGTTTCCTGATCCTTACGCGAAGGAAGGTGCGCGCCTTGGAGACGGCAAATTGGCATTAATCCATGGTCTAGTCGGTCGTCGTAATGGCGAGATGAGCCTCGCGGCACACAATATATTTGATCTTGAAATTTCCATTCCAAGGTTGATAAGTCGTATCAATTTTATCCTTCAGCCTAACAGTAAAGCTGAGGAATTCATCGAGCTTCTCCGCGAAACTATCGACGATCAATACGGGGAGACCTGCGTGAACATAAGCTTTCTTGTAGAAGAGCAGATCGTCGAGGCGCAAACTGCGCAATCACTGACCTTCACAATCACGCAGACGAACTTCAAAAAGCTACGCCGCCACCCTGCCTTAGCGGGCGTCCGGATCGAAGCCGTTGACTTGAAACCGGTCAACGACCGTCGCCCATGGAAGAAGCGCCAGCGCTCAGGTTAATGCCATGCTACCGATTTACGAACAGTTTTATAGCTTTCAGGGTGAAGGTGCACACGCGGGGCGGGCAGCTTATTTCATACGCACTTTTGGGTGTCCCGTTCATTGTCCCTGGTGCGACTCGGCGGGGACATGGCATCCGGACTATATTCCGGATAAGATTGAACGGCTTGCAGTCGATACGTTAGCGGCAGAGGTCGCTAAAACGAAAGCTGAGTTTGTCGTTGTAACCGGTGGCGAACCAGCCATCCACGATCTCGCATCCTTGGTCGATGCGCTGCATAAGATTGGACGCGCCGTCCATTTGGAGACGAGTGGTGCCTTTACGATCAAGGGAGATTTTGAATGGATCACTCTCAGCCCGAAGAGATGGAAGTTACCACTAGCCGAAAACATTGCGCGGGCAAATGAGTTTAAGGTCATCGTCGATCAAGACGGAGCGATTACAGAATACATGGACGTAATCGGCAAGACGAACAAACCAGTATGGCTACATCCGGAATGGTCGAAGCATTCGGACATGGTGACGCTCGGTACAATTACAGAATGGGTGAAAGCCATGGGAGCGCCCTATCGAGCTGGTTGGCAAATGCATAAGCATTATGCGGCTGACTTAAAGGATGCACGAAGTGCTCCAGCTGTGCCACTGGGGGGCGATTCCGAAAAGGGCTTTTGAGCTATTTGTAATAATTTTACCTAATTACACGGAAAAACCCGCGCTCCATTCGAGAGTCGCGGGCTTTGCAAATTGATTTTGGCTAGATGCCTTACTCAGTGATGTAGGCCTTAACAATTTTTTGATCTTCGACTGGTTTGTCACCAGCACCTTTTTCGACGCCTTCAATCTTTTTTACATTGTCATAGCCTAGGACGACTTTGCCGAAGATGGTGTGCTTATCGTTGAGCCAATCGGGCGTACTGGTAGTAATGAAGAATTGACTGCCATTGGTCATCGGACCCGAATTGGCCATCGCTAGGAGACCTTCGGTGTCGAAGCGTGCTTCGGGACTGAACTCGTCAGGAAAGTTTTTGCCCCAGATCGATTCGCCACCAGTGCCGGTGCCGAGCGGATCGCCACCTTGCACCATGAAGCCTTCGATCACGCGGTGGAAAATGAGGTCGTTATAATAACCAGACTTAATGTGCCCGACGAAGTTAGCCACAGCGAGCGGTGCAATGCTTGGCATGAGCTCGATCTCGACATCACCTTGTGTGGTTTCGAGAATGACGTTGAAATTTTCCTTCCCGCTCCATTCAGCGGCAACTTTGGCGAAGTCGGCCATAGCTTCTTCTTGGGCGGCAGCTTGAGCGGCCATCATTTCAGATTGAGCCGCTTGAATACGTGCTTGGATAAACTCTTGGAAGGCGGGCATTTTAGCTTCGAGGGAAGGGTCAAGAGTAGAGTCACCTGCACCTTTGACAAATCCTTTTTGTATCAAATTGGCCTCATCGGCTCCGAAACCAAGTTGTTGCAGACCTGACTGCATGGCAATGGCGACACCGATTTTTTCGAGCGAAGCGGCGCTAATTGGCGGCAATTCTCCAGTGCCTGCGCCTGCTTGCACGGCTTCAGCGCGCGCTTGGGCTTGGCCGAAGGCGGCTTCAACTTCCTCTTGGGGAAGCTTCATAATATTGATCTCACCATTCAGGCTTTTTCGGAGGCCTTCAGAGAGTGCGTTGATACTAGCCTCATCTAGTTGCAAGGAAGCAACACCACCACCTTGAGAAGTTAGATAACCAACAATTTCGATGAGTTCATTTTGGGAGACTTCGACGACTGGCGCGGGTGCAGCTACTTCGCTGATAACTTCGTCAGTAACTTCGACAAGCTCAGTGCTAGTAGCGGCCTCGGTCGAGACTTCAACGACTGGTTCGGTCACTGCTACTTCTTGTAGTTCAACAGATTCGTTTAATATTTCATCGGCATCGGCAAGTTTCATTGCTCTTTCAACGCCAGGAGAGGCCTCTGACGTCTCGGATTCGGGGGCCTCTACGGCAGTAGTATCTGTTGGGCTCTCATCGCAGCCCGTTATGAAAAGCGCGAAAGAGAAAAGAAGTCCAATAAGAGCGAGAGTAAGAGGAGATTTTTTTGAATACATAACTAAGGTAAGAATTTTTGTTTAAATATGAAAGGGTGTATGCTTACGCCATCACAGAAAAGGTCAATGAACGATCTTGCATTTCTGAGGACAGCGCAGTAGTTGCGATATTCCTAGTTCCTTAGGAAGCGAAAAGTCGCGTCGTTAACTTTACCCTAAACCGTATTGATCAATACGCTTGCGCAGGGTGGCGCGGGTCATACCTATTATCTCTGCAGCTTTGACTTGTTTGCCGGCAGACTCGTTGAGCGCACGGGCGATAAGTGCGCGCTCGGCATGCTCGAGGATATTATTATCATGCGTATCACGAAGTTCTCTATAAAACGCCTCGTATGGATCCAAGAAGGCTTGGCCGATTAGATCCTCATCTGTGAAAGATTCGCTTGTGATTTCAGATGTTACCGAACTGTCTGTGGTATCGGCAGTTGAACCTCCTTCGGTCGCTTGCACGACTTCTTGTGGCAGGTCTTTAATTAGAATCATTTCGCCCTGCGCGAGCACAGCGCTGCGGTAAATGAGATTCTCGAGCTCTCTTACATTGCCAGGCCAGCGGTATTGATTAAGCAATGTAAGTGCTTCGGGCGAAATGGTTTTCGTATCGGTCTTACTGTCACGTGCGAGACGCTTGAGCACGAAGTCGATGAGCTGCGGCACATCCTCTTTGCGCTCTCGCAGGGGAGGCAGCTGAACGCGGACGACGTTAAGGCGATAGTAGAGGTCTTCGCGAAAAGTCTTTTCCTTAACCATTTCTTCTAGAGGTTTGTTCGTAGCGGCAAGCATGCGAACGTTGACTTTGATTGTATCGCTACTACCAACGCGCTGAATCTCGCCCTCTTGTAAAGCACGGAGGATCTTGGTTTGAGTAGTCAGGGCCATGTCGCCGATCTCATCAAGAAAGATGGTGCCACCATCACAAAGCTCAAACTTACCAATGCGTTGATTGGTCGCGCCCGTGAAGGAGCCTTTCTCATGACCGAAGAGCTCACTTTCAATGAGGTTCTCAGGTATTGCCGCACAGTTGACTGCGATATAGGGCTTCTGCGCGCGAAGGCTATTTTGAAAAATAGCACGCGCAATCAACTCCTTGCCCGTGCCACTCTCTCCGGTGATCATGACTGTGACATCACTAGCCGCGACTTGACCGATCATCTTAAAAACTTCCTGCATAGCAGAAGAGCTACCAATTATTCCGCCGTCGATATCTTCCTTCGAAACGCTGGGTGCCGCTTCTACTCTACCTGCTTTATCTAGGTCCTTGGAGGCAGCGATGGCCGACTCGGTTAGGGTTAGAATCCTTTTCAGATCGAAGGGCTTCATGATATAATCAAAAGCGCCAAACTTCATCGCCTCGATCGTGGTCTGCGTAGTACTATAGGCCGTCATCAATATGATCATCACGTTTGGGTTGATCCCGCGCAAATGCTGCAATGCTTCCATCCCGCTCATGCCGCCCATGCGGTTATCCAGAAGGATCACATGCGGGTTGTGTTTCTCGGCCTTAACAACACCGTCCTCACCACTATCGGCTTCGATCACCTCATATTGGCGACCAGATAGAACACGTTTCAATGAATAGCGTAGATCATTATCGTCGTCGATAATAAGAACTTTTGGAATAATCGGTGTGATGCTCATACGTTTCTGGAAGTGGGTCTTTTAAGAAGAGACAAATTAAATAAACAGGTTGCGTATTAATTCCATCAAGATAAATCAACAGTGATCGCATCCATACGCGTTTTGAGAGTAGCGACCGCCTCTTCGAGCTCTAGCCCTGAAAATTCATTGAGTGCGACCACATGCAACCGTACTTCTATTTTAGAAAATGGGTGAGGTATATAAAAACGATCCCAGGTCTTGAGGCGCCAAGCGCTTGCGTGATTAAGTGAGAGTAAGATGATCGGCGCACCAGTTTTAAGAGCAACCTTCAGGGCGCCTGGCTTCATGTCGTAAAGCGGCCCACGCGAGCCGTCAGGGCTCACACCGATGTCGAAACCTTCGCTGTTCGCAGTGATCATATCCCTTACGGCTTGCGCCCCTCGATTGTAGCGAGAGCCTCGCACTGGCCGAACGCCCAACTTTTCTACAAAGCCAGAAAGCCAGGCACCATCTTTGCTAGAGCTTATCAAAGTCGCTAGACGGCGCTGCCTAAAATAGCGTAAGTAGAAAATAGTACCCGCACAAATGCGATTATGCCAAAAGATGACGACTGCTGGCGGTGTATCAGCATCCATTACATTCTGCACATCTGCATCCCAATGATACCGAAGCGTGCGCCCCCAAAGCCGCATAAAAAAGGCAAGCCCCGCGAGTAAGGCTCGTTGATGCCATTTGAGTTGCTCAGGAATTTGCGTATTCTCAGACATAAAAAATTTACATTACAGGCTCCATGCAAGATGGCAATGACGTTTGGCTGACAGAGAGTAGCATTAGTGAACCCACATGACTGCATCAGTTTAGCTCGAGTTACGAATATTATTTCCAGCGCCAGATCACATTCTAAAGTGGTCGCTCTAACCAATCAAACATTGACCCCATACCAGCACAGTTCATCTTTCTGCGCCTAATGACAGCTCGAATATCCAGTGATACTTTAATGGAAGACATCGTCGGCCTCTGCAAACGCCGTGGTTTTATCTTTCAATCCTCCGAAATCTACGGTGGCTATAACGGATTCTATGACTACGGTCCCCTCGGAGTCGAACTGCGAAACAATATTAAACAAGCTTGGTGGCGTGACTTCGTTCAGTGCCGCGACGACATGGAGGGCCTGGATTCCACCATTATCATGCACCCAAAGATATGGCAGGCGTCTGGCCACGTGGATGGTTTCTCCGACCCCATGGTCGATTGCAAAGAGTCCAAACTCCGATATCGCGCTGATCAACTTTTCTTCGCCCCCGTCAGTGTGGATGGCGAAACTATTGGCTACGTCTCCGTTGTCGAGTGTATCGACCAGCAAGAAGTGGCCGAAAAAGCTGCCGCTGAAATGAAGCGTAAAATGGCTAAGCAAGGCGATCTAGACCCGATCGTGCTTAAAGAATATACCGAAGCCAAGCCCGAGCAATGCGAGCTGATCCCCTCACCCGCTACCGGCAAACCTGGCTCGCTAACCGAACCACGCGAGTTCAAGCTAATGTTTGAGACCAAAGTCGGACCTCTTGCCGACGACTCCGCAACCGCTTACCTGCGCCCTGAAACTGCGCAGGGTATCTTTGCGAATTACAAAAACATCGTCGATACTGGCCGCGTAAAGATCCCCTTCGGGATCGCACAAATAGGTAAAGCTTTCCGCAACGAAATCACACCACGCAACTTCATTTTCCGCTCACGTGAGTTCGAGCAAATGGAGATTGAATACTTTATCGCACCCAACGCCGACTGGAAGTCCCTCCACCGCGAGTGGATCGACACCTGCACTGACTGGCTTATTTCTATAGGTCTGCCTCGTGCGGGTATCACCGAAGACATCCACCCGGAGGACAAGCTGGCCTTCTACTCCCAAGCTACAACCGACCTGATGTTTCAATTCCCGCACGGCGAACAAGAGCTCTGGGGCATCGCCTGCCGTTCCGATTACGATCTTAGGCAACATCAAGAGCACTCGGGTAAGTCGATGACCATCTTTGACGAAACAGCCAAAGAGAAATACGTGCCCCACGTTATCGAGCCCTCGCTCGGTGTCGACCGCACGCTACTCGCCGTACTAAGCGCTGCTTATACCGAGGACGAAGTCCCCAACGACAAGGGTAAAGTCGAAAAGCGCGTTCTGCTCAAATTCAGCCCAAAGATCGCACCAGTCAAAGCAGCCATCTTTCCACTGCTCAAAAACAAGCCTGAACTAGTTGAAGCTGCCAAGAAGCTTTATAAAAAACTACAACGCCGCTGGAACGTCTTCTATGACGCCTCTGGCGCAATCGGTCGCCGCTACCGTCGCCAAGACGAAATCGGTACACCCTTCGGCATCACCATCGACTTCGACACGATTGAGAAAGATGGCACCTTCACTCTCCGTGATCGCGATACTTGCGAACAACGCCGCGTGACCGAAGACGAACTGGTCAAATTCCTCGAAGAGCAAATTAGTGGGTAAACATTGGAGAGCGAATTCTTACATTAGAAATTTCTTCACGGTTAATTAACTGTCTAGGGCTTACGAAAATACCGTAACCATAAAAAACGACCTACAGATTCCTGTAAGTCGTTTTTTATAAATGGTGCCAAAGGGCAGATTTGAACTGCCGACCAAAGGCTTATGAGTCCTCTGCTCTACCACTGAGCTACTCTGGCGTAAAGTTGAGTGTCTTTTGAATGGAGAAGCCAAAATACAAGAATTGGCAAAAAGCCTAATTCCCTTGCCCCTGTCAAGCGATCAGTTCCCCGGAAATTGCAGGTAATCCTGTCTCAAAGCCTATTTGAAGAGGCGTCTAGTCTTTTAAATTCAGCCGATAGAATTTTCCATAGCGATCGACTAGTTGCACATAGTCATCATGAACTTCAGCTAAGCCTAAAGCTGGGTTTTTTTGAACAAAATCGCCCAGTCGATAAATCTGGCGTTCAAATTGACCGCCAGAAATAACTGCAGAGGCGCTAGTCTGATTCTCGTCGAAGCGATTGATCGAATCCGCATTGACGGTATCACCTTCCCTGAAAGTCCCCTCAAGTTTGCTAGCCATCGCCACAGAGAGTTCTGCTAACTCAGTTGTTAAAGCAACATCCTCCGCCACAGAAGGGTCCGAAATTACTTCGGATAGCGCATTTTTTATAACGGCCCGCAGTTGCATCCGGCTGAGGTGTAATGCAACGGTTGCGGCATGTTCCGCCTCGGTTCGCCGTTCTTCAGCTAGGGCAATCGAACCAAGCACGAGTTCCACGCCACTCTTAGTCATCAGTGAATCACCCTGACGTTTATTAATAGGACCGAACCGCACAAAAAAGCCCAGTTCATCCAGGCCTAGGTGATCAACAATATATTGATCAAGAGTAACGGGATCTATGACCACCACCTCCTCGACCACTTCCTCGACCACTTCATTTGCAGGGGTCTCTTCTAGCAATTCGCTCTTCGCAAAGATAAAGTTCGCAACAAATGGTTCACTTTTAATCGCGCTGGACTTGCTCCAACTGCGCAGTAACCACTGGTCACGGACTAAGCCCTGCATGACTCGACCACTAGGAGTTAATGCAAGCACCTCTTTTTCGACAGCTACTTGAGTCGCGGCAAGAGATTGCGGCTGATCTGAAAAATCGGGCAGTAGCTGGTCAAGCAAGCCATAACTGTGACAGACCCACAGCACTACAAAGAGTGCGAGCGGTATAACAATGCGGGGATTGTTTAGATACTTACGCATTACAGAGGATTCAAGCTGAGTTCATTAGAGTCGCCGAGATCGCTATCCTTGAGAGGCAAAAATATCCGGGCCTTCAATAAGTAGCTGTCATGGGTCCGAGAGAGTTCAATTTGTTGATACTCTTTGAGCGGCGGCCGGCTCCAAAGGTAATTCATGCATTGAGTCAGCGAATATAGGGGCAAAAAAGGTTCCCCATCGTCTTGTGGCAAATTCCTAGCACTTGCACTCAAATCAAGTATGATTCCCTGAATTCGTGCTAGATTTGAATCTGAAGCCTTAGCCTGCTCAGTCGAAATTTCTAGCTCAAACACCTCTGCTTCCTGCAGGATCCATCCATGAACTCCGAACGCTGGTGAAAACTGACTTTTTAATGCTTCAGGATGTGCGTCGGCTGTTTTGAGGAATTCTTCGTTAAAGAGCATATAACGCATGCGCAGATCACTTTGTTCAATGCCTATCAGCTCTTGTTGTAAGGCTTGAAGCTCTTGCTTAAGTTCCATTCTCTCTTGGTGCTTTGCTTGTCGCTGCAACTCAAGAGGGTAATACTGGCGCGCGAGATATATGAGGGCAACTAAACCAGCTAGCAGTAGCACAATCACTGGATAGGATGCTAAGATATTATAGAAATGGCAGAGACGTTTGCGCATGGTTAACTGATGCCCCCTGCTTGCGTGGATGCTTTTACTGTGAAACTAATCGTGAATTTACGAAGACGCCCGCGCGCATCACCGAAACGCGAACGACTATTGTCTTGTTCAAAAGCGACTGTTGGTTCGCTCAATTGCCATCCTTGTTTTTCAAGACGCCCGAACATAGCTTTGATTTCTGCCGGTAGATCAAGATCTGCGGTGAGTGGTCGGCCCACCATTTCAATCGTGGTGACCCCTTCGGTGGTATCAATCGAGCCACTGTAAATATCTAGCTCTACAGATTTGGGCAGGGCATTGGAAAACGCATGCAGCATAATAAACAGTGGGGCAGGCACGGGCGCATCATCATCGAGCGTTTCGCGGCCACGGCTGAACTCGATAACATTCTCATACTGACGATTTTCGAGGAGACTACGCCGAACTTGATTAATCTCTAGGGTCTGTTCCTGAATCGAGACATTAAGCTCACTGAGGTCTAATTCGAGCTCCTGTTTCTTATTAATCTGCGGTATTGTTAGATAAACTCCTAAGATTAGAGTGATACATAGAAAGGCAAAGGCTCGGTGTTTATATTGTACGATCCGCTGCCGGGTTCTTAGCTCAGATGGGACTAAATCTAGAGATGCGCCTAACTTGAGCTTACTTAGTAGGGATACGGTGTCCGCGTCGTCGAAACTCTCACTTGCATTGTGCCCTTCAAACTGGGGGTTTATTCCGAATTCTTGTTCGACAAATAGTCCCAAGCGGCGTGCGCTACTGTTCATCTGTTCGGTGCCCAAATCCTGTGCCGTTAGACGACTAAAAAACAGCATTATGCCGGCGGGATCACGAGCGATTAAGTAGCCGGCATCGCCTAATCCGCGGTAATGGACCACTCCCTGTGCGCCACTAGCGACCAAAGTATCATCGAGACAAGTGAGTGCATAAGGCAAGCTGAACACTCCATCAAGCAACACAGCGTTGCGCAATGCCCATCCACTAATGGCGGAGGTGATTTCACGCGGTAGGCTACTGATGAGATAAAATTGATGGGTGGCTTCACCCTGCAGGCCCATTTCGATCGATGCCAAGCTACGCTTCTCGTCACCATAGAGCTTAATATTGCGCTGAAAGAGGAGTTGCTGCTGTAGTTTCGGGGCCATTTTCGGCACGCGCTCTACATGGTGGTCGAGCGCAGGGATGTCAAGATACACCAGTAGACGACCGAAATGAAAAGTCTCTTCCACGCGATCTAGAAGTGCCAGCAGAGCAGTGAGATCCTGCGCTTCACCTTCTTGGATCAAACTTGCGCCAGAGCGCGAAGTGCGCCAGACTCGAACCGTTTGGTGGTCCCATATGAGTATCGTGTGTGCCATACTAATAAATAGTATGTCTAATAGTGCCACTCCAGCCCGTCAAAGCGTAAAGTGCTAAAGTTTTCGGTAATGAAAAAATTGCCCACGACATTTTGGTTCCACGGCTCCTTTAAAAGCAGTTCCTGGTTAAGCAAAAAGTAGCGATTCTCTATAGTCGCAGGATCATTTTCAAAATCAAATAAATCGATGTTAGCATTGTTTGGTCTTATTAAGGCGACCGGTGCAAGATTAGTAAGGTTCAATGTGATAGTAGCCGCAGCAGGGCTAGTGGTCGGTGCTGGAGGGGTTCCTGTTTGTACTGTTTTATTGCCGCGAACTTCGATAGTTATGACGGTGTCTTCAGGAACTACAGCTTCCTTAGCAATGCGACCACGCCTTGTCAGCACTACATTCTTTATTTCTGCGTATGTGTAGATTGCTGTAGGGTCACTGTTATCGAACACTTCTTCCAATTGTAGAATTATTTCGCTTCCTACCTGATTGGATGTATATGCATAGACAGTGCCCAGATCCCATACGTCATCCAGTAGCGTGCCAGTTTTCTGTGCAGAAGCATCATTGAATTCAGTGCCACTCGCTTCTTCAATGGCCCGTCGATTCTCAATCACCACGGTGCATAGCCAGTCGCGCAGATCTATGCGTTGCACGTTTAGTTCGGCCGCGCGCCCTTCCCATTCGTTGCCACCAAAGCCATAGCTAGACCATGTGCCAATTGCGGGATCGCCATTACTGTCAACCGCCCAGTCCTCCCAGAAATTGTTGAAATGCTGTTCGTTTAGAGTATCTGGCAGAGGCAAGTCCGGGTTGGTGGTGGATATGAGTAATAAACGTAATTCAGTTGGATTATTTGGATAGACCCAGCCATTTACGGCATTTTCTGAAGATTTCG
Source organism: Puniceicoccaceae bacterium (assembly GCA_902587165.1). Classification (GTDB taxonomy): domain Bacteria; phylum Verrucomicrobiota; class Verrucomicrobiia; order Opitutales; family Coraliomargaritaceae; genus Thalassobacterium. The sequence goes on along the minus strand of CACIKF010000001.1, from coordinate 534,278 downwards.
CAGGTCCCACGTCTGTAATGTAGTTAAAAGGTGTACCATTACCGATAAAGCCATCAAAGCTATCATCTCCCCAGTTTGCCTCGGCGAAATACAGCTTACGGGTGGCAGTCGAGCCAGCGCGGATGCCTAGCGGATAGCGCAGCTCATTGGCACTGCCGCCACCGTGGCGAGCCGCAAGATTCCACCAGTAGGCATCGTTATCATCGGTCAACTCGTCAGCATCATTTTCATAGACGGGAAATATTTGTTCACGCAGCATGCCACGCTTAAGGGCCTCGGCAATTTTGGGCAATACTTCGCCCTCTTTGACAGCGCGTTGCGTCCGGATCAGATCGATGGCACCGGGTAGCACCGCTGCGGCTAAAATCGCGATCACCGCCATCACCCCGATTAATTCGAGTAGGGTAAAGCCAGCGCGTGGTATCGTGGGTGGTCTATTTTGTAAATGCATGGTTCTACTAGTAAGCACCAGGGCTGAGCATGTTAACGAGCGGCAGGAAGACTGCGGCGGCCACTAGCCCCGCGAGGCAAACGGTTAGTACGATGAGCCCTGGCTCGAGCACGGCAAAGAAGGTTTTGATCTTACGCGGCACAAGATCATCATAATAGTCAACCACCGCTTGCAAGGAAGTGTCAAGCGAACCACTTCGCTCGCCGACACCGACCATTGTGCGTACTAGCGTTGGGAAGGTCGAATCTTTGGCCATCGTACTGCTCATGGTTGAGCCGTTCGAGACCGCCGTCTCGATGCGTGTCACGCTACGTTCAATCACGGCATTGCCAACCACTTCGCGCCCCATTGCAAGCGAGTCAGTGATCACAATTCCCGCTTTCTGTGTCAGGATTAAACTGCGAAGGAAACGCGCAACGGCAAGGGTCAGAATTACATCGCCCAAGAAAGGAAGCTTGAGCAAAAAGTGGTCGCGCAGCAGCGATGCCCGCCTAGAGACTTTAAACAAAAGCCGCAGTCCTGGTGGCGTTAAAAACAGCACCGCTAAAATTGCACCCCAATAGTCCACCACAAAATCACTGGCGGCGATCATCATACGGGTAATCAGCGGCAATGGGATATCGAGCTCAAAAAGCAACTCTGTGACTGTCGGGAAGACAAATCGGAGGGCAATAAAGATAAAAATGATCAGCGCTCCAAGTACAAATGCGGGATACAACATCGCCTGCTTAAACGCTTTCCAGTTTTGATCCATCCACTCTAGGTAATCGCGCAGCTCGATGAAATTTTCATCTAAGGACCCGCTGCGCTCGGCCACCTGAACAATATTACGAATATAGCCAGGGAAGACCCGAGGGAACTCTTCCAGGCCTTGACTGAGTGGGGTGCCCTGCTCCACTACTTCACTCAAGCGCTGACGAACAATGGTCTGTGCTCCTGAGGCGTCTTCTCCCTCGCGTGATTTGAGCGCCTCGACAATTGGCACGCCTGCGCGCAACTGTATGCCAATCTGAAAAATTAGGTTGGCTAGCTCAGCAGTTTTCATCTTTAGCCGCGAATGGCGCTTTGCGGCGCTTTTATCGCGAAGCTCGGAATCAATCAGCTCGAGTCCATCTTGAGCGAGTAAAACCGTCAGACGTTTGACGTTTTCTGCCTCTCGGTGACCTTCCAATAAGCGACCGTTAACAGTTACTGCTTTGTACTTGAATTCAGGCATCGTCGAGGGCTTCTCCTACTTCGAGTTGCACGACCCGCCCGACTTCTTCGACACTGGTGAGACCTGCTTGGGCTTTCATCAGTCCATCTTGCCGCATTAATATGACTCCTTGCTCTTTCAGGTAGCGCTTTAGCTTTGAGGTCGGCTGCTGGTCATCGATGCGCTGCTGTAAGCCCGCATCGATGCGAATGATTTCCGCTAGACTAATCCGACCACTGTAACCTTTTTGGCCACAGGCTTGACAGCCCACTGACTGATAAAGTGTTACATTGCCATCGACTGGCGCGCCGCCGAGGGCGGCCCATTCTTCTGGCGTCAACGTGTGCTCTGTTTTACAAATTGGACAGAGGCGCCGTGCAAGCCGCTGCGCACTAAGACCCAGCAGGCTGCTAGAAAGAAGATAAGGAGGGATACCAAGGTCAGTGAGGCGAGGCACGGCACTGATAGCGTCATTGGTATGCAGGGTCGAAAATACTAAGTGCCCCGTTAGAGCAGCTCGAGTCATTAATTCCGCAGTGACTTGATCACGAGTCTCACCCACCAAGATCACGTCCGGATCTTGGCGCAGTAAAGTACGCAGACCACTGGCAAAAGAGAGACCGATTTCATCCTTAATCTGGGTCTGGCGGATCAAGGGAAGGCGGTATTCGATTGGATCCTCAAGCGTAAAGACGCTGCGCGCCTCTGCATCGATCATAGAGAGCAGCGCATACAAAGTAGTGGTCTTACCGCTACCGGTTGGCCCAGTGATCAAGAAAACACCGTGCGGCTGGTCTAAAATATCCGAAAATTCGGCTTGTTGATCTTTTGAAAAGCCCAAAATGGGGAGGTCCAGTTTGAGGCGTGACTGGTCGAGTAGACGCATAACGATGCTCTCGCCATTGTTTGACGGGAGACTCGACACACGCACGTCGATCTCTTCGCTGCCGATCGCGAAGCGAATCCGTCCATCCTGCGGGAGGCGATCCTCTGCAGTGTCCATGCCAGCTAAAATCTTAAATCTAGCAGTCAAGGCACTGCGAATCGCGCTGGGTAATAGTAGGCCCTCTTCGAGCACGCCATCCGCGCGCAGTCGTACTCGAAAGAAACGCTCTTCCGGGTGCAAGTGCACGTCACTGGCTTCACGAGTAGCGGCATGCATCAAGATTTGCTCCGCCAAACGGATCATGGGCGGATCGTCCTGACTCTGTTCATCCAGTGTTTTGGCATCCATCTGGATAAAGGCACCGACTGCTTCATAGAGTTCGTCGCGAGCAGTATAATTGCGATTGATTGCTAAGCGAATGTCGGTTTCTGACGCAGGCAGGGCTTCTATCGGCTGCCCCGCAGCTGTTTCCAAGCGTTTTAGAGTCGGTAAATCAAACGGATTGGCGCAGGCAATCCACAAGCATCCATCCCGCTCTGCTACAGGAATCACAACTAATTTATCGCACAAATCGGCAGACAACTTGTCGCGCAAGTTGTCGTCGAGACTCAGGCGGCGTAGGCTAAGCTGCTGCCCTTTCGCTTGACCCTCCTGAATGAAATCAGTCGCGGTGCGAACTTGGCCACGAATCGAACGAAACTGCGAGAGCTCTTCGCTGCTGACGAGGCCGAGTCGCTGGACAATTTCACTAAAGTTGAGTCCGAGGCGCTCACCCTCACGCCGCGCCAATTCAGCTTGTGACACGGTAAGTATACGCTCTGACAAAAGCCAGGCCTCCATATTAATAGAAGCCTGGTCAGTTGTAGAGTCGTTCGGAGACGTGGCGTCCACAAATTTAATAGTTCATATCGTATGCGGCGGCTTACTGATGCGAGACGTAGAGGTAAGCGTTATACTCACCCGGGTTCGCACCTGGATCAAACCAGCAATTGGCACCTTCGAGACCACCGACAGCCGCAATACCGTTCCCGGCAAGTGAAGCTACGACAAAGCTCTCGTCAGAAACCGCATCAGCAGTAAATGGCCCATTGACTTTAGCTGCCAATGCCGCGGCTTCTTGTAAGGTTAAGTTGGGCATGAAATAATAAACAATTCGCGTAGCCGATCCGGACGATTTGAAACGCATTGTGGCGGTTGTGCCGGTGTATGTAACACCGCCTATTAATTGTTCACCGACCGCAGCACAGCCAATTGCGTGAACCGTTTGATCATCAGGACGACCAATCGGTGCTTTTTCCTGCTCGAGCAATTGAGACTGACGTACTAACACATCGCCAAAATCCAGAGCGCCAACAGCTGGAGTGTAATTTGGCGGTGTCACCGGATCTGATTTGTAATCAAGCACAGTTACAAGGTCCGTATCCAGAGGAAAATTGTCGTAACGCTGATAGTAGCCGATCGCAGCTGTTTTTGCGGCGCTAACGGACGCAACTGCAGAAGTCACTTTAGCATCACGGATCGATTCGATGACTCGTGGCGCGACAACTGCAGCAAGAATACCGATAATAGCGAGCACGCCAATCATCTCGATAAGAGTGAAGGCGGAATTTTGTTTAACTGATGTTTTCATAATAGTATATAATTTTATAGATGTCACGATTAGGAGTGAAGTGAACACCCTAGTTTACTATGAAGTACTCTGTCAAGTAGGCATACAATAACTACAATTTTTTACAATATATTAGCAGTTTTGACCAATATCAACATCAATGCAATGGCTGCATTATCTAAAGTAATCGCCCGCATGCATAGGCATTGGGACCGAAGCACAGCCTCTGCCGCCATTCCTTTCAACTTCGTATAAAGGTATGTAAAACCTTCGGAAAGAGGTAATTTTTAGAATTTATTAGACGGCACAAAAAAATGGCTCTCCCGAAGAGGAGAGCCATTTGTAAATTTAATACGACCTGATTACCAGGTCCGCTTCTTGTGACGATTGGACTTCAAACGCTTACGGCGTTTGTGGTTATTCATCTTAAGGCGACGTTTTTTCTTGAGGTTACCCATGTGTAAATTGTGTGTTGAAATGATAGGGCGCTGGAAAAAGCCAGAAATGCACCCCCGTGTAAAGGATTTTTTCAAATCAGTGACAGCGCAGACGACTCCTGAGCGTTTAGCAGTAAAGAATGAATGGCGGACAGCGCCTCGCTGGGGACTGAATACTGGACCGATTGGCCTCCGGAGAATCCATCGATTCTCTCGATTATTTTCAGGCCGCTCGTAGCGTTAGTTACGAAGACGGCTTCGGCGTCGCGTATTGCCTCCTGTGCAAAGAGACCCTCCTCAATTTGCAAATCGCAGTCTCGTAGCAATGCGGCACGAATAATGCCAGGTAGTATACCGGTATCGAGCGCGGGGGTGTGGAGGCGGCCGTCTTTGAGGAAAAATAGATTGGAAGTGGCGGTCTCAGCAAGGAAGCCATTAGTGTCGACACGCAAGCAATCATAGTAAGCCTGAGCACGGGCGAGGCTGAGCAAATGCATAACTTCCATGTAATTATGGGTCTTATGACCGGCGAGAAGTGAGTGTGGGTAGATGGGGTTGGTAGTATTGAGGATTAAAGTATTCGAATTGGGTGAGGTAATCGGCGGGCGCGAATAGACGTAGAGGCAACTGCCTTCAGTATCTTTAAGCAGAGAGAGTTTGAGCGTCCCTTCGGTAAGCTTTGCTTTGGTAACCAAGCTATGAAGTGCCGCGAGGACGGCATCTTCTTTGGGGAGCGTGAGAGCGAAATGTTTAGCGGACCTTGCGAAACGCGCCCAATGGTCTTTCCAGAAGAAAAGTTGCCCGTCTAGATAACGCATCGTCTCAAAGAGGCCGAAGCCGTGGGCAAAGCCTGAGGCGGTCGATGCGAGGGGGACGGTCTCCCCATCGGTAACTAGGATGATGTCTGGCATAGTTGGTCGACAGTCTCACGGATCGCGCGCGCTTTATCCAGCGTTTCTTGATACTCATCCTCTGGATCAGAATCCCAAACAATACCCCCACCGACTTGGTAGTCGAGTTGACCATCTTTAAGGTGCAAGCTGCGAATCGCGATATTGAACTCAGCATCGCCATCGAATCCTATGTAGCCGATGGAACCGCAGTAAGCGCCACGACGCGTGGGTTCAAGTTCTTCAATGATTTGCATCGCGCGGATCTTAGGAGCACCAGTGATCGAGCCCCCTGGAAAGATCGCAGCAAGGGCATCATAAATATCTTTGTACTCAGCAAGGGTGGCTTTCACGCGTGCGGTCTGGTGGATGACCTTAGCATAGTGCTCTAGCTGATACAGGCCCTCTACTTGAACGGAGCCAAACTCGGCCACACGGCCTAGATCGTTTCGCTCCAAATCGACGATCATGAGAAGCTCAGCTCGGTCTTTTTGGGAGACGCGGAGTGCGGCTTCGTTTTGTCGGTCGGCCTCGGCATCGATACCACGAGGTCGCGTGCCTTTAATTGGACGCGTCTCTAGTTGGCGCCCAGATTTATGTAAAAACTGCTCGGGCGAAGTCGAAATTAACTGCCAGTCGCCGAGATCGAGATAAGCACCATAGGGCGCGGGGTTGCCAAGACGTAATGCTTTGTAAAGAGCCACGCTGTCGCCTTCGTAGGTGCAGCGGGCGCGCTGGGAGAGGTTAACCTGGTAGACGTCGCCGCTAGCGATGTAATCGCGCACTCGTTGGACAGCCGTGCAGAAGTCGACACGAGAGAGGTTCCATTTCCACTCGCTACGGCGGGCGGGCAGGTCCGAAATCATGGTGTCGCGTTTTGTCACAACCGTCGCAGCCTGCTCCCGTATGTCGGCGGGCGTGTCGAGTCCCGCCCCTACGATTGCGCGCAAACGTTCAATCACCGCGTCAGCTGTGTCACTAAAATCATGACCAAGCAAAAAGAGCACGCCAGTCTTATGGTTGAGCGCAGCGACGCCGTCGTAGAGACCAAAGTGCATGTCAGGAATCTGGCGATCATCTTCAGCCAGTGAGGCAAGGGTCTCTAGACGCCGCCCATAGTCATAGCTCAAGTAGCCGACCGCGCCACCGGTGAAAGGTATCTCAGGGTGCACCTCTAATTGGTATGGCCGCATGGCTTGACGTAAATCCACTAGGTCCCCTGTCACAGTGTCAAATGGCTCGGCTCCGAAGAAACTCCATTCCCCTAATCCGTCGTTCGATTGTGCGCTATCGAGGACGAAGCAACACCGCTGACGCCCGAAGCGATCAACTAGTGCCTCTACGCTCGGCGGATTCTGGATTTCAACAATTTTCACAATACAAGAGCGGATACACAGGCGTGTGACTAAAACAGAATTCGAACAGATATCACTTCCACCCCATGATTAGTGACGACTCGCACGATAGATCATCCAGAAGCCGACTCCCTGAAAAATCAAATTTGGTAACCATATCAACAGATCGGGTCTGAGAGAAGGGACATCCTCCAACCAGCTGACCATAATGATGAGAAAATAATAAGTCATCGCAATAACTAGCGCGATACCAAGGTTGGCATAAGTCTCCTTGCGCCCGACTTGGATGGCCAGCGGCACGCCAAATACGGCCAGCGAAAAGACGGAAAATGCCAAAGCGAAATTCTTCTGGATGTGCACCTGTAAACTAAGCCGAGCTTCGCTCATCGGTTCGCCCGAGGCAGCTTCTTTCTCCAACTCGCCCTGTCGCAGATCCATCAACTGGGCAAAGGTCATCTCCTTGTTGCGCAATTTACGCGTTTGCTCGCCATCCCCGAAGAGCTGGTCGAGCGGCAATGCAATGGGCAACTCTGCAAAGAACAAAGAGTCTGGCATGTTATCGCTAAAAGCTTCGGGGTTTTCCGAGTCTCGCTGCTCGGCAGTGCCGTCCTTGAGCGTAAGGATTAGGTCTTTATTGACTTCGTCATAACCAAGGATCCCCTCAGCAGAACGGAGGAAGAGTTTGGCTCGTCTTTGATCGTCCAGCTCCCATATCCAAAAGTCTTTCATGACTGATCCCTCTCGCCCGCCCATGTAAATCACATATCCTGGAAAATCATAAATGAAGCGGCGCTCTTCGATAAAGCCGACTGGATTATCAGTAAGCGCCTCGGTCATGAGAGCCTTGCGCTCCACCCGAGACTGCGGTGCGTAGTGCAAGTTGATCAAGACCGCTGCTGTCATGCCAGCGAAAGCAATCAAAAAGACAGGTGCAGCGATTTGATAAAGACTCAAGCCCGCCGATTTCATCGCAATGATTTCGCGCTGCGAGGAAAGTCGCCCGAGCGCGATCAAAGTACCCGTGAGCATTCCAAGCGGCAAGGCAAACGAAGCCACATAGGGAATGAACAGACCCAGTACTTTAATAAAAACCCAAAAATCGAGCTTGCCCGCGACGACCAGCTCGGCCACATCACGCAGCGCGTTACCTACGAGCAGGACAAATATAAAAAGCCCCATCGCCAAGCCAGTCGCAACGAGGATTTCTTTTAATATATGGCGGTGCAGCAGGCTGAGCATAATTCTGGTAATAAGTTGCCAGCTTACCGGGGCTAGCACAATCCCATTTAGCGGATAGAGGGCTTGTCACTTCCGTATTTACTCTCAAAATACTCGATATGAGTGATCAAAACGACGAAATTATCCAGATTTTCAAAGACAGCGGCGCGCTCCTCGAAGGGCATTTCTTACTTCGCTCAGGCCTGCACAGCACGCACTTTTTTCAGTGCGCCCAAGTCTGCCAATACATGGATAAAGTTACCCGCCTTGCTGAAATCATTCTGCCAATGCTCAAAAATTATGGTGCCACCACTGTGGTCGGTCCCGCAATGGGTGGGCTGGTAATTGGACAAGAAGTCGCCCGCCAGCTCGGCCTTCGCTTCGTCTTCCTTGAAAAAGTAGACGACCAGCTCGCACTGCGCCGAAATTTCAAATTTGCTACGGGCGAGAAGGTGCTCATCGTCGAGGACGTCATCACTCGTGGGGGCCGCGTAGTCGAGGCACTCACCCTGTGCCGAGCGCACGGCGCCGAACCAGTCGCTGTCGGCGTGATCGTCGACCGCAGCCAAGGCAAGACTAGTTTCGACGTGCCCCACCATAGCTTAGCTGAGCTCAGCTTCCCCACTTACGAAGCTGATAACTTGCCTCCGGCACTACAAGGAAGCGAAGCGACCAAACCTGGAAGCTAAAAGGATTGAGAATGGCATTTACAAATAGCCTTTCGATTCTTACGAGTAAAGGATGAAAACGGAATTTACGCTACTTACATCACTCTTAATTTTCACCCAAGCAATGCAAGCGCACCCGACTGGCCACGACCACGGTTTCGTGGAAGCGATCAGCCACCTTTTCACGCAGGCTAGCCATTCACAATGGTTGGCCATCGCAGCTGTTATCGCCGCAGCAGCTTATTGTTTACGCCTAGCATTTGCTACCAAGTAAGCGATCCCATAGACCACTAAAATATACTTGTAGTAACCGAGCGGAACAATCAGGAGCCACGCTCTCTTAAGAAATGACTCCGATCGTATTTATTTGCGCCGCAGGTGCCGCCTCCCTTTACGCGGCCGGTTCGCTCCAGATCAAACGCTCGCTCACCGCAGGCGCGCCCAAACGAAGGGCGATTGCCGTCACTAATTTCGCGATGGCGCTCTGGGCGCTTCCGCTCTTCTTTATCTCGCGTGGCGATTTCGAGCTCACCGCCTGGCTCACTGCAGTCGGTGCTGGCGTCGCGCTCTTTCTAGGACGTATCCTTGCAGTGCAGGCGCTCGATCTGGGTGATCTCTCCATCGTCGGTCCCTTACTGGGAATGAAAACGCTGCTGGTTGCGATCTTCTCTTTTTCTACTGGTCAGGCCGAATTGACGGTTTGGCTCTGGATTGCCTCTATCGCAGCGACAGCTGGCGTCATTCTTATTCAAAGAGGCCCTAGAAGACTCACCAAGCGACGCCGTGCCGCCGCCTGCTATGCCTTCGGAGCAAGTATACTCTTTGCGCTCTGCGATATTCTGGTGGTCGAAGCCCGCGGGCAACTCGGCATCGGGTGGCTCTCGCCTACTCTCTTTTTAACAGTCGCTCTACTTGTGCCCTTTATGGGAAAGCACCCCAACGCCCCCTCCGTAGCACGTAAGCCCATGTATCTAGGCTCGGCCATCATGGGCTTCCAAACTACTCTCGTTATTTTAATCATCGGCCTAACTGGCCAAGCGGTGATAGTTAATATTGTCTACTCCTCGCGCGCCTTGTGGACAGTTGTCGTCGACCGCTACTACGGACGCGGAGAGGGTGTCGCCGCATTTTTCAGGTGGCGGTTAATTGGTGCGGCACTACTCGTCGCAGCAATCGCGATTGTCATTTTCCAGCGTTAATACCATCGATCACTCGATTCAACTTGCCGGAGACAAAGCCCTCTTCATCAAAATCGACTTGGGCGAAGCCCAGTTTGCGAATACCCGCCGCGATGGCTTCACGATTTTCGGCTAACTTGGCCTGGAGATCCTCCGCCACTTCCACCCGAGCGGTGTCGCCATAGTGACGGACACGATTGATCGGAAAGCCTGCGTCTTTGACTAGCGCTTCCGCATCTTCGATCTGGCGAAGTTTCTTCAACGTGATCTCCTCGCCATAGGGCACCCGCGAAGAAAGGCATGGGCTTGCTGGCTTATCCCAACATTGCAGCTTAAAATAGGCGGCTAGTGCACGAACACCCTCTTTATCGATCCCGCAGTCCGAGAGCGGCGAGCGCACTTCAAACTCGTCCGCGGCTTTCAAGCCTGGCCGATAGTCACCGAGGTCATCTCTGTTTGTTCCATTGAGAACCCACCATCCAGTGTAGTCTTTCCTCAAGTCCGCCAGTTCGTCGTAGAGAGTGTATTTGCAAAAGTAACAACGATTCGTCGGATTGTTAAAATAACTGGGGTTTTCCATCTCTTTGGTCGTGATCACGCGAATGGATAAATCGTTGGCACGGGCAAAGTCTTTGGCCTCGTCGAGGTCGGAAAGCTTCAGGCTGGGCGAGGCCGAGATCACGGCCAGCGTTTGCGCACGACCTAGAAAATGCTTAGATAAGAAAGCGAGCAGAGAACTATCTACTCCTCCAGAAAACGCCACGAGCGCACCTGGACATTCTCTAAACCAGTCGCGCAACTTCTCTAAGTCTCTCATTTCGCGAAAGCTTGCCTCCAATTTCACAGCTGTCAACTTGCACTAGCTCGCTTCACCGATATCAAAGCTACCAACTCTTACCAAATATGCCGACACTCGTCTACAACTGCCCATCCGGAATCAGCGGCGACATGAACCTCGGAGCCATGGTCGCTCTCGGCGTTGACCCAGAGGTGCTTGAAGCAGAACTGCGTAAGCTACCCTACGAGGCTTGGCATCTACACTTCGACCCCGACACACGAGGCGGGATTAGCGGAATTCGTTGCACCGTGCATGTGCATGATCACCATAATAAACACTCCTGCTCCCACGGACATGGGCACCATCACCGTACTTTTGCTGACATCCAGAAAACGATTAAAGGCAGTGAACTCTCGGACCGCGTAAAGACTGATGCTATAGCCTGCTTCCACACGCTCGCCATAGCCGAGGGCGCGGTGCATGGCATCGCTCCAGAGGAAGTCCACTTTCACGAAGTCGGCGCGATCGACTCCATCGTCGATATGATCGGTGCCGCCATCTGCTGGGAGCTACTCGATGTCGACCGGATCGTCTGTCAGAATCTAGAAGTCGGCGGGGGTACCGTTCAGTGTGCACACGGTCGTTTACCTATACCTGCGCCCGCCACTGCACATCTGCTCACAGGCAAATCCTACTCTGCTGGAGCGACGGATCAGGAAACTACCACGCCGACTGGTGCCGCCCTTCTCGTCGGACGCGAAGCTGAGTTTGGCGCAAGCACAAGAGGCCGGCAAATCGCCACAGCCATCGGTGTCGGCCAGCGCGACGACCCGAAACTACCCAACCTACTCTACGCCACACTGATCGATGAGTCCGTAGCCTGCGCACCGACTTCAGACAAGGTCTACGAGCTAGCCGTGAACCTTGACGATATGACTGGAGAAGCGATCGGCTACCTCTGCGAACAGATCCGCGAAGCAGGCACACTTGATGTGTGGCAGGTCGCGGCTGCATTCAAAAAAGGTCGTCCCGGTACGATCGTGCATTGCCTCTGCCAAGCGAGGGATCTCGAGCGCATCGAAGCCACTATTTTCAAACACAGCCTCAGTATCGGCATCCGTCGCCAGCTATGGGAGCGAACGAAACTAGAGCGCGAAAACGTCACCCTCGAAACAGAGTTTGGCACAGTACACGCAAAAGTATCCACCCTTCCCGACGGCTCTGTATATCGAAAGTTTGAATACGAGGACTGCGCACGCATCGCACGCAAAACAAGTAAATCGATTGACGAAGTCACCGCCCTTTTAGATGCCTCGCATTGATAAAATGAACCCTCGAAAAATTCTTGAAGCCCTGCAAAGAGGGGAGATCAAACTTAGCGACGCGGAAGCCCAACTGAAGGGCTTTGAAGACCTCGGGCACAGCCGCGTCGACCTAGAGCGAGAAGAGCGCAATGGCATTCCTGAGGTGATCTTCGGAGGAGGCAAAACACCCGAGCAGATTATAGACATCATGGTCAGTATGGAGGCGCGCGGTCAGAATATACTCGTAACTCGTATCGCACCTGAGGTCGCCGTTGAGATTATCCAAACTTACCCCGCTGCGATTTATCATGAACTCGCTCGCCTAGTCGAGCTACGCACTTTTGAGCCCGTGCAAACCACCGAAAAAATAGCCATCGTATGCGCCGGCACCTCTGACTTGTCTGTCGCCGAGGAAGCCCGTCTGACGGCAGAGTTTTACGGCAACACGACCGAGCGCGTCTACGACTGCGGCGTCGCTGGCCTCCACCGCTTGTTGGCAAGCCTAGATACGATCCGTAGCTGCCGAGTCGTCGTGGTGGTCGCTGGCATGGAAGGGGCGCTACCCAGCGTGGTCGGCGGCCTTGTCAAGGCACCCATTATCGCAGTGCCCACAAGTGTCGGCTACGGTGCCAACTTCGACGGACTTTCTGCTTTGCTCACAATGCTCAACAGCTGTGCGAGCGGTGTAAGCGTCGTCAATATCGACAACGGCTTCGGAGCAGGCTTCCTGGCCAGTCGGATTAACCAGCTTTAAGCCCGATACTGACTGCGGCGTGAGCAGCACCCGTCTTCGTAGAGTTCCCCACCGTGCATCATAGCGGAGTAGTCGGGAGAATCCGGGGTATCGTTGACCGCGAACTGCGCTCGGTCACCCGAAGACATCGGCCTCGCAACGCTGGCAGCAACCGCCTGATTGACATAATCCACCTTGTCTATACCCACAACATGCGTGCAGACTTGATCGTAACTTAAAGCATAGCGAAGCACTTCCTCGACATTGGTTTGCCCATGCAAGTGGGTGCGACGACTCCCCCCGAAACCCTTCATTCCCAGCACTGCAATGTTATGCTTCTTACAAAGAGGCATCGTGTCCTCCTCAAAAGCCCGCGACTTCAAAGCCCCGACAACAGAGACGGGCATGAGAGTCGCATCCCACTCATAACCACCTTCAATCACATCCCGATGTATCTTCGGTTCCGTGTGCCCAGTGAAGCCACCATAACGGATCTTACCTTGCTTTTTCGCTAGCTCGATCGCCGCAATCGCACCGTCAGATTTGTAAGCATCCTGCGCATCATTACCAACAACGTTGTGCATCATCCAAAGATCCAGATAATCTGTCTTCAGTCGGCGGAGCGAATCCTCAAGATGCTTCATCGCACCTTCGAGGGTGGGATCCCCATCACCTCTAAAGTTGGAAAATTTAGTCATCAGGAAAACATTCTCCCGTTTCCCTTTTAAGGCATTGCCCATATACTCCTCAGAAACACCCTTGTGGTATCCCCATGCATTCTCGAAGAAATTGACGCCGAGATCATAAGCACGGTGAACGAGCTCGTTGGCCTCTCGCTGCGATCCAGCGTAATAAAGCGTGTGCCCGCCAATACCCACCACTGTCAACATGTCGTCGTGGCGGCCAAATTTACGCTTGGGAATCTTCGTTCCCTCGGCCGCCTTGGCGATCGCGGCTGGCGAGCCGGCAAGTACGGCTGACCCAATTGTAGTTTTAAGAAAATTGCGACGTGTTACTTTCATACGCTTTTTGTACTGAATCTGATGAACCCGTCAATCCCACTAAATAATAATCTGCATGCACATTGACCTATAGCTCGAAAGTTGGAAAGTATATACTGTGTTATTGAGCTGCATTATTAGCCAATAAATCCTAAATGATCAGGTCAACCATTCATCAATCTATCATAAGTAGATCGTGTGGTCACAGCGGTCACAGCAGGGATAAGCGCCTCATAATAATCGCCTCGGCCACGCGCTTGCCAGAAATGACCGCGCCCTCGATTGATGCGCTGGTGGCATGGTCACCGCATACATAGATGCCCTTTTGTTGGATGAAGCCTAGTTTATATTCATTCGCATTGGGTGCTTGCTCAGGTAATGCCTCAGGAATCAAATCCGTGCGTAAATGACACCATTGTACCACACATTCACCAAACCATCCCATTAACTCTTGCTGAATTTTAGCGGGGAGACCTTCCTCTGGATGTAGTCCTAAAACGGATACGGAAATAAGTGCTCGATTATCAGGCGAATAGTCCGGCGAGGCGTCGGTCAAGGCACAAACGTTGTTAACGACACCCTCCCCACTCCCGTTGAGACAAATAATAGACTCATTGATAGGTGAAGATGGGGCATAGAAATAGAGATTTGTGACCGAACGCCACTCTGGCATCCTCTCTTTAAGCTCAGGAAGAAGCGAACCCACGCCAGCAGCACTGGTCGCCAATACAACAGCGCGCCCCTTTATTTGCTCCCCGCTCGAAAGGGTCACTGAGTGGGCATCTAGACCGACCACTTTTTGATTCAATGTAATCGAATCAAGCGGTAGCCTCGCCGCGAGTTGCTTGGGGATTTCGCCCATACCTTTTGCAGGTAGCGTAGCGCTACCTTGCCCAAACATCTTGAAAGTAAACTCAAACATACGGCTTGAAGTCCTCAGTTCACTCTCCAGGAAAATGCCGCCGTAAAAGGAGCGAAAGAAGCTGTCGATCATCGCTTCGGAGAATCCGCGCCCTCTAAGATAAGACTCCGTCGTACGATCTTCGCGGTTCGCGATTTGTTCAAGCGTGCTACCCAGTATCTGGCTTCGCATCAACCCGACGCGTAATTTATCAATGAATCCACCAATGGAAGCGGTGGCGCTCGTCCAAGCGCTGGCTGGGCGGCGAAAAACATCCATCAAGCGCTTCAGTCGCTTACCATCGAAAACTAAGGCACCTGGTTCGAATTTCCTTAGATCAAGCGCCTTCAAATCCAACAAGGCGCCCGTCTCAGGATAAGCATCAAGATAGACTTGAAAGCCGCGATCCAGCAGGAAACCATCGACCACATCCGTGCGGACACGACCGCCGACGCCGTCGCTACTATCAATCAAACGTAGGTTTAGACCAGCTGCCTGCAGATGCACGGCACAGGATAAACCTGCCATGCCAGCACCCACTATGATAACTGGTTCTTCGCTTGAAGACGTGTGCGACATCATTGATCTAAGAAACCTTGGGTGAAACTAATGTTGATATAACATAGACCTAAGTAGTTAATGTAAGTAGTTTAATCACCTGCAGAATAATAAATCTAGTCTCATTTTAAACAAAATCTCCATCTATCATGGTGCACTGCTTTTACCCCACTCGCCTCAAGTTAGTTTGGCAAAACTACTTAGCTGTCCTAAGTTCAGTTATAGGAGCGCAAGTATCCGGGATGAGTGCAGACCCATCGACCGGGCTCTACCAATATCCTGATTGCGAATATATCGAGAGCAAATGGAATGATGGCGACAGCTTTTCCGTTCGCCTAACAGATGGGCAAACCATCACAGCACGACTCTACGAAGTCGATACAATCGAAACGCACATTAATAATACTACCGCAGCTCGGCGACTGCGCGCACAAAGGCGCTACTTTGGTATCTCTACCTTTGGCGCAAGGGCCGAGGAATCAATCCAAAAGGCCATCGAGTTGGGAGAGCTCGCGACAGCATTCACCCAGAATGCACTCGCTGGCAAACCCTTCACTATCTACACCTCACATGCCGACGCCCGTGGCGGCATGAATAACAAGCGTATCTATGTCTTTATTGAAACCAGCGAAGGCAAAAGCCTCGCGGGTGAACTCGTGCAAAGCGGCCTTGCCAGAGCTTATGGTGTCTACAGGCAATCACCTGAAGGTCTCGATCAGGAAGAGGCCCGTGAACGATTCAAAGACATGGAACTTCGCGCAGCTGGTTCAAGGCGTGGCATCTGGGCCTTCACAGATTGGGAGGCCCTACCTGATGAACGCTTAACCGAGCGACTCGAAGAGATTGAGCTCTCCTCTGCAGTCCAGCAAAGTAAACGCCTTCCGCTGAATGGATCATTAAACCCGAATACAGCAAACAAGGAGCAGCTCGAAACGATTCCTGGCATCGGCCCATCGACTGCACAAAAGATAATCGATGCCCGCCTGGGTCAGGCATTCGATACACTAAATGACCTGCTAAACATCTCTGGGATCGGGCAGCGCACCTTGGAGAAAATGCAGCCCTATCTAGTATTCGAATAAGCTAATTCTCAGTAATCTCACGCCTGATAATGCTATGCAACAAGCCCACGGACAAGTCCCCACTTGATGCGAAAGGAAGACTCTAGGCTTGGAAGCACCAATTACATTTTTTTAGGAAATGATGCCGGCTGCTCTTAAGCGTCCGGCGCAGCACCGGCGATAGCTAGGCGTAGCTCGATCTCATCGGCTACCTTGTCCAAATTCTGCCCAGGCTTGATTCCATAATCGCTACGTTTGATGGTGAAGGTCGAACGTAGCACGAGGAGGTCACCCTCCATTGCTCCGTTTGAGCGTTTTCCAAGCATGTCGGGCAGATACGTAAATGTGACGGGGACGGTCAGTTCTTTAGCCACGCCCTTAAGGGTAAAGTCGCCAGTGAGCTGTGCTTTGAAACCATCTTTGAGCTCTTCAATCTTCGAGATCTTCTTCGCCACAAAAGTAATCACAGGGTGGCTAGCCGCATCAAGCCATCCTTTGCCGAGCATGTGCTCTTGCAGCTTGTTGTTAGTTGCAGTAAGGGAGGCAGTCTCAATCGTTATGTTGCCGGAGACGGCATTTGGATTTGCAGAGTCAAAAGTCACGATGCCGCTCACGCCCTTTGCATTACCGCTGATAGATTCGAGAGGTGCATCTAAGAGAAAGGAGACATTATTGACCCCCTTCGGGTCTTCGAAGTCATAGGTTTTGACCTCTGCTTGAAGTGAGGGCGAACCAGCGCAGAGTATTGCGTAGGTAATGAGGAGAGATTTTACAGTCTGCATAGTATTGTGAAAGCTTTTGGTAGAAAAGTGAAAAGTCAATTCGGCTTTCGTCTGAAAGCGAAACTGAGGCCGAAGCTGGTAACGCCTAGTCCGTAGGCCAGCGCGAGAAATTCGACTCCCATAACGAAGCGTTCCTCATAGTCGACGTACTCGATTTGGGTGATCGGGTCGACTTGCGGGATCTCGACTCGATCCTTAGAGAAGCCAGTATGGCTACCCGTGGATATCCAAAATGCGGTTGAGACCAAAATCAAAACGAGCGCCAAAATCCTGAGAATTAAGCGTAAAGGGCTGCTTTTGATTCGTTGTGGATCCGCCATGTTAGATTCATAAAAAATAAGCTAAGACCTAAGCTAGGCAACGCAGAAAGACTAACGGAGCTTAACTAGCAAATCTTTGCTTTCGACTTGGTCGCCTGCTTGAACTTCGACTTGATCGATGATGCCGTCGGTTAGAGCGTAGACGGTGGTCTGCATCTTCATGGCTTCGAGTATGATGAGCTTTTCGCCCTTCTTTACCTTATGCCCGACGGTCGCGGTAACAGCGCTGACCATTGCGGGGATGGGGGCGCCGATTTGCATCTTGTCGGCGGAGTCAGCTTTTGTCCGGCGCTTGACCTCACTCTTGATCGATTTATCGGCGATTACGCACTCGCGGGCGCGACCGTTGAGCTCGAAGGTGAGTGTGCGCAGACCATCCTCGTCGGGTTCACTCACGTAGATTAGTTTAATGATCAGAATTTTGCCTTCTTGAATCTCGACGGAGATTTCCTCGCCCGGCTTAAGGCCATAGAAAAATGCAGGGGTGGGCAAAACGCGGGCGTGCCCATACTCGTTGACGTATTTGACGAGGTCTTTAAAAACCTGCGGATACATAAGGTATGCATATAAATCGTCGTCGCTACATTCAACTCGCTTAGTGATAGCCTTGACCTCCTCACGCGTGGCCTCGAGGTCGACTTTTTCAGCGCGTGCCCCGGGCCGTCCTATGCAGGGCTTACGATCGCCTAGAACGACTTTTTGCACAGCCTTTGGCCAGCCCCCTTTAGGTTGACCAAGACCGCCTGAGAGCATGTCGACGACAGACTCGGGGAAGGCGGTTCCAGGTTCAAGATTGACCATATCTTTTGGTTCGACGCCCTTGGTCAATAGAAAGATGGCGAGGTCGCCCACTACCTTAGAGGACGGGGTGACTTTGACAATGTCACCAAGCAAATCGTTGACTTCGCGATAATAGCGGACGACTTCTGGCCAGCGGGCACCGAGGCCAAGAGCACGGGCTTGCTCTCGAAGGTTGGTGTATTGGCCACCAGGCATTTCGTGGTGATAAACCTCGGCTGAACCGAACTTAGGGCTGGTGTCGAAGGGCTCGTAGTATTGGCGGATCGCCTCCCAATAAATAGAAAGGTCATCGAAGAATTTTTGGTCGAGTTTGGTATCGCGCTTGTCGCCGCGCATAGCGTGTATAATTGAATTTAAGTTTGGCTGTGCAGTTAGTCCAGAGAGCGATGAGATCGAAAGGTCCACCGCGTCGACGCCTGCTTCGGCGGCTTTAATAATTGAAGCACCCGCAATGCCACTAGAGTCGTGCGTATGAAAGTGAACTGGGATGGCAATCTCCTTACGAAGAGCTTTGATCAACTTATATGCGGCGTTCGGGTGGCAGAGTCCCGACATGTCCTTGAGGGCAAGAATGTGTGCTCCCATTATTTCCAGCTCCTTCGCCATCTCGACGTAATACTTGAGCGTATATTTATCACGATCGGAGCTAAGGATGTCCCCCGTGTAACAAATAGTGGCTTCGCAGAGAGAGTTTGTATGCTTACGAATCGAATCCATGGCGACCTTGAGATTCGGCAAATAGTTAAGTGAGTCGAAGACCCGAAAGATATCCATCCCACTCTCGGCGGAGTGCTTAATGAAGCCGCGAATCACATTGTCGGGATAGTTGGAATAGCCCACGCCGTTGGCGCCGCGAAGGAGCATCTGAAAGCATATATTGGGGATGCGTTCACGCAGGCGACGGAGACGCTTGAATGGATTCTCATGGAGAAAACGCATAGAAGTGTCGAAAGTGGCGCCACCCCAGCACTCTAGGCTAAAAAGTTTATCGCAGTGTTGGGCAATGGCGTCGGCTACTTCGAGTTGGTCGACGCTACGCATACGAGCAGCCAGCAAGGACTGATGCGCATCACGCATTGTTGTGTCAGTGATGAGCAGGCGTTTTTGCTGACGCATCCATTCAGCAAATTTTTCGGGGCCGTGCTTAGTCAGGTAGTCCTTTGTACCTGCAGGCTTTTTGGCCTTGGGATCAAAATCGGGGGAGATCACGGGCAAGTCCATTACAGGCACGGGGCGACCTTTGACTTGCTCGTTGCCGTTGACTATAGTCTCACCGAGGAGTTTGAGTAATTTCGTGGCGCGGTCTCGGCGGCGCTTGAAATTAAACAGCGCAGGGGTGGTATCGATCAGCGTGGTGATAGCTTGACCCGACGAAAAGGTGTCGTGGTGGATGACGTTTTCGATAAAAGGGATATTGGTTTTGACCCCTCGGATACGGAACTCGCGCAGAGCGCGATCCATCCGCTGGATGGCGAGATCGAAGCTTCGTGCGGAGGCAGTCAACTTGACGAGGAGAGAGTCATAAAACGGAGTAATGACGGACCCAGTATCACCCATCGCACCATCTAGTCGAATCCCAAAGCCGGCGGCACTTCGGTAGTTGACTATCTTACCATAATCGGGCGCAAAGTTCTTCTCAGGATCCTCCGTTGTTATGCGGGCTTGTATCGCGTAGCCGTTGCGAGGGACTTCCTCCTGCGGGGGAATACCAATCTCATCACTAAAAAGGCTGTGTCCTTGCGCGATGAGGCACTGAGTGCGAACGATATCAATCCCAGTAATCACTTCGGTCACGGTGTGCTCGACCTGAATGCGGGGGTTCATCTCGATGAAAAACCATTCGTGGGTGTCGAGATCTAGGAGGAACTCGACGGTGCCAGCATTATAATAGCCGATCGACTTAGCAATTTTAACAGCAGCCTCGCAGAGGTCACGCCGCACTTCGTCGGGCAGGCCGACAGAGGGAGCAATTTCGATGACTTTTTGGTGGCGGCGCTGAACGGAGCAGTCGCGTTCATGGAGGTGTACGACGTTGCCCTGCTTATCACCAATAATTTGCACCTCAATGTGTTTGGCTCGACCAATATAGCGCTCGAGGAAGACGGCGTCGTTGCCGAAAGCGCGACCGGCTTCACCTTGGGCTTCGTCGAGAAGTGGAATCAAGTCTTTTGAATCTTTGACCACGCGCATGCCGCGACCACCTCCACCAAAAGCAGCCTTAATAATGAGCGGAAACCCGATTTTCTTGGCCACCCTGACCGCTTCTCTGCGGTCGCTAATCGGATCTTGGGTGCCAGGAAGCGTGGGGACCTTAGCCTTTTCGGCAATTTTGCGAGCTTCGATCTTATCGCCCATCCTGCCGAGTAGATCCGCGCTGGGACCTACAAATTTGAGACCATTTTCTTCACAGGCTCTAGCAAAATCAGCGTTTTCCGAGAGGAAACCATATCCAGGATGAATGAGATCGACGCCCTTTGCCTTGGCGAGATCGATAATGCTGGGGATGTCGAGATAAGCGGCGACAGGCCCATACCCTTTACCGACGAGGTAGGCTTCATCCGCCTTAAAACGGTGGACACCGAAACGGTCTTCATTGGCATAAACCGCGACAGTGCGGTAACCGAGCTCGGTGGCCGAGCGGAAGATGCGAACAGCGATTTCACTGCGGTTGGCGGCTAGAAGCTTCATAGCTGATTAAATATAACTGATTCAGGCATTGAAAATTGAGAGAAAATAGTGCGCCCAGCCTTGTCAACAGGAGTCCGTTCCTCTACGTTGAATAAAGATCTTTTTTCAGGCCACTCACAGCCTTTCCATTCCCCGATAACAGTATGGCGAGGGGTCGTGTCGCGGGGAAATAGGAACAGATGATCATAATGATCACCGTGATCGGCACACAGAGAAACATCCCGGGAATGCCCCACACGGAGCCCCATAAACCGAGGGAGAGCAAAATAACGATCGGGCTGAGGTTGAGTCGATTACCCATCAGCCTTGGTTCGATTAGGCTACCGATGCAAAACTGCACAGCGGTAAGCACGGAGATTGTCACGACGAAGGGGCCTAGCGTAGGGAACTGTATAAGCGTTAGTAGCGAGGGAAACAGAGTAGCGATGATCGAACCAATGGTAGGAATGAAGTTGAGCAAGAAGATCAAAACAGCCCAAAAGCTCGCGAAATCGACACCTACGAGTTTAAGCACCATGTAGCTGATCAATCCAGTCGCTGCACTCGTTAACACTTTAATCCCAACGTAGGAACGAATATCCGAACGCATCTTATCAATGAGTACAAAGGTGTCCTCTTGGCGTTTTGGGTCGCGTATGATGGCCTTGATCTTTTCGCCAAAGGTGCGCTGCTCCAAGAGAAGAAAGATTAAGTATACCGTGATAATACCCATACTGCTAACAAGCGCGCGAACCGTTGCGCCGAAGCTCTGCAAGTAGCCCCCGATATCAAGTTGGTTGAGGAACTCGCGTATATTGGGGACTTCTCCTTCGCGGAAAACGCTGTAGGCTTTGAAAAAGAGTGCCTCCAGGTTTTGCTGATAATCGGGGGCCACCTTGATTACACTCTGAATATTGACCGTGATGAGCTGAATTAGATAAGAAAGCGACAAGAGTATGATCGCGATCGCGACGAACATCGCGAGTGGCTTGGGCACGGAGAAACCTTTATAAGCCAGTTTTTTGATCGCATGCGCCAGAATACTGATTAAATACGCAATCGCCCCTGCAATGACTAGGGGCAAGAGCAAGGTCTGTCCGAGATGAAGCAAATAGAAGGTCAAAAAGACGATGATCATCGCCATAGCTACGCGCTGAATTTTCATAGTATCCCTATTGTGATATTACGATTGGCTTTGTCGAATATGTTTCGCAGACCCAGCCCATGCGATTTGTTGATGACGACTACCATCGAACAGTCGTAAGGAATTAGCTTTGCCGGTTCCACGCAACGCAATCGGAATATTGAACCTGCATTCCACCAAATAGATCGAGTGCGCTCCCTATAGTAAGGTCAACTTTGCCTTCGCTGAGCCGATCCACTTTAGCGAGATCTTCAAAGGAGCGCGCACCGCCCGCATAGGTAACTGGGATTGGACAATAGCTCCCGAGAAATTCCACGAGCCGCTCATCGATGCCCTCGCATCTGCCTTCCACATCGGCGGCGTGCACCAAAAACTCGGAACAGCAGTCAGACAGCTCCCCAATGGTAGCGGCATCGACAAGCAGATCGGTCTGGTTCTGCCAGCGATTCATGGCAACGACCCACCCATCTGCCTTCGCGCGGCAGCTCAAGTCGATGACGAGGCGCTCCTTGCCGACTTCTGCCACTAGTTGATCCAATCTTTCAGGCAAAAAAACACCATTTAAGTCAAATAAGTAAGATGTCACTATTACGTGACTAGCTCCCGCGTTCAACCACTCGGCGGCATTTTCAAGATTGATACCACCTCCCACTTGTAACCCGTCAGGATAGGCGGCCAATGCTAGGAGAGCTGCAGCGTCGTTGCCCGCGCCGAGCTTGATCACATGCCCGCCCTGTAAATTATCTTTCTGGTAGATCTCTGCGTAGTAACTAGCAGGTTGGTCACTCTCAAAATTGGTCTTCAGGCCTACGCCGTCTTTGCTTAAGCTGCCGCCTACAATCTGTTTCACGCAGCCATTGTGCAGGTCGATGCAGGGACGAAATTTTGTCATGGCAACAGACAAATGGAATGCGTTTCCCCTGGGAAGCTTAAAGAAGTGTCACTAAAACGTAAAACTGCACAGCTTCGTTCTGGGAAATTATAAAAAGCTTGAAGACGGAAAGAATTAAAATAGATTCACAATATAGACAATATGTCCACCCAACACCATTTTATCATGAAGACTCTGCGAATCCCTTTTACTCTATTTTGCCTTTTGGTAAACAGTGCACTGTACTCGCACGCAGCTGAATTAGCCACCGCAAAGGTGCTCAGCGTGAGTGGCCTCGTCATGAGAACCGAGGGCGCTGCCTTTATAAAAGTAGGGGGCCGTGAAAGTCCACTCAAAGCCGGCGATATCTTAAGAGAAGGTGATAGGCTCAATTCTACTGAAGGTAGTAAAGCGTTCATCGTTTTCTCAAATGGCTCCGAACTTACCCTCTATCAGAATACTAGCCTAAGTATAATTGCCCTCGAGCAAGAACCCTACACAAGCCAGCGTGTTTACAATGAACTAGAGGCCGACCCCAGCAAGTCTCAAACTCTTTTAGAACTAGACTACGGTCAGCTGGATGGACATGTAAAAAAGCTAACTAAGGAATCCTCCTTCGACATAAAGACAGCGCTAGGAACTGCTGCGATACGTGGAACCAGATTCAGAATTGGTTTACTTTTTACCGCAAACAAATTTAGACTGACGATCACTAACTTCGACGGCTTGGTTGACCTGATTACTCAGACAACAGCGCCAGTTATCTCAGGCGATACGGCCGATGGTGAAGGAAATACATTTGATAGCGGATCGGAAGTCTCGACCACTCCGATCCCTCCTGCTGGAGAATGTAACGTTGAGACAAACCAGGGAAGTCCAGTATTTAACGCAATCATCAGTGGGCTTTCGGCCATCCCAGGGCTCGACGTTGCGGTATCCTCGGATGGCACTCTTTCAGTCGAAATTGATTTTAGCACTATTATACCCGCACCTGAAATCACTCCAGACCCAGTGACAGACCCAGGGGTCATAGTGGTTAGCCCGTCAGATCAAGGCTAAGTAAGCTAATCCTGTGTCTTTTAGATCTTAAGCGATTATTCTTCATTTCAAAAGCCTCGGCTCCGCGACTCGAAAGAGTTCGCTGAAGCCCGAGGCTTTTTCTTAGACTCAAGCCATGCATTACCTCGCCATTGTCTCCATGATATGGGCACTTTCCTTTGGCCTAATTGGTCAGGCACTTAGTGAGGTCGACCCAGTTTTTGCAGCGACTATGCGACTCGGTATCGCAGGTTTAGCCTTCCTCCCCTTCCTGCGTTGGTCGAAGATTCCCCACGGCAGTCATTTCAAACTGGTCGGCTGTGGCGCGGTGCAGTTCGGCATCATGTATGTCTGCTACATGACGGCTTTCCAAATCGTCCCTGGGCAATCACACCTAGTCGCCCTTTTTTCCATCCTAACACCGCTCTATGTAGTGTTGATAAACGACCTGCGTAAACGAGAGTTTCACCCAAAATATCTCTATGCCGCTCTGCTTGCCATCGCGGGTGCCGCTACTATTAAGGCTAGAGCTGGTTCAATGGATTCGCTTTGGATTGCCTTCGGACTGATGCAGATCGCCGGAATCGCCTTTGGTTTTGGTCAGGTCTATTACCGCGACTGGAAGCGCGTGCACGCAGAGGTCAAGGACCACCAGATCTTTGCCTTACTCTATGCGGGTGGCTTCGCAGTCGCGGCCATCGCATGCGCCTTCCTCACTAATTGGGAACGCACACAGCTCGATGCAGATCAGCTCCAAGTGCTCGCCTACCTCGGCATCGTCGCCTCTGGCCTAGGCTTTTTTCTTTGGAACAAAGGAGCAGCACTCTGCCGTGCGGGCACACTGGCTGCGTTTAATAATGCAGTCGTCCCACTCGCGATGGCTTGCTCCCTCTTTATCTTTGGCGAGAGCTCAGAAATTGAAGGGGACGCAGTCCTCCGGCTGATCTTAGGGAGCGCTTTTATAATCGCAGCCGTCGCTTTATCTGAGAGAACCGCCAAACACAGCTAAGCCACGCTCTACAAGTCAGGGCGTCGTGCCTTCATTGAAGCTTTATTTCAATAAACTAATCGACCAAGAGCGGATGAGGTCAAAGGCTGGTTAAACTTTCTACACACTAATCAAATCTCTCTGCGCAGGGGCAAATTTTGTCAGCTTAATCCCTATCACTGCTGACTTATATTCATCCATGGTAGGCACTCGACCAAGGATAGCTGAGAGAACCACCACGGGAGTCGAAGCAAGTAAAGACTCCCCTTTCTTACGATCAGAATCTTCGACCACCCTGCCTTTGAAAAGGCGCGTCGATGTGGCCATCACAGTATCACCTCTGGCTGCTTTCTCCTGATTACCCATGCACAGGTTACAGCCAGGGCGCTCCAAATACATCATGTTTTCATATTCGGTGCGCGCTTCCCCTTTTGGTGCGTTGTCGTCGAATTCGAAATCAGAATACTTCTGGAGTAAGTCCCAATCACCTTCGGCCTTGAGTTCATCAATGATATTGTAGGTCGGCGCTGCCACTACGAGCGGTGCTTGAAATTCAACCTCCCCCTCTTGCGCTTCAAGATTCTTAAGCATCTGAGATACGATTTTTAAATCGCCCTTGTGAACCATACAAGAACCGACGAAACCCAGATCGACCACCTTCTCACCTTCATAATAAGAGAGCTCGCGGATAATGTCATGCGTATAGCGCTTTGAGACATCCTCGTTGTTTACATCTGGGTCCGCGATCATTGGCTCATTGATCTGATTTAGGTCGACGACGAACTGGGCCGAATAATTCGCATTTGCGTCCGGCATGAGTGCGGGCTTCGCGCCCGAACGAATGTCTATGATACGCCGATTAGCCTGTTCGACGAGGCCTTGGAGCACCTGACTCTCGTTATCCATGCCCTTATCGATCATAATTTGGATGCGCCCTTTCGCGATTTCTAGCGACTCGATCAGAGTCTCGTCCTCGCTTATGCAGATAGCAGCTTTGGCCTTCATCTCAGCAGTCCAGTCAGTAAAGGTAAAAGCCTGGTCGGCAGGTAAAGTGCCAAGATGCACCTCGATGATACGCCCTTGAAAAACGTTTTCGCCAAACTGCTTGAGCATCTGAATCTGTGTGGCGTGAACCACATCACGGAAGTCCATATGATCCTTAAGGTCACCCTTGAAAGTCACTTTGACCGATTCAGGAATCGGCATCGACGCTTCTCCAGTGGCCAGCGCGAGTGCAACTGTTCCTGAATCTGCACCAAATGCGACCCCCTTGGACATGCGGGTATGTGAGTCGCCACCAATGATAATCGACCATTCATCAACAGCTAAATCGTTAAGCACTTTATGGATCACGTCGGTTAAAGGTGGATAGACTTCTTTCGGATCACGCCCAGTAATCAAACCAAACTTATGCATGAACTTCATTAGCCTAGGAATATTAGCCTGCGCTTTTTTGTCCCAAACCGAGGCCGTGTGGCAACCAGACTGATACGCGGCATCCACAATTGGTGAGATGACAGTCGCCGCCATGGACTCCAATTCTTGGGAAGTCATCAGCCCTGTCGTATCTTGTGAGCCGACGATGTTCACATTAACTCGCACATCCGAGCCAGCGTAAAGCGTCACGCCTTCGGTCGAACCGACGACGTTCTTATTAAAT
Organism: Puniceicoccaceae bacterium; assembly: GCA_902587165.1. Classification (GTDB taxonomy): domain Bacteria; phylum Verrucomicrobiota; class Verrucomicrobiia; order Opitutales; family Coraliomargaritaceae; genus Thalassobacterium. The sequence goes on along the minus strand of CACIKF010000001.1, from coordinate 507,784 downwards.
ATTTTTTCAACCGCAGTAAGGCCTTGCCCTTCGTGGCTTACCTCCTTAGCGGGGGCAAAAACTTGTGCCACATCCACACCGAGTGTTTTGGCAGCAAAGGTCTGTAGTTTTTTACCAAACACAATCGCATATGAGCCGCCCGCTTTCATAAACTCTACTTTCTGAGGTGTTAAGGAGGCCGCTATGTCCACCAGTTCTTCGTCTACATTGCAGAGCTTCTTGGTCTTTGTATTGATAGTCAGTACGGTGCCTGTCGCGACGGAGTAGACCTCTTCCAAGATGGGGTCTCCGTTGTCGTTCAAGACTGGCAGGCCATCGGCATCTACTTGCTTGCGCCAATTCTTTAGGTCGATTCCGATGCCTCCAGTCACGTCGACCGTCGTCAGAAAAATTGGGGAAATGCCGTTAGTACCGGCGACGATGGGGGCGATATTAACAAAAGGGATGTAAGGGCTAGCTGGTTTGCCCGTCCACAAGGCAACATTATTCACACCTGACATTCTGGAAGAACCCACGCCCATCGTGCCCTTCTCCGCAATAAGCATTACGCGCTTATCTGGGTGCTGCTTTTGCAAGGCTTGAATCTCGGCTTGCGCCTCTTCCGAAATCAAGCACTTTCCATGTAGCTCACGGTCCGAGCGTGAGTGGGCTTGATTACCAGGGGAAAGCAGGTCCGTTGAAATATCCCCTTCGCCTGCAATATAAGTAACGACTTCAATAGTTTCCTCAATGTCGGGGATCTTGGTAAAGAAATCCGCGCTCGCATAGCTCTCAAGAATGCCCTTAGCAACCGCATTACCTGACTCGTAAGCAAGCTTGAGCCGATCCATATCCGCCTCATACAAAAATACTTGCGTTTTGAGAACTTCAGCCGCTTGGCCAGCAATTGCTTCATCATCGCCGAGCGCTAAGTCTAGAAGCACGTCGATCGATGTGCCCCCTTTCATGTGCATTAGCAACTCAAAAGCAAAATCAGACGAGATTTCGTCGACCGTCGATTCGCCAAGTATGATCGCTTTTAAAAAGTGCGCTTTGACACCTGCAGCGCTCGTCGTGCCCGGCAGGACATTGTAGATAAAAAAGTCCAGAGATACCTTCCGGTGTTTATTATCGAGATCCATGATCTGGTCGATAATCACAGCGAGCAAGTCACCATCATCGATCGGCTTTGGGCTCAAACCTAGCACCTTACGTTCTTCAATATCTTTGATGTATGTTTGATATAAATTCAAATTTTCACCCATAATACAAGCGTTTGGTGAAGCCCGTGTATTTCAAGCAGAATTTAAGAATTATTATGCTTTGTTGCATTTGAAAGATTGATTCTTGGGCACTTGGGGTTAACTATATGATTTAATTATTTCGCTATACTTTTATAGCCGCTACTTAGCACTTTTTATACCACGCTCTCTATGAGTGATCCAGCACAGCCCACTTATCTCGTCAGCGCTTATTCCGATCCCGTCGTAGTCAAGGTCAAGGGCAAGGCCAACTATTTAAATTGTAATGCCTTCCGTGAATTTCTAGAAACAGTCATCACCGGAGGTTGCCGCAAGCTGTTCATCGATTTTGTAGACTGTAAAGGGATGGATAGTACCTTTCTGGGTATTCTTGCTGGTACCGCGATTCAACTTCGCAAGCTCAAACCTGCGGGAGAACTGATCGTCGGAAACCTCAACGAACGTAACTACGAATTGATCTGCAATCTCGGCCTGCAAAACCTGCTAGCCATCTCAAAAAATCAAGCAGCCGCGAGCGAGACCTTCAACGCACTTAAAAACCAAGAAGTTTCCGACGCGAAAAATGTGCTCATAGCACACGAAAACTTGACCGACGCCGATAAAGAAAACGTGGACAAATTTCAAGACGTCATTGCCTTCCTACGCAATCAAGTCGAAAAACAGGAAAAGCACGCCTAATCGGAATCTCACTCCTGCGTGAGCGTATCGACTTCAGATGGGTGAAGCTCATTCCTGCATTTACCTGCCAATCTTAACTGGCTTGAGCTTCCAAATGTGCTTGGCGTATTCATTGATAGTGCGGTCTGAAGAGAACTTGCCCACACGGGCGGTATTCATGATGGCCATCTTCGCCCAGTGTTTTTTGTCGCTGAAAGCCTTATCTACTGCTTCCTGAGCGCGCACGTAGTCAGCATAGTCGGCAAGACAGAGAAAGGGGTCGCCCCCTTCGAGCCAGCTGCTACAAAGTGGCGCAAAAGCATCCTGCTCGCCAGGTGCGAAATAGTCTGATCGCAGCCAATCAATAACTGCTTTGAGCTCCCAATTACTATTATAATAATCGTAGGGGTTGTAGCCCTTCTCACGTATGGCGTCGACTTGCTCAACTGTGTTACCGAAGATGAAGATGTTATCTTCGCCGACTTCTTCGCCAATCTCCACGTTCGCGCCATCGAGCGTGCCTATAGTAAGTGCGCCGTTAAGTGCGAGCTTCATGTTGCCTGTACCAGAAGCTTCCTTACCAGCGGTAGAAATCTGCTCGGAAAGGTCGGCGGCGGGAATCATCTTCTCGGCCATTGTGATGCGGTAGTTCTGCGGGAAAACGATCTTAATCTTACCGTTGATACGGGAATCATTATTTACCTTTTCGCCGACCTTATTGATTGCGCGGATAATATTTTTAGCGAGTGCGTAGCCCGGCGCTGCCTTGGCGCCAAAGATAAAGGCGCGAGGATTCATCTCGTAGTCTGGATCGTTGAGCAGCCGGCGATAGAGTGTGAGGATATGCAGAAGATTGAGGTGCTGTCGCTTATACTCGTGCAGACGCTTGATTTGAACATCGAAGAGCGCGTCAGGGCTGATCACGGTTCCAGAATCTTCTAGCACGAAATCAGCAAAAGCTTGCTTATTCGCGTATTTGATCTCCATGAAACGCTTTTGGAATTTGGCATCGTCGGCAAACTTGGCTATGGCCTGAAGCTTATCGAGATCCTTTGGCCAATCCTCGCCGACCCTCTCTGTAACCAATTCGCTAAGGCCAGGATTACAAGCGAGCAACCAACGACGTGGCGTGATGCCGTTTGTCATATTGATCAACTTGTTTGGATACAAGTCGTGGAAGGTTGAGAAGAGGTTTTTCTTCAATAAATCGGTATGGAGCGCAGCGACGCCATTGACCTTGGTCGAACCAACCACTGAAAGGTAGGCCATACGCACCATTTTTGGATGCCCTTCTTCGATAATGGAGAGTTCTGATTTTTTGGCGTCGTCGCCCGGCCACTTAGCCTCGACCTCGTCTTCGAGAAAACGTGCGTTGATCTGGTAGATAATTTCAAGATGGCGGGGCAGCACTTTTTCAAAGAGAGGCACGCTCCACTTCTCAAGAGCTTCGGGAAGAAGTGTGTGATTCGTGTAATTACATACGCTGCATGTGATCGCCCAAGCAGCATCCCATTCGTGGCCATAATCGTCGACCAGCAGTCGCATGAGTTCAGGTATGGCGATCGCAGGGTGCGTATCATTGAGCTGCAAAGCATTGTAATCGGCAAACTCTGACCATTCGTTGTGGTTTGCATGAAAGCGGCGGATGATGTCCTTAAGCGAACAAGTGACGAAGAAGTATTGCTGAATGAGGCGAAGCTCTTTCCCGTTTTCGGTAGAATCATTCGGATAGAGCACTTTAGAGATGGTCTCACCCATCGCCTTTTCACGAACAGCTTCGACGTAACCACCATCGTTGAAAATATCGAGGTCAAACTCGTGCGTAGACTTCGAGTCCCAGAGCCGGAGGAAGTTGACTGTCTCGCCGCCATAGCCAACGATACCAATATCGTAAGGTACGCCTTCGATCGTTTTGTAGTCGACCCACTTAGGCTTGAAGACGCCCTTGCTATCCATCTGATGCTCGACACGGCCAAAGAGTTGTATTTTTTGCGCAAAGTTCGGGCGCATAACTTCCCAAGGACAGCCTTTTTCCATCCATACATCAGGGTGTTCGATTTGGTAACCGTCTTTAAATTCCTGACGAAAGAGGCCATACTCATAATGGATGCCATAGCCGATCGCGGGCAGATCTAGTGAGGCTAGGGAATCAAGGAAGCAGGCAGCCAGTCGACCTAGCCCACCATTGCCGAGTCCCATGTCGGCCTCTTCGTCGGCGATTTGCGTAAAGTCTTGCCCAAGCTCAGCCAGCGCGTCCCGTGTTTGTTCGAAGAGGCCAGCGTTGTGCAAATTATTCACAAGTAGACGACCCATCAAATACTCTAGACTTAAGTAGTAGGCGCGGCGCACCTTTTTCTCGTTGTGCACAGCTTGCGTCTTCATGAAGCGATCCAACAAGCGGTCGCGTACTGCGGAACAGGTAGCCATCCACCACTCGTCATTGGTCGCACTCTCAGGATGACGAGCAAGTGTGTAACGCAAATGGTTAAGAATCGAGATCTTCATCGATTCTTTGCTGTTATCTACCTCAAAACGAAAAGCTTTAGCTCCAGCTTTTGTTGTAGCAGATTTTTTTGGCTTTTTAGCAGTTGTTGTCATTTGAGTATATTAATTTAAATTATCTAAGCTTGGCCAAGGGGCACCAAAGAACATGCATTGCATAGGCTTTTACTAGTAACAGGGATGTAGAAAGCAAAAAAGCTGCCTTTCCGGTAAAATGATAAGTTTCTTTTCAAAAATAATTTCTACCTATACTCAATTTAACAGTTCAATAGACCCCTTCCTATCAATGCCCAGCCTGATTAGCTATGAGCACATCGTTCGATAAACCTAATTCTAAACTTGCTCAGGCTAGCCGAACTAATTTTCCATATTTAGCAACGAGATAAGCACCGGCGCTACGAAGCCTCAACACAAGGCAGCAAGGCGGCATCCTTCATCCCGTGAATGATCTTCTTATCGGCGGGGCATAGGGTGGCTAAAATGCCCTGAAGCTTGGCCTCTTTGTCTGGCTCATCGAGAAAATAATAGGGGCAGAGCCGCAGGCGGCCCTCCATTTGATAAAGGCTTCCGTCGTCCCTGTAGACGGGGTGGCGCAGCCGCTTCGGCTTTTCGTAGGTCTGTAAAATATGCAAGGAGGTATCCGCCATCGTGATCGCTTGCTGGATGGCACTCTCCCAGTCAGCACGAGACGAGTCGCTACCCAGCGTGACACTGCGAGCGCCCCATGCTCTTTCATGAAACCCGCTAATTTTAATAATCAAGTTGCGCTCTTTCTTGCTCGCCTCAATCAACTGCGACCAATCTGTTATCGGCTTACCGCCAATCAGCGGCGCGTCGAGCACGGCATTCGGCGGCAGTTCGACTGGATCCATGACCCAGGTCTGTGGAATGACTTTAGCCAGTACTTTGTAGGACTGTTTCGAAAGGTTTTCGCGCCAGAAGTCTTCGAGGATGTGGTGATGGAAAAGCGCGAGGTTAAGCTTCTCTTCTTGGAAGGGGCGCATTGGCGGAGTCAAACGGACTTGCGCCGCTTCACCGGCTTTGAGTAAGAAGTTCGCTATCGAGACATTCGCCAAATCAAAGAGCTCCCAGAAACGGTAAATAACATCCACCTTTTGCGGATCTCCGTCGATTCCGACGCAGATATCTTCGCCTAAGGGCATGACATCGTCTGGATGGAAGACGTGGACGCGCTTGCCGAGCTGTCGAAGTTGAGAGGCCAACCACTCCATCTCAGGACGGTAGGTTGCCGCTTCATCACTGACGAGAATTGCGATATAGGGTGCCTGCTTGTTTGGCGCTCGCTGTGCCAATACGGTATAAAATGCGTCGACCATGTCTTGCGTGCCCGATCCGACTAATGAATCGCCATGCACCTGGGCATAAAGCCGATTGAGAAATGCCGTCAGGCCAATACCGCCAGGTACGGAATCGATTTCGGTCATGGCAAAACCATCATCCGTGACCAGAAGGTCGGGGCGAATCACCATGGGCATGGCGCCGCGTAGTGCCTTAGCCCTCGCGTGCAGAATAAGTGCCTCTGGCTTACCACGATCCAGATAGGCCGCCACCCATGGTGCTTCAAGTAATCGATTGCGGAGCAAGTTCTTTCCTTCAGCCGAGCGCAGATAGAGTGTTTCCTGCGCCTTGTAAAATTCACAGCATGCCCGCCCAATCTGCTCGATCTGTCTAATCTGGGCAGAACTCAGGGGAAAGGCCTCAGGCGAGTAGCGCCAAGTCTTGTTTTCGAACAGGCTCTGATCAGAAAATGCGCGAACAGCCTCTTGGTGGCTGAGGCTCCTAGGATTTGCTAAAGAATCACTCATCGGCAAATTCTCGATCTGCGGCGGCTTTCCTTGAGGTGGGGCCACCCGCACGAAGCCAGGCATGGACGAAGGGGTCGAGCGCACCATCCATGACGGCCTGAACATTCCCCGTTTCGACGCCAGTCCGTAAGTCTTTAACCATCTGATATGGCTGGAAGACGTAGGAGCGTATCTGGTTACCCCAAGCGATCTCGCCTTTTTCGCCATAGAATTTCTCCATCTCACTGCGCTTCTCATCCTCCAATTTCTCATAGAGGCGCGACTTCAGGGTCTTCATCGCGGTGGCTTTATTTTTGATCTGCGAGCGCTCGTTTTGGCAGGTCACAACGATGCCACTCGAAAGGTGTGTAAGGCGCACGGCGGACTCGGTGCGATTAACGTGTTGGCCGCCCTTACCACTAGCGCGATACACATCAGTGCGGATATCGGCCTCGTCGATCTCAATGTCGATGTCGTCTTCAATTTCTGCAATCACATCCACGGAAGAGAACGAAGTATGCCGGCGCGCATTGGAGTCAAACGGGCTGATACGGACGAGGCGATGCACGCCACGCTCGGCTTTGGCGTAGCCGAAAGCATTGGTCCCCTCGATCCGTATAGTCGCTGAACTGACACCCGTCTCTTCCCCAGGCTGAATATCAAGGACTTCCGTTTTAAAACCTGCCTGATCTGCCCAGCGCGTATACATGCGTAGCAACATATCTGCCCAATCACAGCTCTCGGTGCCTCCCGCTCCGGAGTTAACAGTTAGGAAGGCATTACAAGAGTCGTGCGGTCCGCTGAGGAAAGAAACTAGCTCTAGCTGGTCTAGCTTTGGCTGTAAGCGCCGCAGTGTATCGATGATTTCTTGTTGATAGGGCTCACCCTCAGGGTCTTCGCCTATTTCGTCGACAAGTTCGAGCATAGCCTTCAAGTCGTCCATCTCTTTTCTAAAGGCGCTGGATGGATTGACTACATTTTTTAGACGATTCGCCTCGGCGATCACCGTTTGCGCAGCCGATTGGTCGTCCCAAAAACTTCCCTCAGACATCTGCGCCTCAAGCGCCTCGATACGTTCTTTCTTGGCATCTGCGTCAAAGATACCTCCATATATGCCCTGCGCGGCGAGTCATCTCTTCCATTTCCGAACGGACTTCAGGTGTGATCAAATTCATATCCCAGAGTGCAACAAAGCCCGCCGAATATTAAAGATAAAAATGAAGCTCTCACTTTTCGATTATCACCTACCTAAGGAATTAATTGCGCAGGAACCCGCCGCCGTGCGCGATGCCTCTCGTCTGATGGTAGTTGACCGCAAGACGCGCTCGGTCACTCACGCCCAATTTTCCGAGATAGGACAATACCTACCGAATCGCCCGCGCTTTTTTCGTAACAACGCCGCCGTGCTGAAGGCACGCATATTCGGGCAACGCCCCACTGGCGGCAAGGTTGAGTGTTTATTACTCCAACCTGCTGAAGATGCACTGACTTGGTGGTGCTTGCTGAAGCCAGGCAAGAAAACTTTCACATCTGGTGGCTTCGGAATGGCGGGGGAATACAGCGCACAGGTGCTCGAAGTGGGCGAAAATGGTAGCTACCGCGTCCGTTTCCACCCTGAGCGCGGTAAATCCATCACCGACCTTTCGGAACGGCTCGGCATATTACCGCTCCCACCCTACATTGAGCGCACTGATGATGACCCTAGGCGCGACAATGACAACAAGCGTTACCAGACCGTCTATGCGGACTTCGACAAACGCATCGCCGTGGCCGCGCCGACCGCGGGACTGCACTTCACACCCGAACTGATCACCGAACTGGAAAATGGCGGGGCCCATTTTCATGACCTCACCTTGCAAGTCGGCATCGGCACCTTCCACCCCATTCAAGTCGAGAATATTGAAGACCACAACATACACAGTGAATGGTATGAAATTCCAGCTAGTGCCTTCGCCGAGCTAAAGAATCCCGAAGCCGGCGCGCGCATCGCCGTCGGCACGACCTCCGTCCGCTCAATCGAAGACGCCATGCGCCGGACGCAACTTTCCCCCGAGAACTGTATCAGTCTCTCGGGCTCCGTGCAAGCTGAGGCTGACATCTACATCTACCCGCCTAGTGAATTTGCAGCCATCGACGGCATGATTACTAATTTCCATCTGCCAAAATCGACTCTGCTCTGTCTCGTCTCCGCCTTTCTCACACCTGGCAGCGATGAGGGCATCCAATGGCTCAAAGAACTTTATGCCGAAGCCATTGAGCAAAAATACCGCTTTTACAGCTATGGCGACGCCATGCTCATTCTGTAAGCCCATTTTAAAAACACTAGGGATTTCCTTCGCATGCACTATTCGCAGTGCGGACGGATAGAAACTAAATTTTGAGAATTCAATCAAAAACTATTCACAATCAATCACCTTCGTATTTTTTCTATTGTTAGTGAAGCTCTATGCCTGTGTATAAAAAAAGCCCGCTGTTTCCAGCGGGCTTGAAATTTGATTTAGCCAATTAACTACTCGGCATTCGCTTCTATCGAACGATTCACGCTTCCTGATGGAGTCATAATCGTCGGATTTTGGAAGAGCGAATTGGCATTGACATTGCGATATGTCTGGCGTGCAGGCGAGCCACCAGGACTGACCAAGTTCGCAGTAATAAAGATTAGCAAATTGCGCTTTTGACGCGTCTCGCCTTCCGAGCGGAAAAGGCGCCCTACTCCGGGGATGTCACCAAGTACAGGAACTTTGTCGCTGGTTGATTTCACTTCGTCGCGAGTAAGACCACCCATGACTACAGTAGCGCCATCATAAATAGTGACTTCTGTAGACAATTCACGAGTTGAAAAGATTGGTTGATAGAAGCCGGCTGGCACCGTGACAACCGTGCCGTCAACTCCCAGTGCTACACTGGGACCTCCATACTCCACAAAGCCTTCAAATTCTGTCACACGTGGTTCTAAAATTAGGCTGATCGTATCGTCGTTTTCGACGTTTGGAGTAACCGACATTTCAACACCTACATTGCGAGTAACAAAGTCCTGAGGTGTGCCCGCTGTGATCGAAATTGAGGAGCCAGCGGAGCTGTTACCATTACCATTGTTGCTAGAAGCCGAAACCTCTGACTCGATATCGCCATAGCTTTCGGGGTAGCGGAGCTCTTGGGCAACCGTGATCGAAGCACGCTTACCAGATAAAACAGTTACCTTGGGAGCACTCATAAGATCACTACCGGTCCTTTGAGAGAGAGCGCGAAGTGCAAAATCAACATCAGTACCGTTAACGCTCCAACCCGTTGCGGTATAAAGACCAGTTGCACCTGCCGCGAGATTAATTGCGCTTGTTAGATCTGGCGGTGAATTTGGAAACGTTTGACTCTGCGCTGGGGTCACAATGACCTCGGTGGGGTCGAGGGGATTAGGTTCAAAAGTTGCTGGTTGGTTAACACGGATTGATGATGCTGCCGTGCCAGCGGAAAAAGCAGTATTCAGGTTACGGCCTTGAGTGCTGAATTGTTGGTCGTAAGTGTCGCCATTTAAGCTATGACCAACAGTCCAATCAAAACCTACTTCTTCAAGATCGCCTTGAGCAACCTCAAGGAATTTCGCTTCGATCTCAACTTGCTTCACTTCGTTGTAATTACGAAGGATCGTGCGCATGCGCTCTAAATTACGACGTGTTTGAGTGACGATCAATTGCTCACCATCAAAAGCTAGGCTGGCGCCTGAAAGCTCGAAATTAACTCCTGCACTTTGGAAAAAGCTCTGAAGCGCTTCAACTTCTTCATTTTGAGAAGGAGCGGAAGAACCGCCGCCAGATGGAGCCGCAAATGGATCGACGGGCCCTGAAGAACTGCCGCCGCCATCCCGGAAACCAGTGAGGCGAATCACAGTGGCCCGAGAGATGGGGAAAAACTCGGTAACCGAAGTAGCACTACCGCCAAGGCTGTCACTTGGTTGAATCGTGACCGCATCCCCACCCACATCATAAGCGAAGTTTACCTGTTGCGTGACGAACTGGAGTATACGATCCAAATTCAGATTACGCAGGCTAATGTTAACCCGCGGATTAGAATCGTTCGAATTAAATAAGGGTATGATATTCACACCAATACGTTCGGGGTCGTATTCGACTGACAGCTCAGACAGTGTCTCGACCACGCGAGTTAACTCCATGCCCGAAAAATTAACCTGTGGGATGATGATGGCATTGAGTTTGTCTTTGATCCGGCCGCCATCGTCAACTTCAGCAACATTAGTGGCGGTGATATCAAAGACTTTGGGGCGTTCCCATTGCTGATCTACTTCGGCCAGCATTTGCTCGCGGGTCTTGTAGAGGTTTTGGCCATGAATACCGCCTAGGATTTCTGCAATCTTAGTTTGGAAGAGCTTGGCGTCCGTATTGTTGGCATCGCGAGCTTCGACTTCTTTAAAAGTAGCAGAAGCGCCATCGTAGTCACCGTTCAAGTATTGGGCGCGACCACGTGTTAGGAGATCACGGATGATCTTACCCTGCGCTACATATTCTGGGCTGATTTCGTTGATATCGAGATTATACGGGTCGGAGATTTGCTTATCGAGTTGTCGCGATAGGCGACTTGCGGCCATAGAATCCCCACCCTCTGCCTTGTATTGCTCGACCAATGCTTCGGCGGCCTTAGGGTCACCAGCATCAGCGAGGGTAAGGGCTTCCTGCAGTATGACATTCGTCTTGGCCCGTTCAAGGTCTTCAAGTAAACTCGATGTAGCGGTGTTGAGCGTAAGACTCGTACTCGCGGCATTGAGCAAATTGAGGGCATCACTGTAAGCACCAAGATTGGCAAGTTTTTGCGCATCAGCAATCGCATCTTTGGCGGCATCAATTTTGGCATCCTGATCGGCAGCGGCTCCAGCCAAGACAACTTCCGCCTCGGTAACAGTGTCCGCAACGGTCGCAGTATCACCAGTCGATGAAAGTTCCATAGCAAGCTCGACATCTTGACTATTCGCCTGACCATAAACGGCAGATGTAACTTGGCCACCGCGGCGATCTAGCTCTTTGTTGATTGCGCCTAATAGGCGCTGAACATTGTCATCCTTGGGGGCGATCTTGATTAATTCTTCGGCTTTTTCCTTGGCTAGTTCCAGATTGCCAGAGTCTCGTGCTCGAAGCGTATCTGCCATGAGGCGAATCTTTTCAGGTGCGCTTTGCGCTTCAAGCAAGTGGGGCGTGACAAAAAAGAAAGTTCCTAGCGCTCCAGCTATAAACAAAGCGGATAGGCGCATGCGTGATGCAAGGTAATTTTTCATAATTTTAGATGACAATTAATTGTGTGATAAAGTCTATTTGTGAATTTTTGGAGGTGGTAATTAGAACATAGAGTCGAAAGTATTCTCAGGCCCTTCGAGAGCGTTTGTTTCTGGGTTTGTAATTGGGAGAGTTAAAGCAGGATCCCCCGCACGAGCCTTTAAAGTCTGCGTTTCTCCTTCTTCTGCATCAACAGCATGCTTGATAACTTTTATTGATGATTCTTCAAGGCTAATTTCCAGTAGAGTGTAACTTCCCATAGGTCCTTCGAACTCAGAAGGTGCATCCGTCAATTCGATATTGAAACTAGCATCTTCGTCGGATCGAAGAACAACAGTGAAACCAGAGTCGTAACGGCGCTCTCCAGCGATGAGTACGACCTCTTCTCCTGAGCGCTGGTCGAGAATGGTAGCTCTAGCGACCGATGATGGCATGTTATTTTCGTCGCGAAGGCGTTCGATATCGTAGCTAAGAAGCTTAAATTCTGCATCGGAATTTTCTTCACCAGGCCTTACGAAAACTGTTTTTTGAGCTTCCTCGTCTTTCATAATAAGGCGCACCTTAGAAACGTCTGTAAGGTCTTCTTGTATAGAGCCTTCGATTTGAATGCGGTAGGGCTTACGCTCAATCCTAGCTAAATAAATACCAAAAGGGGGGGGCGGCACAGGTGGCTCCCAGCCTTCCTCAGAGAACTGTCCATTTTCATCAATGAAAATCTTGGGAGGTGTAAATACATCATATCGCCAACCAGTAGATTGTTCAGGCGCTTCTGGCCAATTTACATCGCTAGGAGTTTGTGAGGACACTGTTTCAGGGAGGTAAGGTTTGTCAGCTGTCTGTACGTCTACCGGTGAGTTAAGAGAAGGGGCGACACTCGACATTTGTATGTAGAGAAAAACCCCACCCGCTAGAACGATTACGGCGATGGCAAGTAAGAGTTTATCGTAAATCTTGTTCATTCAAAATTAAACCTTGTCTACCGCAGATTGAGCCGGAAGGGCGATCTCGATAAATTCGAGGACGACAGTAAATGTGGAAATGTTTTCTGAAATGACAGGCTTCTGTGCTTCTTCGGGAGCTTCTAATTCCGGATTAGAGCCACCGTCAAAGACTCCAAAAAAAGCATCCAGATCATTGTTGGCAGGTACTTTTGCAGTCGTACTCATACCTGAGGGCCGATCGACTTCAATACTACGCACAACGATAGGAAGCTCGAATTTAGCAAGATCGTTAAGCAGTCGTCGGAGCGAGTCGGTGTAGCCTGTAAAGGCCAAGCGGAAGGCGAGAGTGTTGATGGCACCCGGAACCTTTGCAGTAATCGCGGGGTGTATAGCAAAGCCTTTTGCGCTACTAGAGCCTTCGGCTTTTTGCTCTAGAAACTCACGTTCGACTGAAACGATACTCTCTGGTTCGGCTTCATACAGCTTATTGAGCAAATAGCTCAGGATTTGGCGTTGCTTATCAAGCACGGGGATCAACTCATCGTCGTCGAGCATCGTCGCTTCATCGAGATACTGCTCAAAGCCAAATGCGAAGTCGTCTGGAACGATGATCTCAAAAGGCTCGCCGTCTTTGTCGGTAAGCGTAGCGGCTTTGCGCTGATAATTGGAGATGAACTGCTGGATTCCCGCCATGACCCCGATGCCATCAGTCGATGTCGTGACGCGAGCGCCACGTTCCAAGTCTTCGCGAATTTTCTTTAGCCCTGCTTTCAGCTCGGCCACGTTTTCGGCGGAAGCTTCTACATTTTCTGGGGTGGGCGCAGGATCGGCAGAGCGCATACTTTTTAACTGAGATTCAGCTGAAGTGATTTTTTGTTTTTTTTGATCAATTTTACCTGACTCTGCGAAAGCAAAATACGCCCCCGCAGCAAAAGCCAAGATGCAAACGGCCATAATGATCGTGAAAATGAGATTTTTCTTAATAAAGCCCATTGAGTCTAAAGTGGTTTTGCGGTATCTACGACCAAGTTAATAGTAAAAGTTAACACGTTGAGCCCATTACGTAGATCGCTCCAATTGATATTAGGTGGCTTGGAAGATACGATGAATTTAGAATCTTCAAAACTAGACTGCAGGCTCTTAATCCGGCGAGAGATGACCTCTTGATCAATGCCAGAAGTATCATCTGCAGTTTCGCGGACAAGCATTTGCCCTTCGATGACAACCTCGTAAGAAGCCTCACCCTCACTGGCATGTTCGCGCTGCACTTCGAGCGAGTCGAGCCAGACATCTTCGGCCTTTGTCAGGCTAGCTTGCAGTTCTGCGAAGAACTGTATCCAGTTGGTCTTTGAATTAACAAGACCTTCGACACGGCGGATCGACTCACTAATTTTTACGGCCTCATTCGTGTTATCAAGAATTTGCGATAGGCGAGACTGCAAGGGGGCGACTTGAACTTGGGTAGCTTGAGCTGCTTTTTCGTAAGCACTGCCTAATTGTTTGTGTCCTACAAACACTGGCCAAGGAGAGAGCGCCAAACAAATCCCAGCTATAATGAGGTAGGGCTTCTTCGAACCAAACTCCATTTCACGTTGAACTTCGTCGGGCAATAGATTTACGCCGGCGCTGTCCGCAACCATGTGCTGAGCGGCGGCACCAATGATCTCACTGATCTCTAGCCGAAGTGAGATAGAATCTGAGTCGAGCTCGCCGCAAAGAGTGACATTTTGCAGCGGATCAAAAAAATCAACATCAACTTTTTGCGAAGTAGATAGTTGCTCGGTGAGGCCGTCGAGTAATGCCCCACGCCCGTTGAGGAGAATGCGCTTAGGCGCTGCGCCTCCCTTTTGACGGCGGTAATTGACAATCGAACGAGTAATCTCCTGCCCCATGCGGCGCATGAATGACTCAGAGCAAGAAGTTAATAGCTTTGCCCCAGAGTCATCATCAGAGTAGTCGAGATCATCGCTAAAAAATTTATGCTTCAGCTCATCTGCCTTAGCGAAAGGCTTGCCGATGCTGTCCGCAATATTCTGGGTAAGTGAGTTTCCACCGAGTTGGATATTTCGAACGAAGAAGCCGTCAGGATTCTTGAAAAGTAAATTTGTAGAGCGTGCACCAATGTTAATGAGTAAGACATCTTCGTCCAAGGTAGGATATGCATACTGGATCGCATTATAGTCAAGTACAGTGGCGGCGTTGACCGTATCGACTGAAAAACCTGCGCGGGCAACTTCTCCGCAGAAATCCTCAATTGTATTCGACTTACATGCAATAAAGAGCACTTCAGTCTCAACGCCATCATCCCCAACTACTTGGCTATCCCAGACAACTTCGTGAAGGGGGTAAGGAATATTCTGTTGTGCTTCAAATGCAATAATCTGCGCCCGCTTGCTCTCCTCGACGTGCGGAATGCGGATAGTCTTAGTCAGCACTTGATTGCCTGGAATAACAAAAGAAGCATTACCCGAAAACTTGTGCTGATGGTGTAGCGTGTGCAGAGCGACGCCTACTGCACCTAACCAAGCATCGTCGTTGAGGTAGTCGTAATTTAGAATCTCTGTTACTAATTTCTCGATTTGGAGTACGCCTCCACTGGAGGAAACAACCGCGGCGGTGATTCGGCTTGCGCCGCAGTTGATGATAAGTTGCTTGGAGCTGCTCATGTAATAATTTTCCAAAGGTAGCGAATCAATTTAGTAGCATGTGGATTTGCGATTAATTGCGCACATCTCGACGAAGAACAGCAGGCAATTGACTAACACGCCCAAGATCAATTCCAGAGACGAGATAATAAGGCATAAGCACATGCTCGTTATCCATACCCTCTGACTCCGCTTTGGAAATAAAAGAATTAAGAATCTCCAGATTCGGAATATTGCTGCTCATGGCCGCTTTTTGCGGCTTCTGTGCGTTATCATTTACCGACACTTCTACATAATAAAAATCAGGGTCTGTTTTTAGCTGGTCGCGCTCGACGATTAGACCCGGAAGGTAAAAGTAGACATTATTATCGTCTCCTTTTTCCATGATTAGGATTTCGATTTCACTCGTGTAATAGTCAAATGAGCGAGCCGAAGCGTCACGCGTGTATCCCAAGTAGGCCTTAACTTTAATCTTTTCAACGTAGTCCTTGTCGCGTGCTTCCTCTGCAGAATTACCCTCACAAGAAAGCTCAATTTCCATCTGGATCCAATCATCGCGCAGAGAGTTAAAGTCAACACGATCGACGCGGATGTCCTCCTCCGCGGGCAGCATGAATGTTGCGGCTAGGAAAATTAGAATAGAGAGTAAGTATTTATTCATGTAAATGGGGAGTAAACTGAATCATTGCCCCGGGCAGGATGCAAAAGTAAATAGGTATCTACGAGCTGAGTGCAAAGCAACCCCTTTTTGAGAGAAATCCTACTTCAAGTCTAGCTCAAGCTAGATACATGTCTTGGGCTAGGATTATGGGCTTCCAAAGATGTGGGACAGTTTGGTTAACTCTGTAATATCAAAGAAATTCGCTTGCAGAAATTATCTTTTCAACGAGTTTTTATAGAGTGGATACAAGGCTCCCATTTAAGATTAGTGCGCTCATTTTTACACACAATGCGCATGGGCAACAGCTACTAATCAAACGCAAGAAAGCACCTAATCGCGGCTGCTGGAGCCCGATCGGTGGCAAACTCGACATGCCTGCTGGCGAATCTCCCTACGAGTGCGCCCGCCGCGAGACTGAGGAAGAAATTGGGCTCAGGCTCGACGATGGAGACCTTCATTGCTTTGGCTACATCTCAGAGAAGAGCTACGAGGGTGCGGGGCACTGGTTGATGTTTTTATTTGAATGCAAAAAGGTGGTCAATGATCTGCCTATTGCGATCGATGAGGGGCATTTCAAGTTTTTCGAACGTGCCGCAATCGACAAACTGCCGATACCCGAGACAGACCGTACGCTACTCTGGCCATATTACGACCAGTATAAGGAGGGATTCATTGGATTACGAGCTAACTGCGATCCATTAGGGCAATTAGCAATCACTGAGGAGCTGAAGATCTAAGTTAATACGACCTCGAAATAGGGCATTGAGAAGACGCGACTTCCTGAAAAAGAGTTAAGAGGCGACACGGATTTTAAGCAATTAGCTTCGCACTGGATCGCCTATCCAATCAGGCCATTCAGCACTTCACAAACCGACCACTTCTCCGGCTCTGCTGGCAACTCTGTCCCCGTGGCTACAACCTGAAGATCCTCGGGGCAGGCGCGCCAGAAGCCTTGACGGCGAATCGGATCGAGCTCGCCGAGCACATCGTCCGCCAGCAACACAGGCACGAGATCGAGCTGTTGTCGGTAAAAACTGGCTTGTGCAATTCGCAGAGCCACACAGAGACCTCGCTGTTGTCCGTCCGAGGCATACTCTCGAGCGCTACCAATTTGGAGCGAGAAATCGAAATCGTCGCGGTGAGGTCCACGCTGCGTAGCGCCAATCATTTGATCGCGCTTGCGGCTATCATGCATAAGACGGCAGTAAGCTTCCGTATCATGACAATCTACATTGGGGCGAAAAATGAACTGCGGGCCCTCGTCCGCTTCTGCGATACGGTCGTAAGTGCGGCACAAAACCTCGCTTAAGGTATTCATCCCCACCTCGCGGTAGCTAGCTATCTGAATGGCGTGCCTTGCGATCTCCGCCTCAAAAGCTGAGAATTCGGCTGCGCTGCCACTATTTTTCAAAAGGCGGTTTCGCTCGACAATCCCACGGTGAAAATCACGTAAGGCGGTATAGTAATCACGATTAACAACCGAGAGCGTCAAATCCATAAAACGCCGGCGTTCGCTGGGGTTGCCACGAAGTAACATCAAGTCACTCGAACAAAGCGTCACTGAAGGAAAGCGGCCTATAAAATCGACTAAGCGTGTCACCTTCTCACCATCAACCCAGACATTTCGGCCGCCAGGGCTAGAGTGGATCTCCAGAGTAGTCGATCCCTGAGTGTCATGCTCAAGCTCGTAAGCCAACTTGTATTCCTTTACCCCTTTGCGAGGGAGTGCCGCTAGCGTTTGCGTACGAAAAGACCGAAGCGCAGTCGCCAGCCCAAGTGCTTCCAATAAATTAGACTTCCCTTGCCCATTCGCACCCAAGAGGAAGTTACGTGCACTCCCTAGAGGCAATTCCGCAAACTCGATGTTACGAAAATTCTGCAGGCGTAAACTTAAAAAACGCATCCTCTTGTAAATCTTCGATCAGTCAATCGAGACCACCTGACTTTTCATCGAGTTGGCTTCTTCGTTAAGCAATTTGTAAGTGACTAAGAGCGCATCCGACAGCGCCTGCCAATCCTCGGCAGTCGTTTCTACGCCTGCACTAATTCGCAAAACCCGTCCGGCGACCGCGGGATCGATCCCCATAGCTAGTAACACTTCTGAAACACCTGTCTTTCCTGTTGAACACGCGGAACCAGACGAAAGAAGGAAGCCCGCCTTTTCTAAAGCGCGTATCCAGCGCACACTTTGGTGGCGCGGCATACTCATTGATACAGTATTCCATAGCCGGTCTGTATCAGCTCCGATCAATGCGGTTCCTGGAATTGCCTGAACAATTTGTTCGATAAATACGTCGCGGGCCTCGACCTTGCCTGGATTAGAGTGCTCAAGAGCAGCACTCATGGCGAGTACACCAGCCACATCTTCGGTGCCCGCTCGGTGTGCCACCTCTTGCTCTCCCCCATCTAATAAACGAAAGTCAACTGATCCTTCCGGCAAAAGCATGAATCCAACGCCTTTTGGACCTCCAAATTTATGGGCGCAGGCTGTGACGTAGGTACAGGCACTCAAACCTTCAACTGGAAGCTTACCGACCCATTGTGCCGCGTCGCAGTGGTAAGGAATTTGTGCCTCTACACAGAGATCTGCAATGGCCTGCCAGGGCTGGATGACTCCTGTCTCGTTATTAGCTGCCATCACAGAGACTGCAGCCAGTGTGCCCGACTCGATGTGACCAAACAAGGTATCCATATCAACGAGCCCGCTCTTGGAAAGTGGCAACCAGATCACACGCGAGCCGAATAGCGCCTTGACTGCTTCGATGACACTGGGGTGCTCCGTCGGATTGATACCGACGCGAGCGTCACTCGGCAAGGAACGAGCCCAATGCCGGATCACAGCGTTATTGGACTCGGTCGCTCCCGAAGTAAAGATCACCCGTTCCGGAGAAACGCCGAAGTGTCGCGCTAGCGACTCACGCGCCGCTTCATAACGCACTTTGACTGCAGCGGCGCTACGATAGGGGCTTGATGGATTGTACCAGTGTGCCTCCGAGGCCGAAATCCACGCCGCTTTAGCCGCTTCGCATAGAGGCGTCGTTGCATTGTGATCAAAATAGCGCAGTTCCATTGTCGTAATAAGCTAAGCGGGCTTAGAGCGAGGTCAAACGAAGTTCAGGCTAGCCTGGAGAGTGGAGTAAATATGAATAAGAGGGCTGC
Organism: Puniceicoccaceae bacterium; assembly: GCA_902587165.1. Classification (GTDB taxonomy): domain Bacteria; phylum Verrucomicrobiota; class Verrucomicrobiia; order Opitutales; family Coraliomargaritaceae; genus Thalassobacterium. The sequence goes on along the minus strand of CACIKF010000001.1, from coordinate 488,894 downwards.
TTGCTTAAAGGGCAGTGCGCGGACGAAGCGATTTCCATTTACGGAATACGAATTTCCTGCCCGACACGTATGGCGCTTTCGCTCGACAGTCGATCACGATTGGCCTGATAAATATCGATCCAGCGCGTGGGCGTGCCGTAAAATCGCTTACTGATCGCGCTCAGTGTATCACCTGCCCTGATCGTGTAAGCGCGCGGCGCATTAGTAGGTGTCGGTGCGGCTTGCTGCGTTGTAGGTAGGGACGGGCGGACCTGCGCGGCTTGCCCAACCTGAGCATAGGCTTGTGCTTGAGTCGATCGGCGAGCTTGGCCCAGGACGTTTTCAAGTTGCTGAACTCGAGAGCTTGCGGTCATCAGCTCACGCTTCAGGCTCCCATTTTCTTGCTTCAAAGTTTGGACCAAATCCATCAGATCTATCCGGTCTAAGCTGCCCTCATACGGCTCCGCGGGCAACTGACGGGCAAACTCCTTCTGCGCCGTCTCGATCAGTTGACCTACCTGCGTCGCCTGAGAAGAATGCGGCTGCAGTCTAAGGTAGCGGTTGAAATGATAGATCGCATTGATCGGATCTTTAAGCGTGCGTAAATATATATAGCCCGCTTCTAAGTGTGACTCTGGAGCATCCCTGCGCGCATCGATCACGCGTTCAAAAGCACCAAGTGCCTCCTCCATCCGCCCTTGATTCTTGAAGTCTTGCCCTAGCTGGTACTGCTTCTCATCTGTTTCACTGACGACCTCTACCCCACTTGGCACACAGCCGACCAAACCAATAAGGCTTACAAGCAAGATGGATAAATGGGAGGATCCGCTAAACATACTATAATAGTGTGTTTAATCCGCATTAAATGCGTCAATGCTATTCGATTCGAGCAACAATGATGCTCTTAATCTTGCCCATGAACTTGTTCGCCAATATTATTATACACAAGGCCCAAAAGATTATACGCATTGCAGATACCGACACTTTCTAGCTCATCAAAGAAAGTATAATGTAAGCCAAAGCCAGACAGGACGATGTAGCATTATGAAAAAGTTATTCGCATTAGTTATGGTCTTCTCATTTATCACATCCTTCTTGCTGGCCAATTCACTCGATTTAGGCAGTCCTGCCCCACAACTTAAGGTGCTCACTGACGAGGGCATTACAATCGATTTAGGCGAAGCACTATCAGCAGGCACCACTCTAGTCTTCTTTTACCCAAAAGCCATGACGCCGGGCTGCGTCAAGCAAGCTTGCAGCCTACGCGATGGCTGGGATGAACTCCAATCGCGCGACTTAAGGATCTTTGGCGTCTCCTCAGATACTGTCATAACACAGGCTCAATTTAGAGATAAGTATACGCTCCCCTTTACCCTACTCGCCGATACTGATGGCAAGATTGCAGATGCTTTCAGCAAAAGCCGTTGGAGCCGCCAAGCCTACCTATTCAGAGACGGGATCCTCGTCTGGCGAGACCTCATGGCAGCAACCTCAAAGCAGGCAACGGACATACTCGCTGCCCTAGATGAATTAGAGCCTAATTCGTAAGCGGTCAATTTATTAGCTCACACTGACATTTCAGATTGCTGTAATTCGGCTAAAACTAAACCAACGGCCTAGAAAAATAGTGCCTCGGCAATCGTCTGTTCCGCGCCCAGTGGCTTAACTCGAGTAGTTATCTTTTCTTCAGACTTACCGAGCGATGCTTCAATCTCTCCCATAGAGCCTTCGGCAAATTTACGCCACTTAAAGTAGCGCCCATCCGAGTATTTAAACTCAAGTGCCAAAGAACAATCCGATTCGCACTCGCCGCAATTTTCGACGCTATATTTTGCTTCAAGTGCAGCCGAGTCGCCGCACTTTTCGCATTCGCCTAGGCAAGCACGAAGCCACTCCATCAGTCGAATTCCTTCGCCCGACATCGCATCGCAGTGGCGCACGGTGACTGAATCTAGATTATCGCAGAGTCCTCGCATTTCAAAACCACTCAGGAACTGACCGAGCGCTTGGCGCACTGGCAGTAAACGAGCCGAGGCAAGATCACCTACCCGTGAAGGCTCTGGCCAATCAAGCTGACTTAAATCTTCGCCCTCAAAGCTACTGTCGTAAATTGAGCGACGCACTCCTTTCAGTAGATTATCAGAGTATTGTTCAATCCGCGCACTAGGCACTCCACAAAACCAATGGTAGCTAGGCAGATCCGGCTCTAACCAGACTGAAACTTGATTCGCCAAGTAGCCGCAATTATCAGGTTCGTAGCCGAGCAGTAGCGCCTCACAGCAACACATCTCGCGATGCGAATCACCAATGTAGCATTGGCTGAACAACTTCGCTCGCATCGAACCATCCGTAATCGCCCGCGATGGGCAGAGCACAATAATACGACTAGGATAGCGCTGAGCAAAAGTCAGTAATGCGTTGAAACGTTCTTGCGCTTGCTCTGCAGTCACGTCCCATCCGAAGTGAAGCACGACATTCATCTGCGAAGCGCGAAAGGCTGACGGTGAATCCAAAGCATCGCTCTCCCAAATTAGCTCTAAGCGATCTGTTACCTCTCCCACCGGCAATTCCAAACCCGGCAATTCGTCGATCAAATCTTTCATTAGTTAGTTTCGATTTATGGTAGAGAGATGTCAGTAGATGAAAGTGCTCAAATCACATTCAATATTCCCATGAGTTGTCCTGAATTAACCCGAGCGACGCCATTGATGCCCACGCTCCGAAAGCAGACATTCGCTCTCGGCAGGGCCCCAAGAGCCAGCCGCATATTCTTTGAGCCCTTGTTTCCCACAGTCTTCCCAGTGTTTAAGAACAGGTGTAACTAGCTTCCAAGAAGCCTCCGTCTCATCCCCGCGGATAAAGAGTGTACTGTCGCCCACCATCGCATCAAGGATTAGGCGCTCGTAAGCCTCGGGCGTATTAGAGCCGAAGGTTGTAGAGTAGCTAAAGTGCATTTTCACCGGCTGAGTCCGTGTCTCCAAACCAGGAATTTTCGAGTTCATCACGAGTGTCACGCCCTCATCTGGCTGGATACTAATTACCATAGTGTTCGCTGCCACGTTGAATTTGTCACCTTCTGAGAAGAGAATACCAGGCGGGCGTTTAAACTGAATCGCAATCTCACTCGCACGACGTGCCATGCGCTTACCTGAGCGGATATAAAAAGGTACGCCCTGCCAGCGCCAGTTGTTAATTGCCAAGCGCATCGCCGCATAGGTTTCAGTCGAAGAATCATCAGGTATACCTTGCTCATCTGCATAGCCATTGACTGGCTTTCCCTTGACGGGTCCATCCGTATAGCGAGCACGGACGACGTCCCCACCCTCGGGGTCGAGTTTAAGGGGCTGGATCGCTTTGATTACCTTGACCTTCTCATCGCGGATTGACTCCGGGTCGAGCGAGACAGGCGGCTCCATCGCAGTCAATGCGACGAGCTGCATCGTATGATTCTGGATCATATCGCGTGTTGCACCACTTGTATCATAGTAGCCTCCGCGAGTGCCGACCCCGAGGCTTTCCGCCACCGTGATTTGCACACAATCAATGTATTCGCGATTCCAGAGTGGTTCGAAGATCGAGTTACCAAATCGCTGCACAAGCAAATCTTGCACGGTTTCCTTACCGAGGTAGTGGTCGATACGGTAAACCTGAGCTTCCTCGAAGACGCTGCTAATCACCTCATTCAGCTCATGAGCAGACTCCAAGTCCCTGCCAAAAGGTTTTTCGATAACAACCTTCGAGGCAAGCTTAGTGCCGACATGCGCCTTAGCCATACCACTACTTCCAAGATTTTTAATAATCGGCTCAAAAACGCTCGGTGGTGTAGAGATATAGAACATGCGCTGCACATCGCGCCCCAAGCCCTTTTCGATTTCATCAATCTTCTCGGCGAGAGAATCAAATGTGGCCGCTTCATCGTATCCTCCTGAGTAGTAAGACATATTCTGTCGCACGCGCTCCCAGATCTCTTTATTCAGTGGGCGGCGAGAGTGCTCCTCAATCGCCTCATCCATCAGCTTCCGAAAATCATCGTCCTCGATCGGCTTGCGACCGTAGCCGATTAGATGAAATTCACCCGGCAGTAGATTATCCACGCCTAGATTGAAAATAGCTGGCACGAGCTTACGTGCGGTTAAGTCACCCGAGGCGCCAAAGATGACGACCACAGTCGGCGGTGCACCACGGTGTTTACTCAAACCCTTCAAGAAAGGGTGTCTGGCTTCATCAGTATCTGGACTCATGGCTGGTAGTATAGTGTTTAGTAAAGAGTGGCACATTGCCGTAGTGGCGAATATCTCCCTCCCCTTCATCGGAAAGCGAAACATCAATCACATCAAAACGGACGTGTTTAGGAGGATTTTGCAATTGATTAATGTAAGCCTTCGAGCCCCGTTGTAAAACTCGCTTTTTATGCCTATCGATCGAGTGATAGCCACCAACCAGTGCGCTCGCCGCTCGCGCGCGTACCTCGACGAAGACCAAAACTCCAGCATCCAGACAGACGATATCCAACTCATCCCTTTTGTGGCGCCAGTTACGGGCGATCACCTTGAAGCCAAGTGTACGCTTGCAGTAGTCTGCCGCAAGGTCTTCTCCATACTGGCCGCGCTCGGCACGAGTGCTATTCGGTGCCAGTTTTTTAGGCTTCCCATAGAATAACTCACTTACTTTATTAATAATGCTCATCGGCGAAGGTGAGTCTCTAGCTAGAGATCACGACAGGCAACCTAGATTATTGAAGTTCCGCATTCATGCGGTCGTGCGCTTTGTGCAGAATGTTACAGTCGCAATGTGGCACTGGGCCTGATCTAGATAACGCGCAGTACAAAATCTTGCCCCCCAGCACGCCCAGCATTCAACTAGCACCATCACTACTTCTTTAAACAAAATCCCCCACTTAATCGTCGGTGCTGGTTTAGCCGGCTGCTTAATAGCGTGGCGATTGCAGCAAGCCGGCCAACGCTTTCTCCTAATCGGTAGCTCCGCCATGCCCTCAGCATTCCGCGTGGCAGCGGGCGTGATCAATCCTGTCACTGGGCGCTGGATGACGAAGACTTGGAATTTCGACCAAGTCGTCCCCGTAGCAGTAAAGACCTATCGTGCGATCGAACAACAATTCGGTATTCAGGTCTACCGCCCTATTCCCGAGATTCGCTTCTGTCAAAACGCAGAGGACCTCAAACGCGTCGGCAGACGGATGCGTAACCCTCGCTACCAAAACGTGCTCAGCCGCATGGTCGCAGCCGGTGAAGCCGCACCGGAATTTAACGATGATTTCGGCAGTTTCCAGATCGACCAAGCCGCCTACGTTGATCTGCCGCTGGTCGTTCATACGCTTAGAGCTTCGTTTGCCACGCTTGGCCTATTTCGTGATGAAACCTTCCTCCACTCTGAGCTACAGCCTGCGGCGAATGGCTGGCAGTACAAAGACCTCCATGCTGACAAAGTGATCTTCTGCGAAGGAGCCGCCATGCGAGATAACCCATGGTTCAAAAATTTACCTCTCAAACCAGCCAAAGGCGAAACGCTCCTTTGCCAAAGCCCCACACTTAGAGTCCCGGAAAAGCTCTATCATCACAAAAAGTGGTTTCTCCCTTATTCTGACGGCACTTTCCGCATAGGAGCCACCTACGACGAAAGCGACCTAAGCGACAACCCTACCGAAGCTAAAAAGGACGAGCTTCTCAGGGCTGCTCACGAAGCACTCAAAGAGCCACATCAAGTCGAAATCGCTGCTCACCTAGCAGGTATCCGGCCCAGCACCCTCGATAGCCGCCCCATCGTCGGCGCCCACCCCACCGAATTAGGGCTTTATTTGCTTAACGGCCTCGGATCGAAAGGAGCCTCCACTGCGCCCGCAATGACGCAGCAGCTAACTGACCACATTCTTAAAGGTTCACCGATAGAGGACGAAGTGACGCTAACACGATTCGATTAGAAAATATGCGGCTCACCGAAAAAGTTCATACTATCCTTACAAATCACCTGCAACAAGGCGATCAAGCTATCGATGCGACAGCAGGCAATGGTTATGATACCTTATTCCTAGCCGAGCAGGTCGGGCCATCTGGAAAGGTCATCGCGATCGACATTCAAGATTGCGCGATCCGATCGACGCAAGAAAAGTTAGACTCAGCTGGTTTGATCGATCGCGTCAGACTAGTTGCCGATGACCATGCTCTAGTCTTAAGAAAGCTCATTGAAGCCAATCGAGAAAAGATCGCGGCGATCACCTTTAACTTAGGTTATCTGCCTGGGAGCGACAAGAGCATCCAGACGCACGCAGAAAGCACCGAGGAGGCACTCGCTGTCTCTATTCAATTACTGTGTCCTGGCGGATGCCTTTGCGTGACCACCTACCGCGGGCACAGTGGTGGCGCAGCAGAAGCCGAGACTGTAGAGGCTTTCATGCGTAAATCCCAAACTGAGGGACATACTGTCGACTGCTACATACCAGAATCAAGTAACTCTCCACCAATACTTTGGGTGTTGAAGAAGAGCTAGCATACAGACTGTCTTATTTAGTACACAAAAAAGCCCCAGCTAAATGCTGGGGCTTTTGTAAATTGTAAGGAAATCTCCTTTATGCGCGGCGGCGAAGCATCACACATGTAAGAGCGAAAAGGCCACCAAGTAGGGCGTAAGCAGAAGGCTCTGGAACTACTATTGCTGCAGTTGAGAACAAAGCTCCATCTGCGAAACCACCACTAGCAGTTTGGCTACCAAAGATTACATTATCAACGACTCCAGTTTGGGAAGTAGCCCAAGTGTCGGGGGTCGTTCCTCCCACGGGACCCACATCCCAGGAATCATCATTAAAGATTCCAATTTCAGTCGCAGTTGATGCGCTAGCAAAGCTATCAACACCAGCAAGAACTAGCCAATAACCCTCCTTGCCTGCGGCCGAAGTACTTAGAGCATCATTATCCCAACTAGCAGTTGCAGGATTGAAACCTGGAGCTATAACAGAGTTGAAGTTCAATGACCCGAGAACGTTGAAATCATCAAGCATGCCAGCTATGGAAGTGGTATCATCGAAGCCGTCAGACCATCCAAATGCAATGAGTCCCTTAACTGCATTGTCAAAGCCGTTACCAGCTGCATTCCCGAATATGGAGCCATCAGGTCCAGAGCTAGCAGAGCCGTAGGATACAGTAACATTGGATTGACCATGCAATGATGCAGTTGCCAACACGAGAAGTGCGGTTAGGATTTTTGTTATATTTTTCATAGTAATTTTTAGGGTTAGTATTTAAATTATGTTTAGAGTGTGAAAGGTTGAGACTGTGTCCAATTTATGTCACCAGCGTCGCCGCGAATGACTAGAACAGCTCCAGACAATGTGTCACCGCTCTTGTCAGATGATGAGGGCTGACCAACTTCAGCCCAGCTAATACCACCACCTAAGAAAGCTGGTGCTTCGTATAGATAGTATTGTTTGAACGAGCCATTTTCAGTAACCAATACCTTGTCTGCGCTAATAACAGTGCTACCTGCAGTAAGTCCTGCTTCTTGAAGTCCTGATGTTCCAAGCGTGGTGTCAACTGGATATGCGAATGAAACTAAATTTATACCCTGATAGACTGGCGACTTATCAGCACCAAGTTTTACTGTGCCGGCGTTAGTAAAGGTGAATGCAGCCCTAGTGGTACTCCCTACACGAACCATAAGTAATGTCCCTTCAGGAATGCGTGCGGTAGATTTATCTACTGTCGTAGGTTCTCCGACTTGGGCCCAACTGACACCACCACCTAGGAAAACAGGGGCTTGATATATATAATATTGTTCGAATGAACCAGAACCATCAGCTACAAGAACTTTGTCAACATCTGTGATGCCGCTTGAAGCTGATAGATCGCTGCTGCTTGCTGCGCCAAAAACGTCTTCAAGAGTCCAATACTTCTTGATGCTAATACTGGTAACGTCAGCAATGGCAGCTTCAACATCCTCAGAAAGTGTAAGGTCAGAAGTACCAACACTTGTTATGTCCACTCTGAGTCCATCGGAGGTTTCCACGTAATAAAGTGGTTTGCTGTTAGCATCGACGGCAGCAAGGTCAGGGTATCCTGAGCTAAAATCTGTCCCTGTTACAGTCAAAACAGCACCTGTAACGTCAGATGTAGAACCTGAGAAAGTAGTGCTTGGTTTGAGGGGCAGACTATGAAGAGACAGTGTAGCTCCAGTGCCGTCATGCGCAGGAACGGTTTGGGTCACATAACCGACCGGGTCAGTAGTGAGAGCGGAAAGGCTAGAGAAGAAAAATAGGGATGCTCCAGCGAACAATGATAGAGTTTTTTGAGGTATATTCATAATAGTGCAAAAAAATATTTCTTGGTACAATGCTAAGCGCAAGTACAAAAGTCGTGTTTTTTTGATTTTTTTGCTAAATCGTTGGTTTTAAGGTATTTTTTACAAATCTCAGCGCTTTTTAGGAGTCAGTATGGGAGTAATGACCTGTTTATGCGTAATCAGCAGAAATCTAGGCCTGAGTCTTTGAAAAAAAGCGTCTTTTTCAAGTGTTACCTTACAAGGCCAGGTATGGTTTCGTTCCTTCTTTGACTGATGGGTTGACCTAGAATCTCGCCGTAGATGAAGGCGGCGCGCGCCGCGGAGGGATCACGGAGGGCAGCTCGTGCGCTGCCGCGAAAGATCCGTGATGGATTCTGCGCAAAAGTGGTGTTACTACGGGTGATGCGGACTTGCTGTTTTAACTTTTCAGCCTTCCTCTCAGTCGCTTCGATCCGCTGCAGTCGCTCCTGCATTTGAGATTCGTAAGTAGCGGTCGGGGGCTGAGTCTGGCTTGCCGCTGGGCTAGAGCTCGGCGCATCTAGCGAGGAGCGACTGTCCCCTCCGCCTCGGCGTTCGGCTATCCTACGGCGGATTTCTCTCATATCCTGGATCCTTCGTTGGCGCTCCATGACATCGGGGTCTTCTTCCTGGCGACCGCTAGGATTAATAGGCGCGCTATCCCCATCAGACTTCCCGGAAAACATGTTTCCGAAGAAGTAGATACCAGCAAAAATAAGCGGGATTAGGATTTCTAGGATGTTGTCCATGAATAATAAATTATACGCGCAAAGAGTTAAGCACTCCGTATTTGTCCACCCTCGGATTCTTAATTATAGCTATTGCTTCTCCTCACCCTTAGAGATGGAGTCGCGCATATCCGTGTCGGCCTTAATATTGTTTAAGCGGTAGTAATCCATGACGCCTAAGTTGCCGCTGCGAAAGGCTTCAGCTAGAGCAAGAGGCACTTGAGCTTCGGCTTCAACGACTTTAGCGCTCATTTCTTCGACCTTGGCCTTCATTTCTTGCTCAAGGGCGACGGCGGCAGCACGGCGCATTTCGGCTTTCGCTTGAGCGACGTTTTTGTCGGCTTCGGCTTGAGACTCTTGCAATTTGGCACCGATGTTCTCGCCCACGTCAACATCCGCGATATCAATGGAAAGGATCTCAAAGGCAGTACCTACGTCGAGGCCTCGCCCGAGGACGACTTTAGAAATGCTATCTGGCGACTCCAAGACGGTCTTATAGGAATCGGCAGAGCCGATGGTGGTGACGATACCCTCCCCTACGCGGGCAATGATGGTCTCTTCAAGGGCAGAGCCGACATAGTTGTCGAGATTAGAGCGCACGGTGACTCGAGCGCGGGCTTTGACTTGAATGCCGTCTTTGGCAACCCCATCAATGGTGGCGCGACCACCATCAGTTGCGGGGCACTCGATCACTTTGGGATTAATAGAAGTACGAACCGCTTCAAGCACCGACTTGCCGGTGCCTTTAGTGGCAAGGTCAATGGCGCAAGCGCGTTGCCAGTCCAGCGCAATGTTGGCCTTGTCTGCGGCAATGAGGGCTTGGACGGTCTGAATGACGTTACCCTCAGCAAGGAAGTGGGCTTCGAGGTCGTTCGCACTGATCTCGATGCCAGCCTTCACTGAAGTAATGCGAGCATCGACAATTAGCGAAGCGGGGACGCCACGAAGGCGCATGGCGACGAGAGTAGGAAAGCCGACGGCAGCACCGGATAGCAAAGCGCGGAGCCAGATGCTAAAAAATGAGATTAAAATGAACACGCCAATGAGGAGGATGAGTCCGAGAATGGCGGCGGCGCCGAGCTGCCAGCCTGCTATGGCTAGGGAGGAGTTGGATAATATAGTTGTCATAGTTTTTTGATGATGAGTTTGAAATTGTCTTGAGCGACTACTTGAATAGCCTGATCAGCCTCGATATAGCCATCTTGAGAGTGAGCTTCGTAGGATTGTCCGTCGATGGCAACTTTCCCGCTGGGATTGAGGCGAGTTAACGCAGAACCATCCCTACCTATAATGGCTGCTTCCGCGGGTGCAATGTTGGAATGACCTGTGACGGAAGATTTCAGGAAAAATGCGCTGCCGAGTGAGGTGCGCGCCAGGAGTTTGAACTCGATGAAGACGAGTATGGCAATCGCAGCAGCGGAGCCAACAAATGTGAGGATTCCGATACTCGCCCCGTATTCAGCTCCGGCGGTCCATGAAGCGAAGATAACGCAGAGCGCGGCCATGATTCCGAGTATGCCGCCCGGTAAGATGACTTCAAAGAAGACGAGGATGAAAGCGGCGACTAGTAGGCCGATGATGGTGCTCATAGAAAGATGACGAGTGAATGATTGGTAATGGTGGACGGGGAAGCACGCAAGCGAGTCAAGCACGAGCGTGCTGGTCGGGTTCTACAATAAGGCTGAAATCGACGGCTTTTTTCACGCGGATGGGGCTGCCCTTATCAATGGTGCCGAGTGCGCTGCGAGCTTCATAGCGATGGCCGCCGATCTCGACACGGCCGCTGGGGAAGAGATCGGTGATGGCAGTGCCTGTGCTACCGGAGGGGGGAAGGTGGGACTCGCGTTCAGCGCGGAGAGTCTGGCTATCGCCGCCAGCAGCCTCGGCGAGGACGAGCTTGCGCTCTATCCACGATCCGTGAAAAAAGCGTGAGAGTAAAAACGCTCCGGCGACGGCGATTGAGAGACCGAAGACGAGATTAACTATTGGCTCAGCGAGCAAGTCGGGCGAGACGTTGATGGGCTCACCGGGCCACATGTCGAGCATCGCCCAGAGCAGGGATCCGAAGATGCAGGCGAGGCCACTGAGGGCAAATATGAGGGTGCCGGGAAAGAAGAAGAGTTCGGCGAACACTAATATAGTACCAAGTGCGAAGAAAAGAATGACTTCATTACCCGCGAGGCCAGCGATATGCTGACTGATAAAAAAGACGCCAAGCAGAACAATCCCTAAAATACCAAAGACGCCGAAACCGGGGGATTTGAACTCGAAAAAGAGCATGAGCATCCCGATCCCGAGGAGCGCGGGAGTGAAGGTATTCATCCACTTAGCGATGACCTCTGAATAAGTGAGGTGGAAGTCTTTGATCTCGTAATTGCCATCGCCGAAGCGGTCGTTAAGGAGCGCACCTGTGGAATCATAAATGCCATTACCGAGGAGAGGCTGAGCTAGGTCGTCGGGGCTTTCGGAATATTCGCGAATAGCCTCGGATGCGGTCAGCGTCAGAAGCTCGCCAGCGGGCTTGATGACATCTTCGCCAATTTTAAGCTCGAAGTCGGCATCCAGCATGGCGCGAATGACCTCCGAGCGGAAAGGATAATCCTCGGTGATGCTGCGGATATTTGCGCGGAGATAGCTCTCGACCTTCATGCGGGCCGTCTCGGGTACTTCTTGTCCGCCCCCTTGAATGACTGCAGAAGCACCCATCTTACCTCCAGGGGCAAAGTAAATCTCTTGAGTGGCCGCGGCGATGAAAGAACCTGCGGAGATGGCGTCGGGATTGATGTAAGTAGCGGTGATGCCATCAAATTTAGCGAGCATCTCCATCATTTCGAGGGTGACATCGACGCGCCCACCAGGGGTATCCATGTCGAGGAGTATCATCTCTACATCGTTGTTGATGGCCTCTTTGAGGCCGCGACGTAGGACAAAGAGATTGGGCTGACTGATGGCGTCAGTAATTGGGATTACATAGACGTCGATCTTTTCTGATTCGTCAACCACAGGTATCGACGGCTCCCCCGCAACCGTCGAAAGACCGAGCGTAAGCAGTAAGATTAGAACCGTGATGCGTGGAAGTGACATGAACTAAACAATCTGGCAGGATTGCGCGTAAAGGCAAGGTGAGAAGAGCAATGTTCGGCGCCTCTACGGACTAATGTCACGATAGAGTGCCGCCCCACTATCTACAATGGCCCCCAACTGGAGCTAAACGTTTCCAGATTCGGCTTTTCCTTTAGAGGGTGGTATGTTTAAAAAGCACGAAGATGGAAAAAATTGATTTTAATGGAGCGACCTTACGCCGCTGGAGCTGTGGCTCTTCAACCTATCTAGTAAGGCCAGAACTAGGGGCACGACTTATGAACTGGAATCTTCGTATGGCGGATGGATCAGTGCGGGATGTGATCCATTGGCCAGAAAATGCGGACTATGGCAAATTTGCGGAAGTGCAGGGGGGCAACCCGATTTTGTTTCCTTTTTCGGCGCGTACTTTTAATGCGGGTGAAGTCGCGCAATGGAAAGATGCCAGAGGCGCGGTGAGGCCGATGCCATTACACGGGTTCGCGCGGGATGGGGAGTTTGAAATCATCTCGATCGATGAGGGTGGTTTTACGGCAGAACTGCAAGCAGATGAAGTAGCGGCCACAGCTTACCCTTTTAATTATCGGTTTACGGTGCGCTATATTTTCGAAGAGGTTTCTTTTAAAGTTTATCTGCGACTAGATAATCTCGGCGACGATCCGATCCCTTGGTCGGCCGGGCATCATTTTTATTTTACTCTGCCTTGGCACGCAGGGCTAAAGCGTTCGGATTACCGCTTTGAGATTCCGGCGAAGAAGTGCTTTACCCACGCGCCTGATGGTTCACTGCTATCAGTTGATAAAGGATGGGATAAAGATACCTCTTTTGGTAACCCTGCAAATAATGACCACATTTACACGCGCCTGAAAGGTGACACAGCAAAATTTGGCCCCAATGGCGGCGAAGAAGACGTGGGGATCCGTATTTTGAACGACTCGAACACCTACTCTACCTGGAATGCCTTTGTGGTATGGACTGAGGCGCCGGATAGTCCATTTTATTGCGTAGAGCCTTGGATGGGGCCACCCAATAGTCCCGAACATAAAAAGGGACTGCACTCAGTAGGTGGCGGAGATAGTGCAACCTTTGGTGTTGAAGTAGCACTGCTTTAGCTTGGGCAAGCCTCGTATTTAACTCTGGAAATGCCGCGCAGAGGCGTCACAATACGCAATTTCTGATATGAAAATTATTATCATAGGCGCAGGGGAAGTCGGCCATAATCTTTGCACGACGCTGGCAGCGACTGGGCACAACGTAACACTGATCGAACAATCGGAGTTGCGCTGCGAGAAGCTAGACGAGGAGCAGAATGCGCGCATTGTAAACGGCAATGGCAGCTCGGCTCGGCAACTAGTCGATGTGGACGTGGCCTCGTGCGACGCCTTCCTTGCCATGACGAGCGACGACCGCACGAATGTGATTTCCTGCTCACTCGCTAAAGGTCTCGGCGCGAAAAATACGATCGCCCGGATCCACGATGAAACTTACAGCGACAACTCGGTAATTAATTATCAACTTCACTTTGGCATCGATCTTCTGGTCAACCCCGAAGCTATCTGCGCAGTAGAACTCGCCAAAGAAATTCGTTGTGCCGGTCGCGTCGCGGTAGAAAATTTTGCCCGCGGTCAGATAGAGGTTCAGCAACAGCGAGTCGCGACTAAATCACGCTTCATAGGAAAAAAACTGGAAGATTTAAAATTAGACCCTCGTGTGCGTATCGGCTTCGTCCATCGCGATGGTAACACTGCAGTGGCCAGTGCCGAGACCGTGTTGGAAGAAAACGACTTAGTCACTCTCTTCGGGCACCCCGAAGAACTTTTTGCTCTGCGTGAGCGCTTCGATCCAAAGCAAAAAATTAACGAGACTCGTGTGGTCCTCTTTGGCGGAAGTGAGACCGCAATCAGCCTAATTCGGCTATTGTCGAACCCACGCTTTAAGGTTCGTGTCATCGAAAAAGACAAAGCTAAGTGCCGCGACCTGTCGGAGCGTTTCCCCAACCTTACTGTGATTCACGGAGACGCCACATCGCTCCGTCTACTGGAAGAAGAGCAGATCGGAAGCGCCGATTATTTCGTGGCCTGCACGAAAGACGATGAGGATAATATCTTGACTTGCTTACAGGCCGCCAAGCTAGGAGCTAACCAGGTTCAACTCGTGATTAATAAGGGAGACTATGATCAGCTCCTTGGAATCTTAAAGACAATGCTAGGTATAGAAGTTGTAGTCTCGCCTCGGCAAGCGACGGCTGAGTTCATGCTCCGCAACCTATCTGCGGATTCCAGCTCAACGCTTGCCGAGTTACCCGGTGGGAGCGGAAAAATCGTTGAAGTCCATATCAAACATTCCAGTCCTTGTGTAGGCAAAAAAGTAAAAGATATTCATCTTCCTGCCGATGCGCTGTTCGTAGCACTACTCCATAAATTCAAGACCAAGGTGCCCAGTGCGGACGATATAATATTAGCCGGTGACCGCGTAGTCTTGATCGTGAGTGAAGCAGAGCGTAAGAGAGTACTCGCGAGTCTAATCTAGCTGCCGCGATCGACAAAAATCTTTATCGAAGGAGAGCTAAGTTCCGTGAATACCACGATCATCTATAGACTACTGAGCATGGTCATGCTCGCCCTAGCATGTGCCTTTGCCTTGTGCATTTGCTCAGGCATCTATCTAGGGGAGTCCATCCATGATGCATCGATACGGGCATTCCTGATCACGGGCGCAATCACGGTCAGCCTAGCTGTATCATTTCACCTGATCGGGCGCCGAGGTAAAACTAAGCTCTTCAGGCGTGAAGCGCTCTGTGCGATCGGCCTGTCTTGGATATTAGCAATTATTATCGGTGCCCTGCCCTATGCTTTAGCTACAGACTGCGCTCTGTCAGACGCCATCTTTGAGAGCGCGTCTGGCCTGACCACAACCGGTGCGACCGCATACACTAATTTTGCTGAATTCCCTAAAAGCCTACTTCTATGGCGCTCGCTTAGCCAATGGGTTGGCGGTTTGGGGGTCGTCGTCTTTTTCGTGGCGGTGCTTTCCTCCCTGGGCGCTGGGGCCAAAATCCTATTTAGTAACGAATCATCTGGCAAATCGACCGACTTCGACCACGGCCGGATTCAGAGCGGGGCGTTCTATTTGATGATTTTTTACCTTGGCGTTTCCTTCGCCTGTATGTGCGCCTATAAGCTCGCTGGGATGGATTGGTTCCAGGCAGTCAACCATGCAATGACTACTATTGCGACAGGAGGCTTCAGCACCGAAACGGACAGTATAAAACATTTCCAGAGCCCTGCGATTGAATGGGTTGCCATCATTTTTATGACGCTCAGTGCTACGACCTTCATCTATATGATTCGGTTGATTCGCGGACAGACTCATATGATGCGGCAAAGTAGTGAAGTCTATTGGTTCTATGGTATCCTAGCGACCAGCATCGGTCTGCTAACACTCTTCCTCGTCGAACTGACTGGAAATATCCCAGATCATGAATTGGTCCGTAGCGCGACTTTCCAAGCGGTCTCTATTATGACTACTACCGGGTATACCTCAGCCGACTTCAACCAATGGTTGCCGCCCGCTAAAATGCTGCTGATTATCATAATGTTTGTCGGAGGATGCTCTGGTTCAACCGCAGGGGGAGTTAAGGTTATACGTATCGTAATCGCCCTACGTGCAGTGGTGCGTAGTGTCGCACTCTCCTTCCGGCCCAACATCACGATACCGATGCGAACGGGGGGCCAATATTTGAGTGAACGCGCAATCCATAATGTGATACTATTTCTACTGCTTCTAGTAGCCCTCCAGATTTTTTCTATGCTTTTCGTTTCAACCTTAGAGCCAGAGCTGGAATTTATTAGCGTCTTTTCGTGCGTACAAGCGACGCTTTTTAACATAGGTCCCGGCTTCGATGCGATTGGCCCATCAGAAAATTTTCAATTTCTGAGACCTACTACAAAAGTCTACCTCAGCCTACTGATGGTGCTCGGACGTCTAGAACTCTTCGCCGTTATGGTATTATTCATTCCAAGTGTCTGGCGCCGATTTTCTTAAGTAATTTAGTAGGACAAGAATAAGCAGGTTTGTCGCCGTAACTGCGTCAACAGAGGGCAAGCTGGGGCGCAAGCTACCACATCCTAAATACATGAGGCATGAGTAAGCCAAGCGATCGTGGCACCCCACCCTCCTTCCTCCTGGCCTGCGAGCTCGAAGCGCATTACTCTAGAGTCTTTCCTCAAGAGCGCGTGCACCGTTTCACGTAAAGTCCCGATCCCTTTGCCGTGGATGATCCGAATGCGAAAAATGTTTTTTTGGAGGCATAGCCCAATGTAATCCGGTATCAACTCGCCTAGTTCGCTAGGTCGAAAGGTATGAAGGTCCAACTCATCGCTAATCTGAAATTCAATCGGTTCTTCAGGATTTTCTTGGACCATCGATCTATACTATTCCAGCACCCAGCGTATTACTTGTTACTGCTCTTCCTGCCTAGGTAGGGAAGGTTGCTTCTCGATTAATGACGGCTCGGATAATGGATCCGCAGAGGCACTGTCGAGGGCATCAAACTTCTTGGCGGTGACGAGTAGACGACTTTCTAAGGAGCCGACTGCTTTATTATAGCAGCCAACCGATTGATCGAGGCTTTTGCCTAGCTTGGTGAAGTGACCGGTGACAACACTGACACGTTCGTAGAGTTCCTTGCCTAGAGCCGCAATATCCTTGGCCTCACGAGCGATAGCTTCTTGTTGCCAACCATATGCGATCGCTTTAAGTAGAGCGATCAGGGTCGTCGGTGTAGCGAGGATAACCTTATTGAGCACCCCCAGTTCGATGAGCTCAGGGTCTTGTTCCAGTGCGGCGCTAAATATAGTTTCGTTGGGTATAAAAAGGACGACAAACTCGGGCGCATTATCGAACTGGGTCCAGTATGACTTGGCGGAAAGGCCTTTTATGTGATCTCTGATATGCCGAGCATGGGCGACCATACGCTCCTTTTGGTGGTCGGGGTCTTCGGATTGAAGGGCATCGAGGTAGGCGGCCAGTGGCACTTTAGAATCAACGACCACTACGCGCTCGTTAGGCAAGCGTATGATCATATCTGGGCGCTGGCGCTGACCGTCACCCGTTTCTACCGAGGTCTGTTCCTCAAAATCGCAGTAGTTAATCATACCGGCCATTTCGACTGTACGGCGAAGCTGCATCTCTCCCCACTGCCCACGGACTTGCGGTGCGCGCAGTGCTTGCACGAGGCTGCCCGTGGTTTTGCTGAGCTGAACTTGCGACTCCGCGAGTTGTTGGAGTTGCTGCTTGAGCGAAGCATCGGTCTGCGTGCGGCGCTCTTCGATTTTTTCGACGCGTTCGTTGAAAGTCTTCAGTGCAATGCCAACAGGCTCGACGGTTTTATTAATCGCTTCTTGCCGTTTATCTAGATCGCCTTTTGCGCCCTCCTGATATTTCTCAAGCGTGGTCTTGGCGAGGTTAAGGAAAGACTCATTGTTTTTTGAAAGGGCCTCAGAAGACAAAGCTTGGAAACTTTCTTTGAGTTGATCGCGTGCCTGCTCGAGTAGAGCGAGTTTTTCCTCCGCACTTTTCTGCTCAGAAGAAAACTGTGCTTCTAATGCCGCCAAGCGTTGTCGCTTTTCGGACAACTGGCGCTGTAGCCAGATGTAAACTGTGCCAGCGCCAATGAGTAACCCTGCTAGGGCTCCTGCAAAAATATCCATAAAACCATTCAGCAAACAATACTTACTCAGGCAACCGTTATATCTAATAAATCAGCGCACTGCGCCTAAATATTGCCTTTTCCTTATTGAAAGTTACTTTTTTTAACTTGCATTGCGAATTTTTATAGTAAATGACTTTCATTTGAAACCCATATAAACAACAAAATTAAGACTATTAACGACTATTTACATTATTGTGCGCCACTATGCACAATTATATTATTATCACATGCGGTGCTTTTCGGCAACGAAGAGCCTGGCGTCGAACAACCTGTCTACCAGCTTGAGGACTTCGTTGTCTCCGCTGGGCCTGTCGCTCGATCAGTTGATGACTTTGCTAGCCCCTTTAGCTCACTCGGCTCTGAAGAGATCGAGGAGAACTCAGGCTCTAGCATCGGCGAGCTCTTAGAAGGACAGCCGGGAGTAAGTTCCACTAGCTTCGGCGGTAGTGCCAGTCGCCCAGTTATCCGTGGTTTTGATGGTGTGCGCGTGCGTATACTCGATTCTGGGATTGAGGCGCTTGACGTCTCTAGCATCAGCGTCGACCACGCAGTAGCGACGGAGCCTCTACTTTTAGAGCGCATCGAAATTTTACGCGGGCCGTCTACCTTACTTTACGGCAGTTCCGCCATTGGCGGAGTCGTCAACATGATCGGGCGCGAAATACCGCGCTCTCCAGTCTCAAAAGCTGGTGAAGTAGAAGGAGGATTCAAGTCCAGCTACGACAGCGCCAGTTCGGGCGAAACTACCCGAGGCTACATTAAGGCTGGGGGCGAAAATTGGTCAATGAGCGTCACAGGCCTTACTCGCGATAACGACGACTATGAGATCCCTGGGCATGCAGAACTAAACCCTCACGAAGGCGAGGAGGCTAATGGCATTTTAGAAAACAGTTTCGTCGAAACAGATTCCTACTCTATTGGTAATACTTGGTTCTTCAACGAAGGTAGCTACTTCGGCCTCTCTTATTCTAACTACAATTCCCTATACGGAGTAGCAGGTCACGCACATGAAGAAGAAGAGGAAGAAGAAGAAGAAGCTCCAACTATCGTGGACCTTGAACGTAAACGCTACGATGCCGAACTGGTCCTAGTCGAGCCCCTTGACTGGATTAAAGCCGCTCGCGTCCGATTTGGCAGCACCGACTACATGCACGTAGAGTCTGAAGGGGAGCATGCAACTAGGTATGACAATGAAGGTTGGGAACTAAGAGGTGAGATCGCCCATGACTCATTCGCTAGCTTTGATCAAGGTGTAGTCGGAATACAATTTGCCGATAGCGACTTCTCTGCAATCGGCGAGGAGGCTTTTACTCCTGGGTCTAATACCCAGAATCAAGCTATTTTTATTAGCGAGCACATTCACAATGGAGATCTTCACTGGGAATTTGGAGCACGCGTAGAAAATCAAACTGTTGATCCTGATGATCAAGCTGTTGTTCCTGCTGGCCAGGCTACTGCTGGCCAGGCCAGAAATCTTGGTAGTTATTCTGATAACGCGCTAAGCCTTGGCGTGAGCGCTATTTGGAATTTTGCAGAAAACCAATCTTTGACTCTATCTTTGCAGCGATCTCAAAGGCACCCTACTTCAACAGAGCTCTACTCATTAGGAGCGCATATTGCAACAGACCAATATGAGTTTGGCGATCCAAACCTAGGACTAGAAACAGCTCACGGAATAGACCTCCGCCACGATTACAGTGCGGGAAATTGGTCGACTACAGTTACAGCTTTCTATACCACTTTTAACGATTATATCAACTCTAGGAACTTAGGAACCCAAACCACCATAACCAACGATGAGGTAGACTCTCCACACTTTGGGGAATCAGTAGATTACGACAATTACCAATTCGAGGCAGTCGATGCCTTATTCTATGGCTTTGAAGCCGAGGCAAATTACATTGCCTACAAATCTGCAGGAAGCACCGTAACTGTAGGGCTCTTAGCAGACTATGTTCGGGCGACGAATGAAGATGATAACACTAACTTGCCAAGAATCACACCCATGCGGATCGGTGGTAAGCTTCGTATAGAAAATGGGCCGTGGACAGTCGGGGCATTGCTACGCCAAAACTTCAAGCAGTCGAAAAACGCGGAATTTGAGAGTGAAACAGCCTCATTCACTGAGCTACAATTTGATCTCTCGCACAGCATCGAGCTAGAAGGGGGTGAACTTACACTTTTTGCACAGGGGCGTAACTTGCTTGATGAAGACATTCGCCGCCACACATCATTCATTAAGGATAAAGCACCCTTACCGGGAAAAAGCGTAAATGTCGGCTTAAGCTACAAGTTCTAGAAACCGTTAATTATAAATTTCCAAGCCCTGCGGCGGTCTTAGACCTCGCAGGGCTTTTTTGTTCTTACAACAACCGCACCTAGCTAGCGCTGTCTTTAAAGTCAAAATTAATCTCCTTAATAACTAATCACAGACTCCCAATCGACTTCTTAGCCTCATAAAGTGTTGCACAATTACTGGAAGACATTTGCGTGACTTCATGCCTGAAGACAACTCAAGCAAATTGTTTGTTACAGCCATCGATCGCCTCAAGGCTAGCGGAGGACGCATGACAAAAAAACGCGAGCTTTTATTGGGCGCATTACTAACCTTCGACCGTCCGGCTTCGGCTGAAGAGATACGCGAAAGAGCCGAACTGGCCCAGTCAGACCTCGTCACAGTTTACAGGAATCTCGAAACCTTTGAAAATATAGGTATGCTTCAACGTGTGCTCCTAGAAAATGGCACACAGCTCTTTGAACTAACCGCCCCCGATGAACATTATCATCATCTGATTTGCCGTGAATGCCATAAGACTGAGCGCCTTGATCTTTGCGCAAACAATGCGGTCTTTAACCAAGCAAAAAAGCATGGCTACACTCAAATCGCCCACTTAATGGAAGTATACGGCGTCTGTGGTCAGTGCGAGGGCAGTTCCCGACAGACATACGCCTAGTCGTGATCGTGACAGCAACTGCTCTTGCGACACAGTCGGAAATTTCGAACATGGGCACTCGCTAAGAAAACGCCACCTATTGCATTTAACCAAACACCTGCTTGCATGGGGATCGGTTCGGCAGATAGGTTCCGCGCACAGGTTTCGCAATCTGCCGAAGAGACCGCGACATCCCCTTCGCTAGCGTAACACACACGCTCTTGGATCAAAGCAAATAACAGGACTGATAAGCCGATTGCGCTCAATGCAAGCACCACACGATCCTTGTGGTTGCGGCAACCCATGAAGACCGCAAAGATTGTAGTCGGCAAAACTAGGAAAATCATCCAGAGGTGGAAATCCTGATGCACAAAAAAGCTAGTCGCGATAATGGGAATCGCCATGATCAAGATCGGAGTTAACAAACAGTGTATCGCACAAACCGCAGCCATCCCGATCGCGAGATGATCTAGCCAACCGTGGCGGCGGGGAGTGCTAGCATTTGTGATTTTCATACAGTTTTGTGAGAAAATAGATGATTATTATCGTATTATTTGCAAGTTCCTTTCAATAAATTTATGCGTGTGGACATTTCCTCAGCATATAAAAATCCGAGCTTTAGTAAAAGACCTTATCCAGAAACAAGCCTTTTGCCGGAGCCGTCACGATGCGGTGGGTCCGCTTTTTCGATTCGAGGATTTCGGCGATGTCGTCGGGCGTGAGGCGCCCGCGCCCGACAGCATAGAGTGCTCCAGCGATGCTGCGCACCATTCGGTAAAGAAAGCCACTGCCTTCGGCATCTATACGGATAAACTTGCCTCGTTGCTTGAGCTGTAAGCGACTTACAGTTTTTACCGGATTCGGGTCATTCTCTTTCCCGTGCGTCGCACTGTAGGCGGAAAAATCGTGCGTGCCCAGGAGGCGATCCGCCGCTACTTGCATTTCCTTGAGGTCGAGCGGCAGATCGCGGCAGGCCCATACATAGCGGTCATCGACGGGGTCAGCACGCCCCAAGTAATAGTTATAAAGATAGCGCTTACCCGATACAGAAAAGCGGGCATGAAAATCGTCGCTGACCGACTTGACGGACTTGATGCGGATCGATGTGGGCAAAATAGAATGAAGTGCGCGAACTAGTTTTTCCGGCTTATGCAACCACTCCGCATCAAAATGGAAGCACTGCCCACGCGCATGCACGCCCGCATCCGTCCGCCCGCTTCCATGCAACTGAAGCGGCAGATCAAAGACCTGTGTGAGTGCCGATTCGATATGGTTCTGTACGGCACCACCACTAGGCTGGCGTTGCCAACCATCAAAATCAGTGCCGTCGTAGGCGCATGTGCATTTCCATCGCATTGAGCATGGACTCTTGCCAAAGCACGAACGAATGCAAGGCTAGCCACGATGTATAATCTCGAACTCTGGCAATATGTGCTGCTGATCCTCAGCGCGTTTTTCCTTGGCCTGGGTAAAGGTGGACTTCCAGGCATAGGTAATTTAACGGTGGTCTTGGCGGCGCTCGTACTTCCAGCCAAAGCATCGGTCGGTATCCTGCTACCGATTTTAATCTCGGCAGATATCATCGCGGTGCTCGTTTACCGACGCCATACCGAGTGGCGCTACATTAGGAAACTCACCCCTTGGGTGATCGTCGGAATCGTGATCGGCTACTTCGTCTTCAGCCGAGTGGACGATACGCAGGTGCGTTTCTTAATCGGCTTTATCTTGCTCAGCATGACAGCCGTGCATTTTTATCGTAAATGGGCGCGCCGTAAGGCATCGGAGGGCGACACACTTCCTCAGCACCCGGCTTTTATAGGAAGCGCAGGAATGATTAGTGGCTTTGCTACGATGGTGGCCAATGCAGCAGGACCTGTCGCGGCGCTCTATTTTATCGCTTCTGGCCTACCAAAATATGCCTATATAGGCACCGCAGCTTGGTTCTTCTTGTTAGTCAATCTTTTCAAAGTGCCCTTTATGGTCCATTTAGAGATCATCAATTTCGCATCGCTGCGATTCAGCGCTAGCTTTATGATCTTCTCTGTAGTCGGCGCCGTGATCGCGCCTCTTATTGTGCGGCATATTAACCAAAAAGTCTTTGAATTTTTGATCTGGTTCTTTGTGATCGTGGGCGGCTTGAAACTTATTATTACTTAACACCATGGGAAATAAATCGACACGTAAACTCTGGGCGGCACACATCGCTCGAGGTGGGCACGAGGCCAAAGAAAGCGGGACGGCTAGCGTGACGCTTGGCAAGCAGTTCTGTGGGCGCGTTCTCGGGATAGACCCTAGCCTGCGCGGTAGTGGCTTTGCCGTCCTCGACTACGGTAAGGACAAGACGGCGCAGATAATTGAGGCCGCTACACTCAAACTGCACCGTAAGCTTTCGATGCCGGAATGTCTGGGCGCGATCGGTAACCAAGTAGACGATTTTTTGAATCAGCACTCGGTCGATCACGTCGCAGTGGAACAGACGATCTATGTGCAAAACTTTCAGACTGCTCAAATTCTAGGGGCGGCTCGAGGGGCGGCGATTGCAGCGGCAGCAATGCGCGGTTTACCAATTTTCGAGTACGCTCCCTTGCGGGTAAAACAAGCGGTCGTCGGTAAAGGGCGGGCGAGTAAGGAGCAAGTCGCCCGCACCATACAAAATATCACAGGTACAGATTTTGAGCTGCGTTTTGACGAGTCTGATGCGGCGGCAGTGGCACTCTGTCACGCCTTTACATGGCGCGGAGAATAAGCTTTTTTTATCCTATGGATACGAATACTAAACTACTTGGGTAGAACTAAATGAAGATCTTCATTTCTGGTGTGAGCTCAGGACTGGGCTATGGCCTAGCCAAAGTTTATCTAGCTACGGGCCACGAAGTCTATGGCTGCAGTCGCCGCAAGCCCGAAGATCTAGTCGATCAAGGGCTCTACTTCGCAGCAATCGACCTTGCCGATTCAGGGGTAGGGCCGAGCAAGTATTGTAAACTGATTAACGGGGAGCTCCACTTCGATTTGGCCATCCTTAATGCAGGTAAGCTCGGACAAATCCGTGACATGAAGGAGGCATCGTTAGAGGATTTGCGTGAAACGATGGAGATCAACGTTTGGTCTAACAAGTGGCTGCTCGATTGCCTCTTTGCCGATGAACGAAGTGTCGAACAGGTTGTCGCCATTTCATCTGGCGCATCCCAATCAGGAAGTCGTGGCTGGAACGGATACAGCCTTTCAAAGTCAGCACTGAATATGCTGATCAAACTCTACGCGGGCGAGCGCTCTCAGACGCATTTTACATCACTTGCCCCAGGACTGATCGATACGGCCATGCAGGATTACCTGACAAGCCTACCCCAAGACCCACGTTATGGACCACTCGATATTCTAAAAGCAGCGAAAGGAACTGAGATCATGCCCGACGGTGAAACCTGCGCCAGAAGACTGATCGAAGCATTTCCAAAACTTTTGCAAGTCGAGAGCGGAAGCTACGTAGACATCCGCAAGCTATGAGGGGGTGCTAAAGCACCTCAATGTAATCCTCAAAAGCATACCAGCTCTCGCCATAATCCTGCAAGCGGTAGAGACATTCACCCCGCCAGTAATAAAGATTCGGGGCCGGGTTGTTCCCATCTAGTAGTCTATCTATAATTGACAGTGCCCTTTCATAATCTCCCCTTTCCACAAGCATGTAGATGAGCGCAGTGCTCTTTACGGTGTCATTTGAGTTGACTTTAATCCCTCTCAAGAGCCGCGCGAAAGCGACCTCATCCTTTTGTATTTTGGGAAGGTCCGGCGCATCAACATTCTTACGAATCAGATCACTCGCCGCCCGGAAATCCGCCTGCTTATGAAGGGACAAAGACCTTAGCCACCAGTTGTTATTGAGTGATTCCCCATGTTCGGAAATAAAGGCATTCGCCGAACTTAAATCACCACTGTATAGCCAATTCTCGACAATTCTGCTGCGTTGCGCTCGATCAAAAAAACTTAGTGAGGGATTTTTTGAAAGCTCATAATTGATCTCACTAATTAGTTTCTCCCCCTTTAGGGAACTTATATACCGAGTACGGAAGTGTGGGTTGATTTCGGATAAGCGAGCCATTTTTTCGCGCATCTCGCGGGATGCGGCCTGCTCAAGCATACGATCAAAAGTAAAGTCCATATTCTCCATTTCACGGAGTAAAGTCTCGCGCCATGCCGAAATGACTCTAGCTGAGTTGATGGGCAGCCAAGCGATACCCTCTTCATAGCTAACCACACCTAGGATTGGCTCAACGAAACGAGCTCGCGTGAAATCGGCAGCCGCCGCCTCTTGGTCTCCACTATTCGAAAGAACCAGTTCCGCTCGCTGGAAATAAGCGCGCCAATCAAAAGGATAAAGCGCCAACCAATCATTGGTAACCAAGTTGGCATTCATATAGTCCATAGCCGAAACATGACTTTGGACTTCTCCCTGATAGCGAGCCATCCGGATAGATGAGTGCCATGGTAGGTTAAAGACACCCGCTCCCAGCCACATTAACCCGAAAGCGATGAGTGTCACAGCAGGGATTCTCCAGAAAACAATCGGTAGGCTAATTTTAGGGCGATCACGACTAGGCAAAGCTAAGGCTGCGAAAAGGATGGCAAAGTAAACTGTTCCCGGACGATGCCCAGATACATCGACCAGTCCATGAAGTAAAAAGATGATCACCGCAACTAAGGCAAGGAGGCGAAAAGTCGCCCCACCGCCTTCCATCATCCCACGGTAGCGCAAGGCAAAACCAATTAGAAATACGCTCAAAAACCCGATTGCAAGCAGACCGCCCTCGGACGCCAACCATAACAAATCGCTTTGTGGATGCAAGATCGGCAGGTAGCTCTTAGAAGCCTCCCGATATTGGGGAAACACAGTCGAGAAAGAGCCCAAACCAAATCCACTGAGCGGCGCATCAAACACAAGTTTAGTAGTATCTTGAAAAATCTTTAGGTGCTCACCTTGATTGAATTGTGAGTCAGAGGTCGCAAAACTCGATATGCGCTCCATCGTGCGGTCACTGGTAAGCAAAACCATACTAAAGGCGATTATTGCTACAGGTAGACCGATCTTAAAGGGCCGAGGCCATGATCGGGCACGCATACTAATCAGAAGCCAGAGCCCATTTCCAGCAAAATAGAGGAAGGCGCAGACAGGGGACCCAAGCAAGAAAAGACCCCCTAGACAAAGTGCACTCGCTGGTATACCCACAAGGGGTATGGGGTTGCGAGTACGCATCCCCTCCATAGCATAGGTAGAGGTCACAATCCCCCCTAGGAGAAGGAGGTTGGCGGTCTGGTGAGGGCTCGGAAAAAAGCTAAATGCCTCTGCCTCCTCCACCCCTAGGAAGCGCGCACCGACCAAATTGCCCCAAACTACGGCCCCGGCGATGACAGAAAGTAGTATCGACAAGCAGAAGAATAAGCAGCGACGACCCGGCAGATTTATCTTCCATTGTAAAGACGCGTAAAGCCAAGCGAAACCAGCCAGAGCCATGAGCCAAGCCTCGAAACTAATCCAAGGCTGCACCGACAAACTCGAGGGTAGCTCCAATCCGAACGACTCGACCGCGTCTAGTCGCCAATCTGCCGTAGGCCAATAAAACTGCGGAACAAATGCAAGTAATAGACACGCGAGCAATCCAAGCACACCGAGATCACCTAGCTTACCTAGGCCGCGGCTAGGCGGATGAATCAATAAAGCCGTTCCAGATAGTATTAGCGCAAAGCCCAACGCCGCCACATGTTGACTCCCGCCAAAGATTATCAATAAGAATACCCCACAAAATCCGACAAGAAACGCTTTGAAGACTGGAGACTCTCGTTTTATTTTTGGCAGCTGAATCAGGCCATTCGACCCGATCGGAGCCGACGCAAAAGAATTGGTCGGAGGGGGGCTCCGCCTTGACTTAGAATGGACGTGAGACCTTTTGGATAAAGGTCCAGCTTGCCGTCGTTTCACCGAATTACGGCGATGCTTACCTGATCTGGGATCCATCACGTCTCAAAAAATAAAAGAAATCTAAGCGCTAGATAGAGGTATTTCATGCTCATAGCCAGTAAATCCTATCATTCGACCTATAAGATGGCAAATATAGTCAGAAGCTCATAGCCAGAGCGGGGGCATCAAATTAGATCATAAATAAACACTTCCAGCGGGTGATTAATTAAAGTATGTGCTAACAAGGGCTCTCTCTTTTTCCAGGGCTGCTTTTTCATGTCGACCTAATCAAGCCTGAGGCACTACATCTTTAATACAGACGCATGCCACCTCTACCAAAAAACGACCAAACCATATCTGGTGTCCTCGAAAGGATCATCTACTTCAATGAGGAGAATGCCTACTGTGTGGCCGAAGTGCAGGTGCCCGACAGCAAGCAACCCGTCACCATACTCGGTACACTCCCTGGAGTGCAATGTGGTGAAACGCTCCAACTAAACGGCGAGTGGACACGCCACCCACAGCACGGCGATCAGTTTAAAGTCGCCCAGTTCAAATCTCAGCTCCCCGCCTCCGTCCACGGTATTCGCAAATACCTCGGTAGCGGCCTCATCCACGGTATCGGGAAATCTTACGCCAAAAAAATTGTTGGTCACTTCGGAGCCGATACTCTCAAAGTCATCAGCGAGGATTCGGGTCGCCTCCACGAGATCCCAGGCATCGGTAAGCAACGGGCGAAATCAATCAAGGCTGCATGGGATGAGCAAAGCGCCGTGCGCGATGTCATGATGTTTCTTCAGACCTATGGCATCACTCCTTCCCAATGCGTGCGCCTAGTCAAAAAATACGGAAGCGGAGCCAAGCGTATTCTCCAGGACGAGCCTTACCGACTCGCTGAAGACATCGAACGTATCGGCTTCAAAACTGCTGATAAAATCGCACTCAACCTTGGGTTTCCTACCAATTCTAAAGAGCGCATTGATGCAGGTATTATGCACACCATGCGCCAACTTGAAGACGAAGGCCACACCCTAGGCACAGAAACTATGATCCTCGAGCAGGCTACCCAGCTGCTCTCGCTAGAACCGAGCCTAATCCAGCAGCGCATCAGCGCGCTCGACCAAGGCGAGCACCTCTACGGCATTCAGGCCTACGACCATAACCAAGAAAATCTTGGCGGCGCCTATCAACTACCCGCCACCGCAGGCGCAGAGAAACGCATCGCAGAAGCAATTGCCCGTATCTCCCAAACCGAATCAATTCTGCCATCAATCAAAGTCGATGCTGCAATCGAATGGGCCCAATCCCGGGCTGGTTTCGAACTCGCAGAACAACAAGCCGCTGCACTAAAAAATAGTTTCGCCGCAAAGGTCTCCGTCATCACTGGCGGACCTGGCACTGGTAAGACCACAATCCTACGTGCCGTGGTCGACATCGTTAGCGCCAAGCGGGCCCGCCTTTGTCTCGCCTCCCCAACTGGCCGCGCTGCCCAGCGCCTAGCCGAAGCCTCTGGAGCTGCTGCAAGCACCATTCACCGGCTTCTTAAGTATGACGCGCTTACGCGCAGCTTCACCCACAACGAAGAGAACCCCCTACCCTGTGATTTCCTTATTCTCGACGAAACAAGCATGCTCGACACACGACTCGCCGCGAGCCTCTTTCAAGCTATCCCGAGTGGCGCTCACCTACTCCTCGTTGGCGACGCTGACCAATTACCCTCCGTCGGCGCAGGTAATGTACTAGGTGACCTCATGGCCGCGCCGCCAGCAAAAGTCACTCGGCTCGACACCATCTACCGACAAGGGAAAGAGAGCGGCATAGTCACCACCGCGCATGCGATCCTTAAGGGCGAGACGCATCCCGGGATGACCTTTCGCAGCCTTCGCGATCTTGACCCGTCAAAGGACTTCACTTTCATCGAAGCCGAGCAACCTGAGCAGTGTTTACAGGCAATCAAATATCTGGCCAAAGAATACATCCCTAAATCGCACAACATCGACCCGACGCGAGATCTACAAGTGATGTCACCTATGCATCGGGGCAGCGGTGGTATCACCATTTTGAATACAGAATTGCAGGAAGCGCTCAACCCAAAGCCAAAGGCTGAATCACGCCTGCGCTCCGATCCCGACTACGCTCCCGCAGCACAAACCCACTTTCGCGAAAAGACCCGAAAACCCCTGCCTGCTGAGATCGAATACGGCAGTAGCACTTTTAGGATTGGCGATAAAGTCATCCAAACCCGCAATAATTACGATAAGAACGTTTACAACGGTGACACTGGAATTATTAAAGCCATCGCCGCCGATAGCTCCGGAATCACGATCGAATTCGACGAACGCGTCGAATACACCAAGGGTGAACTATCAGAGATACAGCATGCATACGCCATCTCCATACATAAGAGCCAGGGCAGTGAATACCCAGTCGCCATCATCCCGCTCCTCAAGCAACACTTCCTGTTACTCCAGCGTAACCTCGTCTATACCGGCATCACCCGCGCACGGCGTAAAGTTTACATCGTTGGTTCACTCGACGCCTACGCGATGGCGATTAAAAACAACAAACAGCAAGTCCGCCGCACCCACTTACAAACCCGCCTACGCAGGGCCTGTGAGTGTCAAGACTCTGAGGCCAAAACCTGAATCTGACGAAGATCAAGTTTACCCGTTGCCAGCGTCGGAATGACTTCTACCCGCTTGATCTCTTTAGGTATCCACAAGTTCGCTAGCCCTGCGCCATTCAGTTTCTCTCGAACATCCTCGAGCTCCAAGTCCATTGCGGCCAAGAGTACCAGGGCCTCGCCCTTTGCTTTATCGGGCCGGCCGGCCACCGCAATCATGGGCTGTTCCGCATCGAATAAATTATAGGCCTTGATCAAGGCGTCTTCTACCGTGCCGTGCGGCACCATTTCTCCAGCGATCTTTGAAAAACGCGAAAGTCGCCCTTCGATAAATAAAAATCCATCCTCATCAAACCGTGCAAGATCGCCAGTAATAAACCACTCGCCCTGCTTCACTTCTGCGGTTCTTTTTGGCTCGCCGAGATAAGCTCTAAAAATGTTCGGTCCCTTTAGCATCAATAGGCCAACCTCGGTTACTTCGATATCTTTCATCGTATTCGGATCTAAAATACGTGCAGCATGCCCGGGCATCATCCGACCAACAGAACCCCGGCGACTGCCTTCCGTCGAATTACCTGGGTAGTTTACGCCATCTGGTATCGAAGGCGTGTTTACACTAACCACGGGTGAGGTTTCCGTCAGACCATAGCCTTCAAGGTATACACTTCCAAAGCGCGCTTCCCACGCGTCGGCAAAGCCTTCAGGGGTTTTCTCTGCACCCGCAACTACATATTTAAGCGAGGCCAACTGCTCGGGTTCGATGTGCTTCATGTAGGGTTTAAGGAATGTCGGTGTCCCAATAAGGATAGTAGCCGAGTCGGCCTTGATCGCTTCAGCGACTTTCTTCACTTCGAGCGGACTAGACAGTGTGACCACGCTACAGCCTCGCAAGAGTGGATACCAAAGTGTCACGGTGAAACCAAAACTGTGAAAAATAGGAAGGTTCGCTATGACTTTTTCCGAGACGGGCAAGAGCCCTGTGGCATCGATCTGTGCGCAATTACCCAGAATGTTGCGATGTGTCAGTATGACGCCCTTAGGCTCGCCAGAACTGCCACTGGTAAAGAGCAAGCCAGCCTCAAGCTCACCGCCCTCGTTGGGAATCTTGAGGATCCTTGCGAGAAGTTTTGCGGGGCACAAATGAATCCAGCTAATTAGCGCTAATGCTTTAACCTTGGGCATCGATTTCATCTCTTCGACGAGGTCAATGATACCACCCTCTGGCCACGGGAAATGAGGAATCTTATGCTGCACCCGCTCGCTAGTGAGCAAACAATCGACATCTGCTTTTTGCAGGCAAGTTGCCGCACTGGATGGGCCCAAAGTGAAATTCAAATTTACCGGGACTTTGCCCGCGAGCACGACCGCTAGATTAGCAATATAAGCACCCAAGCCAGGTGGAAACAAAATGCCGACACGGGTCTTCGACGTCCAATCAGTCAAGCGCCGCGATAGCATGAAGGAAACGGCGAGCAAGAAGCCGCTTTTCATCGGGCGACCTTGCAAGCCGCGGTCGACTATCAGCTCTTGACGCGGGCGGCTCGCGAGCGAAATAAAACTCTCGTAGGCCAAGTGGCTTTTCAGCTCGGGTCGTTGCTGAAAGGCGACTTCATCAAGGTCTATCATACGGTTAGTGAATCGTTCTCCATTATTTGCCTCAACTCTTTTCGAGCTATGACTGAGCTAGACTTCTAATTCGGCTTCTCGAACTCTGAGCACCTCGACTAGCATCGCCTCTTTGATGGCTTCGAAGCCCTCATCAGATACACAAGAAATAGGGTAGACCTTGTCTTTAACCTTCTTCTGGAAGGCCTTAAGGTTTTCGGCTGCGTTCGGCTCATCCATTTTATTGGCGCAAATCAATTCGGGCTTACGCACAAGGCCAGGCATGTAAAGCTTCAGCTCGCTCTTAAGCACGCGGTAGTCGCCGAGTGGATCACGCCCATCAGTACCTTCCATGTCGATCATGATGATAAGCACTTTACAACGCTCAACGTGCTTGAGGAAGCGGTGACCGAGACCTCGATTTTCACTCGCACCTTCGATTAAGCCAGGGATGTCAGCCACGGTGATACGTTCAAACTGCTCGGGAAATTCCAGCACCCCAACAGTGGGGAAAATCGTGGTGAACGGATAGGCGCCGGTCTTGGGGTGCGCATTTGTTATCATGTTGAGCAAAGTAGATTTACCCGCGTTGGGGAAACCGATCAGGCCAACATCGGCGATTGTCTTAATAATGAGGCGAAAGTCACCCTCCTCGCCAGGCTTTCCAAGTGTGAATTGTCTGGGTGCTTGATTGGTCGAGGATTTAAATTGCGCGTTACCCTTGCCTCCTGCACCGCCTTCGAGAAGTAATACCTCGTCGCCGTGCTGAAGCACTTCAGCGATGGGGTCGCCCGAGTCGCGGTCCACGACGATAGTTCCGACAGGTAAGCGCAGAGTAATGTGCTCACCCTTGGCGCCGTGTTGGTCGCTACCGCGTCCCGGTTCACCATTTTTAGCTTTCCAGCCAGGCTTGAAGTGGAAGTCGGTCAAATCGGCTACATTCGTGTCGCCCACTATATAAACATTACCACCCACACCGCCGTCGCCACCATCGGGCCCACCCTTAGGCTCATATTTAGCACGGCGAAAGCTGAAACAGCCATCGCCTCCTTTACCTGCCTTAAAACTGACTTTTACCTCATCGTAAAACATGACCTCTTTTCAGCCTAGTCTAAGTGCATTGCAAATCTAATTCCGCCTGAAGAACCAAGGCCACGATAAGCTAGCGCCTGAACTTACGCAAAACATTCGACACTCCGCTCGATCAAGCTCGCACACTAAGGCAATGCCTTCTGTACCGCCTGGCGAACTATATCATTGCTCAAACTCTGCGGCAGAATGGTCACTTCGCCATCTGGAGTGTATAATAAGTAGAGCGGCACGCCAGAGCGCCCAAAGTTCTCGAGCGCTTCAGTGATGTCTGAGTCGTAACGTGTCCAGTCAGCCTCCAATGCGACGATGCCTTTTTCGATTAAAAGCGACTCCGTCGCATCGGTGCGGAGAGCGACCTTCTTATTCACCTGACAAATCAAACACCAGGTCGCTGTAAAATCGACGAAGACGGGGCGACCTTCGGCCAAGAGTTCGTCCACCCTTTCGGATGACCATGCGCCCCATTGTCCCGAGCTGTCTGCAATGGATCCCTGATTTACGTAATCAAGGGAAACCTCCTTGATCGACCGGACACCATAAAACAGAGAGACCCCAAGTAAAAGAAGAGCCAGCAAGCGAGCGGTCCATTGCGAGCGCATTGAACGGGAAGTAGCACCCCATCGTCCAAAAACCCACGCTGCGATGCTACTCATCAGTATGACGACAAGCAGAATAAAGATCGCGTCGACGCCACCTTGCCGCCCGAGAACTAACGCGAGAAAGACAAACGCAGCCATCAACAAAAAACCCATACCTTGCTTAAATGACTCCATCCAAAGACCGGGCTTTGGTAAGAACGAGACTAGCTTTGGAAAGACCGACAGCACAAAGAAAGGTGAGGCCAGCCCCAGCCCCATCATGCCAAAGGTCAGAAGCCCGGTCGTCATATTGGCCTGCACCGCTAGCCCGCTAACCCCCGCGACAAGCGGCCCCATACACGGCGCTCCGACCACCGCCGCAAGCACTCCCATACCGAAGGAGCCTAGCACATCTTTGCGCCTTGCAACTTTATTATCGGCACCGACGAGGCGACCTCCCAATTCAAAGACCCCCATTAAATTGAGGCCGAATAAGAAAAATACCACCGCTAGCACTACCACGAAACCAGGGCTCTGCAACTGGAAGCCCCAGCCAATACGTTCACCCAAGGCGCGCAGGCTAAAAAGCATCGCTGCCAGGGCAATAAAGCTGAGCACCACGCCAGCGGTGTAGGCCAAACCGTGCCACAGCGCATCGCCCCGTGCCTGCCCCGCATGCTTCAAAAGCGAAAACACTTTAAGCGAGAGCACGGGCAAGACGCAGGGCATGATATTTAAAATTAAGCCGCCGAGAAAGGCTAAGGCTAAAATTCCAGGCATACCAAGCGCAAGCAAGCGCTGTTCAAAGCCGACAAGCTCAAGTTCAGTCAGTGCCGGGGCAAATGCTAACGGCGTGTCCACAATTTCCGCATTAAATTCCCAAGAGTCAGTGCCTGATTGAAGCACCCCCGAAATGGCCAGTGGCTGATTCTCAAAAAACGACGCTTCTGGGATGAGGCGTAGCTCCGTTCGGTTTGGTAACGGGTTGCTCTGCTCCTGCTTTGCACTCGGATCAACGAGGCCTTCCGTATCAAGATAAAGATAAAAATCTGCCGGCAGCGCCTCACCCTCAATCACAACGACAAGTGCCTCCTCTTCGAGATATGCTGTAGTCACCCAAGGCTGCGTTGCCCGCGCTTGACGATTCCGCGCTTCAACGAAAGCAATCGCTTCAGCGCTTGGTTCAGCTTTGCCCGCGACAGGTAGCACTAGATCGAGCGTGGCCTCTCCTGGCAGACAGGTTTCTTTACAAATTAGCCAAAAGAGATCGGCGGTGATGGCCAACTCAGAGCCCAGTTTCAAATCTTTAGGAGCCTGCATAGTGACGATGAAAACCGCCCCCTCTTCGTAGCCGTAATTCACCAGATCGCCCAAGAAAATTCGTTTCGGTGCTGGCCATTGTATTTCGCCAGCCACGATGTTTTCGGGCAGAGCCCAATCAACTACCGTAGCTAAACCACTGTCGCCTGGATTTTCCCAATAAATGTGCCAACCCTCCTCGAGATCGAAACGCACCGCGAGATCGAAGCTCTGCCCCGGCACGATAGCATCGTATTCGGAGATTAGCTCGACCGTCGCGTGGTCGGTTTGCACCGGCGTAGCAAATGCAAGGCTGGGGAGTAAAAATTGTAGAAAAATTAAAAATCGTGTCGTCAGATTCAACATGTAGAAAGAATGGATAGCAGTATTGAAAGGATTGTTCCAGATTAAGTGTAGCTACCTAACTGTAAGTATTCTTCCCTATCCAAGATAATTAAAAGTGCAAAATTTGTCTTTCTACCTCAGTATCGCCTTGATCCCAATCATGAGTTCTGCCTATGAACAAGCCTTTGCTAAAACCAATGTGGGTGAATTTGAGATCAAGGCTTTGCCCGCAACTCGACTCATCGCGTGCAAGACAGACGCCACATACTTTGAGGACAACACCCGCCTTTTCCGTCCGCTCTTCCGATACATCTCTTCGCGCGATATCGCAATGACGACACCCGTTGAGGCAGAGATCAATCCTGGCGTAATGTATTTCTACATCGGCGCCGAAGTAAGTCACAGCGTGATGGATGCTACCGATAGCGTTAGCGTGCACGAATTACCAGAGCGCCTTGTCGCTAGTCTAGGCATTCGCGGCGGCTACAGTGAGCATAACTTCAACAAGGCATCGGCTAAACTCAGTGCGTGGTTGCTCAAAAACCCAGTTTACCAAGCCACGGACACGGCTAGAGGTATCTTTTGGAATGGTCCGTTTATCCCAAGCTTTTTAAAGCGATTTGAAGTGCACATCCCTGTCCAGTTGGTGAAAGATTAATTCATGCCACTCGCCTACTCGATCATCGTCCCTGCCTACAATGAGGCGGCTGAACTTCCAAGCACGCTGTCCTCGATTCGTGCGGCGATGGAGGCAGTTTCTTACGAGGGCGAGTGCATTGTCGTGGACAATAACTCGACTGACTCGACCTCTACCGTAGCCATAGCACATGGTGCTGATCTTGTCGTGCAAGAGCCGATTAACCAGATAGCTCGAGCGCGCAACGCAGGGGTAACTAAAGCGAGCGGTCGCTCACTAATCTTTATTGATGCGGATACACGTATCCAGCCCCAACTACTGGCTGATGCCCTCCACAGACTCGAACAAACGCCATGCGTGGGAGGCGGCTCCGTGATCCAATTTGAAAGTGAAGTTGGCGTCATCGGGCGCATAGGTATAGGGGCATGGGAGCACATTTCTAAGTTCGCTCGTATCGCAGCAGGCAGTTTTATCTTTTGTCGCCGCGAAGCCTTTGAGGCTGTGGGAGGCTACGACGAGTCGCTTTATGCCAGCGAGGAAGTCCGTTTCTCTCGCCTGATCAAAAAATGGGGTAAATCGAATGGCCTTGGCTTTGTCATCCTAGACAATGCACCAGCTCTCACCTCCGCCCGTAAACTTAACTGGTATAGCGGACCGCAGATACTTGGGTGGATCGCACTGATGATACTTATGCCCGTTGCCGTACGCTCGCGCAAACTTTGTAGCTTTTGGTATGAACGCCCAAAGGAGGTTTAGCCATCTCAATACTTGCCCCTAGGTTACAGCTCGCCATAATCTGTGTCTTTCAAGCCTTCGGGTAAATCAGCACCAGAAATTTATTTATAGAACATGCTCTACGACCGCCCTTACATGCGCCAGTCCTCATCGGGCGGTGTTCCACAGAAGGCTTCGATGGTGACGACTCTTATGGTCATCACGATTTCAGTGTTTGTACTACAACAAGTCATGAATGCGTTCTTTCCCGACGCTGGCGGTCGTGAAAACAGTTTTTTAACTGAATGGTTCGCCCTGAGTGGTCAAAACTTCCGTGAGTTGAAAGTATGGACGATTCTCAGCTACGGCTTACTTCACAGTTCTGCGGGCTTTTATCACATACTCGGCAACATGCTGGGCCTCTTCTTCATCGGGCGCATGGTTGAGCCACTAATCGGACGCGAACGTTTTCTGGGTTTATATGTGACTGGCTCGCTACTCGGAGGCGCGGTTTACCTGCTCTTACATTTTAACGATCCCGCGCTAGGGCAGATCAACGGCGAGCCAGTCTTCCAAAGCTTGGTCGGCGCATCTGCATCGCTCATGGCAATCCTAGCTTTCTTCTGTTTAATTTATCCCGAGCGTCCGATCACCTTGCTACTCTTTTTTGTCATACCCGTCACGATGAAGCCAAAGTGGATATTCTGGGGCATGCTAGCCATTTCCACAGGAGGCATTTTATTCTACGAGCTGCCCAATAAGTCCTACGTAGCCCACTCGGCCCACCTTGGCGGCATGTTTGCTGGCATTCTCTACTGTCGCTACTTCCATAATCGCTCTTTCAGCTTTTTCGGCTCGGGCAGCACCCAGACCACAGTCGAGCAGCCGGCGTGGTTTAAGCGACGCAAGAAGAATGAGCCACACATAAGCTATAAGGTCAACCGCGGTAAAAGCAATGAGTTGCAGATCGAGGTAGACCGAATACTCGATAAAATTAACGCCACTGGCTTTGGCTCCCTCACCGACAGTGAGAAACAAACGCTCGACCGCGCTAAAGATATTTTGAGCCGCTAAATCCAGCGCTATTTTAAATGCCCGACGATACCTCTACATCACGTATGAATAAACCAATCTTCCGGATCGCACTTGTTGTGGCAGGCGCACTCGCATTTGCTCTCTCGACAAACGCCAAGCTAGAACCTTCTAATGAGATGGCGTCACAGACGCGCTGGGTCGTCAATACAATCAACGCTCGCCACTACCTGCGCGGTACAATGGAGCAGCTCGACGGCGCTGAAATGGTCGAAGCCTACATCGCCTCCTTCGACTACGGACGCATCTACTTCACCCGCCCTGAGGTCGACGACTTTATCTTTCGCTTCGCCGACGCAATGGAGGAGTTCTTGCAAAAGGGCAACCTCTACGCCGCCTTCGAAGTCTATAAAAGCTTTAAGGCAAAGGCTGAAGCCCGCACTGAATGGGCGTTTGCCCGCCTGAAGCAAGACTTTGACTTTACCGTCGATGAAACCTTCACCCCAGATCGCCGCGATGCGGAGTGGCCGGCGACTTCCGAAGAGGCTGAAGCACTCTGGCTACGCCGCTTAAAATATGAGCTGCTCAACGAAATGCTCTCGCTTGCATCCGAGGACAAAGAACAGAGCGACGCTTCGCTCTCGGCAAGCAATCCCAAAAACCTGGATCCCGACTTAAGCGAGGACGAAGATGCATTCGACCCTAAAAGGCTACTCCGCTTGATTGAAGACAAAGCATTCTACACTGAAACAGTTGACGCAGCTCGAGAGAAAATCCGCCGTCGCTACGAGCGTAACTTAAACCATACCGTCGCCCGTGAAGCCCCCGAGGTGCAGGAGTCTTTCATCAATGCGATGACACAACTCTTTGATCCGCACTCCACCTTCCTTTCCTCCGACACACTTGAGAGCTTCAATTCCGCAGTGCAAAACTCTTTCGTTGGTATCGGCGCTCTTCTTGAGGACGACGACGGTATTTGTACGATCAAAGAAATTCTTCCTGGTGGCCCCGCCGAGCGCTCGCGTCTACTCAAAGCAGAAGACCAAATCTTAGGGGTCGCTCAAGGTGGCGAGGAGTTTGATGACGTTGTCGACATGCAACTGCGTTACATCGTGCGCAAGATTAAGGGAAAAAAAGGCACCACCGTTCGTCTTCTTATCCGCCCTGGTGAAGCGGCTGATCCTTCCGTTCGCAAGATCGTCCCCATCGTGCGGGGTGAGGTTAAACTCACCGCCAACCTAGCCACAGGTAAGTTAATCAGCGTCCCCGCTGGCGACAACAAAACCGTGCCCGTTGGCGTGATTGAGCTACCCTCCTTTTATGGTAACATCGGTGCAGGCAGCACACTCACCACTACGACGGACGACGTGTCCGAATTAATCAGGAAATTAAACACTGCCGGTGCTGAAGGTATTATTCTCGATCTTCGAATGAATGGTGGTGGTCTTCTCAGCGAGGCGGTTCGCCTAACGGGTCTCTTCATCCCGATTGGCCCAGTCGTGCAAGTGCGCGACAGCTCCGGGCGCAAAGAAATCCTATCTGACCGAGATCCTAGTATGCTCTGGGATGGCCCACTCATTGTATTGACCTCACGTTTCAGTGCATCCGCTTCCGAGATTGTCGCTGGTGCACTAAAAGATCACGCCCGCGCACTGATTGTCGGCAATAGCTCCACCCACGGCAAAGGCACCGTGCAAGAAGTCTACCACATGAACAATCGCATGCCCTTCTCCTTTTTCAGTAATATAGAAAAGCAAGCCCGCACCGTCGCTTCGAAGATCACGATCAAACAATTCTACCTGCCCGACGGCAGCTCAACTCAAGTCAAAGGCGTGCCTTCTGATATCGCTCTCCCATCAGTTAATGAGTTCCTTCCCATCGGCGAGGACGACCTGCCGCACGCATTGCCATGGGGTGAAGTCGAAGCTGTCGATTGGATTAACGATTGGGTAAAGCTGAAAGTAGATAGCCCAGAGCGCCCAGAGCTCATGTCCGCACTCGCCGATGCCAGCCAAGCGCGCCAGGAGTCGCTCGAAGAATTCCAGTTTCTAAGAAAACAAATCAAATGGCGTAAGAAGCGATACGACGAGAAGGCTATCTCGATCAGTTTAGAGAATCGTATACAACGCAAAATTAACGAGAAGGCTTACATCGATGAACTAGACGACATTTACGAGGCTTTG
Source organism: Puniceicoccaceae bacterium (assembly GCA_902587165.1). GTDB lineage: Bacteria > Verrucomicrobiota > Verrucomicrobiia > Opitutales > Coraliomargaritaceae > Thalassobacterium. Next base: position 450,098 of record CACIKF010000001.1, on the reverse strand, counting down.
GGCGAGAACGACTACGTAATGGAAGAGTTCCTCCTTAAAGTAACCGAAGATCAAGACGCGCTTTCCAAGGAAATCCTCTCGGAACCAATTAAAGAAATAGCTGGTTCGACCATCGGCGAAATAAGCACAAATACGCTCAGCAAGGAGATCGAAGAAACGAGCGAGGAGGAAGAGGAAGCCGTCTACGACATCTACCTCCGTGAAAGTGCCCGTATTATGACTGACTGGGTGCGAGCGCTTGAAAAACCCAAGGCAGCAAACTACTTGTAAGATGCATCACTACCCTGCGTGCTTAGCGACCATGTTGTAGAAATCTACAAAGAGGGCATCTGCATCGTTAGGCCCCGGCGCTGCTTCAGGATGATACTGCACGGAGAATACCGGCTTATCTTTAAGGCGGAGGCCTTCCACCGTGTGATCGTTTAAGTTGATCTCGGTTACGATGGCTCCAGCCTTTTCTAGTTCTTCACGAGTCGAAGCGAAGCCGTGATTCTGCGCAGTGATTGAGACCTTACCCGTTTCCAAATTTTTAACAGGCTGATTGCCGCCGCGATGGCCAAACTTGAGCTTAAAAGTCTTCGCGCCCAGTGCATGGGTGATAATCTGATGCCCAAGGCAAATGCCAAAAGTCGGGTAATCTTCGATCAATTCTTTTACCGTGGCGTGCGCGTAATCCACCGCGCCAGGGTCACCGGGGCCATTGGAGAGAAAGACTGCATCTGGCTTAAAGGCATTAATCTCAGCCGCGACTGTGCTCGCAGGGAAAACATGCACGTCGAATCCATGATGCTGCAGCTTACGGTAAATGGACAGCTTTCCGCCAAAATCGAGCGCAGCTACCTTGAAGCGTGGCTTCTTAGTCCTATCATCTTTCATTCTAAGGTCTGTGCCGACCACCGTGAAGGGGGTCGATTGCTTCATTTCAGGATCCCAGCGGTAGGACTCCTTCGCTGTAACTTCCTTGACAAAATCCACTCCGATGAGACCGCCAAATTCTCTAGCTCGTTTGATCGCTTCTTCCTCGGTGATCTCCTCGGTTGAGATACAAGCTTTGAGTGCCCCTGAAACACGGAGCTTCTTAGTGATGGCGCGGGTATCCACCCCTTCGACACCAGGGATACCCGCTTCCTTGAGGTAGTCTTGTATAGAAATATTGCTACGCCAGTTGCTTGCCACAGGACTGACTTCACGGACAATGAAACCCTTAACCTTGGGACCATCCGATTCCACGTCGTCGGGACAGATGCCGTAATTGCCAATTTGCACGGCCGTCATGCTCACTATTTGCGAGAAATAGGAAGGGTCCGTTAAAATCTCCTGGTAGCCCGTCATGCTGGTGTTAAAGCAGGCTTCGCCTACGTTGGTCGCGACAGCGCCAAAGGCGCGTCCACGAAAAACAGTCCCGTCTTCAAATGCTATCAATCCTGTACGTGTCGTTTGAGCCATCTTAGCGCAGGAGCCAAACGAGAATTTCGCACCATGCAAATCAAAATGATCAACCTAGTACTTCACTTAGTTGCGCATTCACTGCGTTGGCAGCTTCTTGATCGATCCAGTAGATCATATCACGGCACTTTTTCTGATTTGAAATGAAGCCAGCTTGCCGAAGAATACGTAAATGATGCGAAGTGGCTGGCTGAGAGAGGCCAATTTGTACAGCTATTTTTGAAACATTGCAGGCCTTATGGCAGACCGGTTCATTCGGCAAGAGTCGCAATATTTGTAAACGCACGGGATCACCCAGCGCCCATAGCTGTTTGGCGAGTTCTGAGATATCTTCATCTGCATTGATCGATGGCATTGACATATTTAAGTATATAGATATATCAACAGGTCAACCACCGAAGATTCACTTTTACACCTCGAAGATGTATCCAAACGACTCACTCGAAAACTGGCATCAAGGCCAAGGCATTTGGAAGGATGTCCCCGCTGATGACTGGAATAGTTGGAAGTGGCAACTAAAGAACCGTATTACCAAGCTAGAGCAATTGGAGCAGCGCATGGAACTAACTGCGGAAGAACGCGCAGGCTGTCTTTTTGCAAAGGATAAGCTGGCGATGGCCATTACTCCCTATTTTTTTAACCTGATTGACCGAGAGGATCCCAGTTGCCCTGTGCGCAGACAAGTCATACCCCGCTCAGGCGAAATGCAGACCGCGCCCGAGGAAATGCTCGACCCTGTGGGTGAAGAAAACGCCAAGCCCGTCGATGGTATCGTCCATCGTTACCCAGACCGCGTTCTCTTTCTGGTCACAGATCGTTGCGCCGCCTACTGTCGTTACTGCACCCGTAGTCGTCTAGTTTCTAATGCACAGGACTACAACTTCCATCCAGAGTTTGAAAGCGGTCTCGAATACATCCGCAAACACCCGGAAATCCGCGACGTTCTCTTGAGCGGGGGCGACCCCCTGCTCCTTTCGGATCGCAAGATCGACTACCTGCTAGGCGAACTGCGCAAAATCCCCCACGTCGAATTCGTCCGCATTGGTTCGCGCATACCAGTCTTCCTTCCACAACGGATTACGACAGAGCTCTGCGAAATTTTTAAAAGGCACGGCCCGATCTGGATGAGCATCCACGTCAACCATCCCAATGAGTGCACGCACTCCCTGCGTAAGGCATGCGAGCAACTGACTTACGCAGGAGTGCCAATCGGCAACCAGTCAGTTCTCCTGCGTGATGTGAACGATAATGCTGAAGTGATGCAATCGCTCATACACCGCCTGCTGATGATGCGCGTGCGGCCTTACTACTTGTATCAATGTGACCTAATTACAGGTAGCGCACACTTACGCGCGGATCCAAGGAAAGGTATTGAGATGATCCGAAGCCTACGTGGCCACACAACAGGATACTCGATCCCGCAATTCGTGATCGATGCCCCAGGTGGCGGCGGTAAGATTCCAATCAATCCTGACTACGTGAAAGAAATCACCGACGAAGCCATAGTGATGCGTAACTTCAGTGGTGATGAGTATCGTTATCCGCTGACTCGGGGGGCTCAGGTCGAAAAAGACCCAAACGCTCCTAAACTGGAAACTATTCTCGTATAGAGTGTCGAGTCTACCCATGCGAGGCCCATCAAAGGTCAGCATAACAATAGCTTTTGGCACAACCTTACACGTCAAGCTATTTTCGTTGATGGGATAAGGTTTATTGAGGCAAATGCTCTCAACAAGTTTACAGTGCCAAAATACGTATTTCTTAGGTAAATATTAAGATTTTTCCGAGTAAATTACGTCTCCACAATTCGGATACAGAACTCTCTTTTCTCTAAAAATAAAAAACAAGCGCATTGCGCCACTGCTCATCGTCTTTAGAATTAGAAATACCCACATCGCTGTCGTAGCTTTTGTTATAGGAGAACTCAAAACCTAAAAGATCTGTCAGGCGTATGCGTATTGCCGCAGTTAATACGTAGTTGAACTGATCCGAATCTTCTGGATCCCAATTGTAACTAAACTTCTGAATAACAGAGGTCCGCTTAAGTGGGCGCCAAGTCGCTTCTTGGAAAATATTAGCTAATGGATACTGGCCAACCCGCGCATCTTTAAAGTCGGCCTCAAGCTTCTCGATGCCCCCGCCTCCACCAAAGATGAGTTTGAAACGATTTGAAGGCTCATATTCATATCCAATGCCCACACTGACTTGAACTTCACGATCAATCCCTTTGACTCGGTCGGCACGGTATCCGATCGCATTTTGGGTAAACCAGTTTTCGAAAAACGAGCGGCGATAAATAAACTCTGCATCATATTTATCTGTAGACTTGAAATCTTCGCCATTTGTTCGTTCGGTCTGACGATACGTGTACGAACCAGAGATGCGGTAAAAGTTAGGGCTCTGCTTTGGATCGATCTCCAGTTTGCCCCTTGTGTAAGCTTCTTTCCACTTTCGATTACCTTGGCTCAAGTTCATGCCTAGGCGCATGTTACCCGACCAGTAATTGGGCGCTTTAAATTTCAGGAATTTGTCGATGATCTTTCGTTCCTGAGCTATTGATTCCTTTTTGATCTCTGAATCTTCTACATTTTTGGGCTTACCTTGGACCGCAGTAGTCGTCTTGCCGATCAGCGGCTTCAGAGCCTTCGCCTTTATTGAGATGACGCGGGCGCGCGGCACCTTGATTTCACCTAAGAGTGCAGAGCGCAACATAAGCGTGGCTGGGGACGATTCCGGCAGGATCTCGCCAATGAGTTGATCACCAGTGTCTAGGGCGACAACAGAAAGGGCAGCATTGGCTGAAGCCAGAATAAAAATAAATAGGGAAACAAGTACGAGCAGGAGCTTTCTCATAAAGCAGTTTCGGAGTATCGTTGTTCGCGAATCACGGTGATCTCAATCGAGCCGGGATAGTTCAATTGCTCTTCGATACGCTGGCGAATTGTGCGTGCTAGCTGGCGTGCCTCTTCGTCGCTAACGGCATTTGGTTCAACAATGACTCGTACCTCACGGCCAGCTTTCACTGCGTAGGCTTCGCTCACACCAGGTAAGGCGGAAGCAATCTCTTCGATGCTCCGCACGCGTTGGATAAAACCATCCACCGAAGAGGCACGGGCGCCAGGGCGCACGGCAGAGAGAGCGTCAGCGACCATTACAAGTCCGGCATAAGCACTCTCCGCTGGTACTTCTTGGTGGTGAGCGGCAGCGGCATTGACCACGCGCGCATCTTCGCCGTGTTGCTTAATGATTTTCGCACCGACGATTGCGTGACTATCCTCATATTCTTCATCAGCTGCTTTGCCAAGATCGTGAAAAAGCCCTGCGCGCTTGGCGATTGTTGGGTCTAGGCCAATTTCTGATGCAATGAGCGCGCAAAGGTTCGCCACCTCAACCGAGTGCGCTAGTGTATTTTGGTTGTTTGATAACCTATAGTGTAGCTTGCCTAGAAGTGCCACGACCTCGGGGTGAACATCGTGTAGACGCAGTTTGCGCAAGGCTCCTTCGCCCAGATCAATAATGTTAGCATGCATCTCCTCTTCGGCTTTGACAACCTCATCTTCGATGCTAGAGGGATGAATCCGTCCATCACGTAGAAGAGCCTCCAGCGCAATACGAGCAATCTCTCGGCGCACAGGATTAAAGCAAGAGATGAGAACTGAGTCCGGTGTCTCATCAATCATTAGCGTCGTACCGGTGGCATGCTCGAATGTGCGAATGTTACGACCTTCGCGACCGATGATACGGCCTTTCATCTCGTCGCTGGGCAAGTTGACTACGGTCGCGGTGGCATCATTCATGGGCTGACTGGTAATGCGCTGCATGGCGGCCAGCAGGATGCGCCTAGCCTCATCAGCAACATCAGCTTCGGCACGTTTTAGCTTACTGCGGCGTAGATCACGGATCTCTTGCTCGCACTCTTCCTCAGTAGCCTTGACAAGGAGATTTTGGGCTTCGCGTCGCTCCACATCAAGCTGTGCGCTCAAGGTCTCTTCCCTACGAGCAGATCGACGTTTTGTCGCAATGTATAACAGTAGCATGCCGATGAAGGCACCTATAATTCCCCCCAAAATATGGTCAAATTTCATACGCGTGTTTAATGATCGCTAACTATCGAAGCGGGGTTCTTGTCCGAAAGTTTGTTTATGTAAGCTTAGCACTGCGAGGAGACAGATACCTACAGTATCCAAAGAATATGTGTAAGTCACCCACGATATCAAGGGAAACTTGCCATAGGCGAGGGCACGCCAAGGCAATAAGATAGCCTCTGTAGAACCGTCCTTGTCATCACACAAATCAAGATTACGCTTTTTTCTTTCCCCAAAGTCATTCTCTATTATCTATACTGTCTTAGGGTGCATCTTGCAGAAGCTGGATGTATTCTAGTATCATTATGACCCTTTTCCAGGCCACCCTCGCTACCGGCATTTTATTATTAGCCCTTGGCGCTCACTTTCTCTGGCACGGCATGCGCTCAGCTAAAAGCGTGCAAGCATTTCCCCGCTCGCAGGCGGCTGCTTACATCCTGCTCGGGTCAGCAGCCTTCTGGTTCCTTTGCAAAATCACCCAACTAGGCCCCGCTGACTTTGGACAATATAAAAACCTGCTTTTCATACTGTTCCTTGTCGTGACTATTGGCTCTTTCATCTTTGTGCCCGACTTCCTTGCCGTGCGCGGATTGGCTGCCATCATATTACTCACCGCAGGCGCGCTGCTTGATGTAGGCTACATGCAATACGGTACTGCTTTAGTCCTAAAGGCCTTTGTATATCTCGCCATCATAATCGCACTTATCCTCGGCGCAAACCCCTATAAGCTACGCGACTTCTTCGAGTGGCTTTATAAAAAAGAAGCTCGCCCACGCGTCTTTGGTGCCGTTTTCGTAGTTTACGGTCTCATCCTCGCAGGCGTAGCTTTCACCTATTAATGTTTAAGCAAGAAAGCGGTTTCCTTTTCATCGTATCGGGTCCCGCCGGTATCGGTAAAACTACTGTCTGCGACCAAATGCTGAAGGAAATAGCTGGCGTCGAGCGAGCCGTTACTTCGACGACGAGGGAACCGCGGCGCGGCGAAATCGATACTGTCGATTACTACTTTTTCGACCACGACACCTTCCAGGCGAAAATTGACGCTGGTGCGTTTTACGAATACGCCCAGGTACATAACCAACTCTACGGCACCCTCAAAAGTGAAGTACAAGGCAAACTTGCCATAGGGATCGACCTTTTACTCAACATAGATGTGCAGGGTGCCGCCCAAATGCGTGAGACCGCACAAAACGACCCCCTACTCAAGGGCAAAGTCATCACCATCTTCATTATGCCCCCCACGATCGAGGTTCTAGCTGCTCGCTTACGCGGACGCGGCACCGACGCCGAAGACGAGATTCAACGCCGCATGGCGGTCGCCGTCGAGGAGATGCTGCTCAGCAAACACTACGACCACAAGATAGTCAGTGCTACTCGCGAAGAAGACCTCGCTGCATTGGTAGCCATCTACGAAAGCACTCGCTAGCTTCAAGGCAACAGCACGAAGCAATATGCCCTGAATGTTCTACAATTTATGTAGCGGAGGCCTCGCAAGCTGCAGCAGCAAGTTATTTCCACGTAAAACGACATGGAGCGGAGCGTCTTGAGCTTCGGCAAGGACAATGGCACTTCCAATCGGACAATTAAGAATCGGCGAGAGGGTCCCAGAGAGTACTTTACCAACGGGCTCACCCGCCTCGTCAATAACAAGGGTCCCTTCGCGAGCAATGCGGCGACCCTCGAGCTTAAAATGGACGACGCGACGCGGTACACCCTTCTCCTTCTGTTCGGTCAGAGCGTTTTTACCAATGAAATCGGGTTTGTTTAGCTTGACCGTCCAATCCAGGCCAGCCTCAAATGGCGAAATGCTATCACTGAGTTCGTGGCCGTAGAGCGGGAGTCCTGCTTCAAGCCGTAGACTGTCTCGCGCACCTAGTCCACAGAGTTTGACCCCGTAGGCCGCACCTTCAGCCAAAACCTGTTTAGCCAAAGACTCCGCCGCCTTTGGCGAGCTGTAGATCTCGAATCCATCCTCACCGGTGTAGCCAGTGCGAGCGATGCGAACCTTTTCGCCACCAAATGAAAGCAAACAATGCCAAAAGTGCTCAAGGTCTTTGACCTCCCCCAGACCCATTGCCGTAAGGATCGCTTCGGACTTGGGGCCTTGAAGCGCAAGTAGTGCGTACTCATCGGAATGATCCTCAATCTCAAGCTCGAAGTTCCAACGCTCGGCTTGCTTAAGAAACCAGCCAAAATCCTTCTCGATATTACTCGCGTTGACGCAGACAAGAAATTCGTCGCTTGCCTTGCGGTAGATGATCAAGTCGTCGACTACTGTACCAGCGCTATTACACATGGGGGAGTAGACCGCCTTGCCGACAGGTGCATTGGCGACAGCATTGACTACGAGCCGATCCAGAAAGAGAGCGGCATCACTACCAAAAACATGAAACTCGCCCATATGACTCACATCGAAGAGGCCAACCGCGTTGCGCACCGCTTTATGCTCTTCTAGGATACTCGTATATTGCACGGGCATATTCCACCCCCCAAAAGCGACGAAACGTGCCCCCTGTTGAGCATGAAAATCGTGAAGAGGTATCCGTAAAGCGCCAGCCATAGTTGAAAAATTAATCTTTTTTAAAAATGAAAGTGTCTAGTTTTTCGCAAAGAAACTTGCGATTATGATCAGGAAGACTTGACTCACAATCATCGTATTTGCGAGCGGCACAAGTCTGGATCGTTTGTTTTACAGCATCTTTTTAAACACAGTTATGCCAAGTACACTAGCCGATCAGCGTGAACACGCACGCCACTACATTCCTGCCAGCGAGACTGATATTCGCGCTATGCTAGGTGTCATCGGCAAGGAGCGCCTCGACGATCTTTTTGACCACATCCCGGAAGATGTGCGCTTTGCAGAAGCTGCCGACTTGCCAGAAGAGCTCAACTACGAAGAACTTAAAGCAAAGCTCGCCGAGATCGCATCGAAAAACCGTATAGGCACCAGCTTTCTAGGTGATGGCGTGCCTGACTTCGTCCCCTCGCCTGTGGTGGCACCGATCTGCGACATTCGCAACCTGACTACAGCCTACACACCCTATCAGCCCGAGCTAAGCCAAGGCACCCTCCTCGCGCACTGGATCTATCAATGTTCAATGGCGCGCCTGACTGGATTCGAGGCGGTCAACGCCTCGCTTTACGATCGCTCCACATCAATCTACGAAGGCATTTGTGCTGCACTCCGCATGTGCCGTGGCAAAAGCGCAGCCATCATTCCCGAAACGCTCTATCCAGGCGACCTTGAAGTGCTCGCGACCCTCGCTGAAGGCACCGAAATCGAACTGATCCACGTACCTGCCGATGCCGAGACCGGCTTGATCGATTGCAAAGCACTTGAAGCGGCCGCCAACGAAACCGCTGACAGACTCGCTGCAATCGTCTTCCCTCAGGTCAACACCTTTGGCCTAATTGAAGACGTTGACTCACTAGCCGACTTTGCGGCCGAACGTGGACTCAAAACCATTGCCGTGATTGACCCCTTACTTTTAGCGCCGGGTGGACTCAAAGCCCCCTGCGACTTTGGAAAAAATGGTGCCGACATCATCGTGGGCGAAGCCCACCACCTTGCGCTCGCGCCCAATTTCGGTGGCCCCGGCCTCGGACTTTTTGGTGTCCGCTTCAGCAGTAAAGATCGTAACGGGGTGCGCGCAGCACCTGGCCGATTCATAGGAAAAGCAAAAGATAGCTCGGGCCGCGAGTGCCGTGTCGGCGTGCTTTCGACTCGCGAGCAGCATATCCGTAAAGACAAGGCCACTTCGAACATCTGTTCCAACCAAGCCTTTATCGCCACCCTAGTCGGCGCGGCGCTCCTTCATCGCGGAGACGAAGGCATAGGGCAAATCTTGCTCAAGCTACGTAAGAAATTAGAGTCCGCTGTCGCGCAATTGACCCGCTTCGAAGGCGTCGAGCTGGCATTTCCTAACTCGGTAAGTTACCATGAAGTGACTTTTGCCCTCTCGAAGCCTACCAAGACAGTCATCGCCGCTGCTAGAGAATCAGGCGTCCTCGCAGGTGTTGATGCATCCAAACGCATTGCAGGCGGGCGTCAGCTATTAAAACTCTCTTTTTCGAATCGCGATCAGCCGCTCGATGACCTCTTGGCTGCTTTTGAATCAGTCTTCGGCAGCCCACAGAACGACTCGCAATCAGTCCCTAGGCTTTCCGCAACACAGAGACGCCAAGTCGCCCCTGGTCTACCAAGCTACAGCGCCGAAGAAGTCATTGCCTATTATAAAAAGCTCGGCCACTTGAACGTCAGCCCCGACGACGGTTGTTATCCGTTAGGCTCCTGCACAATGAAATATAATCCGAAGGTCAATGACTGGGCGGCAGGCCTGCCCGGTTTTACGGATCTTCACCCGCAAGCCCCAGTCGAGGATTCACAGGGCTGTCTCATGGTGCTTCACGAGATTCAAGAATGGTTCAAGGGCATCACTGGCTTACCCGGAGTCACCACCCAACCGCTTGCTGGGGCACAGGGAGAGCTCGTCGGCCTCAAGCTCTTCCAAGCATACCACCGCAACAAGTGCGAAACCCGTGACGTTATTCTAATCCCACGCTCAGCGCATGGCACTAACTTTGCTACGGCTACCATGGCTGGATTCGGCGGCAAACAGGGTAAGATCGTCTATCTCGAAGCCGATAACGAGGGCCGCGTCTTGAACGAAGACCTCGACTTGCGCATTGAAGAATACGGCGAGCGCATTGCTGGCGTTATGATCACCAACCCCAACACCTCGGGTATCTTCGAGAGCTCATTTAAACAAATCGCCGAGAAGATACACGCCCTCGGCGGCCTCGTTTACATGGACGGTGCTAACATGAACGCCATCGCTGGATGGATCGACCTCGACGCGCTCGGCGTCGATGCGGTGCATAACAATCTACACAAGACCTGGACAATACCGCATGGCGGAGGTGGCCCTGGCGATGCTATCGTAGCCGTTAGTGAAAAACTAATCCCTTTTCTTCCTGGTTATCAAATCGAGTTTAACGGCGAGTGCTACACTCCCGTTAAACCCGAAAAAAGCATCGGCTCTTTTCACCGCCACTGGGGTAACTTTGCCCATAAGGTTCGCTGTTACGCCTATTTGCTCCGCCTCGGTCGCGAGGGCGTGCGCCGTATGTCAGCCATCGCAGTACTCAGCGCCCGCTACCTTCACGAGCAGCTGCGCGAAGACTACGCCACGCTACCCACAGGCTCCGACGCCGAACCGCGCATGCACGAGTTTATCCTTACCTTAAAAAACGAAGACTATATCGCCCTAGAGAGTGTCGGTTTGCGCAAGACCGATGCTGCACCACGCATTGGCAAGCTCTTTCTCGACTTCGGCTTCCACGCACCGACCGTTGCTTGGCCAGAGCCACTCGGCCTTATGATTGAACCGACCGAAAGCTACAGTAAAGCCGAACTCGACCGTTTCACCGAAGCCGTCAAAGCAATTCTTCGGCTAATTAAAGAGCACCCGCAAGCCCTTATTAGTGCGCCTCACTTTACCTGCATCGACCGGGTTGAAGAAGTAGAAGCGAACCGCGATGTGTGCCTCTCCGAATCCCTGAAAACCTTACCCGCACTCAACGTAGCCCGCATACACTCTAGCGAACTGGCAAAAATGGCTGTTAACGAGATCTATACAAAGATCGTTGAGGCCATTGAATTACCTGTCGCTTAAAGACTCGCCCTCGCGGATATACAGGCTTTGCTTGGAGGCATGGAGTCCGAAATCATTTTCATCATTGCTTTAATCATCGCAGTGGCGGCAGTCTATTGGGTCGTGCTAAAATGTGCGGCTGAAAAAATCGCCACCCAATACCAGCTTCTGGCTGAACGCTTTGGGCTAGAGCTCAACCAGTCAGCCGTAAAAATTGGCGGCTTCATTCGCCCCGAACCCTCAGTCTACGGCAACTATCGAGACCGCGAAATTTCAATTTCCGTCCCGGGGAAAGGCCTACAAAATACCCGTCAAATAGAGAGCGTACTCAAACTAGAGCTCAAAGGCAGCCAACTGAGTGCTCAACTAACCGCTGCTGGCCCACTGGGGGGACTACGTCAGCGCGATAGCGGCGGCCAAGCCCGCTGGAAGAGCGGGGACGAGCGATTTGATCACGCCGTCGACGTACGGACTAATCAAGGCGGGGCGCTCGCCGTACTAATAACTGAAGAGCGCCGCAAATGGCTCACAGATACTTTGAAAAAGTCGAAAGCGACACTCTACATAGGCGGTGATAATCTAGCCTATGCCAGACTAGGCCTGATCGCGAATGAAGCCACTCGTAAAGATTTTGAAGCGGCTGCTGAATTTTTATGTGATTTAGCTGAATCGGTTGAGGCCTAAGTCACCCTAACGATTATCGAACCGTTCATCTATTCAGCATAACTTAGGCAACTAGTGGCATGACTTTGAAGTCAAATGCCTATTCGGCTGGCTCGCTTTTAGCTATATTATCTTCTGATTCCGCTGTAATGATAGGCTCCTTCTCTGGGCGAGGCAGCGTCTTAACGGAGAGTTTGAGTCGTTCCTCGCCCCGATAAACTTCTACTGGGGTAAATTGATTTGCCCTCGTGAAAAAGAAAGCTCCAGGCACATCGAAGACGTCCTCAATCGAGCGACCCGCAATCGAAGTAAGCCGGTCGTCTTTTTTTAGGCCCGCCTGCGCAGCTGGAGCATCTGCAAGCACATTCGAAATGTAGACTCCATTACTATCGTCCGCATGCAGCTTGGTTGCCACCTCAAACCCCATCCATCCGTGAATAATATGGCCAGAAAACATAAGGTCGTCACGTACGCGCACAAGCGCATCGACTGGCAGTGAGAAAGAGCCTTTTAGCTCGGCAATTGAGGCAACTGACATGCCAATAAAGCGACCATTCAAATCAAGAATTGGGCAACCTCCCTGTCCTCCATCGACAGGAATCGAAGTTCGTATATAGCTAGTTGGAAAAACTTTATTCCCAAATTTTTTCTCCACACCCGTGAAAAGACCCATCACTGGAGTCGGCTCGAAATCAAGCGGTGACGTAATCGCGATCGCGATCGAACCCACCGGAGGCGATGCCTGCGCCG
>CACIKF010000001.1:0-427500 GCA_902587165.1 Puniceicoccaceae bacterium | reverse complement strand
CTACAAGTTCACTATCGATTAAACCCACCAAGCAAGCTCTCGTATCAATCGCATGCACAGCACCCGCAGACAGTTTACTCGATCCGCACTCCTCGCAAGCGCAGGGGGCATACTACTACCCCCATCACTATGGGCACAGGCAATTACCTATAAGGTGAAAAAAGGCGATACGCTGGGGAAAATTGCACTCCATCTAAATACCTCAACCAGCGAGCTTAAACGCGCAAACAATCTAAACAGCGATCTTATCCAGGTCGGTCAAAAGCTCACGATCCCTACAGGAGGCAATACTCACATCGCAGGATATAACCCCATCGCAATGAGCACCTATATTGTTGTCAAGGGTGACACCCTAGGCAAGATCGCGCAACGCCATGCCATTAGTATTGGCGAACTCAAAGCCGCGAACAACTTAAGCCGCGACCTCATCCTCGTTGGTCAAAATTTACGGATCCCAAGGAGTGCGGTTAGGCAAACTGCCCTAACAGAAGACCTAATGGCAAAGATACGCGCCGCGACTGCAGGCATCAAGATACAGCGCGACAAATGGCAACGCATCGTCGTCCACCACAGCGCCATCAAATATGGGAATGTCGAAAAATACGATGCCGCGCACCGCCTCCGAGGGATGCAAAATGGTCTCGCTTATCACTTTTTAATCGGTAACGGCATAGATGCTGGCGATGGCGAAATTGAGATCGGGCCGCGCTGGCAGAAGCAGCAAGCCGGCGGGCACGTCAAAAACCACCTAATCAACCAAACAGCCATTGGTATCTGCCTAATTGGTAACTTTGAAAAGACGCATCCTAGCAAAAAGCAGCTCGCTGCGTTTACTCAGCTGATGGATTGGCTCCAAGGAATCGCTTTGGGTAAAAAGGTCCATTTTGCGGGCCACCGCGAACTTAAGGGCGAGCAAACCGTCTGCCCGGGCAAGCACTTCCCACTGGCATTGATGCACGCGCGCTATGATTAGATTGCAGCACTTAGTAATAGAAAAGCTAACGATAATTAATCGCCCCAATGCGCTACTCAATCTCTTGATCTATTCAGCGCCAATAATTAGACACGGCAGACTTTAGCAAACTAATCAGGGAGCTTCTGAATTTTCGTAATCTCGCAACTTGAATGGCTCATTAAACGAGAGTTCCGCCTCATCTTGGTTATAGAAGACAACACTTCCATCAAATAGCACGAACATTCCCTTCCCATCGTGTTGGGTTGTATTAATATGCTGTGGGCCACTTACGTGATATTCTTTGTGTGTATCACCAACAAAGAATCGATACTCTGGAAAAGTGATGGCAGATAGAAGGGTGGGGCCAGAATTTGTATCTCCAGGCTCCCAAGATGCCCAATACATATTCATATACCACCTATCAGACCCGTTGTTTCCGTTCCTTCTCAAGCGACTATTAAGTCCCGTGCCAGTAAGCCATCTCTTTGTGGGATCATAGTCCTCAAAATAAGGATTAATGTAAATCTTATCTAACCAAGAAACCCACTGCCCCCGAGTAGGTGCGCCAAGGTAACCTGCAAGTAACCAGGTCCAATGAGGATGGCTGTTACCTGAATTAGCTACATATGGCGTTGTCCGTAATTCTTCATCTCTTTTATCAACAGTGGTGACAGAAAATCCATCGTTGTCTGCAGCATACATAGTGTTCGCAATAAAATATTGTCGATAGTTGGAGAGCTTCGATGTCTCTCTAGCACGCTCACGAACTTTACTGATAGATGGAATCAATATAGCAGCCAGAATAGCAACGATCGCGATAACCGTGAGTAGCTCTATGAGAGTAAATCCTCGAGAACAAGGGGTATGGGATGAGGCCATATGTATTTTTGTTATTATAAATATTTTAATATGATCGAAGCTGCTTTAGTGATTCTTACGATTATTGCAGATTAGTCGCCGCCACAGAAAACTCTACGATCCCGATATTAGCACCTGCAATGATTTTATTGCCGCGAACCGCGTCGATCCGAAAGCCCAAAAATTCAATATTTTTGAATGATGGGGCAGAGGCTTGTCCCGTAGTGCCGGCTTCATTGACTGCATGCGATGAAGGATTATATTGATAATAGACTTGTTGGGTGGCTTTAACACTCAATTCACTCGCCGATTCAATGGGAAAATCCTTTGATATGTGGTAGCCACGATCATCCTTAATCACCAAGCGCAAGCTAGCTTCAGCTACTGGCTCACTAGGCCCCGTCTTCCCCGGGTTCATGTAAGCAAATAAGATGCGTACGGTATCATTGCCATCCAACAAAGCGACTGATCCTACATTCATGCCGTTCAAGAAATTTGCCTTTTTAAACAAAAACAAGGCAGAGGCATGGTCTCCTGCAGATCCTGTATTACCATTCCAACGAATCTTCAAACCGGCATCATCGTACGCTCCGGCAGAGAGCAAACATTCACCTGAAGGCTGGAATGCACAATAGACAGGCTGTCCAGTATATCCCTGGCTTGTGTTCGAAGATATGATAGGGACTGATTCAATAAAATGAATAGCCATGCCCCTGTAAAGTGCCTTCGTGACCGTATTCGCATTGAAACTAACCGCGTCTGAGGCAGATAAACTAGCCGTCGCCCAAATAAACAGAGCAAGGGTTTTAAATTTTAAAGAAAAAGTTTTCATAATTTTTGTTTTTATTAATCGTTTTTATTAATCATGGCCATTCGTGTTGGCCGCTAAATTAACTGCCAATATCAGTAGCGCTTCGCAGACGAGCGCGCATTGCGCGGATCACAGACTGATACTCAGGATTATTGGCTTGGTTCTTCCATTCGTTTGGGTCTTGCAGATGGTCATACAATTCCTCTTCGCCATTGCGGCAGTGAATGTAGCGATAACGCTCGGTCCGAATGCTAAAATGCTGATCAACTGAATTAGCTGGCTCATTTTTTTCTACTTTCACCTTTGAAGCACAAGCGCTCAGACTGAAGTCTGGGCCATCCCATGTGCCAGCCTGAGGATCTCTAAGTAATCCACGTAAGCTATGCCCATCTAGATTATGGGGCGCTTGCATCGCAGCAAAATCAATGCAGGTCGGGTATAGATCGACGAGCGAGACTGGCGTGCGACTGATCGCACCCTCGGCAATGTCAGGGCCCGCCAAAATAAGGGGCACACGCACGCTTTCTTCCCAAGGAGAATACTTAAACAAATAGTCTTTCTCGCCCATATGATAACCATGGTCACCAGTGAATATAACAATAGTGTTTTCAGCATACTCACTCGATTCAAGTACGCCTAAAACTTCTCCCACTAGATGGTCTACAAAGGCGACACATGCGAGATATGCCTGCGTCCACTTTAGTAATTGCTGGTCGCCCCCATTGTTGGCGATCTTATTATATTTCGACCAGCCCCAGGGCTGAGCTATGTCCTGCTCAACGGACAGGATCTTAGACACGTCATCCGCATCTCCTTTAAGTAAGGGCGTGAGTTCAAGAGATTCTAAGGGAAACCTATCAAAAAACTCCTGCGGCGCATACCAAGGGGAATGCGGCCGGCTAAAACCAACCGTAAGTATGAAAGGCTTGGCGTGTTTTTCTTTCAAGAAGCGCACGGCATCTTGTGCGCACAATTCATCTGGCATGAGGTCCCGATTGTGTCCTTCTCGGTATTCCCATTGCTCGCCAGAATGAAATAAAGTCCACCCGTATTCATCTCCATATTGTTTTAAATTTTGTATGGGGCCAAAGCCATCGCCCCAGCTACCATTTGCTCGAACTCCGCCTGGCATCCAGGGAGGCAGCACTCCGTGTTTTTTATTCGCAGGTTTCCCGTCATTGGGAATCGGGCCAAAATTAGGTTTTGTCCCATAACCAGGATAACCATCCGGATTTTCAAATATCTCTAGTACCTCGTGCCCATTGTGATGAATCTTACCGGTAGCGAAATTGCGGTATCCGTTTTGCGTGAAAATCTCGAACAGAGAACTGGACTCAGATAATATTGGGTTCCGCTGCCAATGATTGACCTGCTGACTGTAACCATAGTAACCCGTTGTCGTCGGCAGTAAACCACTCCACATACTTGCACGTGAAGGGCCACACAAAGGTACATTCGAAGCAGCGTTCATGAAGGTGACTCCACGAGCTGCCAAGCGATCAATATTTGGGGTCTTCGCTTGCGGGTGCCCCCCCATGCCGGCAATAGAGTCGTTGAGGTCATCGCAAACGATGATCAAAATATTGGGAGTATTTTGAGCCTCAAGCAATACCGGGGCAAGTAATGCCGCGGTCAAAAAAATGTAGGTACTCAATAACGAGTAAAGTTTTGCGTACTTAGTACTCATTAGAAAGTTTTAACAACGAGTGATAGGCAGGTTTGGAGTTAAATTTACGGTCAAAGAGTAAAGGGTAATCGGTCCGACCTTTCATCGGGTAGCTGTTCTTCCAGGATTGAGAATCCGAAGTGCCCCAAAAAGTCACACGCTCAATATTTGATTTATATTTTAGGAACAGCTCAAAAATTTCATGATAGCGATCTGCTTGTTTCTGTAAGACCTCGTCAGGGATTGATTGGCTATATGGGTTATACTTTTCCGCATACTCCACGTCATCTGTGACATTGGCTCCGCTATGCGAGGGAGCATCAGGCAGTACCGAAATGTCCAACTCTGTAATGCTGACTGGTATACCTGCATCTGCAAAGGTGCGTAATGTATATTCAATGTCAGATAAAGACGGCCAATCTAACATCCAATGCCCCTGCATGCCCACGCCGTGAATGGGCACTCCTTTTGCCCGCATTCCAGAAACCATCTCCAATACAAAATCGACCTTCTCCTTTTTGGTCATGTTATAGTCGTTATAATATAGCTTTGCATCTGGATCAACCGCATGTGTATGGCGAAACGCGAGCTCTATATAATCTTCACCGATCGCTTTAAACCACGGGGATTCCCTGAATTTCGCTGAGTTGCCTGCGCCCTGATGCAGAACTGCTTCATTGACCACGTCCCAATATGGGATACGCCCTTTATAGCGACCGACTACGGTATCAATATGGGCCCGCATCCGCTCTAGCATAAGCTCACGACTTGGTAGCTGTCCGGCTTCATCTTTAAAAAACCAGTCTGCAGTCATCGCATGCCAGACTAAGGTGTGCCCAACTAAGACCATCGAATTCGCCTCTGCAAAATCGACACAAAAGTCACTAGCTTTAAAGAAATATTCCCCTTCATTAGGCTGCATGAACATCGGCTTCATGCAATTTTCTGCAGTCAATGCATTGAAATCACGCGCCACGACTCCGAGCTCGATAGGATCATCCGTAAATGTCGCATCTGGATCCAATCCGCCCGGCATAATTGTCCCAATTAAGAACTCGTCAGCGTAGCTGTCTTTAAGGGTCGCTTCAGCACAAGCCGAAAGCGCTACACATGCGTAAGTAAGGCCCAATACCCCTGTTATTTTCTGATACTTATTCATTATAATTGATCTCGATGCGCGTTTAAGAGTGAGCACATTTATCAATGATCACTTTGTTTTCTGGGTTTCGTAGACATGTGGGGGGAATAATAGACTTATCGCAAAGTATAAAATAATGCACTCACGGGTATACGTCCATGATAACTTGTGAGCTAAAAATAACGTATAATGAAACTAGCAGTGCCTATTTGCTCAAGATTTCGTACAATTAAATAGGCCTTTCTCAAAAATAATCCGTTCACTACGAAACGGTCGGTCAGGTGGAGCCCTGCTTTTTCTAATTCGCTCTAATCGTAAAATGGTCGAGTTTCATGCCTCCTTGTTTAATGTGGAGTCGAAGCACCTGTCTGCCAGCTTCTAGGCGCACGTTGTTCACCCTAACAGACTCATAGCGATCCACCGCGCCAGTCGGTTTAAGTGCGATTGAATCTATCAAGGTCTGCCCTGAGCATTCAAAGCGAATGATACCCGCTTGAATACCCGCATAACTAACTGATAACGTGTGAGTGCCAGTCTGTTTAATATCGACCGAATATTCCAACCATTCTCCCGCCTCCGTATTAGTCACACGATGTCGCCCCCTCTCAGTCACAATATCCACATCATCAGAGCGGTAGAATCCCTTACCTGAATTCCCCTCAGTCGTGTCATGGTAAGTAACGCCGGGATAACCGTAATCATAGCGCTCGACTTCTACCTTACCAGGAATTGCTACCGCTTGGCCGTCGTTGTAGGGAATCCGTTCAGGGCGGAGGGCATCATAATGCGACATCCACTGAGAAAATTGCCTTTTAAGGGCGTGGTCTTGCTCACTCATTGCAGCCAAAGATATGGGGTGCTGTTCGAAGCGGTCTTCGGTCTTATTGATAAAGCGTCCGTCAGAGTGTAATTTGTAGCGGGTATTCTGGACAAAGGTTTTGATGTCCGTCATGTCAGTGCGCTCCATGTACCAGCAGAAGCTATGGTCGCGTGTCGCAATGGGCTCACCTTTGAGCAAGGGTAGAAAACTGATGCCGTCTTTTTCAGCGTCCTTCTTCGAGTCGATCGAAATACCCGCCAAATCGATTAGGGTGGCATAGACATCACTGAAATCAATTAAGCCCTCCATTTGGAGCCCCGCGGGCACGGTGCCAGGCCAGATCGCAAAGAACGGCACATGCGTTGCATCCACTGTCATCTTACCCTTCGCACCCTTTACTGGTACGCCACCCTGGAGGCTGATGATCCTGTGGTCGGTGCCGTTGTCCGAGGTAAAAATAATTAGGGTATTATCTGCAAGGCCTTCATCCCTAACAAAATCGACGAGTTCACCCACGAACTTGTCAAGGTAAGTGACCATATCACCAAAATAGCGAGTATCGTTGAACCATGGGTCACGATCTGGATCCCAGTCTGGCGAATCCGGAGTCGGCTGGAAGGGGTAATGCGGCAAGGTTACTGGATAGTAGAGGAGGAACGGCTCATCCTGATGGCGCTTGATAAAATCCTTGGCAAATGCCTGCTGTAGATCTGGACCATATTGTCCGTGAAAATCCTCCGTCTTGCCATTAGTCAAAAGTGTAGGACTGACATAGCGCTCGTTTTGCGCGCCGCGAATGTTCCAAAGGCAATGTTCATCGAAGCCGAACTCATGGATGGTTTCCGAAGTGCCCCCCAGTTGCCATTTTCCGACAATCGCAGTATTGTATCCAGCATTTCTGAATGCATGCCCGAAGGTATCTTGACTACGATCTAGAGTGGCGAAACGGATGTAATTTCTCACATTATATTTGCCAGTCATGATCTGCACTCGCGAAGGCGTGCAAATCGGTTGGGAGTGAGCGTTGGAAAACCACACACCCTCTTGCGCCAGTTGGCTGAGGCGTGGGGTATGGTAAGACTCACCCCCATAATTTTCGATACACTCCTGCCCCAAGTCATCCGCCATGATTATAATGACATTGGGCTGCTGATCACTAGCGGCGACCGTCAGCCAAATAAAGCCACTAAAGGCCAGAATCAGAATGAACCGCATGTGCATTTAGTTAACGAATTAAGCTTAAGGCGCTGGCTCAACATTGAGCTCCATACGTGCCTGAACTGGAGGGTTGAAACCATCGGATACACTGACGATAACAACATTCTCTCCCAGATAATCGGCGGGCGGGGTGCCGTCAAATCGACCATACTCTTTATTGGCCAACTTGATCCAACTTGGACCAGATACCATAGAATACATTAAACGATCGCCGTCAGCATCCGAAGCTCGCCAGTTCACATAGATCTGT
The DNA here is from genome assembly GCA_902587165.1 of Puniceicoccaceae bacterium. GTDB lineage: Bacteria > Verrucomicrobiota > Verrucomicrobiia > Opitutales > Coraliomargaritaceae > Thalassobacterium. Next base: position 419,784 of record CACIKF010000001.1, on the reverse strand, counting down.
AGCGCTTGCCCAACGACGGCACCCTTCTGCTGAAAGGTTCGGCTTTGCCACCTAGGTGGGCTATTGTCGCCGACGACCCCTGCCGCCGCCCGAATCGCAGGCTCCAGCGCTAAAATCTTATCGTGATGCTCTTTCAAGCGGCGCGACATCCTATCAATGACTTCAGCATATTCTGGATTGCTCGCAACATTTAGATTTTCGTCAGGATCGCGCGAATGGTCATAAAGCATCTGAGCACCATTCCCCCACTTGGCATAGTGATAGCCCTCCATTTTTACCGCATCTCCTGAGTGGTAGCGGCTGAATACAGCATCCTTAATCGAAGTCGAAGTATCCTCCAAGATCGGCACCAGGCTCTTGCCTTGCAGGTGCGTCGGCAATTCAACACCGGCCAACTCGCATAGGGTTGGGTAAATATCCACAAACTCAACCAAAGAGGTGGAACGTTGCCCCGCTTTATATCCCGGAGCGCTTATAATCAAAGGCGCATTGAGCGAGGTCTTAAAAAGCGCATGTTTGCACCAGAGCGAATGCTCACCCAGTTGCCAACCATGGTCGCCCCATAAAATGACAATGGTGTCCTCGCGCAGCTCGAGGCGATCCAACTCATCTAGTAATTCCCCTACCATCGCATCGGTGTAGGAGACACAGGCATAATAGCCGTGGATCAGAGTGCGCGCATAATCATCCGACACGGCACCCTGCTGCGGCACACCGCCATACATGTTGCGTAGCTCCCCCCACTGGTGGATCGCTTCCTGGGGTGCTCCCTCAGGTGGTAATGGATTATCCGCCAGTTCTAAGCTCTCACGGTCATACAAGTCCCAATATTTCTTAGGTGCATTGAACGGCAGGTGTGGCTTCGTAAATCCAGCAGCAATAAAGAATGGTGTGCCCGCTTCCTTCGCACGACGCAGATCCTCGATGGTCTTTTGCATGACTGGGCCACCCGCATAATCTAGATCGCCAACATCTGCACCCTCGAAGGCTGGCTGTTCGCTATCGGGCAAGGCGATGTTTTCCGGATTATGATAAATTTTGAAATCCTTGCTGCGGAAGACATCATCCCAGGACGCGCTATTATCGTTACGGTCATGATAGATTTTACCATTGGAGATTGTAGTATAACCAAAGTCCTTAAGCCAACTCGGAATATCCTGAATGCCGGCAGCATCCGTTTGAGCGGTCGTATAATAGGTCACGAACCGGTTTTCTGTGGGATAGAGCCCCGTCATCAAACTGGCGCGCGTCGCACCGCAGACTGGCACCTGGCAGTATGCTTCCTCAAAGACAATACCACTGTCTGCCAAGCGGTCGATGTTGGGTGATTGTATCGCGGTATTTCCATAGCAACCCAACTCCGGCCGTAGGTCATCTACCGAAATAAACAGAATATTAGGCCGCTCTGCAGTTGTGGAAAGTGCGCTCAAAGTAAAAGCTCCAAATAGCATTAGGGGTATTTTTTTCATAGTCGTTTTGTATTTTCTTATTTAAATTTATAATGCAATTGAAAGCGCTCAAGCGCCTGCAGGTTAGCTTGGCGGAACGCCTGAGTCAAAGTCTTGTATGCGGTTCCATCCTCACGCACGATCCCTTGCTTCAGCATTCCTGCGCAATCAGCGTAGCGATCGATGTATTGACACCGCTGATACCCGAGAATGTAGCTTTTTTCAAAGGCATCGTTCAGATATTGCTCATAAGCCACCCCCACCGCCTCTTCGCTCTCGAGCTGCTGCCACATCGTCTTTGGATACTCCGGCGTCGGAAAACTGTTCTGGTGATCACAAACTAAAATCGGCTTTTTAAACTTCGCATGCATGCGGTCGAAATAGGCTGCCTCAAATTGCACGCCTCCCGGTTGGATAGACAGGACATCGATATAAGGTAAGGCTTCTTCAATGACACAATCCGGATGGTCATGGGCCAAATAGCGCTCCCCAAAGATCAAAACATTGGGTGCTAGGCGTCGCGTCTCTTCACCAATCACCTTGTAGAGCTCGCGTGCGATCAAGCGCAAAAAGGCTTCATCTGAGTGACCGCCATCAGCTAAGAATTGCTCGTAGCGCACCTTTCCTGGAGCCCCCACTGGCAGCTCACGTATCATGGAAACCCAGTCCGTGCCACGTTTTTTGCGTGCGCGCTCCAAGTCCCATTGCGGCGTATCAGTCCAGTAGTAGCCAATCAGTGTAGAATTACCCGCTTGCTTACCGATTTCGTACTGGATGAATTCGCGCATTTTTTGCTGCACCACAGGATCGAAGACATCGCAATATTCAAACTGCTCGTCCGACATGTAGTTGGCATTCTTTGTTAGATACATTGGCGCGAAGCTGGGCAACATCCGGCACAATGGTTCTGGTGTGCCGTAGCCACCGGTATTGTAACCCCAGTAAGTAAGCCTTTGTAATATGTCCTCGCAGGCCTGCCTGTGATCTCCAAGCAAAGCGCCCTCTCCTTGAAAGACGTTTTGGATATGATTCACTCCAAGACTCAAGAAGGGCTTTCCGTCGGGATCAATAAGGCAATCTCGCCCGTTTACTTTGCCTAGCTGAAAACGCCCATCTCCCTCTGCTTGGATGAGTCCTGCGCCAAGCAAGAGCGCGACCAATTTGCTTAGAATTCCCTTCATAATAAGCTATCTCCTATTTCCGATCATTTTGTTCCTTCACTAACTGGCCATTGACGAAATGCTTGTAAGGCATCGTGTCGTAACTGTTAACCTCCGCGGCAACATCAGGATCGGACAAATCTGGCCAAGGGTTATTCTCGAGTAATTGCTCCAACTTTTTGCGAATTGGTAACGCTTCGGGCGAACCAGTAATGTCTTTGTAGTCACTACGTAAGTGCGCATCACCACAGTCAAAGAGTCGGCCTTCTGAATCACCATATACTGGGTCCACTGCTTCGAGTAGCCAGCGCTTAGTCCGCACCATTCGCGCGGTCGCAATATAGCTGGTGATCCACTCGCGGTGTATGTCTGTGGCCCCCGTCAAGAAAGGCACCAGACTCTGCCCATCCAAGGCATAGCCATCGGGGACACTCGCTTCAGAAAATTCCATCAGCGTTGGATAAATATCAGAGAACTCCATCAGCTCATCAGTCGCCCCGCGCTGCTGAATTAGGCCTGGGCAATTAACGATGAAGGGGACACGAGGACCGTCTTCGCTCGCGTGCATTTTTTTACCATTTTCGCCATTGTCACAGGTGAAGATGACAATGGTGTTGTCACGCAGTCCAGCTGCCTCCAAGCCGTCCATTAAGCGTCCGACCAAGATGTCGATGTATTCCACCAAGCCCTGAAGGCTTCCGCCCTTATTACTCCCCGGGGTTCCGTCTACTGGAGTCGTCGGTATCCCCCCGCCTGCCATATCGTGCACTAGGTTCATCGGATAGTAGGCTAGAAATGGCTGCTCCCCGTGACGCTTGATGAAATCAATCAAGTAGCCGGCGTAAAGATCTGGCCCAAAGTCTTCGGCACTTGTCTCCATCAACTCGCCATTACGAATCACACAAGGGTGCCAGTAGCGAGCGGGTACGGGCTTCGCATCAGGGAAATTGTATTTACCTTCGAACTTCCCAGTGAAGGTCGAGCCTTCGGGCACGTCCTGCAGAGTCAGCGCGCGGACGCATTGCTCGTCAAAGCCAACATCCTTGGAATAGATTGAGCCGCCTAATGCCATCGGATTACCCACAATCGCCGTCCGGTAACCATGCTCACGTAAGACCCGTGGGAATGTCAGGTGCTTACTCACCCAGTTCCAGCGTGTCTGCTTCGTACAATTGAGGCGTAAATCATTGTGCCAGACGCCGGTGCGACTGGCGTAGCGGCCTGTAACCAAGAGCGCACGCGTTGGCGAGCACATTGGAGTGGCCCATGCCGTATTGAACTTCACGCCACCTGCGGCAAGCGCATCCAGATTCGGTGTATGGTTCAGCTCATTGCCGTAGCAAGCAAACTGTTCTGGACTTAGGTCATCCACCATAATGATGAGAAAATTCGGACGCTCTTTTGGCTCTGTGACCTCTGCAAGCAAAACACCCGTCGAGGCTGCCAAAATACATACAATACTCAGTAAATGTTTCATTCTTTTCTAGTGTTTTAGAGGTTAAGTTATTTGTTTAAAAATTATCGCAATCACCCATGATCCGGAGCCACTTGGAGCACGACATTTTGCACTTCGAGCGGACCTCGTCGCAGATCAAATTCACCCGTCCAGGTTTCACCCTCGTGCTGCACCGTGACTGTATATGAGCCGTAAAATCCTCGAAATTGCGTCCTTCCATCCTGTGCAGTACTTGCTTCGATTTGAGTGTTCCACTCCTGGTTGATCAACTGATCCAGTGCGTGATATGCTGGCTTTGCATTTCCTTCCGCATCAAGCAGTCCGGCGGGCATACCTCGCCACGGCTCTAGATCGGTAATCGTCCACCAGATAATAGATTCAACCGCTGGGTGGCTAAAAGCCAGTGTATAGAAGTCACGCGCAAGTTCGGCTTGGTAGCGCTCTAAGTCCGGGGTGCTTGGAATCGTCGGGCGGTCCTGCCCTCTAGCCTCATAAGCATCCACTTTATCCTTCCAGGCGTTGAAGCTATCCCAGTCGCTAAAACGCTCACAACTTAAAATACTAATTTCTGAAAGATGCAGGGGTTTCCCAAAACGGCCATACCTTTCCAATGCTTTCCAGAGACGATCTTCATCAATGGAGTCCATCTCTGTGTGCATGTGAGTCTGGATTCCTATAACTTCAAAATCAGCTCCCGCCAAGAGGCAATGCTCGATCAATTCTTCATATTCCACGTCAAGGTCGGTGTAATGATTGAGAATGTAGCGTCCATTCGGATGGATGGAGCGAGCCATGCAAAGCATTTTTTCAGTCACTTCTGAAGGACCGCCCACTGATTCGAACCAGCGCCTAACGCCCTCTTTCTTGCTACGCCATTTGATGCCAGGGGCTTCATTGTAGACATCCCACTCGTCGATCTCAGGGAAATTTGTCAATAAGCGATCTACGTGGCTTACGATATCAGCCTCTATGGCAGAAGTATCGCGCTCCGAGTCGGTCATAAAATCAGGCAGTACTTCGTGCCACATCAAAGGATGCCCACGGAGAGTCATACCCTGTGCTTTCGCCCAATTGAGTTTTTCCCTAGAATCAGTATTGTAGCTCCATCCGCCGGGCTCTTTCTCATGGACGGCCCAATAAAAATCTATCGTCGCATAATTAAACAAGTTGGCAAACTGTGCCTTAAAATCATCATACCAATCCTGCTTTGGGGCCTGCCAATCCGATGCTAAGGATCCGCCAAAATTAAATGCGTGCCGAGTTTGACTCAATGAGTAGACCGACTCCTTCGGGATAGTTTGCCCATCTGGTAGCACTAAGCGCAAGTGGCAGTCACCTTGTCGGATTGCTTCAATTCGATCCTGAGCGCCATCAAGCCTCCACGGAATATGCTCTGCAGAAACGAGGTTTAAACTGAATACAGCCACCAGGGGTAGTAATAAACTTTTAGACATTAAAATTTAGAGTATAAGATACGACCGACAATTGGGCAATCTGGATTTGTGAATCAACTAGATGGGTTTTGGATTTACGCAGAACGATCTCATATGCGGTTCAACTTAAACTAGTCTGCCTGCCGGCGCACCTCGCTTCGGATTGCAATGAGCTCCTTCATTAAGTCGAACTGATTTTCGGCATAGTCCTTTGTTCCGAACAGATCATGCAAGCGCCGATACAGTCTGAACAAGCGCCCATAGATCTCTTGATTCGATGCTATTGGCTCGTAAACAGTCTCCGACACGGACGTCATTGCCTGCGCAGCAGTTCCAAAGTCTGGATAGATACCTGCCACAACAGCGCCGGCCATCGCAGCTCCAAGCGCGCAACTTTGTTCATTGGCGGAGACTTCCATGGGGCATCCCAGCACGTCCGCATAAATTTGCATTGTCATCGGACTCTTTGTTGAAATGCCTCCGCAATTAATGACCCGTTCAATCGGCACCCCATACTCCTTATAGCGCTCAATAATCACCCGCGCCCCAAAGGCCGTTGCTTCCACCAAAGCCCGAAAAGTTTCCGCTGGTGTGGTATGTAAGGTCAGTCCGAGGATCATTCCCGTCAGTTCGGGGTCGGTTAATGTTGAACGATTGCCATTGTTCCAATCCAGCGCCAAAAGACCAGATTCTCCAGGTTGAAGTATCGCCGCTTGATCGCCCAAGTCTTGATGCGACATGCCCTGCCCTGGCTCGATCTTATGGACTAACCAATTGAAAATGTCGCCGACCGCGGCTTGCCCGGCCTCGAGGCCATAGCACCCAGGCAAGACCGATTCGTGCGCTACTCCGCAAATACCTGGAATATCAGGTAGCTTGTTTTCGAGCGAAGCGACCGCGATGTCGCAAGTCGAAGTACCCATAATTTTCACCATTGTGCCGGGTTGGATACCTGATCCAACCGCACCGGCATGCGCATCGATAATCCCCATCGCGACAGGGATTCCTTCTGGCAAGCCGAGCTTGTTCGCCCACTCTGCGTTGAGCCCGCCAGCCGTATGGCCTATATGGTATATTTGATCCGGTAGCCCTTCACGGATACGCACCAAACACGGATCAACCGCTGCAAGAAACTCCGCATCTGCATACCCACCCCAATCTGGGCAATAAAGTCCCTTGTGTCCGGCGGCACAGAGGCAGCGGCTCAGTTGACCCGTTAATACAAAGGGAATCCAATCGGGCAGCTCGATCCAGTCATGCGCAGCCGCATAAACCTTTGGTGCAACACGGGAACAGTGTAAGATTTTGGACCAATACCACTCAGAGGAGTAGGTCCCTCCGCATTTAGCTAAATACTCTGGGCGTAGCGCCTCCGCCTTGGCAGTGATTTCATTAGCTTCGACAAGCGAACTGTGATCCTTCCATAGCCAAGCCATGGCATCGAGATCTTCCTTAAAAGCATCCGTCAAAGCCAGCGCTTGGCCCTGCGCATCCACTGGCAATGGCGTGCTTGCAGTCGCATCCACACCAATGCCAACCACCTTAGCTGGCTCAACGCCAGCCTCTAACATGGCACCTCGCACAGTCAGCTCCAAGCCTTCCAGGTAGTCCAGAGGGTGTTGTCGGGCGACATTCGGATCTTTAACATCCCCAATCACTCCCATGTCACCATGCGGATAGGCATATACATTTGATCCGCAAATCCTACCATCCGTTGTATCCACAACAACCGCCCGCACCGAGTTGGTGCCGAAATCCAGTCCTATTGTGTAAGAAGCCATGGTCACATTCCTCAATTAATATTCAAACACGACTGCGCAGTGGCATGAAAAGGCAGGAATCGTTAGAGAAAGCTTACCATCCACGTCACTCAAGGGTAACTCAACCTCATCTGGCACCAGAAATGCGCGATGGATCGCTTCGGGAAAATCGACGGTCAGCGGCACCTCCCTTAACTCAGGCAAATCTTCGATCACCTCACACTCGCCCCGTTGGATGGGTGGTCCATACATTAGATGGGCAACATAGCGCTGATACTTTGCTTGATGTAGCAAACTGATTCGTCCTGCACTTGGCAATTCAGTGCTTACCATTGGATGATAATTAACCTGCTTTAACACATTCACAAACAAATCACGATGTAGGCGTGCGCCATGCTTATGGTACATCTGGTCCAGGTCATGAGCGATATAGATGACACGGCCCTTTCGGATAATCCCCGGATGCGGCGCATCTTCCAATTGGTAAGGCGTATTCTGGTGCGAAGTATACTTCGCAAAGCTGCGGCTAAAGTATGGCTCACGAATACTGGAAATTACTTCGCTATCTGCATGTGGCGCCACCCTCAGAGCCGCCTTAAAATTAAGGAAAGGTGTTTCAACTAAGCCTTTGCCGATCGAGGCACTTACCAGCGAGTAATCGACATCATACGTTGCCTCGCCGAGGTAGTCTGCGCCGACATCTAAGAGCATACGCGTGCCTTGCCTGTTCAAGGCTCCCGACCCCATCACCACGAGGCTGCCCCCGTTTTTAGCGAATGCATTGAGGCGCTGCGCATCGGATTCAGTTAGGCAGGCACCCGAGGGTATCAGAACAAGTTCAAACTCAGCGAAGTCCTTTGAGAAATTAGCCACATCGAAATTGATATGCGCTTCAAGTAGCATTTTTGCCATACCCTCATCGCTCGTTTCGTCCAGACTACGCCAGAGTCCCACCCGTGCGACAGGGATGCCCCCGACACCATAGTTCTCGATTTTAGCCACATAAGCATAGGCCTCACCAATATTTTTATAGGTCGCGACATCCATCTCTCCGCAAGGATGCAATTGATCCCCGAAGTTACAATTCGCCCCCCAGGCAATCATTGATGCGGCTTCGTAACGTAGCGCATTCGGATGTTTAAAACCCCCAAACTCTCCCCATGCGGTATGAAATTTGCCGCTCATGGCGGTGATTGGATAACCCGCCTTTAAGAAATACTTCGATTGCAAAGGTAGCTTATCGTAACCACCCCAAACGGTAGGCAAATCTTCCAGATCTTGAACTGTATTTTGCGCATACATACTCTGGCGGAAATTAATACCCCCTTCTATCGCAGTCGTTCCGTTGAAAAAGACTCGGGCACTTGGATGATAGCCTGCAATCAATTCCCTTAGAGCCGCGCAATGCGCTTTCATATTACTGGCATTAAACGACTCTACTGCAGCCGTGTCGTCGAGAGCGATGCCAGCATTCTTCATATCCTTACGGCAAGCGTCGCAGAAGCAATGGCGATGCGCTTGGTAAATATCGAACCAAAATCCATCGGTCTTGTAACGCTCGCATAATTCTGCGACTTGAGCTAAAATATGATCGTGATAGCCCGTATTAGGGCATAAAAATTTCCAATGGAAGTTCGGGAATGGATCACTCGGGGCGATATATTCGGGCAAGCTTACGCTAGTTACAAAGTTACCATCGCGATCCCGTACGCACCATTCGGGATGCTCTTGCGCATCATTTGCAGACCAGCCAAAAGTATAATATATCTGAGTCCTAATCCCTATTTCAGCACAGGCCTCTAATTGCGCTCCGAGTAAATCGAAATTTAAATTCGGGTGCATGCGCCCAATGTCTGTTGGGTAGTAGCTCCAACTATGATGGCATTTCGCGAACAGATTAATGGAGTCAATATTCCCTATTTTTAAGGCCGCTTGAAACCCCTCCTTACTAAATGCACCTGCAATATTCTCGAGATGTTCAGAAGTATGAAAATCTAAGTGTACTTGGCGCTGACCTATGGGAGCTAGGGGCGAAAGGGCCATCGTGTAGCAGAATTAAAAAAGTAAGCCTGAAATTTAAGGACGTAGTAAATTAAAGCTCATACCTTCAGTCAGGAACCAGGTTCGTCCTGCGAGCGCACTTTAAAATCTGCCAAGACTTGGTCATACTCTTCTTTGCTCAGTGAACTTACCTTAAGATCTGCCAAGACTTGGTCATACTTTTCTTTGCTCAGCGTGTAGTAGAGTAATGCAATTAAACAAGTAAGTGAAAACATTCCGGGGAATATATTGTAGAGCAACTTGATGCCACTTAGCGCAGATTCTGGTAATTCCGTGTTCGCGACAAATCCGCTTGCCCAAAGAACGAGGGAGGCGACCCCTGCTCCAAAAGCCATCGCAGACTTCTGCATGAAAGTAAAAAATGTTAATGGAAGGCCTTCCGCCCTTATACCAGTTTTCCAATGCCCGTATTCTATTGTATCAGGAACCATCCCCCATTGGCAGATGGAGCAAAACATCATCGATGCAGACCCGACCATCGAAAGCCCAATAAATAAATTATAAACTTCAGTCGTTGGAATCGGGATAAAGTGCCTGCCAACATTAGCCAAGAAGACGATTAGGCTCCCTAAAATAAAGATGTTCTTTTTCCCAAACTTCGCAGTTAAAATAGGCGTCAATACAACACCGATTATATTCGCAGGTAACATCCACTGGAAGAATACAGTCAACAAAGATTCCGCACCGACTACATACTTGAAATAGTATCCAGATACCGCGTTTTGGATAACCCAAATCGCTGTATTTAAGAACATCGACAAGGATAAGATCATCAATGCATCATTTTTAAAAAGGATATTTTTCATATCCTTTAGGTTGTACTTTTTCACGGGTTCACTAACTCTCTCCTTTGTCGTGAGAGCGGTATAAAAAAGAATTAGTGTAGAGATGACTCCAAAGATTATAGAAGTGTAGAGCCACCCCTGAGCCTCATCTTTGAAACTAGGGCCCTGCAAAGTAAGCAATTCCTTACCAATGAACTCGAAAACGATAGGCTCTCCCATCACAAACGGTCTCACGTATGAGCCTACTATTGTGATAACAACGACCACGGCAAAAAACATTCTCATAGTAGAAATCTTTGCGCGCTCTTGCTGATCTTGCGTCACTAAGGTCCCCATTGCGCTGTAGGAAGTTCCAACTGCGGTGAATGCCATCCCATGAAGAATATATGCAAAGTAGCAGTAAACGACTTTCATGGTATCGTTCAGTTCTGGCATACAAAAGCATGCGATAAGAATGAGGTTCAGTGGAATCGCGCCCCAATAAATGAATGGCTTATAGGTGCCGATTTTATTACGCGTTCTATCTGCTATAATACCCATCATTGGGTCGTTAACCGCGTCCCATAATCTTGAAACTAGCAGAATGCCCCCAACGTGTAGTACATTAATGCCGAAAACATCGGTGTAAAAGTACATGAGCCAAAAACTTAGTAATTGGAAATTTAAGTTGATGCCCAGGTCTCCAAGGCTGAAATTGAAAATATCGCTTTTTTTTAGGGGAGATAACATAGCTATGTTCAGTTATAGTTGAGGATAGACTAGAGGGTGCAGTGTGAAGACGGACTTTCTTCGGGCATAGGGTGGTGCTTCATTGCATCCGAATCCATCCATAAGATGTTAGCGACAATTCGTGGATAGTAGAGACTGCCAATGGGCTTACCAGCACCAAACTGATCGGAACAGGCATAAAACTCTGATCCCTTGACCTGCCAAGATACATGCGCCGCATCCGCTCGCTCCTCCCCCTCGTAAGACATGCCGAGAATTTCGCGGACAACGAACTGGCTGATGCTGATTTTGCTCATCCACGAGTTATCCGCACTACTAGAAAGTTTCCATCCTCCATCCTCATATAGGCACATCTCAGGATTAAGGATGTTCTGTAAATGGCGCTTGAGCATCTGAATATATCCACCGAATGGACCCACCTCATCGACTGCGTCCTTTAGCCCCATTTGCCAAGGATAGACTAGCGCTTCCGCTGCAGGGATGATGGCACTTTGATTATTGTTCTCCAAAACTGCTGGAATAAAACCTAGGGACTCATCGTATGCAGCCTCGAGCGACTCGGCGCAACGAACTGCCCCAGCACGTGCAATGGCAGCAGCCTCGACTTCATCTAATTGCCCCAAAAGTTGTTCCAATGCCAAATAAGATGCCCAACATTTACCGGCCAAATACACATTGCCGCGAGCCTGCCCCAGCGAATGATCCAGTGAATCATAGGTGGTAATCTCCCCGCCTCCTTCAGTGCGCGAGCTTTCAAAACTCATCAAGCCATTCCGCTGACTCGGATCTGGATGGTCACGATTCAAAAGGCTTTCCAAGCACAGGAGCAAGAGCTCACGGTGCTTGTTCAAAAACTCTACATCCCCTGTCTTGTGCAGATAAACCCCCGCGCAAAGAATCCAATTAGTCAGCTGCTCGCAGGTCATATAGGAAAAGCACTTCCGATCTAGTCCAGGGCATTCGTAGCATGAATTTCCTGGCCGACTGAAATGATTTCCGACTCCCATATCATGCGAAAATGAAATCCCTCCAGGATACAATGTCTCCGGGTCTTCCGGCGAGAATACTTGATCCACATAGGAGTAACGATCCACAAACTGCTCCAAGACATTGCGAACCGTCCACGAATTAAACTTCAATTCAAAGAACAGCATATCCACCGTTAGATCCAAGGTGTTGATCATCAGATACTCGCCCTCATTTACGACCCAAAGTGGCTCACCGTCATCCAACCACTGCGAGGAACCATAATAACTGCGTGTCGCATGTGCGATGAGAAATTGTTTTTCCTCGCTTAAGCCACTTGTCTCTAATTCTGCATCACGCGCCGCCGCCTCGGCCAGGTAGCGCTCCTGATTGGAAAAAGCATATTTAAAGACTTCATCGATACTCTTAAAATACTTCGTATACCAATAGCTGGCGGCATGATTAAAGGTCACTTCACCTGCCAGATAATAAGCCAACACGACCCGAATCGTCTGAGTTTCCCCGGGCTCGACATCAAAAACCAAACCAGAGATTGGCGGCAGTAGGAAATTGGCTCCGTTCGGACGCATCTCCAAGCCTTTGGGAATATCGAAATGGGTAAATTCATCAACGAAGCCCTCTTGGCAAGCAAAGCCCATCTGATTGCGTGTCACTGCACCCTTATAAGGGCCACGCCCAGACATCGGCATCCAGGTAGTTCGGTTTTCTAGGGCGAAGAATGCCTCCCAGCGCTCGTCGCTGTCATTCCTTAGGCTTAGCTCTAAGAAAGTCACCGGGCAGCTAGCAAATTTCAGGTCCTCCGCGCTAGCACTCGCTGGATCGGGTATGGAGAAAAATGGCGAACGGACCGTAAACTCAATACCAGGTGCATGAAAACGATCAGTCGCCCACTTATAATCACGCTGGATATCCGCCTCGCCGAAAATAACATCTGCCCCATCCTGCTCCGCGGCATCAGACTGGCTATAGCGCTCAGCCTCACTCGCTGCTTCCTTATAAAATGGTAATTTATAAAATTTTCCCGACTTCGTCCGATAACCGATGTGTAAGCCACCATCGGCTGGGCCTCCTTTTTCAAGCGCCATTCCTCCCTCCGCACCAAACATGCCGACGGTAAATGAACTATGTGCTCCCATGGGTGAGTGCTGGGCGTGAAAAGAACTGCTAATTTTCATAATTTATTTAATTCCAAAAGGGATAGAATAGCTGGTCCAGCTGGAATCATCAACTCGTATTAATGATCTAAAAATCATAAATTATGAAACTCTATGAGTTTGATCTGATCTAAGCGCATCTTCACGATGTCGTGCCCACTGAAAAATCGTCCACTTATTCCCCAGGTTTCGGGTCTAAAAAATCTAGTGAAGACAGAAATTCATCCATCGTTTCGAGTGTTTTCTCGAAATAACCATTTTTTCGATCCGGATTAAAAAACCCATGCGCTTGCTCAGGGTATAAATGTAGGTCGCAACGCACTCCTGATTGATTCATCAACTCTTTGAAGCGGACGGCCACTTCTGCACCGATGTATTCATCCTCTGTACCTAAAAAAACTATGCTTGGGGGCGCGGATGCGCTAATATTGTGAATCGGTGAGATGTCCTGCCAATACGCCTTAACCCTTGAGTGACCAAAGCCGCCGGGTCCATTATCAAATACTGGATTAAATAGCACCAATGCATCAGGGCGAGAAGAGACGCTTAAATCCTCATTCGTGGCATCAAAGCTATCGACCGTGCCTGCCGCCGCCGCTACATGCCCACCAGCCGAAGCGCCGCCTGCTGCAATCCGAGTCGGATCAATCCCAAGCTCAGCCGCATGCGCGCGCACCCAACGAATCGCCGATTTCCCATCTTCAACGCACTCCTTTGGTGTGGTCTGGTTACGTGATTTAACTCGGTATTCTGCTGACATCGCTACCATGCCCCTAGATGCCAAATGAGCGCACTGAGAATAATGCTGCCCAGGTGATCCATTGTTCCAAGCGCCTCCGAAAAAGAAGATCACTGCGGGGCGCTTGTCGGAGGTGTTATGTCCTTCTGGCGTGTAAACATGCAGCTTAAGCTCAGTATCATTCACGGTCTTGTAGAGCCATTGTGCGTCAGGCTGGCGCCACTGCGCGGCAAAAACTGAAGCTTGAAGGATCCATAAAAAGGCGATTAAGCCACTTACAAAATGACATTTATTCATATCTTGTTTTTAATAGGCCAATTCTTGGCCAGATTGAGAGCAAATTAAGGATTGGGCTGAGTGCTTGCGTGAGGGTCGACTAAGCCGGCGACCGGCCCTGAGTGTTCCTCTGGCACGACATAATTAAATTGCTTCTCGGTCTGATTGAGTGAGTGCTTTTTAACCGCAAAAAGAGTGATCGCCCCGTCCTCGGTGAGGTGATCGTTTTGCTGCTCCATCCAGGCAAAGAGCGCGACTTTTAGGCGGGCTTTGGTCTCTGCCAGCAAAGAATCCTCGGCAAGGTTCTTGAATTCAAAAGGATCTGCCTGGGTATCGAAGAGTTGCTCTTCTGGGAGGCCGTGTTCCTTTGCGCCACGCTCTAAGAAGTAATTGATCGCCTTACCGGCTGCTCGCTCGCGCTCGATGCGTTCCATATTGTTAAAGTTTCGCACATAATGATAGCGCCCGTCATGGACAGAGCGTTGTGGGAAGACGCTGCGGCGTTGGATGCCCTGATTGTGCGAGACCCCATAAACGTAATCGTGGTGCTTTGATGTGCTGCCACTCAAGACCGGCAGTAGGCTTTTGCCATCAAGATTTTCGGGGGCCGTGCCGCCCGCCAGTTCAATCGCGGTCGGGACGAAATCGGCAAAACTTGTTAATGCCGCAGTCCGACCCGTCGTAATCTTACCAGGCCAGCGCGCCATGAAGGCCACACGCAAGCCGCGATCGGACACTGAAAATTTACCCATATCCGCGCCATGATCATCGGCGTATAAAACAAGGGTGTCCGATTCGCGCTTGTGCTGCTTTAATAAATCTAGGACCGCCTGAAATTCCTTCTCTTTTTGAGCGATGCTGGCGTAATATTGCGTTGCACGCCTAAGATTGCCTTCGGTCGACGGCAGATAGGGCGGCATCTGGATATCACTCGCCGTAAAAGGGGTGTCCTTGATGTAGGGTCCATGTGGATATTCACTGGCCACTATCATACAAAAAGGCTGATCCCCAGAATCCGCGATAAATCGACCCATCTCAGCCAGAGGAATGATCGGACGCGGAAGACCTGGCTCTCGCACGGAATTCATATGCTCGCTCCAAGGAAACTGGGAGCGGGGATTCACATGCGACTTGCCCGCGAGGATTACCTGATAGTCGAGCTCACGCAAATAAGCCGCGATGGTCTTCACTCCCGAGCGAACGGAGTAGTGGTTGAGGAAGCAGCCATTGCGAATCGGATAGAGCCCCGAGTAGAGCATCGAGCGACTCGGCGCACAGACGGCCTGGCCGGTGTAGGCGCGGTCAAAGACTAAGGCCTGCTCCGAAAATGCCAGCGTAGTGGGTGCAGGCACCTTAGTATTCCCGTTGATGGCGTGGTCAGGGAAACTCTGGTCATCCGCGAGGAAGAAGACGATATTCGGACGTGTGCCGTGGAGGTCGTCTTCAGCGGACAAGGCGCTTTGGTTCAGAAGGCACCCAAGTCCGGACGCAAGAATTACGATTTTTTTAAAAAATGACATCCCTAAACTTAGCTTAATACACCACCGCGACAATGGGGTTTTTTGAATATGGTAATGGGGATTATGGAAGCAATTTTAAGTAGAAATGAGACAACAAAAATGCCTACGCTTGGTAACAACGACACGCGTAACTAGATTAATACATTATAATACCAGCAAGCGATAGTATTCAGATCAGAAAGATTTAAGTATGACTAACTACTATTCTTCACCGTCCCCAGAATTTTCTCCATATAATTCAGATATATCTAAGGAATCAATTTTATCATCCGATAAATTTTCTATCTCTTTTTCATCATCAACTAAGAAACTTGTGTAGCCGATCTTATCTGGTTTGTTAGTGTCTTGGTGAAGAACAATTAATTTACGTCGGTCCATGTTCACTGCGTATCGCCTGTCTTCGATTAGCTTGGGTCGGCCTTCTTGAACTGCTGCTATAGCTAAGCGTACCAAAAAACGCGTTTGCTCGCCCTTTAGGCGAAAATTATGAGCCCCCAAAGACTTGATCTTTTGGGTGATCTCTCCAATCCGTACCAAAGCTTCTTGCTGGCTTAAGTTTATAACGCGCAGACTACCGGACGTAAAATCCATACTTCCAATATCAAAAGCGGATGCATACATGCGCCCATTGGTGCCTTTTGAAACGATCACGATCTTTCTCCCAGGTTTTCCCATTTTAGCGGTAGCCAAAGAGCGATATTCTTTCTCACCATCTACAGCACTAAGCTCACGATAGAAAACTAGGTCTGTGGCGCCTTTGTATTTAAAAGCTCGTGACATCCCACCAGCGATCGCCGCAATACTAAATTGCTTACCTTCGTTAAAGAAAGACAAGTCGGTACCTGGAATAAATATATTTGAGGCACCCTTCTTTCCATAGTCCAGATAAATAACATTAAAAGTATACTCAAAGCCTTGCTCGGCCTGAGATTGATTACTTATCACTTGTGCGCCAATAGTACTACTTAAGAACATAGAGCAAAGTAAGAGCTCTCCAAACTTCGCGCTAAGGCCAAATGTAATCTTAGATGTCACCTTTATTAATCCAACGTTGTGATACGATTTCATAGCGACGACCAAATTTCTCATTAAGAGTATTAAGATTAATAGTCTCAGCTTCAGGATTGTTTAAGGAATCTAAATATTCAGGAGTGCGCTGAACTACTAATTCAAAATAACTCTCAGCATCGTTTGTCCGTCCTAGAAGTCCGGAACTATTGCCGTAGCTACGGATCATGAATGTGTCACTACGCGCATTTAGCTTCCCACCTATTTTTGATAAAACATCTGCCTGCGTAAGAAAACCTGGGGCACCCTCCATAAGAGGGCGACCTTCAATGGCAGCAACTGAATCTTCAAGGTAAGGCGCATACTTCGAACTACTTTTTGGAGTGGCGCCAATGTGAGGTTCATATATATAATTTTCTTCCCACAAACCGTCGTTACCGTTTTGGTTATTTCCTAGAGCATCGAAAGGTGCCCTACCATTAAGACCAGATTGATCTATAGCAGACTGAACAGCACCAGCGTGCATAAAGCGTTTGCGCGCAGCAGAACCAGTAAAGTCTTCTTGGTCAATCGAGCGATTTATAAAATTAGAAAGCGAAAGGAATGGGCGTTGCTTGACACATGAGCGCCTGCGGATCTCATATACAATGCTATCTGCTAGCTTGGCTATTTCCTTATCCGTCAGCGATCTATATCCAGCCATAATGGACTCATGGTCACTATCATAGGTTACTCTGCTACTTCCGATTTCCGGATCTAAGGGGTCTGAAAATGGAGATACCGCTGACCTCATAATTGGATTCACAAACCTTGAATAGTTATGCCGCTGTTGCCACTGTTCTTGAGACTCTGTAACTCCTTCACCTAGAGTGTAGATATCACGCATTGCTCCTAATATAGATTCCCAAGCAGCGACCGAAGTAGAATTTATATTAAATGCCCCATCTAGCATAAGATGAGCCGCAGCAAGTCGCTCTTGCCTTAAGTCTGCTTCTTGAGCAATTGCACTAGAGCCTTCGCTAATAGGTCGACGCTTAATCTGTGAATTAGGAAGTGGAAATTCTGGGAATCCGTCCCTACTAGGATCTAGCCCCGAGAAGAAATATTTATCCCAAAGCACATTATTTAATTCGTAGGAGTAATCATATATTGCCCCATTTAAACTACTATTTGATGGCCACCAATCTATTCCAGATGAATCAAAAATTTTGTGCTTTTGAAACGAATCTTTTCCTGAACTTCGATCGATAAAAGCTCTTGTTTCATTTAAGGGAAGATGAACATTTGCAATTGAATTACCTATTGCTATTGCCGGAGTCGTATGAACTTGCTGATAATTTATTTCCCATCCAGGTACACCATTGTAACCATGAGAAATCTCGGAAGCATTCATTAAATTCGCATGCATTAATTGACCTACACTTATCGGTTCAATAGCAGGGGCTTCAAAAAGAATCATTTTATCGCTACCAGCCGCTACTCTAAGATTACTCAACCCAATCGAGGAATATATATTATCGGTGCCATCAGTCCAATTTCTGTATGCATCTGGGTTAAATTTCGTTTTTAATCCTTTCGTGTACTGTCGATAGCCCATATTAGGGTTTTTATGTGAACCACTACCATTAGCAGCTCGCTGCGCCTCTTTCATATGAATATGTTCAAACGATTTCGGAGCTCGCGGATTAAACTGGGAAAGCAAATTCACTGACTTGCTAGACTCCCTTATATTCGAATTTACTAGATTTTTTATAACAGTGACCATAGCCAATCCTCCTGCAAAATTGTTAATGTCACTTAGATCAAAATCCGATATATCACTGTAGCTATTGGTAACGCTTGCGCCAATATTATAAATAGAGCCACTTGATGCTCCCAAATCACTGAAGAGAACTACTCTAGGAGACCTATTCTGAGCAGACCAAGTATTTTTACCGTTGTACAAATAAATCTTCCCAATACCATCTGTAGTGAGAGTAAAAAATCTTTGTTCCCTATTAAGATTTGGATTTGCGTAAAGATTAACAACCGTAGACCACAAACCTCCCTTAGTAAAATCTGTAGAAGCTAAGCTTGGATCTTGGCTAGTAATCTCAGAGCTCGACCCTTGACCCACGTCCTTAGTTCCACCAAAAGGTATAGGAAAATTGCTGGCACCATAACTGACATAAAAATCCTTACCCGTACCTCCTGGGAATTTGATACTGTCTTCTATATTTATGGGTCCGTGAAAAAATCCACGGATTAGAGTGTCGCTAGCGCCCTGTTTTAGTACATTTAGAGAAGCATTCGCTAATGAGACCTTAGAATTAACCGGAGGCGTGTAGTTTACGGCCATTCCAGCAGGTATGACACCTCCGTTTATTGTCATACCTATCATTTTGCGTCTCTGATCCGCCGGTTGATTTATATCGTCACGACTTAGAAGCATGGCTACTAAATCACCTCCAATAGGATTATCACGTAACACGATTCCACGCATATCAAATTGTAATCCTAAATCTGGGATCTTCAGGCCCTTATCATATGGGTTCCAAATAGTAATTAGGGGGAATATCCCTACATAATATTGATAATCAGTGACCTGATCAACATAGCCCGGCGCAGTACTCGCAGTTGATAGCCTCTCGGCAAAAACCTGAATAACCAAATTAAAGCGAGTGAGTACAGGGGTGACACCAACTTGTTCAGAAGTCGGCATTCTAAAATCAACCTGATCGCCACTTCCCGATCTAGCTAAAGAAAAATAATCTTCGAGTTGCTCCCATTTAGGTCCGCCAGGGTCGCCAAGCGTAACAGAACCACTAGCCGGCTCGAACATCGGTCCTCTCATGTCACCAGGTAGATTAAGCAGAGCGGTGGAAAGATCGCGTTTTAGACCACCGTCTTTTACATTGGCGAGCACGCCACTAGAATGTAAAGTGAAGTCGTGGAAGAATTCGCGATTCACTACATCCGGATCTTCAGCTAATTCCGCACGTGTTTTACTTGTAAAATCATCCTCTAGAAACATGGAGATATTCTTAAGGCTACTGATCTTGCCGGGGTCTTGGGTTCCATTTTTCCACCAAGAATCGGTGTCCTCCATTAGTAATCGTTCGCCATTTGATTTAGTGACCGCCTTCGGATCAGCCACTTGAGCCATAGCGGTTCTGAAGTAATACTCCTCATCAGTGTTAGTAGCATTTAGAAATGGATCCGCCATGTTAACGCGCGCCTTGACTCCCTCGTCGCTCACCCAATAAGCGTAATGACCTGCTGGAGCATTATTATCCCCTAAGATCTCAACCTTCGGTACTTTTACAGTGTCGTTCTGATTGGCGCTGCTTTTATTGATTACACTACCGCCTATTGTGGCTAGACTCGTCGTAATATCGTCACTAAGTGAAGTCTCTGGCTCTATAATAAGCCCGCTAGTTTCATTCCCACTAATCAGCCATCTTGGTTGGCGACCATCTAACCCGTCTACTGTATCAAGCGGATCATTAGTAATTTCTTTAGAAGACCAAACACCCGTCCAACGCGATTGCCCAGCGATGCCACTAATACCCGGTTCTAGAAGGATGTCAGCCCGTGCCGTCACACGCTGATCAGGCCCCGTGTAGCGCTGCAAGTCGCCCAGTGCGACCATAGCTCCGAGCTGTGCGTTCATACGTGCCTCCAACTGAGCAAGCTGGATATTCGCGCTTTGGGTTTCGACTCGAACCAGCGTTGTGATGCTCAGAACCAGCAACAGTATAAAGGCCATCAAAGATAATGCGATGACGAGCGCAAAACCATGTGTTGATGCAGGGCGATGTTTCATTTGGTAGGGGTGGGGATTGGCAAGTTATAAGCCACTCGTCAAAAAAGTAACTATAGCTTAACTTAAGATAATAATCACTCACTTAAGTATGTAAAGCACTAGAGAATGTATCACAAATGGTAATTTTTAGTATATATAAATGACTAAAAATACAAATAAATGAACCCGCGGGGCAATGCGAGAATATTCAAAGACCCACATCTAGGCGCTTATAATCTTGCAATAAAATGCACTTGCAATAGCGACATGGATTTCATTTTTTATTATTTGACGTTCAATATTACCCCTTAAATAACCTCACCATCTATATTAGGATAAAGAGCTAGTATAGCTCCGCCCCTCTAAAGGCCGACCCCTAAATGTTACGGCGCAAACACATCCTGCTCCTGCTTGAATGGTATGACTACCGCATTCACCGTGGTGTTGCGCAGGTTGCACGTGAAAACGGTTGGCAACTGAATTGCCCAAAGAGCTTTACCCACAACGAGGGTATCCTTAACAATTGGAAAGGTGACGGCTGCATCGCTCTTCTGCAGTGCACCCAAACACTCGATTATTTTCGTTCGCACAAAATTCCATTAGTCGACCTCGGCCTCGGTGATCACAAGCTGCCAATTACAAGGGTTGTGACTGACAATGAAGCAATCGGCCGACTCGCTGCCGAACATTTTAGGGACCATGGTTATAAAGACGTCTTCGCCTTAACTGCGGGTGGCATTAAAATGTATGAGGAACGCCTGCAGGCCTTTATCACACATATGGAAGCGGATGGTGGTAAAGTCACAGTGTTTGATTCCGCGGGCAGGACTGAAAGCAAAGTCATTCAAGAGTTGCATGATCTCGCTCAATCACGCGGCCGCAAGTTGGAAGAACTTTCAGTGGGTTTCTTTGCATTCCAAGATACTGCGGCGGCTGAGATGATCTCCATCTGCCTAAAAAACAAACTCCGCGTCCCAGAGAACATTGCCGTTTTAGGAGTCGACAATGACGACTTAATCAACAAAGGCCTTAGCGTCGAACTCAGCAGCGTTGATAGCGATCAAGAGGGTCTCGGCCTAACGGCAGCAAAAACACTGCAGAAATTACTGGATTCTAATTCTACGGCAAGTGCAGGCTCCATTCTACGTCACCCTCCAAAAGGAGTCGTATCAAGGCTCAGCACAGATTCCTACGCAGTCGCCAATCCATTAGTTGCCAACGCCCTACACTGGATCAAAAACAATTTCTATCACGGCATTCAGGCGACGGATGTCGCTGAGGCCATGGGAGTCACTCAGCAAGGTTTGCAAAAAGCATTTGCCAACTGCTACAGCAAATCGCCTGGGCAAGAAATCCGCTATCAGCGCACATGTGCGGTCGCTCATCTTCTGCAAACAACCGATGCCAACTTGGACGAGATTGCTAAAAATTGCGGCTACTACTCAGTCAATTCTCTGATCAATAGCTTCCGTGCTGAACATGGGACCACGCCAGGGAGCTATCGTAATCGCCTTAAATCGGCAGCAAAAATTTGAGTATATTGCACTGAGGCATCTAGGCATCTATGAACCCACCCATTCCTTTGAACGAGTTGTTCAAATCATCTCAGATAATAAAAATGGCATAGGGCCATTTGCAGCAAATTGGGCAATTTGATTCATTGAATTTAGGGCTAATGTAATAGTACATCGGAGACGGCCTATTCGCCGACAGCACGTAGCCTGATGAATCCTTTGGCACCTAAGGTCGGTAGTGAGGCTTCTTTCAGACGCTTTGCGCCAGCTGTATCTATCGTAGTCGCACTGACTGCTGACCACAGGGGGTTATCTAGCGACGCGCTAGTTTCGGGGACCAAGCTTACGTCGCTCCGAGTTGTCACTTCTGGATATTGGATCGCGATAGCACCTGCGGAATGACTCATCGAGACTTGAGCGGCATTTTTTTCAAGTGGGTGTTTTCCCATGGCATACTCCATAAGATTAAGAATCCCATCTTGGTCGGGATCTTCGTCATCAGCAAAATCTGATGCGCTGCGGCCTGGTGTTTGATGGAGCGTTGACCATTGCGACTTCGTCACCGGATAGCTCGCGGGGACATTATATGGCGACGCTTGGAGATCTTTTTTCCAGCCATCGCCTACATAATCACTGTTATCAGAATCATGAAGCAGTGCCTGCAATTCAGCGATCAGTGCGTCATGCGCTCCTGCTTGCAAGTAAGCTAAATTTTCCGTCTCGTGAGGGTCGTCCTGGTAATCATAAAGCTCGACGAAGCTAGCCTCATTGGCGAGGACTCGACTAGCGTCTGGGTCATACGGTTGTGAAGAAGACCCATTAAAGGCCCCGTAGTCTCCGTTGGTGAGCCACCATTCAGTATACCTGTAACGATCCGTGCGAATACTGTATCCCATGCCCTTACCTGCACCTGCGACAGAAAGCGGGGATTCAGTCGCATAGCTGGACTTGTAGGAGATATGTCGTTGATACTGGCTGAAGGCCGCCGACTTCCAAGGTTGCTGAGAATCCTCTAGTAAAGGTAATAATGTGGTACCCTCTAAAATCTGATAACGGGTAATATCATCTGCTATACTGGTGGTTTCATCAGGAACCGGCAAGCTACAGAGATCAAGTAGTGTGGGGAAAACATCCACCAATTCAGCAGGCGCATTGGTCATTGTGCCGGCTGTTCCCAAAGCGCTCATACCCGGAGAGCGAATGATTAAAGGTACGCGCGTGGAAATTTCGAAATTACAATGTTTCGCCCAAAATGCACCATGGTCTCCGAGGTGGAAGCCGTGATCGCCGAATAAAATTACAATCGTATTGTCTGCAATGGAGTCGGCATTAGACCCATCGCCATTAGGGTCTTCGAGTGCATCTAATACTTTTCCCAGTTGCGCATCGATGAAAGAAACACAAGCCATATACCCGTGAATTAAGTGTCTAGCAGAATCAACATTTGGCATTCTGTCTTTGAAGAAAATATTAAGGTCAGGCTCTTCGGTCGTCGGTAAATAAGTCTCACCATCCCCGTAAGAAGATGGCTCACCTCCATAGGGCGCGGTAAAGGAATTTGCACCCATGGGCATACTTCTTATGCCCAAATAATTACTCATATCAATAGCGCTGGGATCATACAGATCCCAATAGGCTTTTGGCGCATTGAATGGCAGGTGTGGCTTCTGAAAGCCTAGGCCTATAAAGAAACGAGTGCCATCGAGTGCATATTCAGCGATTTTCTCAATTGCCAGCTCGGCAGCACGCCCGTCTTTGTAATCGCTATCTTCGATCGGTGTAAGGCCATCTCGTTTGTATTCGCCGACATCAGTCGCTGATACACTGCTCTTAGGAACTGAATTCACTTCTAGAGACGCTGCTAGAGCCGCGCGAGCGGCCGGATCGTCTTCCATCGCGGCTTTGGGCCAAGTATTCCAGACATTAGAGTTATCTCCTCTTTCGTAAAAATTAAACCGTCCATCACTGGGATTGTGCCAGCCCTCGCTCCATGAGTCGGCCCCAGAGGGATGGTTATCATCTTGCTTACTAGATGTTTGACCGTGGAATAATTTACCGATTGCATAGGTCGTATAACCGCGGTTTTTAAAGTGTTCGGGCAGTGTCACCACATTTGGCATGACCTCGCGTAAACTAGTTTCGAGAGCCCAGTTGCGCGTAGTATCGGGACGCAAGCCTGTCAAGAATGACGCTCGCGATGCGGTACAAATAGCCTGCTGGCAGTGAGCGTTGAGGAAAGTCACCCCAGACGCAGCCAGTCGGTCAAAATTTGGCGTGCCTGATTCCCCGTCAATTGTAATCGGCTTAAGTGGGTCGTCTTCACCGTAGACATTGAGTAGGGGGCGCAGATCATCGACCGGAATGAAAAGTACATTATACTGTCCGGTAGGGTGATGACGTTCTCGGCTGGTGATTGCAGCGCTTTTAAGAATCGTCACTGTGACAGTTTCGTGCTCGACCTTTAAAGGATCTTGCGAGTCAGTCATTTCGACCACTACGGAATATGAAGACTGGTCTGCATAGAGGGGAGCGCTTCTAAAGGCAAGAGCCCCGCCGCTTGAAATTTGGAAGTCTCCTGCATCGACTCCTGACAAAGTATAATTGACCGTTTTGGAGGCAAAGGTGCTCGGCGAGTAATTACCGACTGAAGTGCGTAATTCAAGATGCTCAGCGCTTGAGCTTGTGTAATTGACCGAATCGTAGGAGCCAAGTAACTCAAGGTTATCCACTCGAATTTGCTTCCCGCTCGTTTCGACTAAGTCAGGAAAAGTCCAACGCAGGGTAACAATACCAGCATTCTCAATCGCAGTGACCGCACTTAAATCAGCAACCCATTCATTGTTAAAATAGCTGTTATTATTACTGAGCGCCAGACTGACTCCCGGCACTGAGATGAACCCGCCACCATCAACGCTGTATTCAAATTCGCTAAAGGCCGTAACCAAGTCCGCACTGCTCCGCACTCCGTTGAGACGATACATAAAACGCGCAGAGATGTCTTCAACCCCTGTCGAGTCTAGAGTGACTTGAAAACTGTTACCCGTAGACGGGGCGGAAACAGTATTCCATCCAATCGCTTTCCCCCGACCCCAGGTTGAACCATCATATGCATTGTAATCTAAGCCATGATTATTAAAAGTTGTTTTTATACTGCCACTGTAGGAAAAAATCGGTGTCCCATTAGGCCAATTAGTGACATTCACGGCCTCAGAAAAATTACCAAAAGAGCTGTAACCAGCATTCGGTGGACCTGCATCTTGCTCTATCTGAAACGCCCAGTAAGCACCGACTGTCAGCGCCTGCGCGCCTGCCGACGAAAGAAACATGATTACTAGATAGCAAAATATTCGGGGTAAGTCCTGCATCGCTAAGGGGCAAAAGGAATAATATGTGCATAACTCATGCACACACTTAATAGATCATTTATAAAGAAATTCTACCATGGCACTATAAAGTAGTTTAGACTATTACTATAAATGACTTTTCTATTGGGGAAAATGAAACTGTTTAAGCGATCTTAATACATTCAGGTCAGAGATGAATGTAGGGAGTTGCAGGCCAATATAGATAGTTTAAAGGCTAATTGCTAATGATGCGACGCCTCGCCCGACCCACTCGGAATGTGAATATTTTCAACCATATCCTGCACTTCTTGTGGTGGTGCAGGCGTGAATGCACTAACTAAGAATGCGACGGCGAAATTAATCAGCATACCGATAAATCCGATTCCTTCGGGAGTAATGCCTAAAAGGTATTGATCTGGAGTCCCATCTAAAAATTGGAAATAGATAATATACCCAAAAGTAAAAAGAATCCCGCAGAGCATACCAGCAATTGCACCTTCTCGGTTCATGCGTTTGGAAAAAATCCCCATGAGCAGTGTCGGAAAAAACGAAGAAGCGGCGAGGCCAAAAGCAAACGCCACCGTCTTGGCAATGAATTGCGATGGGGGATTGATTCCAAAATAGACTGCCAGCGCTAGCGCCAAAAAGGATGCGACTCGGGCGTACCTTACCTCTTCTTTATCGCTCAGATCAGGCTTCAGGATCTTCTTCATTAGATCGTGCGAAATCGAGGTGGATAAGACCAAGAGCAAGCCCGCAGCAGTCGACAAGGCAGCGGCTATACATCCAGCCATCAATAAAGCTATCACCCACATGGGCAAACCTGCCATGTGCGGGTTCGCCATCACCATGATGTCATTCCCAAACCAAAGTTCATTTGGGTTGGATGTATCTACTTTATTTGCAAGTAGACGCTGGCCGTGTTTACCAACTAATTGGCCATCTGTCGCTTCAAGATTCGGATAACTCGGCTTCTTCCCTTGAAAAACCGCATGGCTGCCTGCGAGCGATTTTGAAGGGCCATAGTATTGAATTTTACCGTCATTGTTCTTGTCGATCCAAGCCATCTGGCCGGTCTCTTCAAATTCCTGCAACCAATAAGGCGCCTCCTGATAAGACGTATCATGAAGCTTTTCAATTAGGTTCACGCGGGCAAAGGCTCCAATTGCAGGGGCCGTTAGATAAATTACCGAAATAAACAGTAAAGTCCAGCAAGCCGACTTACGCACCGCACTGACATTTTTTACGGTAAAAAAGCGCACAATCACATGCGGCAATCCCGCGGTGCCACACATTAAGGCGGCCGTAATACAGAACATATTAATCTTCGAAAGCTTGCCCGAGGTATACTCAGCAAACCCAAGCTCAGTGTTGATATTGTTCATCTTTTCCAGAAAAGGTATCGCCTCCCCACCCGCCGTGTAATCGCTAATTAAGCCAATTTGAGGCAGCACATTACCCGTCAAGGCCATCGCAATGAAGATTGCCGGAATCGTGTAAGCAAAGGCCATCACGCAATACTGAGCGACTTGCGTGTAGGTGATGCCCTTCATGCCGCCAAGACCTGCATAAAAGAAGACAATCGCTCCGCCAATAATGACACCAGAGGTGATACTAATGCCAAAGAGCTGCGAGAAAACCACACCCACTCCACGCATTTGACCCATGATATAGGTCATGCAAATGAAAATCGCACAACCCACTGCAACCCCACGTGCCAACTTCGAATAATAGCGATCGCCGACAAAATCAGGAACGGTCGCCTTGTTGAATTTTCGCAAATAAGGCACCATGAGGATCGTCAAGAGCACAAAGCCGCCCGTCCAACCCATCAAGAAGCGCGACGCATCATAGCCACTCAAGGCTACCGTCCCAGCCATAGAGATAAAGGTCGCTGCTGACATCCAGTCAGCAGCGGTTGCCATGCCATTAGCGAGAGGAGAAACGCCGCCGCCAGCAGTGTAATACTCTTTGGTCGAACCCGCTCGAGATTTAATCGCAATACCAATATAAATAGCGAAGGAAATACCAATAAAAATGAAATTTAGGTGATCTTGTGTCATCGTATATTGCTGGGGTTACTGGCCTTCAGTGTAGCCGTGTTTGGCATCGAGTCGGTTCATCATTACCGCATAAACTACGAGTAGAATGACGAAGCAGATGATCGCTCCTTGCTGTGCCATCCAGAAGCCAAACGGGGCACTACCAATCTGTGGTGCCTTGGCATCAAGCCACTCGCGAAATAAAATACCGCAGCCAAAGCTGACACTAAACCAAACGGCCAACAGACCAAGAACAAGTCTGAGGCAAGCTCGACGATAGAAGTGAGAAGGGGCATCTTTCATAGGGAGGCAGGGTGAAAATAAATAAACAAAAGTTCTTCGCATTGATAACCCTCTCTTATCTAGTATTGCAAGACGGGAGATGCCTCAGCAAGAGACTCTTAAAATGTTTGAATTGCCGAAAGGCGTTAAAAAATAACGTATCCCTGCGCCCATTTAACGAAGAAAACCCCAAGGTTACTGGCCGCGTGCGCTAGCATGCAGGGAAACAGCGAGCGTTTCGGGTTCCATGGCCCGAAACGAAGGGCGTAAAACCAGAGCGAGTTGGCAAAGAGGATGGCCGTGCTGAAAAATGCCTTACCCGTCAAAGTCCACTCAAAGCCATCCTCACGGCTCCAAAGATGCCCATGGATGATCGCAAAAATCAGTGAAAACCCAACTGCACTAGCGATCAAAAGCGACCTACCCTTGTTATCGATGACGAAGTAGCCGCGAAAAATTACCTCTTCGACCACACCTGCGGCGATAGCCGCAAAGACAAAGAACCAGACCATCTCACTCTGATCATCAACGAGCCCGAGGGCGATCTCGCCTCCGGTTTCCACCCCGAGCAGGAGCAGCGCACCGAGCGTTCCAATGATAAAGGCACCGAGAGGAGCTGCCACCGCGCCTGGCATGGCACCAACATTCGCTTCGCCCGACTTAAGCGCCTTGTAATCACCCCAATAGATTTGCCCCACGTAGGCAGCAACGCCGACGTAGAGGAGAATCATTAGAGGGTTTTCGTTCATAGGCTGCGCGATAGCGAATGGGTCATCACTAATAACGAATCTATTCGCGACTAGTTATCCAGACTAGATGTGCCTCGAATCGTCTTCGTCTTTTTTGACGTAGCCACTGTCTTGGCGTTCGTGATTCACCTTGTTCTTTTTCAAATAGGCCTCGTGCACATCCTCAGGAGTCATGCCAAGCACTTGGGCAAGCGAGATGAGGAAGTGAAAAAGATCCACCACTTCGACCTTCGCGTTTTGCTCATCGAACTCCTGATATTTTGCCCACCACTTCCAGGGCACCGAATCGATCAGCTCGGACATTTCCTGTTGCATGGCGCGGGTGTAGTTGAGCACCCATTTAGCCTTATCTTCATCCGACATGCCGTCAGTATTCACGCCAATCCGCTTGTTTAGCGTATCCTGCATCGAGAATATTTCATCAAATTTATCCATACCCCGATTGGTAAAAGTCGATACCTCTCCTAGCAAGCGCATTCCACTACCCAGCAACTTTCTACCAACAACTAGCAAGTATTCTCACTTAACCCTTGCCCAAAAAAATCCACATATATAACTAAAAGCTAGCGTCATCCCGATGCGATCACCCGACTGCGCGCTCCGTGCCGCTAAAGCCGCAGAAATCGCCTCGATCCGGTCGGCGCCTTCCGCATGACCCGCTAGTAACTCGGCTATGACTGCTCTAGCCAGCGGGCCACGAATACAAATCAACACACACGACACATGCCAGAATTCGAAGAAGAAAACGTAAATGCCTCCCCGAGTGAGAGCTACGCACCTAGTACCGACGCCTCTAAAAAACCCCGCACTCGCCGCCGCAGCGGCGGTTTCAAAACTGAAGTCGTCAGCTTAAGCAATGCGAGCATCGGCGAAGTCAGCGCCAATCAAGCCCTCAAAGAAGAAAAACTTAGTGGCGCACCGAGCGCTACCCGGTCCCACGAACCGCACGAATCGCATGGCGACCGCGAAGATCGACCACGTCGCGAACGCAAGCCTCGTCAACCGCGAGATGAGCGTGAGCCCCGCGCACCTCGCGAACCACGCACTGACGCTAACCCTCAGCCAAGTCCCGAAACCCTTGCTGCCATAGCCAGTGTAGAAGCCAAAATCGCCGAGCGCCGTGCCGAACGCGATGCCCGCCGTGCCGAGCGCGACAAAACCCGCACCGCTCAAACTAAACCCAATGGACGCAAGCCAAGAAAGCAAGGTGGCGGTAAGCCAGCACCCAAGAAGGGCTTACTCGTATCCATTTTAAGTATTTTTGGGCTCGGCCCCAAAGTAGAACCAACTAAGAAACGCGGTGGCAATCGTGGCGGACGTGGCCGCGGTAAAGGCGGCAATCGTGGCGGCCAAAACCGCAGACGCGGTGGCCAAAACCGCAGGCGCGGCGGCCAAGGCGGTCATCGTAACAACCGTCGTTCCAAAGAAACATCAGAATCTTAACCATTACGCCTAAGTGGCGTGCTTGCACCTGAGCACCCGAACGACACCACGCGCCCGCAAGTAGACGCACTAAACAGTTAAACTCAGTTAAACAAACCCAAACATGGACGTCTTCAAAGTCAGCGGTAACGGCCCTCTCCACGGTCAAATCGAAGTCGGCGGTGCAAAAAACGCCGCCCTCCCGATTCTAGCCGCGACCTTGTTGACCGAAGAGACCGTCGTGCTGCGCAATGTTCCTGACCTCAGCGATATGCGCTTTATGTTGGAGATCCTTCGTCACGTCGGCGCAGAGACTGTCCGGCCAGAGCCAGGCACCTGGGAAATCACTTCTAAAAAGATCACTCACGTCGCACCCTACGAGCTTGTGCGCAAAATGCGTGCCTCCGTCTGCCTGCTAGGCCCCCTTGTGGCACGCATGCGCAAGGCCGAGGTTTCCATCCCTGGCGGCTGCGTAATAGGTCCCCGCCCCATCGATTTACACATCAAAGGACTCAAGAAGCTCCACTGCCAGGTAGATATCTCCAACGGCTACGTCCACGTCGACGCGTCCGCGATCAAAGGCGGCCCCATCTTTTTGGGTGGCCGCAGCGGGAGCACCGTCACTGGGACAGCCAATATCGTAATGGCTGCTACCCTCGCACCTGGCACCACGCGTTTAGAGTGCGCTGCCTGCGAACCAGAGGTCGTCGATCTCTGTCAGATGTTAGTCAAAATGGGTGCAAAGATCGAAGGAATTGGAAGCCCTGAGCTCGTTATTACAGGTGTCGATAAACTCCACGCTTGCGAGCACAGCGTGATTGCCGACCGGATCGAAGCCGGCACCTTTGTCATCGCCGGAGCGATCACCCGAGGTGACGTCACAGTCAAGGGTATCGCGCCCAAACTACTCGGCGCTTTCCTAGATAAGCTCGAAGAAGCCGGTCTCCCGATGGAGCTGGGCGAGGACTACATCCGCGTTCTGCCCTTCACTGGCTCACTCAAACCAGTCGACGTCATCACCCTGCCGCATCCCGGCTACCCGACCGACCTTCAGGCGCAACTTGGCGCATTGATGACCCAGACCGAAGGCCTCTCCATCATCACCGAGCGCATTTACCCCAACCGTTTCATGCACGTGCCAGAACTGCAGCGGATGGGTGCAGATATTTCAATCGAAGGCCCGAGTGCTATTATTAAAGGCGCAAGTAAGCTGTCTGGCGCCCCTGTGATGGCCTCCGACCTGCGCGCCTCCGCCGCACTCATTCTCGCCGCGTTTGCTGCCGATGGTGACACCTGGATTCAACGCATCTACCACCTCGACCGCGGTTACGAACGCTTTGAGCACAAACTAGCCGCCATCGGTGCAAAAATCGAGCGCCTCAGCGACAAGGAAATGCCCAAAGAGCTGCTCGCTGACTAGAACTTAAAAGTCAGCTGACTGTAGCCGAAGAAAGTATCGTCCGCGTCTGGGGCCTGCGGGTTGTCGCGAGTGAATTCTCCATGAAGCAAGGCAGAAGCACCGATTTCCAAGATCAACTC
Source organism: Puniceicoccaceae bacterium (assembly GCA_902587165.1). GTDB lineage: Bacteria > Verrucomicrobiota > Verrucomicrobiia > Opitutales > Coraliomargaritaceae > Thalassobacterium. The sequence goes on along the minus strand of CACIKF010000001.1, from coordinate 388,592 downwards.
ACTAGGCATAATATCGTAAGTCACACGACTATCGATGGCGTGTCCAATAAAAGAACCAGAACTACCATTAGGGTCCCGCTGGCGCCCGACCACAAAGGTATCGGTATCCGAAGCTAGAAATGCAGCTAAATAAGTGATGCGGCAACTTGTGCGGTCAGTCGGCTTCATCTCAAATCGTGCACCAGCTGCACTCAAATTTGCAGGGGTAAGCGGCCCGTAAAGACTGGTATTATTTAAATCAGTGCGGCGGGAACCAAAGAGACGCTCATACTGGTCGAAATCACCATCGTTTGGATTATCGTCACCGCTGGCCCAATAATATTGGAGGGCAACATTGGGCTCCCATTCATGGTCGAAAGTATACCCAACTCGAAAAAGAATCTGGCTCGCGAAAACATCTAAATCCTGCGTATCAGTTGAATTATTTGAGGCGCGACGCGAGCCGAAGCGCAGAGCTCCCTCAATATCAAAGTTCCACTGACTCAGCTCAGCTTTACGATAAAGGCGAAAGCCCGGAGTAATGTAGTCGCGATTTGGCGTCTCTTCGCCAAAGGCATCCCACTCATGGAATCCATAGACAAAGACCTCCGCCCAGGTATCAGAAATGCTGTCTTCGAATGCATCCCATTTGCGGTAATGCAAGCCCCAGAGTAAGCGGTGCCACTGCTCTTCATCCATTACCGGAGTGTTATTCTCAACATCATCCCTATCGCTTGAAAGTCGCTCGACAGGGACGACCGCGATGGCGTGAAACTCATCGCCTTGCACATTCTTTAACTTAAGACGCGCACCCGTGTATGACCGGATCACATTGGCATAGCTTGGACGCTCGATCTGACGCTTGGACCCGACGCTGATCGTTTGCCTCCCTAATGTTACCTCCCCCTCATATCCGGTAGTGAAGATATCGCCGACCGGTACACGAGCATAGGCTTGAAGAAAGTCAACCGGGTTAATGTAGCTACTCGAAATCGCGCTTCCCGAATCCGTCAGGTAGGAACGACTATCCTGCAACTCGCCCCCCAAAGCATAGCCATCTTTCTGAGCCTCAATCTTTAAAAGGCTCCTTAAGAATAGTCCCTGATCGCCTCCGGTGCGACCAGATCGGAATTGACCATCAAGTGTCTCGTATCGCACGCGCACCTCACCGCTAATGCTCAACCAATCCGGAATCGTTCCCGCAGATAGGCTTCCCACAAATACCAGCAAACTCAGTAACCGTGAATATTTCATCAATTCCTATTCCCCCTTACAAACTTAACAACACAACTGGTCATCTAATACCCTGTTACCGGCATGGGAATCCACGTAGCGCAAGAAGCGGTCCAGACAGCCGCATGCGATCTCGTAGTTTATGTGTAACCCCCCTTTCTTAGAGCCAATCAAGCCAGTCTTAGGCATTAGACTAAGGTGCTTTGATACCGTGGACATATCACCGCCCACCGATTTTTCTATTTCCGATACACAACGAGTGCCTTGAGATAAAATGAGGATAATCTCTAATCGTGTCGGATGCGCCAGTGCCATAAGCACAGCAACCCGGGCTTTGGATACAGTGAGCGCCATTTTTAGGCAAAATTGCCATGTAGTTTTATGAATACAAGCTGCAAACACCCAGTGTGAACAATTTTTCCCACTTGATTCATCCAACAAGGAAATGTTGCAGTAATTCGAGTTAATACCCTTAATCCTACTCATAATCTTAATCTCCATCTAAGTGCTAAAGAGTTTGTAGGTATGAGTAAGATTTGAAAACTCTCTAGAATAAGACTACGTCATATCATAATGAATTACTCCAAATACCACGCACTCGGTAACGACTACCTTGTCCTTGATCCTAAAGACGCTGGCGAACTTCCGTCAGAGGACGCCATCGTCCGCATCTGTCACCGCAATTTCGGGATTGGCTCAGACGGCATCCTCTACGGCCCGCTCCAAACAGACAAAGCTGACTTCGGTCTGCGCATTATGAACCCAGATGGCAGCGAAGCAGAAAAGAGCGGGAATGGCCTACGTATTTTTGCCCGCTATCTTTACGACACAGGTGCAGTGAAAAACGCCCCCTTCACAGTGGACACACTGGGTGGCAAGGTTACCTGCCAAATTGCCGACAGTGCAGACTCTATTACAGTAAACATGGGTCAAGTCCGGTTCGGTGGAACCGGACAAAACGATCCCAAGATCGGCCAGTCGCTGACTTTTAATGGTAAGACGCAGACCGTCTACATCGCCGACATCGGCAACCCGCATTGCGTGCTGGTGCAAGACGAAATCTCCGCCAAGCAAGCACACGAAGATGGTGCTTTGATAGAAGTGCACCCATCCTTCCCCAATCGCACGAATGTGCAGTTCCTTAAAGTCATCGACCGTGAGAACATACAGATCGAAATTTGGGAGCGCGGCGCTGGCTACACCCTCGCGTCCGGTTCTAGCAGCAGCGCGGCCGCCGCCGTGGCGCACCGCATCGGTCTCTGCGATCGCGACATTACCGTGCATATGCCCGGCGGCAAGATCGACATCCACATCGACGGCGGTTTTGCTATCCGCATGACTGGCCCCGCTACTCGCGTAGCGAGTATGAACTTCGACGAAGAAGCGCTCGGCTTTAGGGTCGAAGGGTGAAATAAAGGGACTCGCTACTAAGTGCCCTAGTTAACGCACTGCATCCACCAGCTCTCCCAATGAGTGAACAACTCGCTTACCCGTAGCCGCAAGGCGTTCTGGCGTGTGGTGACCGTGCGCGAGCAAAATGCAGTCCGCGCCAATTGCCTCAGCCACTTCGAGGTCGTGCAGGGTGTCGCCAATCATCACGACCTCCTCTGGCTTCCACGGAAGCTGCTTAATCCACTGCTTGCCCTGGGCGACTTTACCCTCTGCATAAATATTGTTGGCGCCGACTAAGCCCATAAAATATTCGTGGATACCATAGTGCTGGATGCCGGATTCCAGGGCATCTTGCTTGGCCGCAGAAAGCACCGAATGCGTCATGCCTAGCTGGGTCATGGCACTCAGCACTTCATGCGTGTCCGGATACAAGATACACTCTTCAAACCAACGCTTCTCGTAGTCGCCGATAAACTCACGGCTTACTTGCTCGTAAGTATCCACATCGGCATCGAAGCCAAGGTATTCATAAAAGCGTATGACTGGAAAACCAAAATTCTCTCGGTAATCTTTCCTCGTAATCGTTGCGCGGCCACGCCGAGTGAGCAAGCCATTGAGCACTTCAACGCAGAGCCACGTATCGTTGAGCAGAGTTCCGTTCCAATCCCAAATTGCGTGCTTGTAGGGCATTTTAATGGGTGAAATGAATTGTTATAAGATGCTGTAAAATCATCAGTCCAGCATGTCAGGTTTACGCTGAAAGAGCACGACGGGGACTTGCAACAGCGCGAGGAAGATGAGGGTTCCTTCAAAGCCAGGCACCCCAAGTCGCTCACCCCGGGCATCCGAAGCCATATAGGCAAATATTACTACCACCACCATGACAAAAACAAACAGAGCTGAAAGCCCAACAAGTAGCCCAAAACCCCAACGCCACGACTTGTCCGACAAGCGTGCGAATGGTAGGCTCAGTACAATGCCATAGGCGATAAAGTAAATGCCCTTAAAGGTTTCAAAGACGCCAGCTCCCTTAAACAAAGCCGACAAACCAAGGATGAGCAGCAATAAGGCAAGCCCATGACCTGCAATACGCCCATAGCGGAGTCCGAGGGCAGTAGAGGCACGGCGATCGGCGTCGATTTGTTGTGAATCGTTCATTTACAAATTAAATACTACCCTCATGTATTATTGAGAATTGAGAGAATGCAAGCCCCGCAGGACATAGGCCAAGACCTCCATGTTCTTTAGATCTAGATAGCCTCACCTAGCTACGATATTCGTAAACGCTTAAAAGGCCTGCTCTGACAAAGCCTTTTTCGTAAGCTGAACACGCACCTACCTAATGCGCGCCAAGGAGAAAACACCCATTCCGTGCGAGCTGGTGCAATCGACTAAAGTAGTGAACAAATTATCATTTAGTCTTGCCATCTGCGATTCGCCTTCCAATGTTGCTTGCAATTATAGAAATTTAATCAAAAGAACACTATTATGGCCGTTAAAACGCAAATCCAAAAGACTACTCGCACTCCAGAAGGTGATCGCAAAAACCTCGATCTCGCCATTTCTGGCATCAACAAGCAATTCGGCCCCGGCGCGCTCATGCGACTCGGTGAAGCGACTAAAATGGAGATCGATGTCGTTTCGACCGGTTCCATCGCGATTGATCTCGCGCTCGGCATCGGCGGCCTGCCCCGCGGTCGTATCTGCGAAATCTACGGCCCCGAAAGCTCCGGCAAGACAACTTTCTGCCTGAGCGCGATAGCCCAAGCTCAAAAAGAGGGTGGCAACGCCGTCTTCATAGACGTCGAACACTCGCTTGATCCCCGCTATGCTAAGACGGTCGGTGTCGATCTCGACAACCTTATGGTCTCTCAACCCGAAAGCGGCGAGGACGCACTTAACATCACCGAAACCCTCATCCGTTCTGGAGCCGTCGACCTGATCGTGGTCGATTCCGTCGCCGCCCTCGTCTCTAAGAACGAGCTCGACGGCCAAATGGGCGACACTACCGTTGGACTGCAAGCCCGCATGATGAGTCAGGCCATGCGTCGACTAACGGGTGCCATCAGCAAGTCGCAGTGCGTCGTCCTCTTTACTAACCAAATCCGCGAAAAAATCGGCGTCATGTTTGGTAGCCCCGAGACACAGCCAGGTGGGCGCGCCCTCAAATTCTTCTCCTCCGTGCGTATGGACATCCGCCGCATAGGTCAAATCAAAGAGAGCAATGGAAAGGTCGTGGGCAACCGTACCCGGATTAAGGTCGTGAAAAATAAAGTCGCGCCTCCCTTCACCGAGAGCGAGTTCGACATCATGTACAGCGAAGGCATCTCCCACTCAGGTTCACTCGTCGATTTGGGCGTCGAACACAAAATCCTCGAAAAGAAGGGCTCCTGGATTTCCTACAAGGGCGAGATGATCGGCCAAGGCCGCGAAGCCGCCAAACAGCATATCAAGGACACCCCCGAGCTGGCGAATGAATTGACCGCACTGATCATGGAAATGGTCCACCCTAAAGCGGGCGAATCGCTAACTGGTGAGACTCAGGAAGAAGCACTTGACGCGGCAAAGTAAGCAACACGCTGGCGATAATCAGTGCGATTGCAGCCTGAGCATAGAAAGTTCGGTTCTCGCAATCGTAATGAGGACGAATGAGTTGGGGAGTATCTCCCTCAAAGTGCATAGTCTTTGAGAGTTCCCATATCCACGAATTCCGACACCGAAGCGTGCGTTGCCTCAAGCTTGATCTTGGGCGCCACGCCAGCCTCGTGGGCCTCAATCCAGCGACCGAGGCAAATGCACCAAAAGTCGCCAGCTTTAAGCCCTGGGAACTTGTAATCTGGCATCGGCGTCATGAGGTCGTTCCCGCGCGATGCGCTGAATTCGAGAAAGGACTCCGTCATTTGCGCACATATAGAGTGCTGACCCGCATCGTCACCACAAGTATCGCATTTACCATTGCGGTAAAAGCCTGTCATAGGGTCGATGCTACATACGATCAATTCAGTGCCTAATATGTTTCGCGCCATGACAATTTTTTAATTAACAAAAAATCAACTATAAATCGACCTGAATCAAAACGCAAGTGGCTAAGAGCTAGGGAACCTAAGCAACAGAACTTTTCTCCACGATTCCATAAAAGATCGACAAATCCGAAAACCCACTACGAAACTGTATTCATAATGATTATTCGCCAAATACCGGAAAACTTTAAGCTCATCTACTCAAAAGAAGACATTGCCTACTCCGTCTATAAAATGGCCGGTAAGATAAGGCACTGGGTCAAAGATACTCACACAAATGATGGGCAACAAGTACTCGCTATCTGCATTCTACGAGGAGGTGTTTTCTTTTTCTCCGACTTACTCAAAGAAATACCCTACACCGTCGAGCCCTCATTCTGCAGGGCGATGAGCTATTCGTCCGAAAATAATACCCAAAATGATGACTTTCGTCTCGTGGTCGAACCCGCGGAGATGAAAGGGCGTCACGTCTTGCTGATCGACGACATCTGCGATAGTGGGGTCACATTGAAAAACCTGCATGCTTACGCGCTCGAGAACGGAGCCAGTATGGTCAAAAGCGCTGTCCTGATTCATCGCAACCACGAGGCATCCGTCTACACGCCCGATTACGCGGGCTTCGAATATACCGGTTCCGAGTGGTTTGCCGGCTACGGGATGGAAGACAAAAACCATAATTCAAATTTCCCAGAGGTCTACATCATCGAAGGAGAGTCCAAGGAAGACCACGAGAACATGTCATAATAAAGTAGGCTGCGAAAGTTGCTCCGCTTACTAATCCAATACCATCAGAGAAAGCTGTACTACCTTTTCCGAGGCAAGCCACTCTTGTTGTAGACGGCTTTAGACTTTCGTTTTTTGAAAGGTCTGCTTTTGGCCGCACCGCTTTCACCACCGCCGTGTTTTCCGCTCTGTAAGGTCTCGATTTGGTCACGAATAAGGGCGGCTTTCTCGAACTGTAGTTCGCGAGCGGCTTCGAGCATCTCTTCTTCCATCTCCGCGATGACATCGGCCACGTCACGATCATCAGATTCGGCAACTAGGCAGGCATCTTCTTCGTTTCGATCGTAGCGTTTACCGGGGGCCTGGAGACTCTCATCAATGCTCCGCTTCACGCCAACGGGAGTGATCCCGTGCTTCTTATTGTGAGTAAGCTGCCTCTCACGGCGGTAGCTGGTAGTGTCGAGGGTGGCTTGAATGGATTTGGTAACTACATCCGCGTAGAGAATGACGCGTCCTTCTTCGTGTCGGGCGGCGCGGCCTGCTGTTTGAATTAGGCTGGTAGCGCTTCGCAGGAACCCTTCTTTGTCCGCATCGAGTATGGCTACAAGTGCGACTTCGGGAAGGTCTAAGCCTTCGCGCAGCAAGTTGACTCCGACAAGCACATCGAAGTCGCCCTTGCGCAGACGACGGAGAATTTCCACGCGCTCTATGGCATCAATATCCGAGTGCAAGTATTCCACATTAAGCCCAGCCTCACGCAAATACTCGCTAAGGTCTTCGGACATGCGCTTAGTTAGGGTGGTGGCGAGGGTGCGCTCGCCAGCTTCAGAAGCTTTGCGGACTTCGCCAATGAAATCTTCAACCTGCCCATTGATTGGGCGGATCTCCATCTCGGGATCGACGAGACCGGTCGGTCGAATAACTTGCTCGGCAACCACTGCGGATACATCAAATTCGTGCTGCGCGGGTGTCGCGGAAACGTAAATTGTTTGCCCAGTGATTTGTTTAAACTCTTCTTCTTTTTGTGGACGGTTATCCATGGCTGAGGGTAAGCGGAAACCGAAGTCGACGAGACGTTCTTTACGTGCGCGGTCGCCGTTATACATGGCACGGACTTGTGGCAATGTGACATGACTCTCGTCGACGAAAAGAAGGGAGCCTTCAGGGAAGAAGTCGATTAAACAGAAGGGGCGTTCGCCGGGCTTACGGCCAGAGAGGTAGCGGGAATAGTTTTCGATGCCGGTGCAGAAGCCCATCTCTTGGAGTAGCTCAATATCATACTCAGTACGCATGCGTATGCGTTGCGCCTCGAGCAACATGTTCTGCGACTCAAAATAGGCGATGCGCTCGTCGAGTTCCTTTCGAATACCGGCAATAGCACTGTCGATCTTATCCTTAGGCGTCACGTATTGAGTGGCTGGATATAAATTAAACATCTCTAGCGCCTCGCCCGTCTCACCTGTCATAGGATCTAGCTCTCGAATGCTTTCTAATTCGTCGCCCCAGAACTCGACGCGAATGGCGGACTCCATGTAGGCAGGATAAACATCCACCACATCCCCACGCACGCGAAATGTGCCGCGCTTAAAGTCAATGTCGCTGCGGTTGTAGAGGATCGTCACGAGGTTTTCTAAAAAGTTGTCGCGCGACTGTTCTAGACCGGCAGAGAGAGGCATCATCATGGCCTTGAAGTCTTCGGGCGAACCCAGACCATAGATGCAGGACACACTGGCGATGACGATGACGTCATTACGACTAATCAATGAAGACGAGGCGGAGATACGAAGTCGCTCTATCTCTTCGTTGATAGAAGAGTCCTTTTCAATGTAAGTATCAGTCTGCGGGATGTAAGCCTCAGGTTGATAATAATCGTAGTAACTAACAAAGTATTCGACCGCGTTGTCGGGGAAGAATGCTTTGAACTCGGAGTATAGTTGCGCGGCCAGCGTCTTGTTATGCGAGATAATGAGCGCAGGGCGCTGCAACTCTTGGATGACGTTGGCCATGGAAAAAGTTTTACCTGACCCAGTGACGCCGAGCAGCGTCTGGTAACGATTACCCGCACGAATTGACTCGACGAGTTGCCGAATTGCTTCCGGTTGGTCGCCCTGCGGAGTGTAGTCGCTTTTTATTTTGAAATCCACAAGGGCAGAGAAGGCTTAGTTCCGGTCGAGCGCAAGACGATGCATCGAAAAATAGGGGGCACGTCCGCGTATGGCCGCCCAAATCTATGTGTAATAAGAAGGTTGAAAAACAATCGCTAGCCAATTTAACTTGCAATTCACAAAGTCGCTTCATTTCGAGCGCTTGTTTAAATCGAAAGTTAGATAACTCAAATTAATCAAAAATGCCAGTAGCCACACCAAAACAATACGAAGCGATGCTCGACGCCGCCCAAAAGGGCAACTACGCCTATCCGGCCGTCAATGTGACTTCGATCACTACAATTAATGCCGCGCTCAAGGCCTTTGCCGACTCGAAATCTGACGGCATCATCCAAGTTTCCACTGGAGGCGGCCAGTTCGCATCTGGCCTGAACGTCAATGATGCAGCCTTTGGAGCCATCGTATTGGCAGAAGCGACCCACGTTCTCGCAGAAAAGCACGATGTTCTCATCGCTCTCCACACAGACCACTGCCACCCAGAAAAGGTCGACGGCTTTCTCAAACCACTCCTTGAGGCGTCGCGCAAGCGTATCGCCGAAGGCAAGGGTCCTCTCTTCCAATCACATATGTTCGACGGCTCGGTTGTCGAACTTGATGAGAACTTAAAGATCTCTAGAGAACTACTTAAAGAGTGCTCTGAGCTCGACATTATCCTTGAGGTCGAAGCTGGCTGCGTAGGTGGCGAAGAAGATGGCCACGATACATCCGGCCTTCCGATAGAAAAGCTCTATACGACGCCTGAAGACATGGTCGAAGTGTATGAAGCCCTTCAGCCAATTGGGCGCTTCATCTTTGCAGCGACTTTCGGCAATGTCCATGGTGCTTACAAGCCTGGTTCGGTTAAGCTACAACCCAAGATTCTTCGCGACGGGCAGAAGGCTGTCACTGATAAGCACGGTGCAGATGCCTTCATGGATCTTGTATTCCACGGTGGTTCTGGCTCCGAGCTTAGCGATATTCGCGAGACACTTGAGTATGGTGTCATCAAGATGAACATCGATACGGATACCCAGTATGCATTTACTCGACCTGTCGTTACTCATATCTGCGAAAACATTGAAGGTGTGCTTAAGATTGATGGCGAAGTGGGCAACAAGAAGGTTTACGACCCTCGAGGCTACCTCAAAAAAGCCGAGAAGAATATGGCGGGTCGCCTGGTCCAAGCAGCCGAAGATCTCTGCTCTATTGGTAAAACAATCTGCGGCACTGTTTAAAGCTCAGCCATGTTAATTCTCAAAGCCGGATTCGCATTTGCGTCTCCGGCTTTTTTGTTTCTATTAGGTTAAAAGTTTTCACCTCGTCAGGGGCTCACAACTGAGGAATGACCCTCGGCACTTGCCCCACATTTCCATAATTACGGTTGAAAGTTTAGGTCTCTCCTCATTGGGTGATTCACTTGAAACTTGCCGCGATTACTAGGATTCTTTGAACTATAAACTTATGATAAAAAGTCTTTTTGCACCCCGAGAGTCTCACCACGCCGAAACGCGCGCCGCTATTGTGCCGGCTACGGTCAAAAAGCTTAAAGAGCTTGGGCTCGATGTTTTTGTCGAAAAAGGTCTAGGTCTGAAGTCGGACTTCAAAAACAGTGACTACGAGGCTGCAGGTGCTAAAATGATCAGCGATGCCGCTACTGCATACGCTGCCGCTGACATCGTAACACGTGTGCGTAAGCCCCAAGCCGCGGAGATTGATGCCTTGCGCCCTGGCACACTCCACATTAGTTTCCTCGACCCCTTTAATGAGTCCGCGCTGATCGCCGATCTGGCCAATCGCGAACTCGCCGCGATCAGTATGGAGATGATTCCGAGAACCACGCTCGCGCAGAAAATGGACGCTCTCTCCTCGCAGGCTAACTTGGCTGGCTACGCCGCCGTCATCATGGCTACCAATCGTATGCGTAAGATTCTGCCGATGATGATGACGCCCTCTGGCACTATCTCACCTGCCCGCGTCTTAGTAATCGGCGTTGGCGTGGCAGGCTTGCAAGCCATCGCTACGGCAAAACGTCTCGGTGCGCGCGTAGAGGCCTTCGATACTCGCCCCGCAGTCGAAGATCAGGTTAGGTCTCTAGGCGCAAAGTTTATCAAAGTCGACCTCGGGGACACAGGGCAGACCGACCAAGGCTACGCCCAAGAACTCACTCCAGAGCAAATGGAAACGCAGCGCCAAGAAATGACCAAAGCCTGCGCTCGCGCCGACATTGTTATTACGACGGCAAAACTCTTCGGTCGCAAGGCACCCCTTATTCTCGATGCGGACGTGCTCGCGCAAATGCAGGCTGGAAGTATCGTGATCGACTTTGCCGTCGAATCTGGCGGTAACGTGGAAGGCTCAAAAGTCGGCGAAGAGGTCCTTGCCGCAAATGGCGTCCGCGTGATTGGCCCCGAAAATCTAGAAGGCTATTTCCCTAAAGACGCGTCATGCATGCTCGCTTCTAATTTCTATAATCTCATCGAGCACTTCTGGGATGCCGAAGCGAAGAACTTTCAGTTCAGCGAAGACGATGAGATTATGAAAGGTTGTCTAATTACACGTGGCGGCCTGATCGTTCACGAGAGTTTCAAAGAAGAGTAATTGGAACTCTAAATTGTGCCAACATTTTGAAATTTGCTACTAATTCAGTGAATCTCTTCTGATACAAAACAACGACCCTACTCACAACCCACTCGGAGATATTGATCCTATTATCGTCACCGAGGCTGCTATCCAAGCGCGCTTGATAGAGCTAGATAAAGAAATCAACGAAGCCTACGAGGAGCGCGATGTCGCAGGAGTTGCTATTATCAACGGAGCCATCATCTTCGTAGCAGACCTTTTTCGCCAGCTGAGTATCTCAATAAACTCGACTGTATGCCTTTCGCTAACTATCGTAGATTAATAAGTCGATGCAGAAGCCAGAAATCATTGATAAGATCCGCCTCGACTTGAAAGGCCTCTATTTGCTCATCATCGACGACATCCTCGACTCGGGTAGGACTCTTTCGCACGTCACTGAAATCTTCAAAGCTATGCAGCCCGCCTCACTGAAGACCTTTGTGCTACTCGATAAAAAGACCACCCGCAATGTCGACTTCGAGGCTGACTTTGTGGGCTTCCGTATCCCTAACGAATTCGTAGTTGGATACGGCCTCGACTTTGCCGAGCGCTACCGCCAACTGCCATGTATCGGCGTGCTTCGTCCCAAACTTCAAAATCTAACCGAATGGTCTTAACGTGTACGCCCTAGGCATTGACGGCGGAGGCAGTCGTACCCGAGCGCTTCTCTGCGATGCCTACGGTCAAATCATTGGCGAGGGTCTCAGTGGGGGAACAAATCCAAGAACCTCCTCTGCCGCAGAATTAAAGGCACATCTGCAAGAGGCGATCGAACAAGCCACCCGATCCATTGATTGCTCAAAAATCGTTTCTGCTCACTTCGGTCTCGCCGGGGCGGGAGAGGCTGATACAAGGGCTAAGGTCAGAACAATCACAAAGGAACTTCTCGGTAAGCAAACCGCCTGCACGATCGGGCATGACCTAGAAATTGCCCTAACTGGTGGGCTTGCGAATAAAACAGGTATTGTTCTGGTAGCGGGAACGGGCTCAGCCTGCTACGGACGCACCTGCGATGGTCGCAGCGCAAAGTGTGGTGACTGGGGTGATCTTGTGGATGATGTGGGTAGCGGTAGCTGGATCGGTTTGCGCGCGCTGCAAGCGTGTGTCAGCCAAACTGATGGCCGCCTTACCGAAAGTCTTCTTAAGCAAGCAGTGATGGGGTTTTTAAAGATCGACCACATGAATACTTTTAAGGCGCGGATCCACGATTCTGGCTTGTCGCGCAGTGAGCGCGCTCGACTCGCTCCGATCATACTCAATTTGGCCAGCGCGGGCGACGCTGCTTCGATTGCGATCGTGGCCGAAGGTGTGGGCTCTCTCTCCAATTGCGTATTCAGTACGAGTCGCCAACTAGGCATCAAGGCGCCCTCCGTTTTATTGTCAGGTGGACTCCTCAAGCACGCTTATTTTTCTAATTCTCTGGAAGCGGCGCTTAAAGCACGCATCCCAAGTGCAATTATTACTCAGCCGATTTTAAGCCCTACAGCAGGTGCCGTGTTAATGGCGCTCAAAGCTGTTAACTGCGAAATAAGTGATGGCAATATCGATAAGCTCAAAGAGGCCTCATATTCCTAAAACTAAAAGCTTTATATGCAGGGCATAGCCCACCATAATTAAAGTTAGACTATTATCATGAAGACAGTGGCCATAATTGAAGATCAAACAGCTATCCGAGAGATGGTTAGCCAAGCAGTAATTGATAAAGATGCCTTTGAAGTTATCATCGAAAGTGGGGACGGTCGAACGGGCTGCGAGGCCTGTCTCGAACAAGGGCCAGATTTTGTAATTCTAGATGTCATGTTGCCCAATCTCAACGGTACTGAGATATTGAAGGTTTTCCGCGAAAAGCTACCTAGCACGCAGATTTTAATCTTTTCCGGTTACCAAAGTCCCAGCCTTGTGCGCGAGCTTCTGCAAGCAGGGGCGCACGGATTTGTGGAGAAATCCGCTCCGCTCTCGGAGCTACGTAAAGGAGTCGAAATCGTGGCTAGCGGCGGCAGTTACTTCGGGCCTGAGGTCGCGCTTTTGCTGCGTGATGCCATGGCCGACCCAAAGTCAAACGACTCAGGCGTCAATATTTTGACTAAGCGTGAGCGTGAAATCCTCCAGTTGATTGCAGAAAGTCATAGTACGCGCGAAATCGCCAAAAAACTCGAAATCAGCGTTAAAACCGCCGAGAACCACCGAACGAATTTGATGCGTAAGCTAGACTTACACAACGTAGCTAGCCTAACGCGCTATGCGATTAACAATGGCTTGATCTCGATCGACGCGTAAAGGTCTAGCCCGCACAAGCGATCTTCATTGTTAAATATTACGTGACAATGTATCCCGCAGCCGATCTTCCAAGATCTCGAGTAGCATCGGATGCTCTCCCAGCAAAGGCGTATTTTGAATCTGCTCGAAAACGCCTTCTGAAATTAAACCGTCGCAGATTTCGGCCACGTCGCCTCCCTCCCCTGCGTGGCGACCGGGAAGTAGAAAAAACATTGCGAGGATTAGGCGCCCGCCCGCGAAATGATCGACTTCCCCAAGCTTTTCTAGTAAAGGATCATTGAATGCGTAGGCCTCACCCTCTCGCCGTTCCATCGAACAAGGCAATACTAGGGAAGCATCTAGCTCACTTGCCAGTTGCCGCCCCACCGCGTTTCGCACACGGTTGACTTCGATGATTGGCGTTCCGTGATCGACCAGTGCCACCTTCGTATTTGGTGAAGGCTTTAAAGTGCGAATTTGATCTGCTAGTATCTGCGCAAGACGAGGGTCCGGTAGATCAAGATTCTCGCCAGCAAGAACGGAAGCAATTCTAACATTCAACTCGGGATATTCGCCCGACAATTCATCGACGACTTGTGGCAGGTAATCGGTAACTGCTAGACTAGGGCCCAGGAAGAGTGGCAGAAAGATAAACTCGCGCTGCCCCGCCGCTAGGCACTCTCGCAAGCGACGTTTAACGATAGTCGCAGACACGCCATTTAGTTTATCGGCCGCAATCTTATGCGAATGCAGTAGACTGACTGCCTCAACTGACAAAACAGTACGCTCCGCTAAAGCATCCGCTAAGCTGCGCAATATTAAAGTTGCTTGCGGGCGGAGCGATCCGTTATCAACCAGAAATACGATGGGCGCTGACATAGAAAGGTGCAGTTGGAAGTAAAAATTTATTCCAAGTAATAGGAAAATGTTTGCGAGTTACAAATCAAACCACCACATTATGAAATTATGAACAAGACCGCCCGTACATTCCTTACTCTGATTTTATCAATTTTTGTCCTTAGCGGTTGCACCAGCACACAAGCGCCCTCCCAATACAGCGATGGAAGTAACCGCTTTGGCGATATGAATTTTATCCCAGACGAGTTCGATGGGAGCCTCCAAGAGCGCAATGAAGGCGATGACATCAGCGACGATAAATATGGCGACTTTACTATGGTCAGGGACGTGCTGCCTTCCGTCTACTTCGGATTTGATTCTTCCTCTGTCGCTGCCTCTGAGCGATTAAAGCTTCAGGAAGCTGCCGAGCATTTAGAACAGAACTCAGAAGACCATCTTCTAGTTGAAGGTCACTGCGACTGGTATGGCACCAGTGAGTATAACCTCGCGCTAGGTGATCGCCGCGCAAACAGCATCAGCGACTACCTTGACACGCTCGGCATCACGCCTGAGCGTATAGAAAAGCTCTCTAAGGGTAGCCTTGAAGCAATCAGCGGCTCATCCAAAGAGATGTCTTTGAAAGATCGCCGTGCAGATCTTATTATACTAAAGAAGTAAGCTAATTGAATGTTGGGGTAGCCGAAAGCTAAGGCTTTCGTCCCCTAGATTAGAGCTTACTTTGTTCCGACTTCTGCTCTAGATGTCTGCCAAAAACACGCATTACTGCTAAATGGATGCGCGCCTGCGTATTCGCGTAGATCCACCATGGGAGAGTCGGTGCGAAACCGTGGATAGAGGCGATCAAACAAGCCTGCTCGGGAAACAAGCGGAACTCTAATCGCCCAGGCGGGTCGACATCGCGAGAGAGCCTACCCCCTGATATGTAAAAGGCGCATCGTCGCTCACTCCCCTGCGAGTAGGGTGAAGGAGTGAGTTCCAGAAGGACGATCCCACCAAGGGTAGCTAAGCGCACAACGCCGTCGGAATCCTTAGTCGCGTCGATCAGTCCGCGTAAACGGCGGCTGAGGAATTCGCCATATTCCGTGGCTATCTTTTGTGCGCTCCAATTTGCAGGCAAGGGCATGCGCTGCACCGAACGCACTCGGCGGGCTTGTTTAATAAACTTACGATCCGAGGCTTGGGTCGCACTGCGTGGGTTTGGTTTTGGTATTCCTTCGCCATCTACGCTTTTGCGAAAAGAGGCCTCAAAATTAACCAATTTATTTTTCAGCCTTGCGCTCAGGACGCTAGACTGGGCTACGAGGTCATGTTGCAGACTTTCTAGCAATGGCCCCGCAAGAGTAGGTGGCACACCCCCGAACACGGAGACCCAGTGCTTAGAGAGTCCAAAGCAATTATAAGGAAAATTAAAGAAGCGAGCGCGCTTGCCAAGTAGGTCGGCGGTTTGACTGATCATCTCGCGATAGGTCATGGCGCAGTGTCCGCCTAGATCGTAAGTCTCCCCAGCCAATTCAGTCTCTTGCAAGCAAAGCATGAAAGCTTGGCAGACATTCTCGATATCTATTGATTGGGTCTTTGAGCGCCCCCAAGCCGGCAGTAACATGACAGGGAGTCGGCGAACCAAGTTGATCAGTAACGAAAACGAGGACCCCCCCGGACCAAAAATCAAGCCCGCACGCAATACAGTCACTTTGATCGAGCGAGAACGCAGGACGTTTTCCACTTCAAGTCGGCTTCGTAGATGCGGCGACAGAGACTCCCTCGTGTTTGGCATAAGCCCGCTCAAGTAGACGACGTGTTTGAGCCCTGCAGCCTCGGCAGCGCGGATAAAATTATCCGCGAGTAATAAGTCGGTATCTTCAAAGCTGCCCTGCACAAGTCGAGAAGACGGTGCCATTGAATGCACAAGATAAATGCCGCAATCACAGCCAAGCAATGCTTTGGTGACTTTTGGGAGTGAATAAAGATCACACTCACGCCACTCCGTGCTGCTCGCGTCGGGGCTTTGTTCGGCCACGGAAGTACTGCGTGTGAGCGCACGAAACCGATAATCACCTTTGAGATAATTGCGCAAATGAGACCCGACAAACCCACTAGCGCCTGCGACGGCAACTAGTGGTTTGCGAAGCTCAGCGACAGTTTCCATCGCCTAAGAGTCGAGAAAACTGTCTAGCATCCAGATTGTCTTTTCGTGAACTTGGATTCGAGCAATCATGAGATCTTCTGTCTGATCGTCGCCTGCAACACCCGCGGCGTCTCGCGCGGCAACCAGGTCGGCAACAAGGGCATTGTTGGCGGCAGAGAGGTGTTTGACCATATCTTGAGCACTGGCGTCTTCACGAATTTCTTTCATCCCCGCCATCTTAGCGAGATTACCGAGGCCCCCGGGAGCAAAGGCTCCGAGTGCACGGATACGCTCCGCTATTTCGTCGATCGCGGGGAAGAGCTCTGTATATTGCGCCTCGAAAGCGTTGTGAAGCGAGAAAAAGGACGACCCGCGCACATTCCAATGACAGATTTGCGTCTGCCCAAGCACCGCGTATGAATTGGCCACTACCTGCCGAAGCGCTTTAATTACTTCATTAGATGGCTCAAAGTTTTTCATATTAATTATGTGTAACAGTAGGTAAGATAGCGCCAGATGCAAACTTTGTCTCCCATTCACCTACTTGACTTCGTCGCAGATGCGCTCGACTTATGATCATCTAATCTAAAAGCCATGGCTACCATGTTCAGGGTCATGTTCCGGATTGGGCGTCGGTAACTGCGCAGCAACACTTACACGCCATTGATCTAATTCTTTCAACAACCCCGCCGCTTTTCCCGGCATACTATCGGCCAGGTTCGATTCTTCGACTGGGTCATCTTTTAGGTTATAGAGTTCCAGTTTCCCGTCTTCAAAAAATTCTATCAGCTTATAATCTCCATTTCGGATTGCCCCGTATGGGTTCGTTTTATGGTAATGTGGATAGTGCCAAAACAGTGAGCGTTCTTCAATATCACCCGTCTGTAGGAGCAATGGCTTCAAACTAACACCATCTTTGTGTTGTTCGGGCTTAAGTGGAGCAGCAATCAAATCTAGTATTGTTGGGTAAAAATCTGTACCGATGACAGGCACATCGGATGTGCCCGGTTGAATTCCTGGCCCTTTTATGAAAAATGGTTCACGGACGCCCCCTTCGTGGGAATACGCTTTCGATCCCCTCAGTCCCCCACAATATTTACTGCCCGTTGCACCATTATCACCCGTGAATATAACAATCGTTTTATCAGCCAAGCCCCTCTCTTCCAACTTATCGAGAACGCGCCCCACACTTTCATCCAGGCTTTGGACCATGGCTGCATATTCCGGGTTGTTCTGATTATATTTTCCAGATTTCAACTTTGCCTTGTACTTTGCCACCAGCTCTGGTTTGCCCATAATGGGCCAATGAACGGTATAGTATGAGAAATAGAGGAAGAACGGATTATTCTGCTGTTGATCGATAAATTCGACTGCATAATCGGTCAAACGATCCGTCAGGTAATCGCCCTCTTTACTGGTGACATTAGGCATATCAAAGGGATGAAAAAACAGTCCCCGCCCCTTTGGCTGTCCCCATTCACAGCCCCCGATATTCTGGTCAAAGCCATGCGAGTCAGGAAAATGATCCTTCATCAATTCTTTCTGCCTCGTCGGCATAAGATGCCATTTGCCGATAAAGCTCGTTGCATACCCCGCTTCTTTGAGTGCCTCTGGCAAGAGGATGCGCTCATGGTCTATTTTCATGTTCCAATCGGGAACCTTCAGCTTCGCATTGGGTCGTTTATGGCCCGCGATCCAATCTGTAAGCCTTATCCGTCCGGGATAGCATCCGGTGAGGATGGCGGCACGGCTTGGTGAGCACACGGTACAAGCGGCATATCCATTACTAAATGCCATTCCGCTTTTAGCGAGTTTATCAATGTTTGGAGTTTCGTGAAAGTCACTCCCCATGCTCGACAATGCGCCCCAGCCGAAATCATCAACCAAGAAGAACACCACATTCGGCTTTTCATTTACGGCACCCACCACGTTCATGCCTACCAGCATTACCAACAATAGACCGCCTGTTTTTATCCAGTTCATACCCCTACCTTAAATCTATTGATTCGCGCTTTTCCATTGATCTAATCTCGGCCGTTCTGAATAGAATAAAGCTCGGTATATTTTTCAACGCGCTTATTCCAAGAAAGGCCTTTGGGGTTCAAAGGAAAGACCTGGTTCTTTTCTCCCCATGCATTCCACTTCTCCTCCAACTCCGCGACTTTTTCGGGATGCGCCTTTGAGACATCGTTCAACTCAAATGGATCTACATTCAGGTTGATCAATTCCCAAGACCAGCCACTGCTGAACCGCACCAGTTTCCAAGCTCCTGAAATAACGGCGCACGAGGTTTGGTGTTCAAAGAAAAAATCGCGTTTGGGCAGTGCCACATTTCTCAAGGCCGGAACCACGCTTATGCCATCCGAGGGAGCAATCCCAAGCTCATTAAATGTTGAGGGATATTTTATTCCAGCCAGATCCAGGCACGTAGGTAAAATATCGACAATGTGCGTGTAGTCCGCCCTTAGCTCTCCGGCTACATGCCCGGTAGTTTTCGGATACTGGATAATTAGAGGGGAGCTGATGCCGCCCATAAACGTTTTTGCTTTATACGAACGATACGGTGTATTGCTTAGGTCGGCCGCAAGTTGTGAAATCAGGCCGCCTTCGCTAGTAGCACCATTATCGCTCAAAAAGACAAAAAGAGTATTATCAAACTCGCCTTTCTTCTTCACTGCTTCCACCACGTCCCCAATGCCGTCATCCATGATCTCAATCATTGCGGCATAGGTCGCCATCTCTTCGATCCATTTTTCCTTCATTGCCGAATCAAGCGAATCCCAGGAAGGTCGTGCCTGCTTTTTATACTCCTTACGATGAATAGGGAGTTCAGATTTTGACCCTACCAACCCCATCTCTTTCAAACGTTTATAACGCTCTTGCCGCAGCACATCGTAACCAACCCGGTATCGTTCCTTGCACGCTTCAATCCTCTCTTCAGGAGCCTGTAAAGGGCGGTGTGGCGCGTAATGTGCCACATACAGGAAGAACGGGTTCGCCCCCTCATGATTCAGGATAAATTCAACACTATGCTCATTAATTGCATCGGTATAATAGTAACCCTTTGAAAATTTAGTCACCCTCTCTTCGTTACTATATACGGCTTTGGGGCTATAAAAATTGCCGGCTCCGGAAAGGCTTCCATAATATTCGTCAAAGCCCCTCTGGGTCGGATAACTGCCATTGGGAGTACTATCCTTGGGTTTCCATGCCCCATCAACGGTAAGATGCCATTTCCCAGCCATGTAAGTTGTATAACCGTTCTCTTTCATTATTTCTGCAAGGGTTGGGATCTCCTTGGCAATCTGCCCGCGATACCCGGGCCGGTGTTCGTCAACCGCAGTCATCCACCCCAAGCCCACGGCATGCTGATGGCGGCCAGTCAAAAGCGAAGCCCGGCTTGGGCAGCAGCGTCCCGTATTTTTGAAATGACTGAACCTGATCCCGCCTCTGGCCAGGGCATCAATGTTGGGGGTATTGATCTCGCCGCCATAGCACCCCAGATCGGAATACCCCATGTCATCGCACATGATTAATACGATGTTGGGTTTCTCGCTTCGGGCAATCGCTACCCCAACAATCAATAATGCGCTGCATAGGAATACGCTTTTTTGAATCATTATTTTACCTCCAAAGTAAGTGCTACCGGCTCAAAGCCTTCCGCATCCGCGGTAAAAGTTACCCTGCCCGGTTCACGACCAGCCCTGAGAATAGCCAGAGCCGTTCCCCGGTGAAGACTGCGCCCTTTGGCAACGTGCAGTTCATCCGTCATCAAATCGCCGTTATCTACGCCGATTAATCTTGCCGGACCTTCTACGCTAAACTTCACCAACTCTTTTGCGTCAAAGACGATGTGTGCTTGGTCATCCACGGCACTGATACGGATGTGTTGCAGATCAAAACCGTCGGCCGTCCAATCCGGATTATCAGCTTCCAGTTTCAATGCCACAGCTTCTCCGACCGTCTTAATCACATGTTCAGCAACAAGCTTACCCTTTGTGCGTGCAACGGCCTTCAACACACCCGGCTCATAGTCCACCTGCCACGTTGTTTTATTTCGTTGGCCGGGATCATCCAAAAGGTTTGCTTTTGTCCCTAAAGAACGGCCGTTTAGAAACAATTCCACCTCCTCGGCATTAGTCCAGACATCCATTTTAACACGACTGTTCAAAGGGCGGTTCCAATTTTCATTCATCTGAGCCATGCCCAACTCAACATCGTTCCAAAGCACCAGTTTTACCTCTTCCTCGTAAATACCAATATGCACCATGGGTTCATCACTATAATAACTGCGGATATAGTGAAACTGCGGGCGCTTTTCCAGGGAAAGGTCGATCACCGAATTCACCCAGCCTTTTTGCGGCCAGCCGAAACTCTCCCCAACATACATGATGGCCCCCCAATAGGCCAAGCCGATGGCTTCTTCCGGCATTCCAAAATAGTTTTTACCCATCCCAACAGTGGTTGCTTCGCTCTGGAAAAAGAGCCAATCCGGATACGTTTTTCGGTCGGAGGAAAACCATTCATATAGATAATTCTGACTCATGATATCCGATACAAAGGCCAGTTCCGCCGGCTTGCTTTTTTCATAGCCCTCATCCTGCTTGCCCATCCCGCTTTCGCGGGCAGGATACAGTCCTACCGTGAATTTGCGCGTATCATCGTATTTAAGACATTCTTCTTTTAGCAGATTATAGATGGGCACGCCCCACCCCTTTAGTTTTCCCCTATTTTTAATCTGATGGGTCCAGATCTCATTACCTAGGCTGTATAGTATAACTGAGGGATGGTTGCGGGACTGCTTAATCCACTCCTCACTGGCCCACGGGATAATCGTATCGAAGAAATCGACGCGATAGTTACTACCCTGCCCCTCCCATTTATCAAACAACTCATCCACAAGCAACATCCCATGTTGGTCTGCCAATTCATAGAAGGATTCGGCATACGGGTTATGTGCCAGGCGGATCCCGTTAACACCCATCTCTTTGAGGACCTTAAACCGTTTTTCAATGGCCGCTTCATAGTTGGCTGCCCCCAGGGCACCAAAGGAATGGTGCACATTCACCCCATGGAACTTGATCCTTTTGCCATTGAGCACCATACCCTGTTCGGGCTTCCACTCTACGGTGCGGATTCCGAAGCGCTCAGATATTCTATCTAGTACATTACCAGCGTCTTTAACAGTTACTTCGGCGGTATAAAGGTTCGGCCTTTCCGTTGACCAAAGCTGTGGATAGCTGACATTAAGCATCACGGTTGAAGTGGCGCTAATGCCCTTCACCTGCATACCGGCCTTACCTTTGGCAACCAGCTTTCCGGCAGGGGACAGAAGGCGTATAGCAAGTGTTACCTGCCGGTTTTTTCCCGACAGATTATCCAGCTCAACCTTTACTTTAACCGACGCTTGCCTGCCAGTAATTTCGGGCGTTGAGACAAATACCCCATGACGCGCAATGGACACAGGCTCTTTCACAACAAGGTGTACTTTACGATACAACCCGCCGCCCGTGTACCAGCGTGAATGCAGGGTGTTGTCGGCGCGGATGGCAACAACGTTCCTGCCACCCCAGTCTAGATGTTCCGTCAGGTCATACTCGCCACCCAAATAGCCGTATTCATTGCTGCCGACCTTGTTTCCGTTCAGCCAGACATCACCAACATACATGATGCCGCCGATATCCAGCAGTACACGCTTCCCTTTCCAGTCAGGATCGATCTTCAGGTCTTTGCGATACCATCCGATACCCAGTTCCTTAAAACCGCGGGCAACGAACGGCTGCTGTTTTTTCTCCCTCCGCTTTTGTTCATCCGTCGGCTCAGCCCATGGCTGCTCGATCTGGTAGTCATGAGGCAGATCCAATACGCGCCATTCACGGTCATCAAACGAAGTGGCGGAGAAAACCGCTGGATCCCCGTCGGCTCGGTGGAATTTCCAAGCAAAATTACCGTCCACTAGTTCACGGGCCGAAACATGCCCCGCAATAAAGACACAGCACGCAGAAGTCGCGAAGCATACAGCAAACGATTTTATCCCCCTCATCTTGATTTGGAAAGGATAATACAATTAACCAAATGGATCATTAGACAATTCGACGATATTGATAGATTTTTCGCCACATAGTGGGCGGTAAGTATATTTTTCAGATGGCTCAATATCTTTCATTTTGTTATATGTTTTGTAAGTAAGATCAAACCAGATGCAAACCTTGTATCGAATTCGCCTGCTTGACTTCGTCGCAGATGCGCTCGACTTTCGATCATCTAATCTTAAAGCCATGGCTACCGCGACTCTCAACTACGAACCAATGGTCTTCGCCCCAAAGCAGGGCGATGAAGCACCACTCACTGCGATCCAAGAAGAGGTGCTTACTCTTAAGAAGGAACGTAAGGCACTGATCCTCGCGCACAACTACCAGATTGATGCGATCCAGCGAGTGGCCGACTATGTGGGCGACTCACTCGGACTCGCCTACAAGGCAGAGCAAGCCGACACCGATTGCATCGTTTTCTGCGGCGTCCATTTTATGGCGGAAACCGCTGCAATCGTCAATCCGAACAAGCCAGTACTCCTCCCCGAGATAGACGCAGGCTGTTCGCTTTCAGACTCCTGCCCTGCCGAAAAACTAGCAGCCTACAAAGAGGCCCATCCCAATGTTTACGTCGTTGCCTACATCAATTGCTCGGCTGCAGTCAAAGCACTCTCTGATGTAATTTGCACGAGCGGGAACGCCATGAAAATTGTCGGCAAAGTGCCTGCTGATCGCGACATCCTCTTCGTGCCCGATCAAAACCTCGGTCAATGGGTAAGTAAGCAGACCGGTCGCGCCATGCAACTCTGGCCAGGCTCGTGTTATGCCCATGTCCTCTTTACTCAGCAAGCCATCGAACGTCTGAAGTTAGAGTTTCCCGACGCCCTCGTCGTCGCCCATCCAGAGTGCACTGAAACTGTTCGTGATAATGCAGACGAGGTCTGCAGCACCGAAAAGATGATCGGGTTCTGCCGTGATTGTGAAGCCGATAAAATCATCGTCGTGACAGAGACTGGCATGATTCATCGCCTCCAGCGCGAAATCCCAAACAAGACTTTCATCGCTGGTCCAACGGATACCTGCGCTTGCAACGAATGCCGCTACATGAAGATGAATACTATCGAAAAGCTACGCGACTGCCTTCGCGACATGTCGCCGCAGATTGAGATGCCCAAAGACATCCGCCTTAAAGCCTATGCGCCGATCAAGCGCATGCTGGAGTGGAGCAAGTAGTTTTACAAAGGACTGAGACATGGCTGGCGAATTCGACCATGAGCGCACTCTACCTTAAAACATCTGGAATCAAAATCGGTTGTTTTAACAACTGCACCGTTTTCAAGCATACAGACTTGGGTGTAGGACAAATGCAGTCTTATTTCATGGCATGACCACGGCAAAAGAAGCGACTGCGACCTATCGCAACGACCTGCTGCGTGCACCGCTTGCGGGTATTCTAGAAGCAGGCTGGGCGACCTTCGCGCTCGTCATTGCCATCCGCTACTTCGAAGCGAGCGAAACGCACAAGGCCTTCATCGCGGGAGCCGCCCCCATGGGCTTCCTCATCACGCCGATTACGCTTTATCTAGCTGCCAGCTTCCGCGCCCGCCCGAGCTTCAGTTGTGCCTTTGTCTTGGCAGCGGCGACTTTGTTGTTGTTTGGCGCAAGCATCGCTGAATCGCTCCTCTTTTTCACGCTTTTCGCCGTCTTAAGTCAGGTCTCTGCCGTACAGCAAGGACCCCTAATGCTCCAAATCTACACAGAGAACTACACCCGCGCGGAGCGAGGTAGCCGCATGAGCTGGCCATTTATTTTGACCGCCCTCTTTTCAATTGGCTTCGCCCTCGCGGGGGGTCGCTTACTTGACCTTAAGATAGAAGCCTATCACTGGATCTTCGGTATAATGGTCGTCGCCTGCGGTATCTCGGCAGTGGCCTGCGCCAGAATTCCCAGCAGCCCCCTTTCTCGTAATAATATAGGAAACCCTTGGCAAAGCTGCAGCCTGATTTGGAAAGATCGCTTCTTCGGCTTCATCCTTAGCTGCTGGATGCTCCTCGGAATGGGCAACCTCATCGCTCTACCCGTCCGGATAGAGTATTTAGCTAATCCAAAGTTTGGTGTAAACGCTAGCAATACTACGATCGCCATCCTTATGCTAGTAATACCCGCTATGGCTCGAGTGCTCAGCACCCGTATGTGGGGACGCTTCTTCGACCGTCTCCACTTTGTAACCACGCGCAACCTGCTCAACCTGTTCTTTCTCGCCAGTATCGGGTTCTTCTTTTTTACGACCAATGTCTATGTTCTCGCTTTTGCAATGGCTCTCCAAGGCCTTGCGTTCGGAGGCGGTAAAATCTTTTGGAGCCTCTGGGTCACCAAAATAGCGCCTGAAGAAAAGGCATCCTCCTACATGAGTATTCACATGGCGCTGACTGGTCTGCGTGGCTCGCTAGCGCCCTTCATTGGCTATGCCATTCTCAGTCGCTCTAACCCTGCTTGCGTTGCTACCATTGGGATGATTCTAATTGTCGCATCAATCATGCTGTTCGAACTCATACGCGGGCATAAGCGCTTGCGCGAGACGGCCGAGGGATAAACTCTCTGTTGCCTCAAATTAAAAGATTACGTATTGCTCTGGGCAAAATCTACCGCTTTATCTTCCACACAATGTCAGCTAACCCCCTCACTATTTCCATCGGCACCGACCATGCGGGCTTTCCACTCAAGGCACCGATCATCGCTTTCTTGAAACAACGCGGACACACTGTCATCGACTTTGGTTGTGACTCCGACGAATCCTGCGACTACCCAGATTTCATCCGCCCCGCCGCCGAAGCAATTGCATCTGGCCAAGCTGACTGCGGGATCGTGCTCGGTGGCTCTGGCAACGGCGAAGCCATGGTAGCCAACAAGGTTAAGGGCGTTCGCTGCGGTCTCTGCTGGGATGAGTGGTCAGCGAATGCGACTAAGACTCATAACAAGGCCAACTGCATCTCCATAGGCGCCCGCCCCGTCCCTGAAGCCTTAGCCTTAAAGATCATCGGTATCTGGCTAGACGCAGACTTCGAAGGCGGTCGACACGAGCGTCGCGTCACCAAGATTGAAGGTTAATTCATTTCAGTCCCTGCTTGAAACCTGCGCTAGCTGTGCTCTCCTAATACTTTAGTTTTATTTAAACACAAATTCCCTATGGCCGATAAAGATAAGTCGAAAGACAAAGAAGAGAAATCCATCAAAATCCAAGAGACCTTCCTCAAAGAGCGTAAAGTCTTTCTTTGGGGCGAAGTGTCCGACAAATCGGCACGCGATGTCACGGAGAAGCTCCTTTATCTAGAAATGGATGCGCCCGGTAAGGAGATCACTTTTTACATCAACACCCCTGGCGGTTCCATCACTGCAGGTATGGCCGTGTATGATACAATGAAGTTGATTAGCTCGCCTATCAAAGTCGTCGTCACGGGTATGGCTGCCAGCATGGGCTCGATTCTCCTCTGCGGTGCAGATAAAGGTAAGCGCTTCCTCTACCCGCACTCTCGGGTGCTCATCCACCAACCACTCATTTCTGGCCAGATGGTCGCCGTCGCCGTCGACATACACATCCAGGCCCAAGAGATGGAGCGCCTCCGCGACGAGCTAAACGCCATCCTCGCCGAGTCCTCTGGACAGCCGCTCGAAAAGATCCAAAAGGACACCGACCGCGACTTTTACATGACTGCAGACGAAGCCATCAAATACGGCCTAGCTGACGGTATTGTCGAAAAAATTTAACCGCTCCGTTTATTGCTTCGCAAAATAGTGAAGCCAATTTGAGTCGGTTGGCATCTATCACTAAGCTACGAGAGCGGCCCGCGCGCCAATAGCCATTTTAAATGACAGAAGAGGACAAACGGACAAAAGCTTGGATCGGCGATGCTGTCTTAGCTCTTTTCGCGCGCGAGTGGATATTAAAGCAAACAGACATCTCTACGAAGGAGCGCGCCGAGGTCTTCATCCAGATAACCTCAAACCAATTCCTCGCCTCCCTCGGTGAGCCCACTTCAATGGAAGCCGAAATCGGCGGCGTCTATGAAACAGATGGACTACACGCCGCCTTTGACTTTATCGAGCAGAAGATCTTGCCGCTCTTTTTAAAGCGACGAGCCAAGAGCAAGCAACCTGGCAGCTACAGGAACAAAAGTTAATGTAAGCAATTTTAGGCGAAGCGCTCCAAAGAAGGCATTAAGCGCTGGCAAGATGCCCTTGCTTCATACTACTTTTGCACGAGATCCCAACCATCGTTTTGGATCATGGCTTCGGCTTTTTTAAACTTGAGAGTCTTCTCTTCAGGGCCCTTACGAATAGTCACAATATCATTGCGACCAACCTTGGGCAGTTCACGACGTATCGGTTCTACCTTTGGAAGTTCGACTGGCTTTCCAGGGGCTGCGCCAGCTTGAGGCTGGCCAGCGGCAGCAGTCAGTGCGCTAGCATCTTGCCCCATGCCAGTGCCCGGCCCTGCTACTTGAGCGACTTTAGACATACGAGCGAGCATGTTGCTAAAGGCTTCTTGGCTCGTCGCGCTACGGAACACTGAATTACAAATCTCTGTGCGCACATTTGTCATCAATTCTTGGAAGAAGACATAAGCTTCGCTCTTGTATTCGTTAAGCGGATCCTTCTGCCCATAGCTGCGAAGATTCACGCTTCGGCGCAGCTCTTCCATTTCGGTCAGGTGATCCTGCCAACGGCGATCAAGAGAGCGAATGATGAGATAGCGTTCGAGGCCGATAAGGGCTTCTTGCTCTTCAAACTCTTCGCGTTGATCATAAGCTTCGTTGATCTTAGCGAGAATAAATTCGTGCTGCGCTAGCGCGTCGAGGGCTTCAATCTCCTCGGACTTGAGCGAAATCGGAAAGTAAGCATTAAGCCAGCCAAGAAAGCGATCCATCCCTTCGGTGTCGCTGGCCTTGGCCTCATCTAGTTCGTTGAGGCGCTCTTCGAGCTCTTCCTCTATCATCTCGAACACGATTTCACGAGGCGTTTCTGAATGGATTGCATCATTACGTAGTCCGTAGATAACCTCGCGCTGCGTATTGAGTACATCGTCGAACTGGAGGAGCCGTTTACGCATGGAGAAATTCTGCTGCTCGACCTTCTTCTGCGCATTTTCAATCGACCAATTGAGCGCAGGGTGCTCGAGCTCTTCGCCCTCGACCATGGATTTTTCGAGAAAACGAGAAATGGGGCCTGCATCGGCGAAGAGACGCATGAGGTCGTCTTCTAGCGAGACGAAGCACTTAGAGAGGCCAGGGTCACCCTGGCGGGCGCAACGCCCACGAAGCTGACGGTCAATTCGTCGGGACTCGTGTCGCTCAGTACCGATCACGAAGAGGCCTCCCAGTTCGGCAACGCCTTGACCGAGCTTAATATCAGTGCCGCGTCCAGCCATGTTGGTAGCGATGGTGACCGCACCTTTCTGACCAGCTTTGGCCACGATCTCGGCCTCTTGCGCGTGAAACTTTGCGTTCAAAACACTGTGCACAATTTTGTTACGTTTGAGCATACGAGAGAGCAACTCGGAAGCTTCGACCGAGGCAGTCCCCACGAGGACGGGCTGACCTTCTTTGTTAGCCTCTTGAATCGTCTCAATCACAGCGTTGAATTTTTCCCGACGTGTCTTGAACACAACGTCATTCAGATCAACACGTACATTAGGTTTATTCGTCGGAATAACCATGACGCTGAGGCCGTAAATTTCGTTGAACTCGGAGGCTTCCGTCTCTGCCGTCCCCGTCATACCGGCCAACTTATCATACATCCGAAAATAGTTCTGAATCGTAACCGTGGCATAAGTCTTAGTCTCTTTTTCGATGGTGCAATTCTCCTTGGCTTCAACCGCTTGGTGGAGGCCGTCTGACCAGCGTCGCCCGGGCATGACGCGACCAGTATTTGGGTCGACGATGTTGACCTTACCAGCTTGCACAACGTATTCCTTATCACGCTCGTAGAGGCTGTAGGCGCGGAGCAACTGACTGATACAGTGAATACGTTCGCTCGTGGCCTGGAAAAAAGTTTCGGCCTCTAACTTGGCATTTTGTTTCGCCTCAGCGGAGAGATTTTCCTGCTTATCGATCTCGATAAACTGGGTAGGCAGATCGGGCAGCATGAAGGCGTCTGGATCATCGGGGCTCATAAGGGTGCGACCCCTCTCAGTGAGATCGGCCTGTTGCTGCTTTTCGTCGATCACATAGTAGAGCTCTTCTTTGAGCGCATAGCGCTGCTCTTTGTTAAAGTCGCTATTCATCTCAAGGTCGAACTTATCGACCTCGCGGCGGAAGGCAGGTACCTCGTTCAGGCGGTGGAACTGCTTATTCTTCGGCATGCCGAGTTTTACTTGGTAGAGACTGGCTACGGCGGCATGTTTGTCCTCTTCGCTAGAACTCTCGTCTTCCAAAACTTTTTTAGCCTCCGCGACGAGCTTGTTACAAAAGGCTTGCTGCTTAGAAAATAGATTCCGGATGGAAGGTTTTACTTCGTTAAAGGGCAGCGGGTTGTCATCCTGCATCGGACCCGAAATAATGAGCGGCGTGCGCGCTTCGTCGACGAGGATGGAGTCGACTTCGTCAATGATACAGAAGTAATGGTCGCGCTGAACCTGGTCTTCCTTGCGACTAGTCATCCCGTTATCGCGCAGGTAGTCGAAGCCAAACTCAGAGGCGGTGCCGTAGGTGATGTTGCAGGCATACATCTCACGGCGCGACTGCGGGTCCATCGAGTTTTGGATACAACCCACAGTCAGCCCGAGGAAACGGAAGAGGTGGCCCATCCACTCGGAGTCACGGCGGGCAAGGTAGTCATTCACCGTGACGAGCTGGCAATTGCGGCCTGTCAATGCGTTGAGGTATAGTGGGCATGTCGAGACAAGGGTCTTGCCCTCACCGGTTGCCATTTCCGCGATACGTTTTTCGTGGAGCGTAATGCCACCGATAAATTGAACGTCGTAATGGACCATTTCCCAAGGCAGTTGGTGGTCGCAAACATCGTAGGACTGGCCACACATCCTGCGGGCAGCACTCTTTACTGCAGCGAAGGCTTCGGGCAAAAGATCGTCGAGACTCTCGCCACCCTCCTGATTGCGCTTCATGAACTCAGTCGTCTTCGCGCGAAGCTGCGCATCGGAGAGCGACTGATACTCGAGCTCGATGGCGTTTATGCTCTCGATGATGGGCTGGCACTTTTTTAGGTATTTACCATAGTGACGGCCGGAGAATTTTTTTAGTATGGAGGAGATCATTAGACCTATTAACTGCGTTGGGAAATGAGATTTGCGTGCATTGCGGATTCAAAGAGGACAC
The DNA here is from genome assembly GCA_902587165.1 of Puniceicoccaceae bacterium. Lineage (GTDB taxonomy): Bacteria > Verrucomicrobiota > Verrucomicrobiia > Opitutales > Coraliomargaritaceae > Thalassobacterium. Next base: position 358,880 of record CACIKF010000001.1, on the reverse strand, counting down.
CCAGAATACGAAAGTTGGAGAAAATGGTCAACGAGCCAATGAGTGGCAAGTGTGTACTACAATCATAAGGGGTTGACTCTGGAGAGCTTTCTGACGGGGTTAAGGCATGAATATCGTTTGTCTCGACTTAGAGGGAGTATTGATTCCCGAAATCTGGATCGCTTTTGCGGAAAAGACCGGAATCGAGGCGCTGGGGCGCACCACTCGCGATGAACCAGACTACGACGTGCTGATGCGTTACCGCTTGGACATTCTCGATAGAGAGGGCTTCAAGCTAACCGATATCGAGGAAGTCATCGGCACGCTTGATCCGATGCCAGGTGCCGCGGAATTCGTCGAATGGGTCACCTCGCAGACGCGCCTAGTGATCCTTTCCGACACTTTCCGCCAATTTGTAGGGCCCCTCATGGCCAAGCTCGGGCACCCCACTCTCTTTTGCCACGATCTAGTAATCGATGAGTCGGGTCGCATCGCCGACTACGCTCTCCGTCTCAAAGACCACAAGCGCAAGGCGGTCGAAGCCTTCAAGGCGCTCAAATTTGATACCTTTGCGGCGGGCGATTCTTACAACGACCTCTCAATGATCGATGTAGCTGACAACCGAGCACTCTATTGCCCACCCGAGCGACTCACTATTGAACGCCCTGAGCTACCCGTTGCCCGCACCCATGCTGAGCTTCGCCAAATCATCGAAGGCATCCTGTAACTCACCCCAAAACGACGACAAGCCATGCTGGTTCACACTGTATTCTTCTGGCTACGCAAAGACCTCGACGGCGCGCAGAGAGCTAAGTTCCGCGTGGGGCTTGAAAGCCTCAAAGAAATCGAGCACGCTGATTCGGTCTTCATCGGTAGACCTGCCTCCGTAGCCGAGCGCCCCGTTTGCGACAGCAGCTACGACTTTTGTCTGACCGTTATCTTGAAAGACGTGCCCGCACACGACGCCTACCAAGCGCACGAAAAACACCAGAACTTTATCGCGGCCCACAAGGAGCATTGGCTAAAAGTCAAAGTCTACGACGCTGATTAAGGCGTTCACATGGACCATTTATTAACACAGCTCAGTGCAATCAGTCCCATAGACTGGTTCGCTATGATCACAGGCATTGTCGGCGTCTACTTAAGTATTAAGGAGAGGGTCTTGGCCTGGCCGTTCTTCATTTTATGCTATGCCGCCTACGTTTATATAAGCTTTCGCGGCAACTACTACGCCTTTGGAGGTATGAATGTTATTTTCGTTTTTGTAGCTGCTCACGGCTGGTTTAGGTGGTCCACGTCATCAAAGAAGGGCGGTGGCGAGATCCGCATCTCGCATCTCGCACCGGCGCATCGCTGGATCGTAGCGGCATTTATCTGCGTGGGCACCTTGGGGCTAGGATATTTACTGGAATCAACGGGAGAAGCGCGTCTTCCCTACTATGACGCCTTCGCGACCACATGCGCGCTATCCGCGCAATGGATGCTAAGCCACAAGTATATTGAAAACTGGATTTTTTGGATACTCGCTGACATAGTCTACCTATGCTTTTTCGTTAACGACCTTATCTGGCCAAGCGTAATTCTATTTATCACATTCATCTTTCTGGCCATCAAAGGATGGACCGAATGGAAGACGATTATTAAAAAGACAGCCTAATTTAAGCCATGAAACGCATCGTTTTAACGGGTGCCGAGTGCACGGGCAAAAGCACTCTCGCGCAGGCACTCTCGTGCCACTATGGAGAGCCCTGGACGACTGAGTTCGTGCGTGGCTATGTTGACCAACTCGATCGTGAATTAATCCAAGCAGACCTCGAAGAAATCTTCTGCGGACAGATCGCCGCCGAAGATGCTGGCTGGGCAAAGTCGAAACGTTTTGTCATCCACGACACCAATTTATTATCTTCAATCATCTACGCCAAACACTACTTTGAAACCACTTTTGATTGGGTCAACGAGGCCTTTCTGAAGCGCAACTATACGCTCTACCTACTCTGCTCCCCTGATGGCATCGAATGGCAAGATGATCCCGGTCAGCGCGACAGCCCAAGCGCACGCAAAGAGCTCCACTCAATGTTTAAGAAGAGCTTGGATAAATTCAAGCTGCCCTATTTCCAGCTCAGCGGAGATCAGCCCCTGCGCCTTTGCAAGGCCATAAAGGCGATCGATGAGGTGCTGACCCAGTAAGGCGCGGAAAGCACACATGCCACTCTAATTATTTCGCCTTCACTGCTTTCTTTTTCGTAGCTTTTTTGGCAGCCGTTTTCTTGGCAGCTGTTTTCTTGGCCGACTTTTTTACCACCTTTTTTGCAGCGACCTTCTTCGCGGTTTTTTTAGAAGAAGATCTCGCCGAAGGCTTGGTCGCTGTTTTCTTCGTAAGCTTCTTAGTAGCCTTTTTCGTCGGCTCTTTTTTAGAATTGGCTTTCCGCTTGGGCTTCGAGCCCTTCCCTCCAGACTTAGGGATGCTCTGCTCTGACTTGGAGTCCCCGTTCTGACTTACCTGAGATGGTGCGTCATCTGCTTGATCCGACTTTCTGTCTCGATTTCGACTTCGCCCGCCACGGCGTCGGCCTCGACGGCGCTTATTTTTTCCACTGGGCTCAGAGCCCTCCTGCTTGTTCTGTTGTAAGGACTTCTTCTGCTTACGCTCATGAATCTGTGGATTGGACTCAAAATCCTCGATGGCAGCGGCAATCTTATCCTCCATCTCGTCGTCAGTATACGGAATCGTGCGGTCAACTGTCGCCTTTTCTTGAGTCGGGATTTTTGACTGCTCGGGCGGACAGTAGGCAGTCGGCGGCAGCACGACTTCGGCGTAAGGATCTAAGGGCACGGTCACCTCTGGTAGAACACGGTCAGAGTAGGCACTGCTGCGTGGATGTAGCACCACCTCGGAGGGCACGTTGGCAAAGCTAGGATCAAGCAAATGTTCGACTACGCGCGCCACGTCTTCGAGGTCGATATGGGTCTGTTCGCTGCTCTGGACAGAAAGCGCATCGGGCTCAGGATTTTGACGAAGGATCAGATTCGTCACGCGCAGGCCAGCGTCGCGGGCGCTGTCGAAAAGCGCGCGGTTCATCTCGCGTAAGCCGCCTTCTAGCAAAGCATTAACCGCACTTGCTGGAGCGCCACTCTTGTTGGCAGGGATGACGTTAATCAACTGCCCGCGGAAACGCAGAAGATTGGGCAAGGAGAGACGTGTCAACATAACGGGCCCGAGCAGCCCGATCTTTAGGATGGCTTCGAGATTGCCGACGGGCAGTTTCTCGAAGGCCGCACCAGGGGTGACATCAATCGCGTGAATCAAAAGATCGAGCGAACTCTCTTTTTCGAGGATTTTCTCCAGCGTCTCAGTGACGCTAGGCAAGTCGGTCAGGTCCACAGGGTGAGCGAAAAACTGAGGGTCGGCAAAGGTAACTTTGGAAAAGTTATTTCCTATCCCATGAACCCGATAGCCTTGGCGAACCAAGCGTTGGATAAGGCTGAGCCCGAGAGGTGTCTCGGCGCCTGTGACAATTGCAATGTCCATAAACTGTAAGAAATTGACTCGGCAAACGGAGAACACCCGATTGAGGGTTCGTCAATGACGCATGCGAGGATAAATGTACCATTGATACGGTATTCGTAGCGGCCTTCGCTGGCAATGGAAATCGGCGGAGGTTTTAAAGGTATAGCCCAAAAACATGCAGCTCCAGCCTGAGGGAGCCCAACAAGCACGGTCGTCAGATTAACTAATTCGCCCAAGCTGAGCACGTACTAAATCTGCAATCTTTTGCATGGCGGATACCGGAGGTAGATCGACAAAAGGCGCAACCGCACTGGTCGCCTTGCTTAGCTCCGCCTCAAATACGGCCACTACTTCGTCAAAGATGGGAAAGTCCTGAAGCCGCGTAGTAAAATCGGCAGCCACGGTTTTGTCGCCTTCTTTAAAACGAGTAATTAAAGAATCGCGTTCTTCGGCAGGGAGCTTTTCCAACAAAAGCAGCAGCGGAAGGGTAAATTTACCCTTGGCGAGGTCGGTCCCAAGTGTCTTGCCGATCATTGACTCGTCGGCGTAAAGATCGACAAGGTCATCGAATATCTGGTAGGCGATACCAAGATGGCGGCCAAAGAGCCCCGCGGCTTCGCTAAACTCGACTGGGTGCCCAGCGATTGTCGCACCAAGGCGACAAGCCACTTCGAAAAGTTCCGCGGTTTTAAGTTGGATCACGCGAAAGTAAAAATCGCGACTATAGTTTACCTGGCCGCGTTGATAGGTCTGCGCGATCTCACCGGCGCAGACTCGCGCAGTCGCTTGTGCGACAGATCGACAAACCTCATTGGTATCAAATTCAGCGGCTAGCTCAAGCGCGTGAGAAAAAAGCACATCGCCGATCAGCACGGCAGCGGCTGGGCCAAACTTTTTGGCCGCTGTTTCTTGGCGATGGCGCGTATCGGCCTCGTCGAGTATGTCGTCGTGCACAAGCGTAGCAAGATGGACGAGTTCGATCACAGAACCTAGGCGGACGAGGGCATTGGAGCGATTTTTTGCAGGACCATCCCGGCCGCTGTAGGCGACGAGCATGGCACGCAGGCGTTTGCCACTGTGACCAAATACGTAGCGCACATGCTCCTGGATCTCTGGCTCCAGTTTGGACACTTGCAATTGCAAGAACGCGTCGAGCTCATCGAGGTAGGATTTCACTGGCGTATACACCTCGGCAAAACCAGCAGCGGCCACCTTGTCAGCTTCGGACTGGGAACAGATCGTCATGTAGCGCTTATGAAAGCCATTAGGTGCGCACTTGCAAAGTTTAACCGTCGAATTACTGCAAGTATGCGTCGAGAACCTCTAGGAAGCCCTTGCGGTTTTCTACATGCACATTGTGCCCTGCACTTGGAACGATCTGTTCGCGCAAATGAGAGAACCAGCATCGCATTTTCTCAGCGTCACTATCGTCGACAAAGTCTGAGTTAGCCCCACGCACAAGGAGCACAGCTTGGTCGTAGCGGTCGGTCTCGAGAAGCGAGTTTTGCCGTAGGTGCGGTAAGCTGGCATGGAGCGTCTCTAAATTGACCTGCCACTTAAAGCCTCCCGAAGCTTCGGCATGCACGAGGTTGGTGAGTAAAAACTGGCGCATCGCCCTGTCTGGCACCATAGGTTCGAGCAACTCTTCAGCCTCTTTTCGACTAGTCAGCTCGGCGGTCGGAATACGCTTCATCGCGCGAAACTCATTATCGTGATGTGGTGGATAGAGCTTAGCCGCAATGTCGACGATAATAAGTTTTTTGACCACCGCGGGATTTTCACAGGCGTAGCGCATGGCCACCTTGCCGCCAAGGCTGTGCCCCATCAGGATCATCGATTCGATCTTGTGCCGATCAAAATACGCCTGCACATCCGCACTCATCTCTGCCCACCGCATGGCGCCTGCATGTGGCGAACTACCATGATTCCTCAAATCAAGCGCATGCACATCAAAGCGATCTTGTAGCGCTTTTCCTATTGTCGACCAGTTTCGCGAAGAGCCGAGTAAGCCGTGCAGGATGACCAGCGCCGGCGCAGCAGAGTTTTCAAAACGTAAAGAATGTAAAGGAACTGCCATGGCAAAACAAGAGATGGAGGTATCCTGACTCAGATTCAACCTCATGTTTAGAATTCTGTGTGCATCAGGGTTGATCTGTGGCACTGAATCACTTGTATCAGGACATTAATGTCCTCCGAGAAATCAAAGAAACTCACACCCATGATGCAGCAATGGCACGAGATCCGTGCCAAGCTTGCAGACGATACGCTGCTCATGTTTCGGCTCGGAGACTTCTACGAGATCTTTAAACAAGACGCCGAATGGGGCGCAAAATTACTCGGCATCACTCTCACCCACCGTCACGGCATGCCCATGGCGGGCATCCCCTTTCACGCCGCCGACGGCTACATTCAAAAGCTCCTCGATCAAGGCATCAAAATCGCCATCTGCGATCAGGTCGAAACGCCGCAACCTGGTAAGTTGGTTAAACGCGCACTCACACGCATCATAACCCCTGGCACGCGAATAGCGGACACTCAGATCGACGCCCAGCGCAACCACTTCTTGCTCTCACTCTCTCTCGGTAAAAAAGCGCTCAACGCCGCCTGGCTCGACCTAAGCACGGGCGAGTTTTTCCTCGCCTCAGAGGTGAAGCCAGAAAACCTTTTCGCCGCCTTCGAAAGCCTTGACCCACGCGAGATTATTGTGCCCGAAAACGCTGCTGAGCAGTGGAGCCTCCCCCACACCGATCAGCGCTTTCGTGAGCTTTACACCCACATCGGTGATGGTCGAGCGATCAGCCCCATTCCCGATTACCATTTCGACGAAGCGGGTGGCGCACAATCCGTGATGGAAGCGCTCGGGGTGATGAACCTTGAAGGCTTTGGCATTGATCAAAACCACCCCGCCCTCGGTGCGGCCGGCGCACTCATTCACTACGCCACCGAGACCCTTTGCGCCAAGCCCGAGAATCTACGAAAGATCAAAGAATACAGTAGTGAGCGCACTCTCCTGCTCGACCCAGCTACAATCCGTAATTTAGAGATTTTCAAGTCCGCCGCCAACACCCGCCAAGGCTCACTAATGGCCGCAATGGATGGCACTGTGACCGCCCCTGGCGCACGCTTACTAGAGCGCTGGCTTTGCGCGCCCGAGCTTGACCTCGATGAAATTAAACGTCGCCAAAACTGTGTAGGCGAATTCGTAACCGCCCCCGGTCTTGCAAGCGAGATGCACAACCTGCTCAAAGGCGTGCGCGACATCGAGCGTATCCTCAGCCGCCTACAAAACCGGATGCGCAACCCCCGCGAGCTCGGCGGCGTGCGTGACACCCTCTTGGCGCTCCCCGCCATAGCTGCGACTCTTCTCGAGTTTCCCGAATCGCCCGTTGCCGCCATCGCCGAACGCATCCATAATTTCGATTCGATCTCCGCGACTCTCGATCGTAGCCTCGCCGAAGAATTACCTAGCAACATCGCCGACGGCGGCACTATCCGCGAAGGCTTTGACGAAGCGCTCGACCACACACGTAGCCTAACCCGCGACAGCCAAAAGTGGCTAGCCGAGTTTGAGCTAAGCGAACAAGCCCGCACCGGCATCAAAAACTTAAAGATTCGCTATAACGGAGCCTTCGGTTACTTCATTGAAGTGACTAAGAGTAACATCGCCCATGTCCCAGAAGAATACGTGCGGAAGCAGACGATGAAGAACGCCGAGCGCTACACCACCGACCTACTCAAAGAGCGCGAACGTGAAATCCTCCACGCCGAAGAAAAAGCCCTCGCGCGCGAGGAGCTGCTCTTCAACGATTTAATCGAAGCCATCCTCGAATACGCCGATGCACTCAAAGAAACTGCGGCCGCGCTGGCCGAAATCGACGTCTTCATCGGCTGGAGCGCCCTCGCCCGGGAATGGGATTACTGCAAGCCGCAGCTCGATCACACCAATATCTGCCTTATTGATCAAGGCCGACACCCAGTAGTCGAGCAAATGATGCGCGAGCAGCGCCTTGGCCTCGCCGGTACTCACGCCTTCGTGCCCAACGACTGCCGATTATCCAGCTCCGGTAAAACAGAAGACGCCCCGCAGATCGCCCTCATCACTGGCCCCAATATGGCTGGTAAATCGACCTACATCCGGCAAGTCGCCCTGATCGTCCTAATGGCACAATCTGGCTCGTGGGTGCCCGCCCGTGCCTGCCAACTAGGAGTGGTCGACCGTATTTTCTCCCGCGTTGGTGCGAGCGATGAACTGGCTCGAGGCAACTCCACCTTCATGGTCGAGATGAACGAGACGGCTAACATTCTCAACAACGCGACCGAGCGCAGCCTCGTCATCCTCGACGAGATCGGCCGAGGCACCAGCACTTACGATGGCCTCTCTATCGCATGGGCGGTGATTGAACACTTGCATCCTACCGATGCTGCTGGCGCCCGCACGCTTTTCGCGACACACTACCATGAGCTCACGCAGCTCGCTAAAACCCTTGCTCGATTAGAGAACTACTCGGTCGCAGTAAAGGAGTGGAACGACGAAATCGTCTTCGTTCGCCAAGTGATTAAGGGTGCGGCCAACCGATCTTATGGTATTCAAGTCGCCCGACTTGCAGGGCTGCCCAGCACGGTAATCGACCGCGCGAAAACCATCCTCGAACGCCTCGAAGCCGACGACTCATCGCACAATCTTCTGCGCAAGCGCATGAAGAAAGAAAGCGGCGGCGACGATACCAGTGAAGAAGACGATCAGCTGGATTTGTTTTAAATCTTTGCAGCCGCCGGTTTACCGACTACGCCGACTAAGAAGTAGACCAGAGGGACGACCGAGAACACGGCTGGGGCCAACCAGAACAAGGTCCAATCTTCAGCCCCGCCACTGACGGTCCCCTGATAGAGCCACCCGCAGGAAAACGCACCCACGATCCCCGCAACACTGCCGATTAAAAGTTGGAACAGCGCCTGCGCCTGGCCACGCATGGTATCGGGCACGCGCTTATCGAGAAACATCCGCCCCGTTACATAAAGATAGGTATAGACCGGTCCATGCAGCGCGATGCCGACCCAAATCACCGATAGCATGCCAAGCTTGCCAGCGAGTGCGAAGAGGCCAAAGCGCAATATCCCAAGAATAAGTCCGACCACAATAAACCAACGGACACGAAAACGGCTGCCTAACAAACTCAGAGACAGCATCGCAAAAATTTCCAGCATCTGCCCAATGGTCATTTGCGCAGTCGGGTGCTCGCTCCCGAAGGTAACCAACATGATCGGCACGATCATAAAGAAGGCCACGCAGGGAATGGCAAAGAGCATCGATGCGATGTAAAAGACGCGCAGCTCTCGAATCTTGAGCAGCCCAAATGCGTTCAAGCCCAAGCGCGCGCGCCAGCCCCTACTCTCAAAGTCCGTGGGTGGCGTGGCCGGCAAAAGAAAACACAGCGCCCCCATAATAAAACGAATGTAAGCAGCTAACAGCCCCGCATCAGCGGACCAGTCGAGGCCTAGTTGACTTGTAAGCAGACCTCCCAGCATCCAGCCAATGGTTCCGAACATCGAATAGATCGGAAAGCTCTTTGATGCATTCGGTAAATTGGTCAGCTTGACCTTAGTAATCAGAGCAAAAATTGGCCCAGAGATAACGGCATTGACACCCTGGAAAACCAAATACCACCCCGGATGCCAGCCCCATTTAAGCGAGGAAAACCCGAACCACAGAAAAAACGCACCAGAAATTCCTAATATCCCGAGCAGTCTCTCGGCATGCATTTTTCGATCGGAGAGTGCCCCGAAGATCAAGGCAGAGACAAGCATTCCAAAGGGGGGCAGAGCTGTCGCGTAGGGCAGTAGCCAGCTCGCATCATGCGTCTCTAATATATTCGGCAAAGAGGTCACCCACATGCCCGGCGGCATAAATATTAGGCACATCACTACACCCATCATGTAGCGGCGGTTTTGGAGACTCAGTTGCATAAGCGTTCAGCGGTATACGCGGCGACCTGCCAATGGCAAGGATGCTCACCTCTATTTTAATAATAGTGAACATAATTATACCTTTTTATTGCATTCGGTTGAGCACTAGTACCCTTTGGAGGAATGTCCCTCCGCTACTTATTTATAGATTTCGACAGCTTCTATGCCTCGGTCGAGCAACAGTTCCGACCTGAGCTGAGGGGTCGGCCTGTGGGCATCGTGCCCTCTCTTGGAGTGGAAACCACCTGCTGTATTGCGGCGAGTTATGAGGCGAAAGCCTACGGCGTTAAAACTGGGACCGGGGTCCGTGAGGCGCGCTGCCTCTGCCCCGGGATCGTCTTCGTCGAGGCGGGGCACTCAAACTATGTCCGCGTACATGAGCGGATAAAGAAGCTGATCCACGAGATCATCTATGTGGAGGCAGTGCTTTCGATCGATGAAATGTATGGTCGCTTGCCGCAGCACTGGCAACCGCTGGAGGTGGCGCGCGCTAAAGCAATGGAGGTCAAGGCGGCTCTGGCAGCTGGAATCGGTGAGCACATTCGCGCCTCCATCGGGCTCGCGCCGAACCGCTTTCTCGCCAAGCTAGCGAGTAAGTTGGAAAAGCCAAATGGGCTGACCACGATGGACTTTGAAGAAATCCCAGAGAAGCTCTACCACTTCAAGTTGAGTGACATCACAGGGATCGGGCAGCGTATCGAACAGCGGCTGTATACTGCGCGGATCATGGATATGGAAGCGCTTTGCACGGCGAGCCGGCGTAAGCTTCATCGAATCTGGGGCGGGATTGAAGGTGACCGAATGTGGTATGCGCTACGCGGCGTCGAGGTGCCAGCGGTGGAGACCACGCGTCGCAGCATCGGGCACTCGCATGTCTTGCCCCCACGCTTGCGAACCTTCCACGGCGGGCACGCCACACTCCACCGCATGTTGCAAAAGGCCTGCCTGCGGTTGCGGGCGATGGATTATTTCACCGGGCATCTCTCAGTCGGAGTCAAATTCGGCTTCGAGCTACGGTGGGGGGCAGAGACACATTGCTTCCCGACGCAGGACAGCGTGGTGCTAGGCAAATTACTGAACCAGATTTGGGCGGAACACCCAAGGGATGCCCCCGAACCGACGAAGGTCAGTATTACACTTTCCCGGCTGGAGCACATCGCTGTGCACACGCCCTCGCTCTTTTTAGAGGATAATCAGCCACGCCGGATGAAGCTCCAACACGCCATGGATGCAGTCAATAAACGCTTCGGAGGGCGCACAATCTACTATGCGGACGCGATGGAAGCTCAGCGCAGTCGCGACGCAGCCCCGATGCGCATCGCCTTCAATCACATTCCTGAGCTAGAACTGGAGCGCGACCAAAACGTAGACAAAAAAGCCTCCGATCCCTAGAGACCGGAGGCTTTCGTAAAAGTTGACGCCAGCTACTTCGCGACTGGAAGCTCGGACAGTTGAATTGCGGCTTTCTGCACCACTCCTTAGGTTTTTTCTTTGCTGGCGGGAGCCATGCCCTCCACGTAGTAACTTGATGCACCCAAGCCAACGTCGCCAAGAGTACCGACTAATTTCGCTATACCCGTCACATTTGAGTCGCATTGCTGAAACGCAAGCTTAACAATCAGACACTTTTACTTGAAAAAGCTTTCTGATATCTGTGATAGTTAAATATGAAAAAACAACTTTGTTCACTCCTAACAATCGGCTGCTCGCTAATTATTGTTGGCCTAAACGCCCAAAATCAAGTCGTAGAAACCCGTGAGGTATTAGACCAGTGGGTGGAAACCCGCCAGATCATCTCGGAGGAAAAAGCCAGTTGGAAGGTCGAGGAGTCCATTCTCGGCGACACAGTGCAGCTGCTCAGCAGCGAGCTCCATCGGCTCAGTGAAGCGCTCACGGATCTAGAGTCCTCAGCCACCGCAGCCGACGAAGAGCGTAGCACACTTGCCGACGAGAAGGAAAAGTTAACCGCCGCTTCTGCCGTGGTTGAAGCCAACATCGGCGCGCTTGAAAGCCAATTGAAGCGTGCGCTCAAGAAGCTACCGGAGCCCCTGATCGAAAAAATCAAGCCACTGATCCGCCGCCTGCCGGAAGACCCGACCGACACAGACCTTTCATTAGGTGAGCGTGTGCAAAACATCGTCGGTATTCTCAGCCAAGCCGACAAGTTTAACACCACCATCACACAGACCAACGAGTCCCGTAAGATCGAGGGTGGCAAGACCGTCGAAGTTCGCACCCTCTACTGGGGCCTCGCAATGGCCTACTATGTGGATGCTTCCGGCCAATACGCTGGCATCGGCGTTCCTGGCCCTGACGGCTGGGAGTGGCCCCGCGTGGACGCTGCCGGTGCAGAAATCAAACAACTCATCGACGTCTACGAAGGCTCCGAAGACATCAGCTTCGTTAACGTCCCCGCATATATTAAATAACTGAGCGCCTAAGCCTTCACTGATCATGCAACGCACAATTAAAACCCTACTCGGCACTGCCGCACTGCTCGGACTCGCGACATTCGCCCAAGCACAGACTTTAAACTCGGCAAGCGAACAAGCCGAACGCGATCTCAAATCCGCACTGACAGAGCTCTCCGAAACACGGGGCACAATAGCCGCGGAGAAGATTCCTCTGATTCGAGAAGTCTCCGCGCTGGAAGACGATGTGCGCCAGAAGTCGGATGAGCTCAATCGCCTGCGCCGTCTGCGAGACAACAGCGACCTAGGGCTGAATCGCCTGCGCGAACAAGTTAAAGCGATCGACGCACAAAACGAATATGCAGCTGGTCTATTGGACGAATTTGTCCGCTCCTTCGAAACACGTATCGACTACAGCGAGGTGCAACTCTACTCCGAGGCCGCCGAAGAAGCCCGCCTCGCAATCGATGACCCTAACCTGACTCAAGCAGAACGTTTTAGTAAACAGATCGATGTCATTGGAGTTGCTCTGGACCGACTTGAGCAACTTGCTGGCGGTTACACTTTTAAGGGCAAAGCTCTCGCCCCGAACGGTGATATTGAAGAAGGCACCTACGCCGCCTTCGGCCCAACTGTTTACTTTGCCTCTGGTGAATCTGACTTAGCCGGTATCACTTTCACCAAGCTCAATGCAGCCGAGGCCGCCATCGCGATTCCCGGCGAGGACTACTCTGCTGGCATCCGCGAGTTCATTAGTCAGGGCGAAGGTAGCATCCCCATCGATCCGACCCTCGGAAAGGCTCTTAAGATTGAAGAAAGTAAGGACACGGTCGCTGAGCATATCGCTCAAGGTGGCGTCGTCGGATATGTCATTATCGGCCTCGGCTTACTTTGTATGCTACTAGCAGTCTTCAAATTGAATGAGGTTGTTGGCTTCAAGACGCCATCCGCAGAAGAGGTTCAGAAAGTGCTGCAGCAGATCGAGGCAGGCGATAAGGCCAAGGCTCTCTCCGTCGCGAGCGATATCAGTGGCGCAGGTGGCGACATCCTAAGCAAGGGCATCGAGAATATCGACGAGAAGCGCGGCACGCTCGAAGAAATTCTATACGAAAAGATCCTTGCCGTTCGTCCCAAGTTGGAGCGCTTCCTACCTTTCATGGCACTCACCGCCGCCGCCGCACCACTCCTTGGACTACTCGGAACCGTCACCGGCATGATCAATACCTTTAAGCTGATCACCGTCTTTGGCACAGGTGACGCCAGCAACCTTGCCTCGGGTATCTCTCAGGCACTGGTCACCACCGAGCTTGGTCTGATCGTAGCGATCCCGTCGCTCATCATCCACGGACTCCTCTCGCGTATGGCTCGCCAAAAACTCGGCGACCTCGAGCAAATCGCTGTCGGCTTTATCAACGGCGTGGTCGGTGCCCGTAATAAGGATGGCGTTTAATCCTCGCGAAAGCAGACAATGGTAGAAGAAATCATCAGTATTTTAGATAGCGGCGGATGGGTCATGTATCCGCTGGCCCTATTAGCGCTCTTGATTTATACCAACGGCATTGAGTTAGTTATCTTTCTTAGCAAGGGTAATATTCAGTTGGGTCGTGATACCGAATGGCTTCAATGGGTCTATAGCCCTGAAAGCGCCAAGGGCCGCGCTGGCGAAATCATCCGCTACACACAGGAAAACGTAAGCGCATCCAAGCATGTCCGCAACCGCTTCGAAGAAGTGCGCCAGTCCATCCTGCACAACGTGGAGCGCAGAGTGATCTTTCTCAATACACTGGTAGCAGCCGCACCACTAATGGGCTTGCTAGGCACCGTCATCGGCATGCTCGCTACTTTCTCAGGCATCGCCCGTCAAGGCGGCGGTGATACCGTCGATGTGGTGGCCTCTGGGATCTCCGAGGCGCTCATCACCACCCAGACCGGTCTGGTCATCGCGCTGCCCGGCATCTTCCTCGTGCTAGTCATCCGCAATCGTATCCACTCGATCGAAGCCGCACTCGCTAGGATCGAATCACTCAGCCTGACAAAGCTTCAATTCGATTAGTCATCAATCATTACTAATTAGTCATTTTAACATGCGCCGAGATTTAACAGCCAACGACCGCGAAGACGTAGAGATTAACCTCTCTCCGATGATCGACATGGTCTTCATCCTTTTGATCTTCTTCATCGTCACCACCGTGTTCGTCGAAGAAACCGGCGTCGAGGTCAACAAACCCGAAGCAGCCGCAGCTGTTCAACTAGAAAAGAACAGTATCCTCATCGCAATCACTAAGGATAACAAAGTGATCTACGGCGGACGCGATATTGGCATCGCTGGCGTGGCCCCGCAGGTGAAGCGCCTCGTGCTCAAAGAAGACATCCCGGTCATCATCCAAGCCGATGAAGGGGCCAATCACGGAGTCTTTGCACGTGTCTATGGCGAAGCCAAACTTGCTGGTGCCAAGTCCATAAATTTCTCCACTAAGCGATAACTGCTTCCGCATCTCGCCAAAAATGTCCAAGCCGTATAATACGCCAAAATATAGAGGCCGCACAAAAGTCACCGGCTCTGTCATCGGCATTATTATCAGCGGACTCCTCTTCTTGGCGATCCCGTTGACTCAAATCTTTAACGACTTCGATAAAACCCCAGAGCAAATCGAAACGATCAACGTCGCGCCGCCGCCCCCACCTCCTCCACCCGAAGATCCGCCCGAGCCACCTCCACCTGAAGAGGAAGAGCCCCCTCCGGAGCTCAATACACCGCCGCCCCCCATTTCCTTGGAGCAACTCGACATGGCACTCAACCCTGGCACAGGTGGCTCCATGGCGGGCGACTTTGCATTGCCAACTTTTGACCTAGGCAGCAGCGACCTCGGTGGCTTGGAAATTTTTGATATCAATGACCTTGAAGTAAAACCTGAGCCGAGACGCCAAGGAGCGCCTCAATATCCAGCTGCAGCTCGCCGACGCGGGCAAGAAGGCTTTGCTACTGCTGAATTCATAATCGACCAAAATGGCAAAGTTAGCTCAGTGAAGATTACAGCATCAAGCGACCCAATATTCGAACGCCCTACCATCGAGGCGATTCGCAAATGGAGGTTTATTCCAGGCGAGCAGAATGGTCGACCCGTCAAGACGCGCACTAGAGTCCGCCTACCCTATACAATCAAATAATCCAGTAATATCTTTTATACATAACACACATGAACAAGCTCATCGCACTTCTCATCACCCTTGGTCTCACTGCGAGCACATCCATCGCTCAATCAAAAATTGATAGCCAACTCTGGAGCGACCCCACATTCCAAAAAGAGTTTCTCGGTAGCTACGGTTTCCTTGCTGGTGCCGAACCGCCGATCTCTGAAGGAGAGAAAGAAGCGCTACGCGGCTTAATCGATCTACTTAAAGCGAGCCCAGTGGCGGCTATCCAACAGCTCGAGCCCCAAATAACTGATAGTAGCAGTGCTGCCTTCGACTTCATCTTGGCCAATCTGTACTTTCAAGAAGGCAATTTGGCTAAAGCAGAGCAATTCTACTCAAACGCAGTGGTGAAGCACCCAGACTTCCGTCGCGCTTATAAGAACCTTGGACTCGTTCAGGTGCAAAAGGGAGACTTTGATAAAGCAATTAAGACCATTTCCAAAGCCATGGAACTCGGCGAAGTTGACGGTCGTTCGTATGGACTTCTTGGATACGGCTACTTAACTCAGCAAAAATACTACCCAGCCGAAGCCGCCTATCGCCAAGCGATCCTTATGCAGCCGGACACTACCGACTGGAAGGTTGGCCTCGCGCGTTGCCTTCTTGAAACTGAACGTTATTCCGATGCGATCGCACTCTTCGACACACTCCTTATGGAGGAGCCCAACAACACCGACTACTGGCTACTTCAGAGCAACGCATATCTGGGCCAAGACGAATCGATCGCCGCAGCCAAAAACCTAGAAGTTGTCCGGCGCATGGGCGCAGCCAAGCTGAGCACGTTGACACTCCTTGGTGATATTTACATGAACAACGCCTTACCCGACCTCGCGCTCGATGCCTACCAAGCTGCTACCGAGATGGCTAGCGCTGGGGACAGTAAGCCTCTCGTCCGCGCAGCACAGCTCCTCGCCCGCACCGGCAGCTTCGATCAGTCCAAACTAATGATCGCCAGTATCCGCGAGAAACTGGGTGATACAATGGACGAAGATACGGATCTGAAACTACTCACAATTGAGGCCAAAGTCGCTCGCGCCGAAGGCGAAGACGATTCCGCAGTGGAGCTGCTGACCAAGATCGTCGAGCGTGACTCACTCAATGGAGAGGCCATTATCGAGCTAGCTAACTTTTTTGCCGATCAAGATGACATGGCCAAAGCCATCAACCGCTACGAGCAAGCTGAGAAGATTGAAGCCTTCGAGCGCGAAGCCCTTGTCGCACACGCTCAAGCACGCGTCCGAAATGGCGAGTATAAAAAAGCATTACCCCTACTACGCCGCGCCCTACAGATTGAGTCAGATGCGAATTTAGAAGACTACACCGACCGCGTAGAAAGAGCGGCCCGTAGCCAGAGCTAGCTCTGGAAGCTTCAATGTGTCTGTTCGATAAAAATATCAAACTCTAGCTTTTTGGTCTGTATAAAGATTGCTGCTTCAAAAATGCTCGGAAGAAAGCACACACTCACTCGAGGAGTGAATTGGCGATAAAAGAATGTCACACAATTGCCTCGCATCTGTAATACTTGATTCACGCATCTGTCACTCGACACCGAATTTTCACCAACGTAACCGATACGTTCATATCTATATTTTAATTTTTAGGGTATATTTAGTGTGTGACAGTTATTCGCCAGCTAATCGGACTTTCGCTTTTACTTTCCGCCCTGCACTCCGCGTCAGCAGCCGCAAGCGACCCTAGATTGAATGAAATCCTTAGCAATCACCTGGAAGCGATGGGTGGACTGACTAACTGGAGCCAAATCGAGAGCATACAACTCAACGGAACCGTCGAGCGAGACGGTGTAACTGTCGATGTCGTCATCATAAAAAAACGCCCCGATCAGATACGTGCTACCGTTACCATACCAGTGCCCGGTAAAGAGGATGAGGCGATTCAGCTAATCCGCGCCCATGACGGCAAGAGCGCCTGGACCGCTACTCGCTTGGCGGGTGCCCCAGAAATTCAAAAGGAAGAACTCCCCCCCGAAGCTGCCGACCAACTACTGGCCGACGCAGGCGTCATGCCGCGTCTAATTAAGTTCTGGCGCGAAGGCGTTAAGCTTGAGCTATTGAATTCAAAAACTATCGATGGCACTCGCTACTATGCGGTTGAAGCTAGCCCTGTAGGCACGCTCAACAAGTATACGTTCTATATTTCTGATGAAACTTACTTGGTCACGCATTATGAAAATGACCATCCGGAGAATGGACGCACCATCACTCAGCTCAACGATTACAATTCTGATCATGGAGTATTCATACCGATGGTCCATGTGATCGAAAACGAGCAAACAGGTCGTTCTGTAATGACCACAAGCTCGATAAAGTTCGGCGTGGGTATTTATGAGGATTATTTCTCTGCGGCAATGCCAACTGCCAGCGCAAGACTGTAAGCACTGCGCGCGGGTATTGTATCATAAATAATTGCGACTCGATCGTATCAGCCCAGAGCTATGGTAGCGCTTACTACCATCAGGAGGAGAAAGGGCGATAGCTGTGCTCCGCGACTTTAAGGACAGATACTGTTGATGTTCGAAACAAGCCTTGGAGCAATAAGTTTCCTCGTCGTGAACAACAAGAACGGACGCACGAGAAACCCGGAGGTTCTCCCCGCAGACGGGACTATTGCTTCGACTCCGAGCTTGTGTCATGGTTCCTACTGACCTGCTTCCTTTCTAACCAACCAAATCTTGCTGCTTTGATTGATCCGGTGTCCAGATCAACTCATACCTTGCCCCAAAGGCCTCGATCGCGATGCCTTCGACACTAGCTAGGCGGTAGGCAAATGTCCCGTAGTCCAAGTAGTGCCAGATAGCCATGCGCACTTGCCTCGTGCACTCAGAAACCTGATCACGACAAACTTCTGAAGGTACAGTCAGCTTTGCCGCCTCGGGGGCCCAGATCTCCGACCAGGTCCAAGCAGTGCCCGCAAGGTGAAATTCCTTCGTGCCGTTCAGTTCGACCGAAAAAGTAAGCTCTCGGCGGTTTACCCCGAACACGAAGGCTCGAACTGATTTCGGTGGCGATACCGCTAGTGAACCGTCGAGCCAATCCGAGAATTTTCTGATGAATGGAATGTTTTTTCGCACGTGGAAAGCCTCCGATGCGTCCCATCACTTCGCAAGTACTGTAGTGCAAAGATTTCGTATCGAGTACACACGAAATCCATCTTAACAGTCTTTTGTCGCCCTTAAGACACATAAACTCTTTTATTAGAAACAGCCTGTTCACTCCTGAATGCGTATCGAAAAAAGAAGGCTGAGCTATTAAACTCAGCCTTCTGGGAAGAAGCAAATGTAACCGTTCTATTTACGACGACGTGCTACAACAAATGCTAGCGCAGCAAAACCGAAAATAGCGGCGAAAGTGCTTGGCTCAGGAACAGCAGTAGCACCGATTTGCACATTGTCCAAGACCAAGGCTTCATTGGCATCCAAGCCGCTAAAGGTTCCTCGGTAGAACACGTTACTCGCAGATACTTCTTGGGTGGCTAGTGTATAAGCAGAACCACCTGCTGAAGCAGCACCGGAAAGAGATTCCGTGCTGATAGATGTAAAGCTTGTGCCATCTGTGCTGAACTCAAAGGCGATCGAACCTGTGTCTGTCCCATTCAAGCCGGAACCTGCAAAGGAGAAGATGAAGTTCTCATAATTAGCCCCACCTGTATCGACTTCAAATGTAAACGAAGTTCCATTTGCGCTTGTGCCGATGAAACCACCAGTGCTAGCAAACGAAAATGAGCTGCCGTCACCGAGGGTGTTATTTAGTACATTTCGATTGTCATCAAACGTAATCGTTTTATTAGCGGTTAGGTTAGTGCTATACTCCACCGAATTTGGTGATGCCAAGGTAGTCGAAAAGCTACCGAAAGGACCTGCTTGAGCGGCAGTATCCGCAGCAGCGAGATCACTAAATGTAGCTGACGCAGTAGTGCCAGAAACATTAGTGAAATCAAATCCAGCCAGTAGTGATTGACCGTATGACACTGCACCGCTGACTACGATGAGTGATGGTATTAATAGTATCTTTTTCATAATGAATTGAGTTATAGATTAAAGGTGGGCCGGGAGCAATAAGAAAATTGCTCCCGGCCGAGCGTTCAATTGTTTTACTACTGGAGGCTGCCTGAAGCGGTATCAACCAGGATGCCGCGAACGTTTAGAGCGGTCCAACCTGTGGTGAAGAGAGGCGCTGTAGAAACAGGCGCAAAAGCTCCGCGGTAGGCTGCTTCTTCGAAGAATGCGCCTGCAACTGGAACAGTGTTTGTCAAGTTACCTGCATCTGGAGTACTACTCGCGCCAGCATTAAACGGCACAGGGTTCACACCATTCGCTACAGTCTGGTCATTGTATACAAGTTCGGCTAATGAGGTAGCACTTGCATTAATCGGAGCAAATACTCCGAAGGCAAATGGGTTACCATTAAGGAACTCATTCGTAGTCGAATTGAGCGCTATACTAGTATCGTTTTCAATAACACCTTGAGCAAAAGTAGTCTCTTTGACCGTAGCAGAAGTGACTGCGGGAATTGCGGCAGCATAATCAGAGGATGCGGCAACATAATCAGAGGATGCTTCAGCATAATCTTCGTCACCTGGTTCACCGACTTGAGCTGTGCCGACTTGAGCTGTGCCGACTTGAGCTACAGCGGTGTTACCGATGAAAGTGACACCGTTGATGTTCAAGGAGCCAGCAAGAAGACGTGCAGCCGGGCTAGCGGATGGGAAGCCATTGGAGATTGGATTAGCTGAAGTTTCGTCTTCAATGTCGAAGCTTGAGGCAGAGAGTCCAGTCAAGATGGAGTTATAGATAGCACCACCGAAAGCTGCATCAATTTCCAAGGAGCCAGAAGCACCATCTGCAAATACAGTCATGTTGTAAATGGTTGGAGCCATGAATGGCTGACCGGTCGCGGTCAGGTCGTCGGACTCAGTGAGAGCATTCAGAGCGGCAAGTGCGGCAGTCTGCTCAGCTGCAGTGCCGCTAGCGAGCGCAGTGTCCAGAGTTGCGATAGCAGTAGTTATATCTGATGTTTCTTCGTCGACGCCATCTTGGCCATCCCACTCGCCACACTCATCGAATGTAACAAGACCAGTTGGGTCAGTGATGTTGCTCGCTAGGATGAATAGAAACTGGGCGTTACCTGTCCAGCCTTGGTCGAGGTCAAAGCCATCATCGTTAACGTAGCTGATCATGACATTGCGAAGGCTCGCAGTGCCACCGAAGATTTCGATGCCATCGTCCGCGGAGCAGTAGATGTCGATGTTCTCAATCAATGTGCCTGCACCAACTCCACCTAAGGTAAGGCCTTGTTGCTCGTCACCTTCAACGATTGTTTTTCCTGAGTGACGGATCGAGACATACTTAATTTTGCCCGAGCTGTCATTTGGAAGACTACCTCCATAGGTAACTTGTTCAGTGGTCATTCCGAAGCCTTCGATGTATGCTTCGCCTGCTACACCCGTGTCACTCGTGCCGCGATTAGTTGGTGCGTAACCAAGAAGAGTCACCGCACCCCATAGACCAACATTAGCTTCTGTGTAGCTAGTTTCGACCGCAGTGGTGTCTGGATCATCTCCAGTTATAACACTGAGAGGAGTAAGTGGACTGCCGACGGGATCCGCATCTAGGAAAGTGTCACCACTTGCGTAACGGTCACGATCAGTATTGGCTGCAGTTGTGAAGATAATCGGGCTAGTTGCGGTACCAACAGCGTCAATCGCACCACCGCGACTTACGAGAAGAGTACCTGGAATATTGCTTGCTACTTGCGAACCCTTTGGATCGTTGTCCGTGCCATTTGTCGCAGCAGATGTAGTTACGACATCATCACCATCAGCATCTTCAACTCTAGCGCCAGCTGCATCTGTCTCATAATACTGAAGATTACCACTAGAGTCTGTATCTTGAACAAACGAAAAGCCAGTAGCAGGTTGACTACGTATGATAGATCCTGCTGGAATAGTGAGTGTCACGCCAGGATTAACGATCGTGGTAGTTTCGAGAATAAACACATTGCCGGAAAGCGAGCCGAGATCAAGATCTTGGGTTATGTTAAGGATGCCTGTGTTGGAACCTTCGATTTGTGCTAACGAATTAGTCAGTGATACCTGAGCAAAAGAAGCTGAGGCAGCTGCTAGTCCAGAGGCGAGTAGTAATGATTTTTTCATGGATATTATGATTTGAGTTAAGTTTAGCCCTAAAGGCTAGGTCATAGTAGAGCCTCAAGGTGACAATTAGAACGCCTTAATGTTTCAATTACGTGACATTAAAAAATATATTTTAGTGCGACACTGTAGGTGCGGCCTTGTTTGTAACTGATGCGCGGTGGAGCGTCAACCTGCTCCGAATCATATTCTATTCCGCGCTCTGTGTCTGTTATGTTCTCGACCTGAAATTCAAACTCCCACCCGTCTCCAAACTCTTGAGCAAATGTGAGGTCAAACTGCTCATAAGGTAGCGTATATTGGTCCGCTGTTAAGTTTGACCCACTGCCTACACTGGTCAGCACATCGCTCTGCTCATAGAGTGAAAGCGTAACGCGCGTTCCCCAGTCCGGATGCTCGAATGTAACGTCTGCATTGACAGTATACTCAGGCTGGTCGAACAGTCGGCGATCTTCGGGTATTTCCGTCACGCCGTTAGCATTTGTGTAAGGTCCAGAGTTATTGTTCTCGTTAAAATAGGTTGTGGCGACGGGCCCTGGGAATCCCACACTCGCATCAATGAGAGCAATATTGCCGCCGATCGAAAAGTAATCGAGAAATCCAATTTCGACATTGAACCAATCATCAAACTTGGTAGCTGCCAAGCCGAGCCCGAGCCTACCTTCAATCTCGAAGCCTTGGACGCTGGCTTCATTCTCATTGTTAAAGAAAGACTGAACTGGAGTGCCCGTTGACACATCGACTAACCCGATCTGTTCGATAGGATTCTCAATCTTCTTATCGAAAAAACTGACCGCTACACTGGTAACACCATCACTGAAGGTGCGCTCCAAGCGGAAGCTAGCGTTTTTAACCTCGGAGACTTCCAAATTAGGATTTCCGAAGACGCGATCACCCGAAAAGGTGTCCAAAGTAAAGATAGGCGATAACTCTCTTGATGATGGGAGTGCGATGGTCTTACCGTAGGAAGCACGGAAGGTCCAATTATCCCAAAAAGAATATTTGATTGAAACAGCAGGCAGAAGATATTCTTCATCGATGTTACCTTCACCAGGTTCGGTATAACCGATTAGCTCACCATTAGTAATGTCCTGATTACCCGCGATTCCAGAATCCAAAAAGCTAGGCGCGCCAAAAAGGCCAATTGCAGGGAATAGCTGCCCACTGCCAGATGCAGTCAAGTTAACTGAAGATTGCCGTGCACCTAGGCTAACCTCAAGATTCTCGATAGGGTCGACATCGAACTGAAAGTAGTAGTCTTCGATATCTCGCGCCACGTCGGCAGACGAAATGAGTGGAATTACGTTTGCAACGTCATTGGCTTCTACTGCGAAGGCATTAAGACCATCAGAATTACTGACGATATCACCGGAAGGCAGAACGAGTAGTTCGTCGGTCTGCTGAGCAACTCGTGTCGTTTCTGACATAAAGAAACCACCCTTGGCGGTTACAAAATCGAAGAGATCTACCGAACCATCGATTCGCTTGCCCAACATTTCGTCGTCAATGGAGCGCGCTGTATTCCGGATTACGTCCTCAGCATAGCCTTCTGCGGTCGCGGTAGAACCCCCAAATAGAATCGCGCCTGGCTCGATATCTTCCGTCAAATCCGCTTCTGTCAATTGTCCGGAAGGTCCTGCCAATAGAGTTTCACCAGAAACATTCTGCATGTAGAGCAGTGTCGACTGTCCGGCGACAAATCCATTTCCGCTGGGATTGCCGATTTCAGAACTTGCATCAGATTCCGTCAAACCCCAAGAGAACTCAGCGTCTTTGCCCAAAACTGTAAACTTATGTTCTCCGGACACCTGACGCGCGTTTAGAGTACGGGTCTCTAGTGTCAAAATATCCTGCCCTTGACTGAACGCGTCAAAGCCTCCTCGCCCAACAATATCAGCCGCCAAGTTAAGCTGATTGTTGCCAGTAGAGCCGAAACCTCTATCGTTCGACTGCCCGCTGATTCCATCTGGAAGCACTCCGTTATCACGGCGGACTGCCTCAGAAATAATCGACTGAGAACGCAAAAAAGTGAAATTCAGTTTATGATCGCCATCATCATCTAGCTCAACTCCAGTCCCAAAAAGGAAGCCTGTTGTTTCTTTAACCTTACCGTTAACAAGATCATACTCAAGCCCGCTTACAGGTAGATCTCCTGTGAGAAGTGTACCGGATGTTCCCGGCACAATGATTGGAGGACGCCCTGGTAAGCGAATGATACGCGATCTGGTATTTACTAGGGCGTATTGGTCGCGCTGCGAACCAATTGCTGTTTCGGAACTGCTACTATAACTGATAGACCCTACGTAACCGATTCTAGATACGATTCCTCCGAATGGGTCTTCATGGGAATCGCCTAAGCCAAATTTGAAACTCTGTCCTCCAAAATCAAAAAAATCACTTCCCACATTCGTGGAAGAGGCCGCCTTGGAGCTATCCCTCAGGCTATCATCTCGGGTCCCCAGTATTGACCTCACATCAAAGTGGCTACCTCCTGGTGAACCTAGAGCGGGCTCAGCATTTGGGTTCACCAAAAGAGTCTCTTTCGCGTTTTCGTTAACGCTGAAACCAGTTTCAAGCCACGCAGTGAAATCCTCAGGGTATGAGCGAGTTATCAGGTTAAACGCTGCACCAGATGAGTTGGATGGTAATCCTGGCAAGAAGGCCTTATCCGCAACGACACTCTCAATAATGGAAGTCGGAAAAAGGTCTAGCTGCACACCCTGGCGTATTGGATCTGGGCTAGGCACAGGGAGGTCATTTAGAAGGGTACTGTTGTAACGATCCCCAAGACCACGAACCACCGCAAACTGACCTTCAACCACATTAACACCCGCTAGTCGGCTCACTAAATCAGCGATATTCGAACCACCAAACTTCGCGAAATCCTCACTCGACAGGAAATCGACTTGCCCCACTGAAGCCGCACGAATTTCGATAAGCTCGGCTCGACCAGCGAGGACATCATCCGCAGTCACCACGAAGTCATTGAGCTCATAAACGTCGTCCGACATTTCGTCTCTTGGCACAAGGCCCAAATCAAAACGGCCAAGCGCTTGAACCTCTATAGTCACTCCCTCGACAGTCGCCTCGTAGTAACCACGCTTAACCAAAGACATCGTGTATACACCAGGGTCAACTCCTTCTATAAGGTATGCCCCTTTTTCATCTGTTCGTCCAAAAAAAGTCTGCGTTTCACCCTCCTCTAACACTTCAGTGCTCTCGGCTGGTTCCGGTTCAAGAACGACATAAACACCCTCTACAAACAATCCATTGTTTTTATCTAATATTTGCCCGATCACAGAACCTGTAGTCTCAGGGTCGAAGGCTCTTGTGGGCTCTGCCGTTTCGCTCTCAGCCACTGTATCCGTGGTCTCAGCAACTACGCCTGGCACCGCTTCTTGGCCTTCGGTAGCATCCTCCATCGCAGGTGCCTGATCGGGAAGTTCACCATAGCTTAAGCCATCTAAGGGCTCTTCTGCTTTAGGCGCCTCTTCCGGCAAGGTGAAACTAAAACCGCCGCCTTTGACCGTATCTTTAGCTTTAATACTCAGAAAAGGCGCGCTTAGTGAGATTGCTAATAGTGGCCAGTAGCGGCTTCTAAGAATGCGTGTCGTTTTGTCTTGCATGGTAGAAAATCGTGTTACCCCGTTCGGCGCTGTGCCACAGAATCGTGTATTAGCTCATAACTCGCCTCCGGAGTTTTTAATTTGGATAGGAAGTTCTGCGTGAGGATATGGCCGTTCTTATCGATGACCACTAGGTCTCCCTTGTTCTCAAAATCGTGCTGAAGAGTGTGAACGGTACCCTTCTTCATGTATGGGCTAATCGTCGGCGCATGAAATCCATCCAAGTAGTACAGCCTCATATCAACCGCGTTACTAATTCCGCGAACAGGCATTAGGATGAGTGAGGTTTTAAGGTCATCAGCCATCAAAGTGCTAAACTCCTTTGAGAGTTCTTTGACCAAATGCATCTCCTCTGAAGCTTCATCATAATCGAAATAAATGACGACGAAGAAATCGAAAGATTCTAGCTCTGGAATTCGACAGCTCGTTGATGTCTCCGGCCAAAAAAATGAGCTGGCATATCGAAAGGTAAAGAGTCCTTGCGACTCAAACGTGCGTACGCCAATAGCTTGCCGCACTCTGTCCAAAAAATCGGTGTCCTTAACGGGCAGTTTGAATATGCCGTTATGTCCAAAATCGACCATAACTTCGCCAGATTCAATTCGTAGAAATACACCCTCGGAGCCGCGTCCTAAGGTATTGCCATGAAGCTTGCCTATCAACGGCGTTCTGGTTGCGACTTTTTGTGGCCAGAGTTCAGACGCCTCCTCTAGGTTCGATCCACCATAGGCTGTTTGCACACTTGAAAGTGTAGCTAGGAAAAATACTGCGAATACTGTGTAAACGCTCAATGAAGCCTTCCGGATTTTTGGTCTAAAAGGTCCCAAAGCGCTTCCTTTCAGTTTTCTCTGTTAAGGTCAGAGAAGAGTTTACCAGCGGTAAGGTGTTCACTCGCAGTGGTCTCTCTGATTCTTGATTCGCTCTCGCGATACGGGTTTCTGAGGCATCCGATACTGCGTCTTTCCCGCCTGAGGAACTAGAAGAACTTTGACCGCTCGAAGCGACACCAGATCCAGTGGTTCGCCGCCTTAAAACGGCTCTCTGAAACGACTGATAACGTGACAAGACAAGTGCAGCAGACTCATGTTTTGCTTCTGCTTTTTCACGCCAATGCTTGAGTGCAAGCGCTGGCAAATCTTCAACCTTAGCATACAGAATTGCGGCATCTTCGTGCCGCATCTGAATTTTATGCTCAGACCCATCAAATGAAAAAACTGCTGTTAGCGATTCTGGGTCGAACGACTGTAAATACCCCCCAAAAGCATAGCCTCCGACAGCAACCCAAGCAGATGAATGCCTCTGGCAATCGTGAAGGGATAATGAATACTCCCCATCAAAGGATAGCATACCCCTAAGTTCAAAATTATTAGCACCTGATGCTACCGAACGCGGCGTATGCATACTCGATTCGACTCCCCACAGGGTAGAGACGATAAAGAATGCCACGAATAGTGGACATAGTTGAGTAGATTTGAAGAGCATAAGAAAACACTAGATTCATCGCTTTTGATTATGCTCCCCAGATGCTCAACAGCAAATTTCGCCTCTTTTATGAATATCACAGGACTGTAACTTTTGTTACATTTAAGTAACATAAATGCAACCAAAACGAAACTTTGCGACAAAAAGCCTAGGGCGCACATGGCACTTCAGGCTGGAAAAAGAAAACTACGCAATGAGAGCTAAGCGCTCGGCCTACCTCGTCGCCCTCGACATCGTAGTTAATACCTCTTTATGAATCTGTTATGTTCTTAAACGAAAAGCTTACTTTTAAATTCTCTTAGATCGTTTTCGATGCCGTCAAATCCAGAGATGTGTAAGCCTTATCGTAAACATCGTATGAGTCGGCAAAAGAGACCCCTTACAGGACTTCGCTGATATGATATACAGTCAATAAGACTCGAAAACTCCGATCAGGGTTATCATATGTCAAATATGTATTCGCGATATATTCAGGCTGATTTGTAAGTGCCCTAATTTCTTCGATCGGGCGTGTAACAATAATGACACATTTGAGTTTTTACGTCCAATTTACAGCGACCCTTACGCAGCGTAAGCTCGGTTTTTAGACTAGGGTGCTTGAGGAGCGGTGGCTTGTGTCGCTTCTGCTTGCGCCGGTTTCTCGTGAATCGCCTCGTTGACTGGCTTTATGAGGAGTGGCAGGAAGAGTGCCAAGACGACCGCGATGGCCGAACCGAAGAAGGCTTTACCGGCATCTTTGAAGATGAGCTTAGACACTTTCTTCTTGCTGCGGTGGCGAAGCCGAAGCGCGATGCCGACTTCCCGTCCGGCCAGCAGACCGAGGAAAACCCAGGTTGTGCTCATGGGCATTTTCTCCGGCCAAGGGACGTCCATCCCCATCGCTGTAAACAGCTTGGGAATATAATCGACCTTAAAAAAGAGCAGTACTAATCCATAGAGTAGATCGATAAAGGTGGCGGAGCGAACATCTAGCGTATTGGTCTTACTTGTAACAACACGCTGAATCTTTCCGCCCTTTTCTTTAAATAGGTAACCTTGCAGTAAGGCCATGCCTCCGAGCGAGAGTGCCAAGCCCCACCAGGAAAGCTCGCGGGGTAGATATACAAAAATATTTGCGAGGTCCTGAACCAGCCACATCGACCATAGAAACCCAGTCGAAAGCCACTGAAAGACTAACCACTTGGGGTGCAAAGCCTTGGCACTGCTGGCGTCTTCCTGGTCAGCCTTGACCTTTCTCTCTATTAGGTAGATGACCACAAAAAACAAGATGAGTCCTAGCAGAAATGCGATGGCATAGCCAACGAGCGACTTCTCCATCATGGATTTAAAGAGATCGACCGCGGCACCTGGAGTTTTACCCTGTTGTGCGGCAACGAGGCCTTTGAACCCTGTGAGGACGAGTAGAGATGTGCTAACGGGGATGCCCATACGGGTCAATATGACGAGGCATAGTGGCGGCAGTAAAAAGAGCCAAGTGATCATGCCCCCGATATCATGAGGGTGTGGTATATTTTTACCCGCAGCGGACAGGCGACCGAAAGCCGGATCCCCTCCGTTGGCAAACCACCCCCAAGAAACAGTCACGACCATAATCCCGGAAATCCAAATCCAGAGAACCCACCATGGGCGTTTGGCATTCGACGCGAGAAAAGTCCCGAGGCTCTGTATCGAGTCGTTAGCCACGATAGCATAAGCTGCCATCGCAAAGGCGATAATCATAAAAAATTCTGCCATGTTAGGTGTTGATGGGTTTTGTCTGTATTTTGCGATAAGCCAAGCAAAGAGAGCCTTTCGTCACACAATTGTTACAACATGCGAAGAGTTTCGAGACCTTTGCTGAGGGCTCGCCGATCACTCCGTGCACTTTTTAATGCTCGCTACATCTCGTCGAGATCGACCATGATCTCACGAGGACTGGAGCCGTTTTCGGGCCCTACAATGCCACGTTCTTCGAGCTCTTCCATGAGGCGAGCCGCACGGTTGTAACCGATACGTAAACGGCGCTGAAGCATCGAGGTAGAGGCGCGCTTTGTACTGCGGAGAACGTCGATCGCCCCAGGCAAAAGTTCGTCCCCGTCAGTAGGGCCACCGTCGTCGCCCGCGACTCCATCGTCACTGCCGGCATCAATTTGCTTCTGCACCTCTTGAGCGATCTCTGGCGGGTCGTTATTGTCTTTAAGGAATTCGACAATGGCTTCGATCTCGTCGTCCGAGACGAAGGCGCCTTGGGCGCGCACTAGATTCGAAGTGCCGGGAGGGATGAATAGCATATCGCCCTTACCGATCAGCGCTTCGGCACCACCGCCATCGAGAATCGTGCGGCTGTCGATCTTGGAAGCTACTTTGAAGGAAATACGGCTGGGCAAGTTCGCCTTGATAACGCCAGTGATGACGTTCACAGATGGGCGCTGGGTGGCCAGAATAAGGTGGATGCCGGCGGCGCGTGCGAGCTGAGCAATACGCGCGATGCAGGTCTCAATATCTGCAGGTGCGACCATCATTAGATCTGCCAATTCGTCGATGATACAAACGATATAAGGCAGCTTTTTACGAGGTATCTCAAAGGCATCATCATCACGGGGGACTTCCACCTGCTGTAGAGCGTTTCGCTCTTCGGGGCTCATGTCTGACTCCATAGCTTCGGCCTTAGCCTGCTCTGCTTTATCTTTTAAGAGTTTGGCATTAAAGCCTGCAATGTTGCGCACGTTTGTCTTGGCGAAAATCTGGTAGCGATGTTCCATCTCAGCGATCAGCCATTTGAGGGCAGCAGGCACTTTCTTGGCCTCGGTCACCACGGGGATGAGCATATGCGGCAGTGAATTATACATCTGCATTTCCACTACCTTGGGGTCGACCATAATGAAGCGAAGGTCCTCAGGGCCGGAGTGGTAAAGGAGCGAGGCAATAACGGCATTGATACAAACGGTCTTACCCGAACCGGTGGAGCCGGCAATGAGCACGTGAGGCATCTTGGTCAAATCCATGACCATAGGCTTACCTGTCACATCTTGCCCTAAGACGACGGGGATCTCGGCGCCAGCATCATCCCACGCTTTAGACTCAATGATGTCACGCATACAGACCGCTTGCGCGATCTTGTTGGGCACCTCAATACCAACGGTTCCCTTCCCAGGAACAGGTGCAAGAATCCGCACGGACATCGCTTTGAGACCAAGAGCGATATTCTTATCAAGATTGACGATCTTTTCCACCCGGACTCCCGCCGCAGGAGTGACTTCGTAGCGTGTGATGACCGGGCCAGTGTGAATCTCGCCAGGAATAACTTTAACCCCGAACTCTTCGAGCGTGCGCACGAGCGCGTTCATCGTGCCCGCATGGTCTTCGGGGGCGGCATTGATGCTGTCGGGTGCTTCAGATAAAAGTCCGCGCGGCGGGAAGATATAGTCGCCTCGTCGTTCAGGAATATTAGCTACGGACTTTTCTGTCTTTTCACCAGAGATAATCTTAATGGTGGCGGGGTCTAGAGCGGGTTTCTTCGGCTCGGGCTCTGGAGCTGGAGGCTTGGGGATGAGCTTCTTTTTAGGCGGAGTCTTGCTTGCCACGCTATCATTGGTTGCGGGCAAGGGCGTAGGTGCGCCTCTAAGTAGTGAAGGTTTGCGGTCATCTTCGAGAGTTTCGTCCTCCTCTGCATCCTCTGTATACTCCTCTGCTTTTTGAGCGGACTTCTCGGCTTTGTTTGCCTTGGCCTCGGCTCTAGCGAGCGCGGCCTCCTCTTTAGCGAGGCGCTTTGCTGCGGCTTTCTCGGCTTTGCGGACTTTGCGGGCTTCCTTAGACTCAGAGCGGTTGGCAAGGAAGTTGCGGTAAGTATTTTGTAGGTATTCTATGAAACGCCCGAGGTTATCGGTAAAAACGAGGATCGAGCCGATGGTGAAGCCCATCAGCATGATGATAAAGGAGCCAAAATGACCAAGCGGCGGGAAAAGTACTTTTTGATACAGGAACTCACCAAGGACGCCTCCTAAATAATTTGAAATTTGATCTTCGAAAATGCTGCCCACTCCGCTAGCAGAGGGGTCGATCCATTCGATAAGTCCTGCCGCAAAGAGAATCGCGATAGGTGAGGCGATCGCAGCCAAGACGCGCTTACCACGCTCCTGCTGGATGAGTAGTCGAATGCCAAACCAAAATAGAAATAGTGGGATTAAAAATACAGCGATTCCGAAATAGTGAAACCCATAGAAACCGATACCGCTACCCACTTTCCCGACCGCGTTGATGTCAGAGGGAGGGGTAATATTGTATTGACCCGAATTATAATCAAAAACCGAAACAGCGACAAGGGCTGCGATTGTAAAGAGAAGCAAAGCCCAGACTGGCCGCGACTGCGCCTTTCTCGGCTCTTGGGAGAATACTTTGTTTTTTGCGACTTTCTTCTTTGCTTTACGTGCCATATAGTTGGAATGAAATTAAGCGCGAATACATGAAAAACAAGGTTCGATTGAGTATCGCATCCCCCTAGAAATCCAACAATAAAACTTTCATGGAATTAATGTCCTTCACCCCACTCTACATGGAGCGCGTTTGGGGCGGTCGTGGTCTCGAACTTAAATTGGGGCGCAAGCTCCCAGAGGGGAAAGTGATCGGCGAGAGCTGGGAACTGGTCGACCGAGAGGGTGAGCAGTCAATCGTCGCCGAAGGCACTCACAAAGGAAAGACCATTCGCGAGCTATTGGAAGGTGGCGCAGCGGACATCCTCGGGCCGGGGCGCGAGGGTTCGCAGCCATTTCCTATACTAATCAAATGGCTTGATTGCCAAGATCGCTTATCGCTCCAAGTGCATCCGCCTGCAGCAATCGCACCCACACTGGGGGGCGAACCAAAAACCGAGAATTGGTACATCGCTGACTGTGACGAAGATGCCTCTCTGATCGTAGGGCTGAAGCAAGGCGTCACGCGTGAGCAATTCACCCAAGCGCTTGAAGACAATAAAGTGGGCGCCTGCGTGCATCGTTTCCCCGTAAAACCAGGCGATTCGATCCTCGTTGAGAGCGGCCGTATGCACGCGATCGACGCGGGCAATTTAGTTTTAGAGATCCAGCAAAACTCAGACACCACTTATCGGGTCTACGACTGGGGACGCGTCGGGCTAGACGGTGCCCCGCGACAATTACACCTCGAAGAATCACTCCAATCGATCGACTTTGAAGACTTCGAACCCAGGCCACTCAAGATAGTGCCTGGGGCACAGACGTTGGCCGACTGTAAAGAGTTTCGCATTCGCAGATTCGAACTGAAACCTGGCGACGAAGCGCTGGAGCTGCCAGCTGGAGAAAGTGCACGCCTAATCCATATTTTGAGTGGCGCGCTCACCGATTTGACTAGCGGCCTAGGGCTAACAAAGGGTAACAACTATTTGCAAGCATACGTGACAGGAGCCAGCCTGAGGGCTGAAGAACCTGCTACATTGCTAGTTACAGACCGATTTTAAGCGCAAGAATTTAACCTGAGCTCTGTTAGCAAAATTTACAGCTTTTGTTTGATGCGATACACCGAAGTGGAGCTTACAAAAAAGCGCGCATGCAACTGATGTGCGCTTTTAACATGAGAATGTTCTATTGACCCGATTTATTCTTCTAATGAGGAAGTCTCTGGCGGATCAGCTACGGCATCCAAATTATTTCCAACAACCTCTTCTGGATCTTCATCAGGCTCGGGCTTTTCAATTAGCTTATCACCTGTTAAGTTATCAATGATGCGGTTGCCATTGTATTGAGAAACTTCAAACAACTCTTCGAAGCCAGTAACTTTGAGCCAGTAGTTGTCGCCCTCCATAGTTTCAGCGAACTTATAAGTGCGGTCTTGATCGCCATAACTAACAACGATTTTTGCTTTAATCACCTGCTCTTCAAGCGAGCCCATGAAAGCACGGTCAAAACGAAGCGTTGCGAGGTTGCGAAGCTGTGTCTCAAACTCGTCGGCCTTGAAGGTCTCGTCCTCTGCCAAACCATCGGCGAACCATTCGGTAGAGTCCATGTCCGACTTCGTGTCTTGGCTATCATCTTCATTTTCACTCTGCTCCATGCGGCGAATCGTCAGGCCTTCGAGGTCTATTGACTGAATCTCACTCACTTCGATTTGGAGCAAATCCTTATCCTGCCAATCAGCAATTTCAGCCGGCAAATCGTAACTGCCAATCGTTACGGCATATATCTTGTCCTGATCGGCAAGGCGCACATGATTACGACGTGCGCCAGCACCCGTGCCGAGATAGAATTCAGCGACGGGCTTACCGTCGCTAAGTAGCTTAAGATGGCGCTGAAAGCGATCCCCACTCACTTCAAAACGTTTGACCGAACTCGGCGAACTGGCAACAGCAAGGCCGTGTTCAAGTCCATCCAAGCGTTCCAAAAGACGATCTATACGATCGACATCAACGGGAAAGTCTTCTGCCGTGAGCCATGCATCGCCTTCGCTTTTGAGTTCAACAAGATTCCCATTGTTGTCCTCAATTCGAATTCCATCAATTAGCTCACGGTTGAACTCGAGTAGTTTTTGGATACCCGCGTGGCCTTGGAGTTCATCACCACCTGAAATAACGAAATAGGCAACCAATACTTGAAGCACCAAGAGTACACTTAGTAGATAATTCTTTTTCATCTTATTAAATCTCCGCTAAAATTTGTTCATATTGTGCACGTTTGCGACGCTTTAGGATCATTCGGATCATCCAAACAATTATCAGCCCTGCGAGTGCGGCGGCGTAGTTACCATACTCCCAGGAACGACGTTGCGAATCTTTCATAGGTTCTAATGTGCGAGCAAGTTGCGCTCGGCTACGTATGCTAAGTAAACCCGAGTCATCGAGCGACCAGTCGACGAGATTCTGCAAAAACTCGACTGGTGCAGCATACTCGGAGCCCATGCCCTGAGATGCGATAGAGAGGACCATGTCTTCGGCAAAGTTATTACTTCCGATCACGATTAACTGGGCGGAATCCGATGAGCTTTGAATCACAGAACCGTAAACAGTGCTTTCTTCACCCGCGGATGCATCGCCAGTCTTTTCACTAACTTCCTCCTCGCCTCCAGAATTCTCTGGAAGCAAGGGTGATTCCTTATCTTTGAAATAAGATTCGAAGCGCCCTTTACTGCTTGCTGCCAGAGTATACTCATTGCGATCGACACCAGTAACGAATCCATTTCGTGGATACGTTTGGTAATCAGGCATTACATTAACATCCTCCGAAGCCCAGCTATTAGCAGATGATTTGACAAGCTGGACCACTTCTCGCTCGGCATGCTTAACAGCATCCAAAATAATGGGAGAAGCCCAATTGAAAGTAAGTTGGTTCAGTCCCGCGGTTACAGGGTGCTCCGCATTTAAACCCTCTCGACGAATGTCGGGGAAATGTGGGTACGGCATCATCACGATCTCATTAACGGACACTGGTCCCACTCGACGCGGAACAGGAATCGGTAAAGATGCATTTTGTGGATCTAGAACCATTTCGTTTTTAATGGTGAAGCCCATGCTCATGAGCCAATCATTGAGGCCTGAATTGTAAGGCGCAGCAGCCAAGCGGCTATTGCTAAAGTCCGCGTTAAACGGCGCGGTTGAGACGACGACAGAACCACCCTGCATGAGGAATTGATCGACAGCAAAAATTGCTTTTTCAGACAAATTCTCGGGTGCGAGCAACAGCAACATGTCCGTGTCAGCTGGAACGCTGCCTTCAGAGAGATCCGCATCAATCACGCGCACATTCTCTTCAAAAACAGCTCGCAAGTCGTTATAAGTCTTACCCGATGGTGGCGGCATGTAAGGATTTTGCTGCTGCGGACGCTCAGGGGCGACGAAGGCAACTGTCTTCAAATAACCAGGAGCCATGCGCTTGAGCGCGGCCTCAATGTTATTCTTCATACCACTACCAGAGAGCTCTTCCGGCAGGCTGATTTGCACGGATTCATTGTTACCTTCTAAAACCATGTAGAACCAAAAAGGTTGCGTGTCGAAAAGCCCTGCAATCTGCGGCACAAAGCCGTATTGCTCATTAAGCTGTTGTGCGAGTCGGCCGCCTCCTGCTTCAGGATCGGCAAATTCGAAATTTAACTTGCCTGTAGATTCCTCAGTCATGCTCTTTAACGTGCTTTCCAAAACACCTCGGAAATCGGCAAAAGCTTGCGGTAATTTGTTGGTAGGCGAAACATACGCTTTGAAACTAACCGCGGCTGACAAGTCACTGTAAACATCCCCACCTGCACGGAAGTTGCCGATGACTTTACGCAAGGCTGAGGTGATCGCATATTCGGGATTATTGAGCAACACCTCCGGATCTCCGCGACCACTCGATTTGACCTCAATCAGATCATTAAAGGATAGCACCTCGTATTCGTCACCATAAGCGACCACGAGATCGAAATATGAATTCACAACGCCGGCTTCATACCGACTCGCCATACGAAACGGCACCGGCCGAATGCCATACTTATCGGCTGCTTCAGCTTCGACTTCATCATCGCTATGAGGATCGACAAATTCAACCCGCAGTTTGGAACCACCTGCAACTTGATACTCTTCTAGTAAATCTTTAATTTGCGGCACCAATGGCTCAAGGAGCGGATGGCTCTTTTGCGAGAAGTAACCACGAATCAACAATGGTTCGGTCGCCTGAGTAATGTAATCCTTCGTTGCCGAGGAAAGAGAGTAGGACTTGCCCTCAGTAAGGTCGATACGTACGACACGCACTGAGTTCAACCAGACGTTAGCTGCTAAAAAATTGGCAATTGTCAGCGAAGTGAAAAGAAGCCACTGGCGATGATGGCTTTTACTCGGATTTCCCGCCCATCGCAATCGCTCTAAGCTGAGAATGTTCAACGTCATAAAAACGCCAACAATCGATAAGTAGTAATAAATGTCGCGAACATCCAACACGCCACGAGTAATCGAATCAAAGCGTGACCCGCTGCCAATCAACTCAAGTATCCCGGCGACTTTGTGACTAAACAACGTCGTCAACATATTCGATCCGATCAAGTAAAACGCTCCTGCGCAAGCCACCGTAAGAATGAGAGCAACAATAGGATTATCCGTACGGCCACTCATGTAGAGACCTATTGACACATAAGCCGCCGCTAAGAACAAACTAGCAATATAACCGCCAATCACCGGCCCCCAATCTAGAGACCCCATGATAGAAACAGAAAAGGCCAATGGAAGCGTCAACGCGAGCCCCAAGGCAACCAGCGCCAGGTTTGCGAGAAACTTACCCATTACAATCTGAAAGGCACCAACTGGGCTGGTCAGCAGGTTTTCAATTGTACCCGAACGACGCTCTTCCGACCAGGTGCGCATACTAAGTGCGCCGACCAAAAAAATTAACAGGACTGGAACCCAGCTGAAGAACGGTTTCATGTCCGCAATGTTTCTGGCAAAAAATGCCTCCGCCCAAAAGAACACAAACAGAGTCACCGCCAAAAATGCTCCCATAAAAAGCCAAGCTGCAGGCGAGGCAAAATAAGCATTAAACTCCTTACAAAAAATCTTACTAAGATGCTTCATAATAAACCCTCCTTATGCGGCTGTAGATTGTGCGGCGTTTACTTCAGCGAAGACTATTTCGAGGTTACGCACCTCCGGCGACAAACTATAAAGTTTATCCCCTGCACTGGCGATGGCCGCGGCGACTTCCGGCGCAACTACCTCTGCACAATCAAGCAAGTAAGAAGACTTGCCATCGGCGGACTCCAGCTTCTCAACTTTAGAAACACCCGCGACACAAGCGAGATAATCGCTGGCCTCCCCACTATCAATTGCCAAGCGCAGTTGACGTCCAGATTGCAAATCTGCTATTAATGAATCGACCACGAGCTTACCATCTCGCATAATCAAAACACGCTCACACACTGCCTGCACTTCTTGCAAAATGTGGGTCGAAAGAATGACTGTAGCGGTCTTTGCTAATTCACGGATGAGCTCGCGCATTTGTAAAATTTGCGTCGGGTCAAGTCCATTAGTAGGCTCGTCCAGAATAATAATATCCGGACTATGAAGAATGGCTTGCGCGACACCGACCCGTTGGCGGTAACCACGAGACAGCGTTTGGATTGACGATGTCGCCTTTTCCTTAAGGGAAGTGCGACGGACCGCATCAACCACTGCCGGCTGAATTCTAACATCCTCAACACCATGCAAGTGGGCTTGATATTTGAGATAATCTATCACCGTCATCTCAGGCCAAACCGGACAATTTTCCGGCAAATAGCCAATACGAGCCTGAATCGCTCGCGTATCCGTATCAATTTGTAGCTGATCCACCTCAATCGATCCAGACGTCGGCTCCAAATAGCCAGTCATCATTTTCATGATCGTCGTTTTACCCGCACCATTGTGCCCGAGTAATCCGACGACTTCGCCCTTGTTGATTTCAAACGACACATCATCGACCGCCTTGAAATCACCATAATTTCTAAATAGGGAATTTACCTTAATCATCTTACCTTATCGCCATTAAGTTATGTTAGTTTAAACAGGATTGTCCAAAGGCACCGGCAAACCCTGCTGGGGTGGTTGGAGTCGGAAACATCCGGGCACATATATATGAAGCGTGTCTTTTAACAAGAACGCATTCTCGCCAAAGAATGAAACGACTAAACGAAACAGATTCTGACTCCATTTTTCCGAAACTAACAGACTGTCTCTTTTTTCAAAAAGTTCCCCCTTTTTTTAAATATTAATAAAAGGGGTTTAATTGAGGCGTGTAACAAAACAATAGGGGCTATGCTCCTTTGCAGTCCTTTTACACCATTAGCTCGTAGCCATGATCGAGACGCTAAGGAGACGTCCAAAAATACTCTCAATAAAAATGTCAGCGCCTAGTGTGAGCAGCCACAACCTGAGCTTTCCCCGCCGCTGCTCCTACATTCGCCTTCGGCTTTTTCTTCGGAGTTGCAACATTCACCACCTTCACTTCCCCCTCCGCAGCAACCACCACCCAGATGAGTGTGGCCATGGGCAATCTCCTCTTCGGTCGCCGTACGAACTTCCTGCACGGTGACGTTAAAGTTGAGGTGCTTACCCGCGAGTGGGTGGTTACCATCGACGGTGACGTCATCATCATCAACTTTGACCACACGAACAGAGACGGGTCCTTGCTCTGTGTTCGCTTGAAATTGCATGCCCACTTCAAGCGATTCCACGCCTTGAAAACGGTCGCGAGGCACCACTTGTTCGAGCGAAGGATTGGTCACGCCATAGCCATCCTCAGGAGCTACACGGACTTCCACAGTTTCGCCTGCAGCTTTTCCGACAAGAGAAGCTTCTAAGCCAGGGATGATATTTTTGTGCCCATGTAAATAGGTCAGCGGCTGACCAGGTTGGGATTGGTCGAGTAATGTTCCTTCGTCGTCTTTGAGCTCGTAGTCCATTGCGACGACTGTTCCGTCTGCGATTTGCATAATGTATAATATTTAGATTTTTTACTTATGAGAGCGCTTAGCGGTAACAGAAAGAGATACGGGGTCAAAAGCGAAAGCAATTTATTTACCGCGGCTCTAACAAGCTAGCGAACTCACTTGACGCGAAGCGCAAAAATGAGGTTCTTTGAGCGACTCAAGCACTTTCACGGCACATGCCCATTCAAGATAACTCGCTCTTTCGTCGCCTTCACCAACACGCCCAGAAGCGGTTGATTTTCGATCCAGGCGTTTCTCGCAGCAAGCAGCTCCCCGCCTACAAGCGCTACGTGGAATTGGAAAATGTCATGATAGAGCGCATGCACCGCAAAGGCGACTCGGGGCTGGAGGTATGCCAAGCACGCGCCGCGATGATAGATGTGGTGATCGAAAACCTCTTTCTAGCTGCACTCGATCTTTACACGACCGAACAAGGAACCTTGCCCTGCAAAATGGCCATTCTGGCGACAGGTGGCTACGGGAGGCGGGAGCTGAACCCGCATAGCGATATCGATCTAATGTTCCTTTACCCAATAAAGGCAGGTGGAAAAGCCTTCGAAAAATTTCAAGAGATTGTGGCTGAAGAAATCCTCTACCCTCTTTGGGATCTAGGGCTAAAAGTGGGCCATGCCTCGCGCAATACCAAGGAGGTGATCGACGAATGCCGTAAAGAGGTACAGTCAAAGAACGCTATTTTGGAATCGCGCGCGATTTGTGGCTCCGAGCCTCTCTACAAGAGAATGCGTAGCCGCTTCGAGGAATTCGTTAAATCAGAAAACTCGAAAGTTTACATCCAACAGCGCCTCGAAAGCGAACTACTTCGGCATGCTAAATCAGGCAACACCCTTTACCTGCAGGAACCGGATATTAAAAATGGCGTCGGCGGCTTGCGCGACTACCAGAATATCCTCTGGATGGCGCATATTAAATACGGCTTTCGATCCTTTCGCGACTTAGTCAAAGCGAAACTACTGCGCAATGACGAGCGCGAGGCCTTGATAGACGCCTACGACTTCCTCCTGCGCACCCGGACGGAGCTGCACATGCAAAATCGTCGACCGACCGATAAACTCGACCTAGATCAGCAACCCGCCATCGCCGAATATTTAAACTACCCGCAAGAGGATATCTTCGAGCGCGTCGAATCCTTCATGAAGGACTACTACACCGCGGCCCGTACAATTTACCAAAGTAGTGAAATGCTGAAAGAACGGATGGCTTTGGAAGGATCGACTGGCAGCAAAGACCGCATCAGCTTTCGTGAGGCATTGCGCGCGCGCCAAAATCTGCCAGTCAAGAAGGTGGAAGGCTTCCAACTTCACAAAAAAATACTCTCATCCAACAATCCGAACGTTTTTCAAGAAGAGCCAGTCCGCCTGATCCGCATCTTCCGACTCGCTCAACAGTTCGGCGCCAAACTGGACTCGGATCTGCGCTTCTTAATCACGCGTTCGATCCCGCTGATCGACCACTCGATCATCAACAGTGCCTCAGCGGCCAAGAGCTTCTGCTCTATACTCCGTAGCCCAGGTGAGGTCTACCCGGTTCTGATACAGATGCACGAAATGGGCGTGCTTGGGCGCTATTTGCCCGAGTTTGGTGCGCTAACCTGTATGGTGCAGCACGAGTATTACCATCGCTATACAGCCGATGCACACGTGCTGCGAACGATCCGTCACCTCGACCGAGTTTTTAGTAAGCACGACGACGAATACGGTCGCTACGAAAAGGAACTGCAGAAAAATGATGCACCTTTATTGCTCTATTTGATCTTATTGCTTCACGACATAGGTAAGGCGGAGGGGGTTAAAAGCCACGATGTAAACGGTGTGCGCATTGCGCAGCCCATACTTAATCGATTCAATATCGGGCGCGAGCAACAGGAACAAATTTTGTTTATTATTCGCAACCATTTGAAAATGGCACGATTC
The DNA here is from genome assembly GCA_902587165.1 of Puniceicoccaceae bacterium. Lineage (GTDB taxonomy): Bacteria > Verrucomicrobiota > Verrucomicrobiia > Opitutales > Coraliomargaritaceae > Thalassobacterium. Next base: position 319,207 of record CACIKF010000001.1, on the reverse strand, counting down.
TGGCAACGTTTTGATTTAGATGATCCCAAAACTGCGGCCTCCTTCGCCAAATTTGTTGAAGACCCGCAAAGACTCAGACTTCTCTACGTTCATACCTACTGCGATGCGCGCGGAACTGCACCTACACTCTGGAACAACCACAAAGATACCTTACACCGCACACTCTATCTTCGTACGCTAGAGCAGTTTCAAGACGACGAAATAATCGAACAAAAACGAAAAGACTTAATCAGCATGCTGCACCAAGAAATACTCGAAAAGAAGATCGGAGACATCTCGAAAGAAGAAGTCGAGGCACACTTCAGTCTACTTCCTGAGCGTTATTTTATAAACACCGACCAGGAAGACATCGAACTGCATCTTCGCATGGTCAACAAGCTGTTGACCCAGATTCAAACTGCCTACTCGATGGGCACGCTCGCGCCGATCATAAACTGGCATGACGATATCGATCTCGGCATGACGGTAGTGAACGTCGTCACATGGGATCGCGCGGGACTCTTCTACAAGCTAGCAGGGGCGCTCACCCTCGCGGGTGTGAACATCGTCAGTACAAAGGCAATCACTCGTAAAGACCACATCTCAATCGATACTTTCTACATCATCGATCCAAGTGGAGGCACCGTGAGTGACGAAAAGGCACGCAAGGTCTTCGAAAAGCGCCTCGACGAGGCTTTGATACAGGAGAAGGAGCTCATGCCCGCAATTGATGAGCGCGAAGCCAAAATTGCAGATCAAAGAAACGACAAGGATATGCTTCCCGCCCCATTCCCGCCGAGTGTCGATGTGTACCACGAGCTCTCCCTCAAACAAACAATTATCGAAGTACAAGCCAGTGACCGCATCGGACTGCTATACAGGATCTCACGACTGATTACTAAAATGGGTTTCGATATTGGCTTCGCCCGCATAGCGACCGAGCGGGGCGTAGCAATGGATACTTTTTACATAAAAAATGAAAAGAGCGAAGAAGACACGCACACCTCAGCTCTGATAGAGCTTCGCGAAGAGCTCGATAAGATTGTAAAGGAGTAAAATCGAGGTTCGACCTGAGGTTCGAAATCTCCGAAACTGAGGCGTAAATGAACTCTAGCCTTACCGAGCAGACGGCAATCGATTCGCTTTATCGGATCAGTAGCCTCGTATCCGATACCGATGTGCCGGAGGAAGCCTTACAGCTGATTCTCGACGAAATCGTCCGAGTATTACAGCCTAGCAGCGCCTCCATTTCGTTGATCAATCCCGACAACAAAGTCCTAGAACTTGAAGCCTCCTTTGGACTAGCCGATGACTGCCAAGACCTAAAGCTCTCGCTCGGACAAGGCATCACAGGCTGGACAGCGATGCACGGGCGAGCGCTGATTGTTAATGATGTGAGGAATGAACCCCGTTACATCTCTGTGCGACCAAATATACGGTCCGAGATGGCCGTACCGATGGAAGATCACGGCATGGTCATCGGGGTAGTTAACGTCGACAGCGAAGAGCTTGATGCCTACGGGGAATCATCGCTTAAAATCCTCACCCTGCTAACCAATGAAGCCACCCGTGTAATCTCTAGACTTTGGCTAATCATGCAATTGCGGACAAAGGCTAATCAGCTTGAATCACTCGTGGTGATGAGTCAGCGGCTGGCTGGCGAAATCGACAGTGACATGCTAATGGAAACACTCGCTCGGCAAGGCAGGCATCTAATGGACGCGGATGGTAGCGCATTTTTTGAGCTCGGGACTGAGGGCGAAAAGCTGCACCTGCATAGCTTGATCGTTGAGAAAGAAACAATTAAAGACCCCGTCACGATTTCCCTCAGTCAGAGTGCGCTTGGCTCGGTCATCTATCGGAGGAAACAGGTCGAGGTCACGGATTTAAATTTTACTGAGGAAAATGATTTTCTGCTTATTTTACAAAAGCAGGGCTTTGTCTCCATGCTTGCATCGCCGATCATTTTTGGAGACCAAGTCATTGGCGTTATCATAGCCTATACCAAGCAGTCTCACCGTTTTAATAACGAAGAGCGTAAAGTCTTCCAGACCTTGGCTGAAATTGGAGCACTGGCCATTCAGAACGCACGCCTCTACTCACGAATCTTCGCGAGCGAAGAGTCTCTGCGGCGCAATGAAAAACTGACCACTCTAGGAATGATCGCGGCGGAGATCGCCCATGAGATTCGCAATCCATTGACCGTAATTAAACTCCTCTTCGATTCGCTCAACCTAGAGTTCGCCAATGAGGATCCGCGCCATACGGATATCCAAGTTATCGGCGAGAAGTTGAACCAGTTAGAGGAAATCGTCGAGCGGGTGCTGAGCTTTGGTCGCACCCGCGAGGGCATGCATACGCGACAAGACCTCAATGCCTTGGTTGATGACACACTCAAACTTATGCGCCTTAAGCTCCACCAACAAAAGATCGAACTGCAGTTTGAACCAAAGGAGGGCAGTATATATGTCGATGTAAATAAGGGACAAATTCTCCAAGTGATGCTCAACCTCGTGCTCAATGCCACGCAAGCCATGCCTGAGGGCGGTCGTATCCGACTTGAGACTTCGACGGACGAGACTGCAGCGCATCTGACAATTACCGATAATGGCAAGGGCATACCCAAATCGATTCAGTCAGACATCTTCGAATCTTTTCTCACTGATCGCCCCGATGGCACAGGCTTAGGCCTATCCATCAGTAAACGCATCCTTCGCGGCCACCGCGGAGACATCGAATTGGCGCATTCCTCGACCAAAGGTACTAGCTTTCACTTTTGGCTACCGCTCTCGCAGTGAAAATATAAAGCATACCCTGTAGGAGCTTCGCACGAGGATTGCCTGACGACAGTGAACCCGATACGTGGAGCGTGGCCCTCAATTCAAAGACATAAATGGCCGCTCGGTTAACTAGGTGGTTTGTAATTTTATATCAGGCAAATATTTAACTGTAGGCGAATTTAGACTAGAAATCAATCGAAGGCTGCGGAGTGAGTGGGCTTCCAGTGACTGCAATATCAGTTCCTTGGGTAATTGTGGCAGGATATGTTTCACCAGCGACTGCATCGAGAGACTCCACATAGGCATCCTCACCGACGATATCACTTAGCAGCACTGTGGTCACACCGTTTTCAATGAAATACTGGTCAGCACCCGAAGCGAGTTGGCGAAGGTTGTTACGAATCGCTTTCTCAAGTGACGTTTCGCGAACCTTTTGGAAGGCTGGAATCGCCATTGATGCGAGAAGTCCGATGATAACAACCACGATCATAATTTCTACGAGAGTGAATCCTTTTTTAATTTTTATATTCATAATGAAAATAATTATTTATAGAGTAATATTTTTTAATTTGTCCCGAAGAGATTTACCCCGAGTGTCACCATATTAGTTTAACATTAAGGAAACCCCAAACAAAAACTTAGACCGTCAAGGGATAACAATTTTGTGACTCCGCCTCTATGCCTTACAAGCCTCGCTAGTCCTTGGGACTGGACAAGATATCGAAATAATACAGCTAGAAGCTGATGGATCCAGTGAGCCAGACTAAGAGAACAGGTAGCAGAATAAAAATCGCCATCGCTAGATAAATAATGCGCACAGCACGTCTCGCTCCGTGCGAATGTTCTTTGGCTCCGGGCGACTGTTCAGGCGAATCCATGCAATACATATAGGAATTTCCCAAATAGAGGCAATCGTAAGTTGTTGCCTTGCTCACCCTTTAATTAACTTTTACGACTATTCGAAAACCCGTCAGGCGATTACGCTCGCCGCGCGGCGCTTCACGTAAAGGAACAGTGAAGATAGATTCGATACGGTCTTGCGCGTGTCCACCAATATGCAAGGCGCCCTCAGTCTCAAAACGGTCGATTGACTCAAGCCACTCGCTGATGTTGCCGAGTAGATCGTAAAAGCCGCTAGCAAATGGCTCTTTTGTCTCGACAGCTTGTGGCACGCCGGCGGCATCTGAAACGCTCCATACGTGTTCCTCGAGAACAAGGTAGCGCAAGCGACCTAGAGCTTGACGAAACTCATTCTCCGTTGGCAAGCGCACAGGTTGCCCCAATATCCAAGAAAGACGCTCGCAAAAATTCTTCGCCTCGAGCCAGCTGATTGAGTCGACTGGACGAAGGTCGCCCTGATTGCGGCTAGGATTCGTGCCCATGATTAAGGAGTAAAGCGCTTGTGGCACTTCTGTGCGGAGCATGCGCCAAGCCTCGATCTCGGGGATAGGCAGCAAGGCGCCGTAAATTCGGTCTTGGATGAAGCCGAGGTCACTTTGTACGAGGTTTAAATAACGGATTTTGAGTTGCAGATCATCGTCATTCAACGAACTGCGAGGAAAGCTCTCTTGCATCTGTCGGATATCACGACGTAGCAAAACAATCACTTCAGCGGCCTCAAAGGTGCGCCTTTCGGAGAGTAGCTGTTGCATAAATTCGTGGTTGCGCTCGATCTCTAAGCCGAGTTCGAAACTCTCTGAAGTCTGGCTCTTGCGCTGATACTCATAAACCCGCTCAGACGAAGCATACGGGCTGTCGCTGTAGTTCTCATTAAGCTGACCTTGAAGGCGCGCCGCCTCTTGGTAAATGGCAGCTGCTTCGAGGTTTTCGTTGGCTGCGCGCCGTTTATCAGCAAGCTCTGCGACTTGTTGCACCTCCAGATAGCTCTGGCCAGAAAGGATACCAACTAATTTGACGCGTAGGGCCTCAAGGCGTGACACACTGGCTTGATTAGTGCCCCGATACTCGCGATTCAACTTGTCTTGCAAGTCCATCGCTTGCTTAAGGCGCTCTTCGGCTTCCTTCCACTCCTTGGCTTCGATGAAAAGATCTGCTTCATTCTCTAGGGCGAGGCTACGTTGAAGCAAAGGTTCTGCAGTAAAGTAACGGGCTTGCCGCTGCAGCCGAGTCGCGCGCCCAACGTTGTAGGCCGAGCTAAGGGGGAAAGTTTCGTTGATCTGCTTCTGCTGTTCGTGGGCCTCACGGTATTTGGCACGAGCATTCGCAAAGTCTCGGCTCCTAGCCAATGCCTCCGCCTTAGACTCTAGATCCAAGCTAACTAGGAGTAAACGCTCTGCTGCAAGGTTCTGATAGCGCTCCTCAAGATTCAATTGACGATCATATGCCTCGGAGTCGACCCCAACGATCGCGGCCAGATATTCCTTCTGTTTGTCCAGGGCCTTTTTTAACAAGTTCATATCCTCAGGGCGTGGCTCCCGCAGAACGAGCACTTCTTCAAACTGCTCCTCTAGCTCGATGCTCTCTTGCTGAATTGCTTTAATCGAATCGACCACCTCCATATTATAGTTGAAATCACGGAAATCGACATCTTTAGGTCCTAGCTGGCTCAAAACCCAAAACCCGCCTAGAACCGTCAAAGCGATTACAGAGATGAGCAATCCTCTGAAGAACTTTATAGTGCCACTTGTTTCGTGGGGCAGGCGTTTACGGATAGACTTCTTAAAAATTGCCATGGGTAAATTGAGACTGGCACTACATAATTAGCCTGCCTTAAATAAAAGTCAGCAATGAATGTCGCAAGGCTAAAGACTCACAAGGGCACTCATCGCGACTCGCTTGCTGGATAAAATTTTCTCATTCTTTCATGTTTCAACAAATTTCCATACTCGGCCCCGGCCTCCTAGGTGCTTCGCTCGCTCTAGCAATGAAGGAGCGTGGGCTCTGCCAGAGGGTACATTCTTGGTCGCGACGCGCAGAGACGCGTTTGCAGGCAATGCAGGCGGATTGGTGTGATGCGGTGTTCGATCAAGCAAGCGCAGCCTGCGAGGCCAGCGACCTTGTCGTAGTCTGCACGCCTGTCGAAACGATTATCCCTCTCATCGAGCAAGTCACGCCTTCGCTATCACCGGAAGCCCTAGTCACTGACGTCGGCAGCATTAAGGGTCTAATTTGTCGCGAAGCGCAAAGCCTTAAGGTCAACTTCATCGGTTCCCACCCAATGGCAGGCTCTGAGCGCACGGGTATGGCCCATGCTAGCCATAACTTATTCGATGGTGCCGCCTGCTTCATCACCCCGTTAGATGGTGACAACGAAGCTGAGATTGCCCAGCTTCAACAACTCTGGCAAGCCGTTGGCATGCGAGTCGTCTCTACTACACCCGAGAAGCACGACGAAATCGTAGCGCACATCAGCCACCTGCCCCACCTATTGGCCTCTAGCTTGTGCGCTTACCTTGCTAGGATGGATGCTAACTGGAAGGGCTTGGCTGGAGGCGGTCTTCGCGATACCACCCGAGTCGCAGCAGGCGACCCAACGCTCTGGAAACAAATTCTCGAACAAAACCACGAGGAAGTGCTCCGAGCAATCGACGGCTTCGAAAACGAACTTCAAGCCCTTAAAGGCGCTCTGCTCGATAAGAATACGCCCGAACTCATCGCCCGCCTGGAGCGAGGCAAACAATTTCGAGACAGCCTCTAATTCCAATTGTCAGTATTTCCAAATTTCAGGTTTCAAAAGCATGCCCGCCCCACTTCCGATTCAACCACTCCCCCGCGCCCTCGACCACACGCTATCGCTTCCCGGCTCAAAGAGTATCACCAACCGCGCCCTGATCCTCGCTGCACTCGCAGATGGGGAGACTCATCTCGAGGGTGCCCTTTTTAGTAGAGATACTCGAATCATGCTAGCCGCACTCGAACAACTGGGCTTCGAAACCATCTCCGACGAAGCGACAGCGAGGATCACAGTCAAAGGCCAAGGCGGTCGTATACCTTGTAATAACGCACGCATCGACGTCGGTAACGCAGGCACCGCTGCACGCTTCCTCACCGCCTTTCTCGCACTCAATGATGGAGGCGTCTACCACTTGGATGGCGATGCAGCCATGCGCCAACGTCCAATTGCGGGCTTACTCGAGTCCCTCGTCTCTCTCGATGCTGCCGATTTCAAATTTCATGGCGATCCCGCGCATTTTCCCTTCACGCTCAATGCCAAGGGCTACAAAGGCGGCAAAACAACTGTGGACGCAAAGGCAAGTAGTCAAATCCTCTCCGCGCTTCTACTTGCCTCGCCATGCACTGCAAAAGGCTCAAGACAGGCAGGAGGCCCCATTAAGTTAATCTGCCCCGAGGTTCGCCCGCATTACGTCGCGATTACTTTAAAAATGCGTGAAGCCTTCGGTGCCGCTTCCATCGTGGCAACAGAAGCCGGCGAATACGACCTTCCTCTTGCCTCATACTCCGCCCCCGCTTCGGGAAGCTACGCGATTGAACCAGACATCTCTGCAGCCAGCTACTTTTTGGCACTCACCCTCATCCACGGGGGCAGTCTGCGAATCCCAAACTTGAGCGACGATCCACTCCAAAGCGACGCCCACTTCGTCGAGGTACTTGCCCAACACGGCCTCCAAGTCGATGCCTCCCGCGACGAATGGACGGCTACCTGCAGCGAGACGAACATCCCCCAGCGCGGCCACCGCGAAATTAACTTTAACAGTATCTCTGACACTTTCCTCACCTACGCCGCAATCGCACCACTCCTAGGCGATTCCGTCCGCATCACAGGCATTGCCCACACCCGACACCAAGAGACTGACCGTATCGCAGGCATGGCCGCCGAACTCTCCAAGCTCGGCCAGCTAGTCAAAGAGGAAGAAGATGCCCTCACCATTCAGCCCAAGCCCAACGAGCTTCGCGCCCGCGCGATGCAGGCACGCAAGGCCGACCAGCTGCTCAGTATCGACACCTACGAGGACCACCGCTTCGCAATGAGCTTTGCCGTGCTCGCTAGTTACGATCTACTCGGCGATGGCAAGCCCTGGCTTGCGATCAAAGACCCTAACTGTTGCGCAAAAACTTATCCTGGCTTTTTCGATGCCCTCGACTCACTCCGCCATGCCTAGCTCCAATAGTTTTATAATCATCACCATGGATGGGGGCGCAGCCGTGGGCAAATCATCCACCTCTAAAGGACTCGCCGAGCGCCTTGGGCTCATGCACGTCGACACCGGCTCGCACTACCGCACTCTGACCTGTGCTCTTCTTGGATCTGGCACACCTGCCGAACAAGGCGAGACGATTTCAAAAGTCCTAGAAACGCTTGAGCTGAGCACTCAAATCGATGGGCGTAGCGCCAAACTTGGCATTAACGGCATGGTGCCTGTAGACTCCGACCTTCGCTCGCCCGAGGTGAATGCACAGGTCTCAAAATTTGCTGCGATCCCCGAACTGCGCCAAAAACTTTTTGCCTATCAGCGCTCGCTCGCTGATCTCGCTCGTGATCAGAATTACGCCGGCTTGGTAATGGAAGGACGCGACATCGGGTCTATTATCTTTCCGGAGGCCGCTTACCGTTTTTTCCTCGACGCCGACGAGGCTACACGAGCCGCTCGCCGAGCTAAAGAAGGGCAAACCGACTCCATCGCTGCCCGTGATGAAATGGATAGAACACGTCAGGCAGCCCCCCTCGTCTGCCCTAGGGGAGCCACCCAAATTGACACCGCGCACCACACGCTCGAAGAAGTTATCGAAAAAATTACCCATCACATCGAATCTTAACCAGGCTTTCGCCCTCCGTCATCGTCTAATGTCAGACAGCTCCATTCCGAACCCACAACTTTACGAACTCGTACGCACACTCGCGGCGTGGTATTTCACCACGTTTTACGATTATACCCAGAGCGGCCTTCAAAATGTGCCTAACTGTGGCCCCGTCATCTTCGCCGCCAACCACGTTAGCTTCTACGACCCACCCGCCATCGGGGCCTGTATCCACAGGCCGATCAACTACTTTGCCCGCGATACACTGTTTAAAGGGCTCTTTGGTAAAGCACTGCGCGAGATCGGCACTATCCCTGTAGCCCGGGAAAATGCTGACATTAAATCCCTCAAAGCCATCTTTCGAGCACTCAAATGCAAAGGTATTGTCGCAATCTACCCTGAGGGCACACGGTCATTGGGAGGCCAACTAATGGAGCCCAAGCCAGGTGCGGGAATGATCGCCTGCAAATCAAAAGCTACCGTCATCCCCACCCGCCTCTTTGGCACCCACGAAGTCTTTGGTCGCACGGACAAAGCCCCAAAAATCGGCGGACACATCCACATCGCCTACGGCGAAGCGATGGCCGCCACCGAGATCGACCCCGGCAAAACACACCCCGAAAGATACTTAGAAGCCTCACGCAGAATCATGGCACGCATCGCCGCACTTCGCCCGCCCAGCGAGAAGATGATTTAACCCTTTAATTAAAATACATTATCACCTGAAATTCAACTTACCATTACAAGGAAATCATTCTTCATCTCAAAGAAGCAAGTTTACAGTGGCACATAGTCACCCGGAAACCATGATGACCCCAGCATAATCAAGAGCCTCCATTCATACGTCCCGCAGTCATAAAAAATTAACGCCCACTTAGGTAAATTAACGGTTTTAAATAGCAGCGCCAAAGATTCCCATTTTCCATGAGTAAGCCATACGATCGCTACGCCCAACGCGGCGTCTCCTCCTCTAAGTCCGAAGTACACGCCGTCGTGGACAATCTTGACCGTGGTGTATTTCCTGGAGCGTTTTGTAAGATCGGCGCGGACATTCTCACTGGCAGAACGGATAAGTGTAATATTATCCACTCCGACGGCTCTGGCACCAAGAGCACCCTCGCCTACTTGCACTATCGCGAGACGGGTGACCCCACGGGCTTCCGTAAGACCGCGCAAGACAGCCTCGTAATGAACATCGACGACCTGCTCTGCGTCGGCGCGATTGACGGTATTCTTATTTCCAGCACAATTAACCGTAACGCCCGAGCCATTCCTGGCGAAGCGCTGGGCCAACTCATCTCCGGCACCGAGGATTTCCTTGGCACACTTCGTGAATACGGAGTTGGCGTCCACAGCGGCGGTGGCGAAACGGCCGACGTTGGGGACTTGACCGGTACCGTGACCGTCGATTCCTGCGCGGTCGTCGTCATGGATCGCGCCGACGTGATTGATAATGCCAAGATTAAACCTGGCCTAGCCATTGTCGGCCTAGCTTCGTCCGGTCAAGCCAATTACGAAACATTCGAAAATTCAGGCATCGGCAGTAACGGCCTAACCAGCGCACGCCACGATTTGCTCTGCGATTACTACTTAAAAAAGTATCCCGAAACCGTCGATCTTAACACCGACAAACAATACCTCTATTGCGGCCCTTATAAGATGACCGACCCACTGCCTGAGTCCAGTATGTCAGTCGGCGATGCTTTACTTAGTCCGACCCGGACCTACGCTCCCATCATCAAGAAGCTGCTCACTGAAAATCGCGACGGCATCCACGGTATGGTTCACTGCTCTGGTGGTGGCCAGACGAAGTGCATACGCTTCGGCACGGGCGTGCACCACATTAAAGACAACTTCCTACCGATACCTCCGATCTTTAAAGCGATCCAAAAAGCTAGCAATACAAGCGACGAGGAAATGTTCCGCGTTTATAATATGGGGCACCGAATGGAGATCTACTGCGATCCCAAAGCCGCCGAAGCCATCATAGCCCAAAGTGAATCTTTTGGCATACCCGCACAAATTATTGGTCGCACTGAAGTCACTGAACGCTCAGACGGTCAGAACCACGTCACCATCAAGCACGCGGACAAAACGCTAACTTACGAGTTAGAACATTAAGTACGTTCAACATTTCGACTATGCCCTACCCCGATCTACTCGAAAAATTGCGGACAACAGTTGGGGCGAAGAACGTTTTCACAGGCATAAAAAAAACTGCATACTATCGCTCAGGCTTTCGATCGGGAATCGGCAGTGCGCTTGCGGTAGTCTTTCCAGAGACGCTACTTCAGCAGTGGCACATCTTGCAACATTGTGTCAATGGGGGCTGCGCGATCATCATGCAGAGCGCCAAGACTGGGCTGACCGAAGGCTCGTGCCCCAGCGGATACGACTATGCGCGCCCCGTAGTTATTATCAACACAAGGCGATTGACTAAGCTCATTCTTCTTGATGGTGGCAAGCAAGTGTTGGCCTTACCAGGAGCGAGTCTTCACCAGTTGGAAAACCTCCTGCGACCCCTCGGCCGTATGCCCCACTCCGTAATTGGTTCTACAAGCATTGGTGCGACTATCGTGGGTGGCATTGCGAACAACGCGGGAGGCGCACTCTGCAAACGCGGCTCATCCTACACCGAGCTATCACTCTTCGCACAAGTCGATGCCACCGGAAAGCTCCGGCTCGTCGACCACCTCGGCATCCGAAACCTAGGAAAGACACCTGAGCAAATCTTTGAGCGTCTCGAAAATGGCCAGATTGATAGCGACGACCTAGAAGCGCACCACACCCCCGCCTCGGACAGAGAATACGCCAAACGTATTCGCGATCTCGAAGGCGGCCTGCCCAACCGCTACAACGCCGATCCGAGGCGACTTTTTGAACTCAGCGGCAGCGCAGGGAAAGTCGCCGCCTTTGCCGTGAGAGTCGACACCTACCCGCTCCCTAAAAAGGAGCAGGTCTTCTTCATTGGCACGGATCAGCCCGATGACCTCACCAAGCTCCGCCAGCAAATTTTGACCAAATTCAAAGAACTGCCCGAGATGTGCGAGTACATGAACCGTAACATTTTCGACGTAGCTGAGCGCTACGGAAAAGACGTCTTTCTTTCGATCAAACATATCGGCACACGCCGCCTACCTAAAGCCTACGCGCTTAAGTCAGCTATAGAGCATCGTCTCAACAAACTCCAGTTCTTGCCTAGGTTCCTGCCCGACCTCTTCCTCTACCATGTCAGCCGTCTCTTACCGCAACACCTACCCCCCCGCTTGCTGGAGTATCGCGACCGCTTCAATTACTACTTAATACTCAGTATGTCCGACGACGGCATCGAAGAAGCACGTAAGTACCTCGGCCAAGAATGGAAGCTATGCGGCGAGGGCGACTTCTTTGAGTGCACGCCCCAAGAGCAAGAAGCCGCGCTGCTCCACCGCTTCGCCGCGGCTGGCGCTGCCATACGTTATCAAACCTTGCATCAAAAAAACACCGAGGAAGTATTAGCCTTAGACATCGCACTACTAGGCAACGACCCCAACTGGATAGAATCCATTCCGCCCGAAATCGAGGCGCAGCTCGATCTGTCACTTGATTATGGTCACTTTATGTGCCACGTGTTTCATCGCGACTACATCTTTAAAAAAGGTACTGACCTACACGAGATGAAGGCCAAGCTTCTTGAATGCCTTGATAAAAAAGGAGCCAAATATCCTGCTGAGCACAACGTTGGCCACCTCTATGACGCTGAGCCGCATCTAAAATCTTTTTACCATGAACTGGACCCCACTAACACCTTTAACCCAGGTATCGGTAAAACAAGCAAAGCTAGGCCACCCGTATCGTCTTGCCAAGAAAGCTCCACGCCATCCTTCGGCAATTAGGCATAAGCTGTTCAGGTTAGCACGTTTTGTTTGTTAAGCTTTCTCAGCTAGTAGATTGAGCTGCTGACCATTTCTTGTTCTTTTTGCCGCGCTTTTTCTTTCTGCCCTTGAGTAGCTTCTTCACCTTGGAGCGCTGATCTTCGCGTACGATGTAGCCGATGCACTTACGGGAGCCACACTTGCAAGGGTGGTCTAGGAAATGCTCCATGTCATACCCGTAATCGTAGACAAGCTCATCGCCTTTTTTGATGTCTTGAATTGCTACGATCCAGATTTCTCCATCGAAATTGATCGCTTCGCAATTTCCATCGCAAGAGTGGTTCATGTAGCGGGCAGGATTATCGCCGAGGCGCCCGTCGATGTCATATTTGTCGTCGAGCTCGAAGATGTAAACGAGTCCTTCACCTGTTTTGCGAGCTTCCTCCTCCCATGCAAGAGCACGCTTCTTCGATTCCTTCTTCGTTATTTTTTCACCGACGTATTGGATGATCTGAGTCTCCTCATCGATGTCCACTGTGGCGTATAATCCGCGCCCATGGATCTCAGAGGTTTTTACTTTGCAAAGTGATTTTGGCATGAGTCATTGATTAGGGAATACCTATTCTGCTTTCAAGTCGCGGGTCATTAATTGCTGCATCGCAGCCAAGGGATCCAGGCCATTGTAAAGTATCGCATAAATGGTGCCAAGTATCGGCGCGTCCACTTTTTTCTCCGCGCAAATTTGTTGGAGACATTTCGTCGCAGGGTAGCCTTCGACCACCGACTTCTGACTTTCGACAATCGCAGTCGGCGTTTCACCCTCGCCTATTCTTTGTCCAAAGGTCCGATTACGACTCCACTTGCCAGAACAAGTCGCCACCAAATCACCAAACCCACTGAGGCCAGAGTACGTTTCTTTTTGCCCACCCAGTTTCACTCCGAGTCGCACCATTTCATTCAGACTCCGAGTAAGTAAGGCTGCTTTTGCATTATCTCCCAATTTCAATCCATCGCAAAGACCCGAACCGATGGCGTAAATGTTCTTTAAAGTTCCACCTAGCTCCGTGCCACGCAGATCATCAGAAAGGTAAGCACGTAGCCCCGAATTGCTAAAGGCGCTTTGATATCGCTCGGGGTCTTCGCAATCGCTACCCACGGCGAGCACGACGGCTGTCGGTTTACCCTCGGCGACCTCGCCCGCAAAAGTAGGGCCCGACAGTACGCCACACGCGATGCCGGGCAAAGCTTCTCCCGCGATCTCAGCGGGTGTTTTAAAAGTCTCTAATTCGAGGCCTTTGCACATAATCAAACAAAGTTTTAACTGCCAAGCCCCCTCAAGGTATGGCTTGATCGACTCGCAGAGAGAGCGCATCGCCTTTGACGGACAAGCAAGGAAGACCACCTCGGCCTCCATAAGAACGGGACCGACCTCACAGCCAATTTGAATGGTGTGGGGTAGTTTGTAACCCGGCAAGTAGTCACAATTTTCACGCGACGAGGCAATCTCGAGCGCGTGCTCCATACGGCGCGGAACCAGTGTTACCGTATGGCCGCAGCGGTCGAGGTGGAGAGCCATTGCGGTGCCCCAAGCACCGGCTCCTAAGATGCAACAATTCATAATGGTATGGGTTGTGTATGATTAAGCAAATTTCAGGGAGTTAACGATTTAAAATGCGACAAATGAAATAAACTGAATACCCGATCTTCGTTTGACAACTCTTTGTCTCTACTAGGACGCATGCCCCGCATGATCTACCCTTGGCGCGCAAGCGATTGGCTGAGGTCGAGGCATGTTCATCGCTCCTACGCAAGCCGCGCTATCACATCCTCGAAATCTCTTGGAAGCGGGGCCTCAAAAGTCATCCGCTCGTCACGATCAGGGTGTTGGATTTGTAACTCTGTGGAGTGCAGCATCACGCGGGGCACTTCAATGTCTTTTAACTGCCCAGGCCTGAAGCCATAGGTCGAGTCACCGAGTAGAGGAAACTGGATTTCGCTCATGTGGACACGTATCTGGTGAGTGCGACCAGTGTGTAAAATGCAACTCATGCGCGTGGCCTTCTGGCCGTAACGCGCTTCTACCTTCCAGTCGGTATGGGCAGGCTTGCCACTATGCACGACTGCCATCCGCGTGCGCACCACAGGATGACGTCCGATCGCTTCTTTAATTGTACCACGGCTGACTTTTGGAATGCCGAAGACTAGGGCAGTATAGCGCTTGTAGGTCTTTCGTTCGCTAAAGGCAGCAGCCAACTTGTGATGTGCTGTGTCGTTTTTCGCTACGATGATTAGCCCACTGGTTTCTTTATCCAAGCGATGAACAATCCCAGGTCGATCTGGCGCACCAACCGTGCTGAGATTTTCGCCACAATGATGAAGCAGCGCATGGACGAGCGTGTTTTCACCCGTCCCGTTGCCCGGATGCGTAATCATCCCTGCTGCTTTATTCACAACTAAGATCGACTCGTCTTCATAGATCACGTCGAGCGGCAAACCGACGGCGGTCGGCGCAGTATCAAAGGTCGGTTCTTCGAGTACGGCGCGGAGCAGTCCTGGTTGGATTACCTTAAAGCGTTTATCGATGGTCTTACCGTCAAAGGTGACTTGCCCCGCATCAAAGGCGCGCTGTAAGCGAGCGCGGCTGACATCATCAAACTCGGCCGCGAAGACCTTGTCTGCGCGCCCTGCTTTAGCGCCGGGTGGCACTGAAAATTCTATGATGCGTTCGGGCATAATCGTTTGTATTGTTTTCGCTTACGGGATGCCTTTGTTGAATTGGAAGATTTAGCTGCGTGATAACATTGCTCGGAGCGCTTGAAAAACGGGCGCGCCATGCTTGATGGAGTCATGACTCAGCCAACTCTTTCGCCGTCACGCAATCTTTAGCAATCTGGGCTTTCAGCTCCTCCGCCGAAGCAAATTTTTGCTCGGGGCGGATGAACTTTAACCATTCGACCTCAATCGTATCGCTCATACTTAACTCTGTCGTATCTAAAGCATGGACTTCGAGTGCGGGCACTTGATCCGCCTTAGCAACGGTCGGCTTTACGCCGTAGTTGGCTACCCCCACTTGCCAAACATCTGATCCAGTTTCACGGAAGCTTACTAGATAAACTCCATAACGCGGCAGGCACTCTGGCTGCCATGGAAGATTTAATGTAGGAAAGCCAATTGTACGTCCCAAACTCGCACCACCCACGATCCTACCTCTTGCGGTATAATTGTAGCCGAGCAAATCGTTAACGGCCTCGATCTCGCCCGCTTCGAGTTCTTTACGAATACGCGTGCTGCTGATCGGTTCGCCGTTATGTTTAATACGTTCAGCGCTGAACACGCCAAGGTTCAAAGCGCACCCGGATTCAACCAAAGTTGCCACGTCTCCCGCGCGCTTCTGGCCAAAGCGGAAGTTTTCGCCAACATAGATTGACTTAAGGGCGGGCAAAGCGCCCTTCAAATAGCTAAGGAACTCCTCGGCAGGAATCGAGGCAAAGGCATGGTCAAAGTGTTTACGAATCACGCAGTCGACCCCGAGATCCTGAAGCATCGCGGTCTTCGTCTCAATCGGCATGATGAGCCGTGTCGGATCTTCGGGACGAAAGAGACGACTCGGGTGCGGATCAAAAGTTAACACACCTGCAATACCACGCCGGGCTGAACCGGGCTGGGTTGTTTTTTTTCGAGTTACTATAGCGCCTGAGCGGCGCGCGGAAAACACGGCCGATTCAATCACGGCCTTATGTCCAAGATGCACACCATCGAAGACACCGATAGCCAGATGCAGTTCTCCCTTTAACCAGGAAAGTGCTTCAAAGTTATCAACGGCGGCTGGAAAGTTCATGGGCTTACTTAGTTTTGAGTTCCGCGCTCTAAAGCGCATGAGTGGGCACGGCTTGAATCAAGGGAATCAGTTGTTTACGCAGAGTGGACGGCGACATCACTTCCAGCTCTTCAATCTTTGTGGCATTCTCGATGCGAAACTGCCCAATAGCTGTTCGGCGTAGCTCATTCAAATGACCACCACAACCGAATTTTTCCCCCAGGTCGTGCGCAATTGTGCGCACATAGGCGCCCTTACTCGTGCCCACGAGGAAGGAGAGTTCGGGTAGTGTATACTTAGTTAGATCAAAACGGCTAATATGAATGACGCGTGGCTCGCGCTCGACGACCTTTCCTTGACGGGCTAACTTGTAGAGCTTTTGGCCATTAATCTTCTTAGCCGAAAACATGGGTGGCGTCTGATATTGATCGCCCATGAAGGTCTTCATCTCGGCTTTTACTTGCTCTTCAGTCAGCTCAGGTACAGGGCGCTCTTTAGTGATCTCGCCCTCAGCGTCCTGCGAGTCGGTGCTCACGCCTAGCCTGACGGTTCCAGTGTACTCTTTACCGAGACTCATCAGATATTGCGAAGCCTTGGTCGCCTTACCAATCAGAATAAGTAACAAGCCGGTGGCCATCGGATCAAGCGTCCCGGCATGTCCTACCTTTTTCATATGGTAAACACGGCGGATTTTTGACACGACATCGTGCGAAGTAATGCCTTGCGGCTTGTCGACAAGAAGGATGCCTTCCGGCGCGTCGCTGATTGGTTGAGACATAGTAAAATTGTTAGTTGATTGCAGTGCTTGGCCTTAGGGGATGCTGCTGTAGTAAAGGAATACCCTCGCCCGCCTTGAGAGCATCGCGCGAGCACAAGCCAAGCTGAAATAGAATTATAAATTCTTCAAATGTTCACCGATGGCTTGCATGAGTTGCGGATAAAATTCTTTGATCGAGCTATTTTCGACATTGAGACCCGCCGCGCAAGCGTGGCCTCCGCCGCCAAATTTTTTGGCAATTTGATCGACACGATATTTCGGGTCTTTCGCGCGGAGGCTACCTTTGACGGCTCCAGCGCGATCTTCGATTAACACGCCAACTTCGACGCCATCAATGGCACGAGCATAGTCAACCAGACCTTCAGCATCATCAATCGTAGCGCCTGTTTCTCCGTAAACGCCGTTTTCAATTAGGCCAACGCAAACGCGGTCCTCAAACTCCATGGTAAGGGAATCGAGGAAGTTCTGTAAAAGTTTAATTTTGGCAAAACTCTCACGCTCGTAGAGCTCATGCGCCGCGGCTGAAGGATTTGCACCACACTCGCAAAGGCGACGCGCGATCTCGAAGGTATCGGGCGTGGTTGAAGGGAAGCGGAATTGCCCCGTGTCGGTCGCTATACCTACATAGAGTGCCTGAGCAGTGACGGCGTCAACCTCGTAGCCATTGTCTAAGCAGAAGCCCGCTAGAATCTCTGCGGTGGCACAAGCAGTCGCGATGACTAGGTTTTCCTTACCGTACAGCTTATTAGAAATGTGGTGATCGACGTTCAGCGCGACTTCAGGAAAGAGCTCATTAAGGCGATCGCCTACGCGCTTGAAGTCAGCGCAATCAACAGATACGGCCACGTGACCATCGGGGGTAAAGTCGGCAGCAAGCGCCATCGGGGTCTCACCAACAAAAACTTCAAGGGTCGCTGGCGTGGCGTCGCGATTTAGGCCAATGGCTTCAATGCCGAGGCTCATTAATACGCGAACAGCGGCGACAGTGGAGCCAATGCAGTCGCCATCAGGACGCTGGTGACCAAGCACGGCGACTTTTTGGCCTTTTAATTTTTCAATCGCAGCGGCAAAGCGTGCGCTGTCTTCGGCGTAGAACTTTTTATCTGTCATTTTGATTCTTGGTCGAGTTGATCGAGGATTTCGTTGATCTCCGCCCCTCGTTCTAGCGATGGATCATAGGCATAATAAAAAGCCGGGAAGTATTTAAGCGTTATCTCGCGGCTCACCCGCTGGCGAATGTCTTTCCCGATCCTACGAAAAAGCTGTTGACTGGCTGCAATCTCGGCATCGTCGCCGAGCACCGAGTAATAAATCTTGGCATTGCGTAAGTCCGCAGAGACAGAGACATCGCTAATCGTGATCGCTGCAGTGTCGCTGCGATAATACCGCCGCATTTGTTCGCTGATCTCGCGTTGAAGCAGAGCATTGATGCGTGTGATGCGTTGTGACATATTAGCTATTAACTAGGGCGAGAAGTATTTAATTCGTAGCGTTTCTGTTTCCGGATGCAAACAATAGCAACTAGTGCTGCATGCGCACTAGAGCGGACTCGCCATGGGAATTACAAGGACGCGCGCTGTTCTTCAACGGCAAAGCATTCGATCGTATCGCCTTCTTGGTAGTCGTCGTAGCCTGCCACGTTAATGCCGCATTCGTAGCCTGCTCGGACTTCTTTGACGTCGTCCTTGAAGCGTTTAAGCGTGTCGATTTTGCTCTCGTGGATGAGCTCACCGCCTCGCATGAGTCGCGCGATGCAGTTGCGCTGAATAAGCCCTTCGGTTACCATACAACCTGCGACCTTGCGTGTCTTACCAACAGAGAATACTTGGCGAACTTCGGCTGCGCCAGTCTTCTTCTCTGTGTATTCAGCGTCGAGCATGTCAGCCATGGCCTCTTCGACCTGGTCGATGAGTTCGTAGATGATCGCGTGCTGGACGATGCGAATATCGTGATGCTTGGCAAGGCTCTGCACGCCGTTATCGAGTTTGACATTGAACCCAACAACCATGGCGCCACCCGCACTGGCGAGAGTGATGTCGTTCTTGGTAATATGGCCAACACCCTTGCTAATCACATCGAGTTCGACCTTGTCGCTCTCGATGGCTTTGAGCGCTTGAACCAGTGCTTCGGTCGAACCGTGCACATCGGACTTGACGATGACGCGAAGGCACTTCTTCTGCTGGTTTTCGATCGCGGCGAAGAGGTCTTCAACGGTAGCAGCACCCCCTTCCGTATTCTGCTGCTGAGTGCTGGCTGCATCATGGAGTTTGCGCACTTGTATGTTCTCCTCGGCGCAGCGCTTAGCTGATTTTTCGTTTTTCTGAGTAGAAAATTTGGTGCCGGATGCGGGCACGTCTGACCACCCAGTGACTCTAACTGGTGTCGCAGGTGGCGCATCTTTGAGCTGATTACCATCGGCGTCGGTCATTGTTTTGACTCGGCAATAGACCTCCCCGCAGAGCAATGCGTCACCTTTCTTAAGGGTGCCGCGCTCAACGATGACGGTAGCGGATGCACCACGCCCCATCTCAATCTGAGATTCAATGATGGTGCCAGAGGCGGGACAAGTCGGGTTAGCCTTGAGCTCAAGAAGTTCGGCTTGGAGGAGGATCATGTCGAGTAAGTTGTCGATGTTTGTGCCCTTCAGCGCGGAAACCTCGACAGCGATCGTCTCGCCACCCCAGTCTTCGGGCGCGATGCCCCTTTCCTGCATCTGTTGCTTGACGCGATCGATGTTGGCCCCCTTCGCGTCGATCTTATTAATCGCTACGATGATGGCGTTGTTGGCATCTTTAGCAAATTTGAGTGCTTCTTCAGTCTGTGGCTTAAAGGCGTCGTCGGCTGCGATCACGAGGATCGAAACGTCAGTTACATTAGCTCCACGTTCTCGCATCATCGAGAAAGCGGCGTGGCCGGGTGTATCGATAAAGGAGATCTTTTGGTCTTTGTGATCAATCTGGTAGGCACCGATGTGCTGAGTAATCCCGCCGGCTTCAGCTTTGACCACATTGGCTTTGCGAATGGTATCGAGTAGAGTGGTCTTACCGTGGTCGACGTGTCCGAGGATGCACACGACAGGAGGACGCGGCTTAAGAAACTTTGGGTCGTCGTCGTCAGGCTTTTCAACCTTTGGCTTTGAAGAGGCACCTTTTTCGTTTTGCTCGCCACGGTGATGGATCTCTAACTCGCAACCATGCCGGCCTGCGACTTGCACTGCGACGCTCTCCTCGATGGTTTGGTTCATCGATGCAAAAATACCCATCTCCATTAGCTCGGAAATAAGCTTGAAAGGCTTGAGCCCAATCTCGCCCGCAAAATCACGCACGACAATGGGGGGTTTAACGTGGATTTTCTTTGGCTTGCCGGCTTCAGCCACAGATGCTTCGGGGCCCTCACCTTCAGTAGATTCGGCAGCGGGTGCTTGCTCTACATCAGCGGCTTGGGCGGCTGCGGGCGGCTTGGGCGGTCCAGCAGGCGTCGGTGCAGCAGTTGGCGTAGAGACTGTGGGTATCGGATTAGGCGCCTTTGGCAAAATCGCAGATGAAGGAGGGGTCGCCACAGTCGGTGGCGAGGGAGGGGTCGCAGGGCTGACCTGCTTCGGTGCCTTTGCCGCCTTTTCTGCTTCCTCGGCAGCAGCTTTTTTCTGATGCTCACGATCGATGTCAGCAGCGGATTTAACGAAGGCGCCCTCGGGCAACTTCGGTGCCACTGGCGCTTCGGGTTTGGGTTCGGCAGGCTGAGGCGCTTGTGCGGCAAACTCCTCTCGAAGGGCCTCTGCGGAGATGTTGTCGATTGTGCTGGAAGCGCTCTTCACCTCATAGCCGCGACTTTTAAGGAGCTCGATCAGCTCCTTGTTCTCCATTCCGAGGTCTTTGGAAAGTTGGTGTATGCGAACACTCATAGATGAGATATTTTTTTAAGTCTGCTTGTTACGAGTGGGATGGCAGCGCCTTCGCTTAGCCTTGTTGCTGGAAAAATACGGCGACCTTGGAGATTACATCCGTGGCCTCTTCCGGAGTGAAGCCAGCATCAATTAAGTCATCGGCTTCGACGCCTTCAAATACTTCGGGGCTGGCAAAGCCAATCGCGACTAATCGTGAGGCCACTTCGGGATCTAATCCACTGATGGCGTTAAGCCCTTGGACGGCTTTAGCAACCTTTTCGTCAAAGCCGACGGCTTCTTTCTCTTCCTTACCGATGTCGAGTTTCCAGCCTAAAAGCCGAGAAGTCAGCTTAGCATTAAAGCCGCGGCGACCAATCGCGATGGAAAGGTCGTCCTCCGCTACTTCGAAGTGGATGCGGCGATCGCCTTCGTTGACGTTAATGTTCTTTGGAACGGCGGGCTTGAGCGCTTCTTCGAGCAGTTGGAGCGGGTCTTGGTAGTAACGGATGATGTCGATCTTCTCACCACCAAGCTCACGGACAATCGTTTTGACACGTGCGCCACGGGCACCGACACATGCCCCAACTGGGTCGACTTTGGGATCGCTGCTGTTTACTGCTATTTTTGTGCGATAGCCAGGCTCGCGCGCCATCGCTTCGATAGAGACAGTGCCATCTGCGATCTCAGTGACTTCGAGCTCAAAGAGGCGACGCACGAAATTCAAGTTCGATCGGGAAAGAATGATATCAGGGCCTCGGTTAGTCTGTTCGATCTTAAGCAACAGGCAACGAATACTCTCGCCAGGGGCGTAATCTTCGCCGGAAACGCGCTCGCGCGGCGGCAAGATCGCCTCGGCCTTACCGAGGTCGACTACCAAGTCGCCGCGCTCGCGGCGGCGGACAGTGCCAGTAACGATATCACCGACAGTGTCTTTGTAATCATCGTAGATACGGTCTTTTTCAAACTGGCGTATGCGCTGCATGATCGCTTGGCGGGCAGTCTGAGCAGCGATGCGCCCGAGGTAGGCTGGATCGATTTCCTGCTCGACGGTCTCGCCGATTTGAAGGTCCGGGTTGGCTTGACGTGCCTTCTCAACGTGAATTTCAAGATCGTCATCACCTACAGAGTCCACGACCTGCAACACAGTCCACGCCTTTAGTGAACCCGTCTTGGGGTTAATCTCGACACGGATATCTTGACCCGCGCCAACACCCCGCTGAGCAGCGCTCGCAATCGCAGTAGAGATGGCTTCGATCATGTCTGGACGACTGATCCCCTTCTCTTTTTCCATGTATTCTAAAACTGATAATATTTCGTGGCTCATTGGGTGCTAAAAATAAAAAAAGCAGGCATAAGGCCCGCTTTTAAAGTGTTGCTAAGTTTAAAAGTGAATTCGGCACAATAGAGGGCAATTAGCCCATGTCAAGATATCGTAGAGACGAATTAAAGCTCTATGATCCGATGCCCAATCATTTCATTTTTACTTGCGGCTATCCGCACCATATTCATTTTTTGCGCTAAACTTTTGCCCTGCTCACTGGATTCCCAGGGCTCCGCCATTAAGGCATACCACTGAATTCATGAAAACCGTCATCGTTTATTCCGGGGGCCTCGATTCAACCGTCCTCCTTTATCACTTACGCCAGGCAGGCCATAACATTCACGCTCTTTCCGTGGACTATGGGCAGCGCCACCGTTGCGAGCTCGAGCGCGCCTCCGCAATCTGTGAAGAACTAGGCATCCCCCAGCCCGTCGCAGATCTTTCAGCGCTCCAGCCCCTCCTTGCGGGCAGCAGCCTAACCTCTCTGGAGATCGAAGTCGCCGAAGGGCACTACACGGAGGAGAACATGAAGAGCACGGTCGTGCCGAATCGCAATATGATCTTACTCTCAGTCGCTACTGGTCATGCTCTCTCTATCAAAGCGGGGCAAATTGCCTACGCCGCCCACTCTGGTGATCACGCAATCTACCCCGACTGCCGAAATGAATTTGCCGAGGCTATGGCCAATGCGATCATGCTCGCCGACTGGGAACAGGTCGAGCTGATTCGCCCTTTCGTCGACTGGACAAAAGCCGACATCGTGCGGCGCGGTGCCGAGCTAGGCGTGCCTTTTGCCAAAACATGGTCGTGCTACAAGGGCGGCGGCCTCCACTGTGGCCGTTGTGGCACCTGCATCGAACGCCGCGAAGCTTTTGACCTGGCCAAGGTCATCGATCCCACCCCATACGCCGAAGACGCCCCAAGTGTCGCGAGCCTCCGCGCCAAAGAATGGCGACTCTAAGCATCAGAAACTACCCGTGTCCAGCAGCGCGCATCTTCCATATTCCATTTCCTAAATATTATGCTAACCTGTAGCAAAACCTACCGCGACATCCCCTTTGCTCATCGTCAACACCGGCACGACGGCCACTGTGCGCTCATACACGGTCATAATTGGGCGATCACGCTAACCTTCGCCTGCCGAGAAACCGATGCCAATGGTTTCGTCGTCGACTTTGGCGACTTGAAGTATCTCAAAACTTGGATCGCTCAAAATCTCGACCACGCCTGCCTTTTTAATGAGAGCGACCCCGAGAGCGATGCCCTACTCGCTCAATTTGGTCAGCTCTTTAAAGCTTACATTTTACCCAACACCTCCTGCGAAGGCCTCGCAAAACATCTTCATGGAGTTTTCAACCCGATGGTGCGTGCGCAGACAGAAGATCGCGTCTGGGTCTCACAAGTCGAGGTCGAGGAAGATTCTAAAAACTCGGCCACCTACTTGCCGGACTAGTCGGAATCCTAGTATTTGCCCTCGATATATTTCGCCCAGAGATAACTAAAGGACCATGCAAAATCACGTGGACGATGACTAAGCCAATTCTTCAATTCCTCTAAATCAATCCAGCGGCCTTCAATCACTTCGATTGGATCCAATATGAATGGTCCCTCCGATTGGCAGGAATAAACCCAGACAAATTCGTTACCTGTCGGCTCGCAGGGGGCTTCTTTGAAGAGTCGCTTCAAATCGACAGGATTGTGTAAGCCGATCTCTTCGATAAGCTCTCGCCCAGCCGCTTTGTCGTAGTCCTCGCCACTATCAACGTGGCCGGAACAGGAACTCACCCATTTGCCCGGTGCAGTATCTTTGGCCATAGAGCGGCGTTGTAGATAAAGTTGTCCCGCTTTATTAAAAACAAAAACATGGACTGCGCGGTGCAGAAGCTTCTCACGGTGCACTACAGCACGTGATTCTTGCCGAATGACCTTGTCACTTCTATCGACGACGTCAAAAATATCAGTAACGGGCATGATCGTAATTCGCTAGAATAACATGAGCTGTATTCTGGGGGCAATCAACAGCTACTAAGCCTTACTGTGAGGAGCGAGCCTAAGTATGTGACATTTCATAAACAATTTATAAATGGTCACCATCTAGAAGACCTAATGGTTGATCTTAAACATCCATGGCATGACGCCTGAGTTCACTTGAAAGTCATTAAGCGTGAGCGAACTAACCCATTCTCCATTTTCAAAGCTCTCGGCCTCCTTCGCAATGGGCATACCAAGCTCACGGACATAATTCTTACATACGATGCTATTCACAAGGCCACTACGAAGGTCAAGGTGGACTGCTTTACGCTGAAGATACGTGCGTACATCGATGAAATAATCAACTTGGTAGCCGCTATCTAGCGTCACGCGGATCTGGTGGCAAATGTAACCTTCGGTCGGCACGGTATCGACATATTCGATCTCTTTTCCCCTCGCATAGGGATAAAGTAGATGGCTACCTAGGAGCGAGCTGTGCTTAAAGCGTCTCGCCTCGGACTCTGCCATCGGTACTGGCTCGGTTTTACTCCCAGTTATTTTTTTCCAAGCATTCGTGCCGTCGTATACCAACACCTGATGACTCCGATTGTCACGGATCATCATCTTTATGAGATCTGGTTTCTTTTGGTAGGCATTCAGCTCGAATACGCCCTCCTCAAGTTTGAGTGTCCCGTTTAGCTTGAGGCTCGAAATTTGATCCCATTGCTCGGCGCCCCCTAAGCCATCGTTGTAGTAACGGGTGAGAATTCTTGCGAGTCGCCCTTTTCCAAGGTCAGGCATGGGGCTTTGCTGGATGATGGCATTGGTCTGCTCTGTGGGCATAGTCAAAGTGTCGCCCAATGCTTTTGAATCGCTTTCGCCTGAAAGCGTGGCAAAAAGCTCGAGTGAAGTGATTAGGCAAAAAATAGACCGTTTAAGAGTCATGGTAGTTATATGTGCATACGCATCTGGCACAGAAGGACAAGTACTGTTCCCCGCTGATTTTAATGGCCTGCAACAAATCTGGATCGACTCAGTCGATCTTTTGAAAACGAAAATAGTGGACTTGCTGCCCTCAACAAGACACTCCTCTGGTCTTATAAATGGCAGTTTTTAACTATAAAGCGCGTGAGACAGATGGCACGATTGTGAGCGGCACGATCGAGGCAGCCGAGCGTCGCCTTGCCATGCAGCGCCTACAAGCGAAAGGGCTCAGCCCAGTGACCTTAAAGGAAGGAGCCACTGGAACACCTTCTGCCTTGGCCAGACTAGGCGAACGCGCAAAGGCACTACGTAGCAACCGCAGTGAAAAAGACGGCAATGAAAATTCTCAAAAGACCCGTGGAGCCAAAAGTGAAAGAGTCGGCCTCATCATACTAAAGCGCTTGATGGAGCTCCACGGCTCTGGTTTACCCGTCGGCGACTCCATCCGTATACTCAGTCAACGCCTCAGCGATAAGGAGCAACGTGCCACTGCGCAAACGCTCTGGCGCGACCTCAGCGAGGGTTCCACATTGGCTGGGGCTATGTCGCGCCAAGCTCGCTGCTTCCCAAGCTCGATCAGCTACGTAATTGATGCTGGCGAGGCAACAGGCAACCTCGGCCCTATTTTGAGCAAAGTAATCGATTACCTTGAAGAGAAGGAAGCGATACGCAAAAAGATGATCGCGAGTATGGTTTACCCAGCCTTCATTTGCACAGTCGCAATTGCAGTCGTCATCCTTTTTATGACGGTATTATTGCCGCAAATTCAAGGTATGCTGGATCGTCTGGGTGGTGAGATGACTTGGAGCGCTCGCATATTGATCGATGGTTCATCCTTCATCGCGCAGATCGGCCCCTTTTTTCTGCTTGGACTAATTATTGGTATTATAGGTTTCCAGCAATGGCGGCGTACCGAATCTGGACTGGGCCACACCGACTCATGGCTTTTAAAAGTGCCACTGTTAGGCAAAATCTTTTACTTAGGCGAACTCTTCCAAGTCGGTAACTTGATCAGCACATTGCTAGAAAGTGGTATCAATACAACCGAGACCTTACGCCTAACCGAGCGCACCGTGAAAAATACCAAACTGCGTGAACGCTTCAACACTGCACGAGGTCAGGTCAACGAGGGGCTCTCAATCGCACAGGCCTTTCAAAGAAACCAATTCATGCCCGACCTAGCGGTCGACATATTAACGGTCGGTGAAAATACCGGTAATCTTGCCCACAGCATGAACGAAATTACCAAAGGGTTTCGCAATGAATTAACGGCGCGCCTCACCAAATTGACTACACTTGTTTCAACCGGCGCCTTGATCTGTGCTTTCATCCTCGTTGCTCTGATCGCTATGGGTATTGTTACCAGCGTATTCCAGGTCAGCCGAAGTCTCTCCTAGTGGTTGAGTCAGTTTGATCGGCAGTCTAAAGGATATACGAGTGCCCTCCCCCACTTTACTCTCAGCCGCGACTGTGCCGCCGTGTAACTGCACGATATGTTTGACAATACTTAAGCCTAGCCCAGTGCCACCTGTCTCCCGCGACCGTCCTTTATCCACCCGATAAAAACGCTCGAATAGGTGCGGGAGATGCTTCTTTGGAATACCGGGACCATCATCAATAACGGAGCAATGCACATCTCCCGATTCAGGCTCGAGCACGGCCTCCAATCTGATTGACCTAAACTCTGGCGCATAGCGAAAAACGTTTTCTACAAGATTATCCAAAACTTGATGGATCCGATATCGATCAAAAGAAAACGGGTCCACCGCCTCATCGACCTTTACTTCAATTCTCTGCCTACTAACATCAAGCCGACTATAATAACTTTCAGCGACTTCAGTAAAAAGAGATTCAATGGATTGCTCTACCGGCTCGATTAGGTAGGGCTGCGACTCTAATCTTGAAATAGTTAACAAATCCTCGACGAGCCGGTGAAGGCGCCCCGCGTTTTTTAAGATTTTCTTTGTAAAGCGATCTCGCATCTTGCTATCAATCGCTGCCTTGTCGTCGGTCAATGTTTCCGCGAACCCTTTAATGATAGTCAATGGCGTGCGTAACTCGTGTGAAGCATTGGCCACAAATTTACGTCGACTGGCTTCCAGGTCTTTTTGCTTTGTAATGTCATGCATGACAAGAAGCGTCGAGTAAGTGCCCTCGGAATACATGCCCTGCACCTTCGAGCAAGAAACTTCAAACCATAGTTTTTTCTTTCCTTGATTAATCTTGATCCGTGTTGCTTCGTTTTCGTCTCGAGTCGCTGTGGAATCTAAATGTTCCAACAAAGCACTCGAACGAAGCACTCCCTCTAGACTCATGCCTTGGATTGGAAGGCCCTCATGAAATATCCTCTCTGTAGATCGATTGGCATATTCCACCACATGATCTTGGTTAAATACAATCACTGCTTCCTGAACTGCGCCTAGGATGACGTCAATCTGCTCCGAATAATCGTTCTTTTGTATGATGGTCTGATTATTTGAATCAATGAGTTCGTTTATCGAATCAACAAGACCAAGTGCTCCGATTTTTCGTAAAGTCTCTCTAGAGTCTTCCTGTATTAAACGCCTTCGCGAACAGACCGAATCTTCAAGCTCATGTAAGAGACGGCTCAATCGTAAAATATGACGAAAGAGTAAAAGCGATAAGAGCAACAATAAAATTGTAGAAAACCAGAGCATATAAGACGAAAGAGCGAAATGACCCAGTTATAAGCCAAATCCAAATTATAAGACAAGTTAATCAGCAGCTGACTAAGCTCAAGTAACTAAGGCAAGGTCCCCTAGTTTGTTCGCACTAGATATCGACCGCCCGGTAACCGACGCCACGCACCGTCTCAATCATGTGCGCATATTGTCCGAGTTTTTCGCGCACGCGACGTACATGAGTATCGACGGTGCGCGTCTCAATATCCGTATCGTAATGCCACACATTAACCAATAAATGATCTCGCGATTGCACGCGTCCCTTTCGCTCCATGAGAAGTTTAAGTAGACGAAATTCGGTCGCTGTCAGTAAAACATTTTCACCATCAACCGTCAGTTGGTGCAAATCCTCGTCGATGACAACGCCCGCGATATCAATTCGCGACTGCCCGGCGGGTTCCGAGGGCGCGCCTGAGCGCTTGAGCATTTTGCTTATCCTAAGCAACAACTCATTGGTATTAAATGGTTTAGATACATAATCTTCGGCCCCAGCTTCTAAGCCTTTAATTCGGTCCTCGACCTCACCGCGCGCACTCAAAAATATGATCGGGATATGCTTTATCGTAGGATCCGCGCGAGCGATGCGGCATAACTGTATGCCGCTGAGTTCGGGCATCATTATATCCAGGAGCATCAAGTCTGGTTCAAACTCGCGCACTTTGGCAACAAAGCCCAAGGGATCGTTTAATGTCGCTACGCGATACCCTTCTTGCTCAAGTCTATACTGTAAAAGTTCGGTAACGTCAGACTCATCGTCTACGACCAAAACACGATGCATTTTTTGCGCGCTCATATTTGTTTATAATCAGCTATGCAAACAGTTTGATTTTAAAAGGCCTAGAAAATTAGGATTACTTAATAAGACCACCTATTCCACCAAAAAGCATGATGGGTCAAGCTTAAACCCAAGTCCAAACCCTTTCCGGCCGATTTAACCCGGATGGGACTCAGCCGTAACACAAATGGGACAATCGTCCAGAAGGCTTTTCCGTTGAAATTGTTTGTTAGTGCGACTTTTCGCCAGAGCGAGCCTCCAGATGCACCATTAGAATGCTGATGTCCGCGGGGTTCACGCCACTGATACGACTCGCCTGCCCCAAAGAGCTTGGAGCAATCTCGACCAGCTTCTGAGCGCTCTCGCTGCGTAGCCCCTTAACTTCCGTAAAATCAAAGCCCTCTGGTAACTTTATCTTGTCAATATGCTTTAGTTTCTCGATCTGCTTCAATTCGCGATCTAAATAACCTTTAAAAACTACACGGTAATGCACCTCATCGCGAACTTCCTTAGGTTCCCCTTTCATGGCGTCGGGGAAGTCCTCCTGGGAATGAGATCGCCGCAAATGTAAAGCATAGCTCTCACCTGCCCTACGCTCTAGCTCTAGACGATCCGTCCATTTAAGCACCTTAGAAGACTTCTCCTTAATTTTCACTAACCTTTGTTTATCAACGAGTTGTAGTCTATCAATCGTATCGACTAAGCGCAACTCTGCACTCGGATGATTAAACAGAAGCCTGTGTTCCGCGCGGCTAGAAAACATACGATATGGTTCCTTCGTGCCCTTTGTCACTAAGTCATCGATGAGCACTCCAAGGTAAGCTTCGTGACGCTTCAAGACCAAGGCTTCCTGCCCACGAATCTTTTGCACAGCATTGACACCTGCGATCAGCCCCTGCCCCGCCGCTTCTTCGTAGCCTGAGGTGCCGTTGATCTGACCCGCAAAGAAAAGGTTCTCCACCTTCTTGGATTCCAATGAAGGAAAAAGCTGCGTCGGAGGGGCAAAATCATACTCCACTGCATAAGCTGGCCTCAGCATATGGACATCCTCTAAACCCTCGATGCTTCGCAGCATATCTAACTGCACTGCAAAAGGTAAACTCGTAGAAAGCCCGTTAATATACCATTCGTTCGTGTTACGCCCTTCAGGCTCTAGGAAAAGCATGTGGCGCTCTTTATCAGCAAAGCGGACGAATTTATCTTCAATACTGGGACAGTAACGCGGCCCTGTGCCTTCGATCTGTCCAGAATACATTGGAGAAAGATGTAGATTGTCCTCAACCACCTGCCGTGTGTCCGCCCCCGTGTAGGTCATCCAGCAAGACACTTGATCTTGGCCAGGCAACCACCCCAGCTTTCGTTGATGCGGCTGTTCCACGTGGAACAGTTCGTGTTCCGAGTCTAGGGCGCCCTTCTCCGATTGTTCTACGTGGAACACGTTTTCGATTCCACGAGTATCGTAAAACGCAAAAAGCGTCGGGTCTAAGTCGCCCTTCTGCTCTTCTAGGTGACTAAAATCAATGCTACTGCCAAGAATCCGCGCTGGCGTGCCAGTCTTCAGGCGCTCTAACTCAATTCCTGCCTCCAAAAATGACCCAGAAAGCCCTTCCGCCGAAAAATCGCCCATCCGCCCGCCTTTATTCGTATTCTTACCTACATGCATTAAGCCACGAAGAAATGTGCCCGTCGTGACAACCACGGTCTTCGCGTAAAATTCAACTTCCAGATTAGTCCGAACGCCAACTACCTTATCGCCTTCATAGATAAGACCTTGGACCATGGCCTGAAAAAGGTCTAAGTTATCCTGCAACTCAATCACATGCTTCATGCGATATTGGTAAGCCTTCTTGTCGCATTGCGCTCTAGGCGCCTGGACAGCAGGTCCCTTAGAAGCATTTAATAGACGAAACTGAATCGCTGTGGTATCTGTGTTGATTGCCATCTCGCCGCCAAGTGCGTCGATCTCTCGAACCATGTGACCTTTGGCTTGGCCGCCAATTGCAGGGTTACAGCTCATTTGAGCGATCGTATCGAGGTTGCCAGTCAGCATAAGCGTGTCGGCACCAAGCCGCGCAGAGGCTAGGGCGGCTTCGCAACCCGCATGACCGGCGCCACAGACAATCACGTCATAGGGTTGGGCTTTCCCAAACTTTAATCCTGAGCTCATTTACCGATGCAAAATTGTTTAAAAAGCCTATCAAGCATACGCTCATTATCGACACGTCCAACAACTTGCCCAATGTGTTCTACTGCATCACGCATGTCAGCAACAATCAGCTCAGAGTGATCGCCTAATTTCAACTTAGATGATGCAAGTTTCAGTGCATCAACAGCTTCTCTAAGTGAAGCGGCATGGCGCGCGTTAACCACCACGCCATCATTCTGCCCATGCGTCAGACTGGCATCAATAGATTTCTGCCAGATTTCGCGCAGATCCGCGAGGCCCTTCCGCTCGAGGAGGGAAGTGCGTACATGCTGTAGATCCGGCAGGAAATCAGCACACGATTCAGCGCTGGGCAGATCTGTTTTGTTCACGATCACAATCGTATTAACCGGATTCATTCGCTGCAGTAAAGAATCCGGCAGAGTGGGGTAGGGCAGGTTGGCATCAAGCACGAGTAAGAAGAAATCCGCTGTCTCGGCTTGCTCAATCGTGTGATCAATGCCGATCTTTTCAATCGCGTCGCCAGCCTCATGTAAACCTGCTGTATCCAAAATCTCGATACGCCATGACCCCAGCATCATAAAGGCCGAAATGTAATCTCGTGTTGTGCCTGGTATATCACTAACAATGGACCTTTCGGCGCCTGTAAGTGCATTAATCAAACTACTTTTGCCTACGTTAGGTTCGCCAATAATTAAGGTTTTAATTCCTTCATGGAGCAGGGCGGAGTAACGCTGCGTTTCCATCAAATCGCCTATTTCCTCGATCAGTTTGCGAAGTTCGGAAGCAGGACCTGCTTGGTCTTCACCCGGCAAATCTTCTTCAGGAAAATCTATGTAGGCTTCAAGCTGTGCCATTACGCCGAGTAGCCGCTCTGTCAATTCGCTCATCTTACGACCAACTGACCCATGCAACTGGCGTTGTGCCACTTCAAGGCTACGGTCAGAACGTGCACGAATCAAATCAGATATTGCCTCAGCCTGGCTCAAGTCCATGCGACCATTTAAGAACGCTGTGCGCGTAAACTCACCTGGCTCCGCGGGACGGCATCCCCGCGCCATTAAATCCGCCAGAATTTTTTGTACGATCATGGGATTTCCGTGAGGCGCTATTTCTAACATTGATTCGCCTGTAAATGATTGACCATGAGCATAATAGGTAATAACGCACTCGTCAATTTGTGTTCCATTAACATCGATATACTTAGCAAAATGCGCATAGCGCTTTTTGAGCGGCTGACTGCGCTCTGTGATCGCAAGAGCCAGTTCCGCACAAGCGGGCCCAGACAAGCGAATCAGCGCAATGGCAGATTCGCCTGAAGGCGATGAGAGAGCTACAATTGTGTCAGCGGCAGGCATGGAACAGGCTAAGTTCACCGAATCCGCGATTGCGTCAAGTGAGTACGTAGCACGCCAGCTTCCTTGCGCCAAAATTTGCCTAGAGGCGAGGCTAAATCGAATAAGCTAAGGCGCTACAATTGCCCGATGACTGATGAACGAAATCGATCTATTTTTGCTTCAACAAAGGCCTTCACAGTAGGTGCATCATCTTCAATCAGCGGCGTCAGGTCCATTGCGAACCAGAACTGATCAAGCGTATCAACCGAATGAGAATCGTAGAAGGTCGCATTCGCACGACGGCGGCCAATGACGGCCTTTCCGTAGTCTTTACCCCCAGTAATCTGCGAGGCGAAGCATGCATTCAGTTTCTCAGCTAATTCGGGATAAGGACTCACATCAAGCGCAATCTTATCCTCCGGCTCAAGCCAGTCGAGATCACGCCAAACTTCACAGCCGTAGACCTTCTTTGGGCGAGAGTAGGGCGGAATCCTAAGCAGCGCTTCAATCACTGCGTGAAATACAGCCACGTGAGTGGCGTGCTTGTCGGCGGGATTGTGCGTATAGAGCACTTCGGGCTGAGTACAGATTAGATCTTGCTCCAATTGATCGACTAATTTGCCACGGGTTGCGGGATCCTTAATTGCCGCGCTAGTAAAGCCAAGCTGCCCTACATAACTGTATTGGCCGATTTCCGCCGCACGGCGTTGCTCGTCGGCACGGATCGCTTGCATCTCGGCGTCCGTCTTACCAGCAAAGGCTCCGGAGCGAGCGCTACCGCCACCATCTGTGCAGGTGATCCCACTAAACCACGCGCCATCTTGACCATAGCAGGTGGCAATGCCATGAAAAGCCATAAATTCCAAGTCGTCTTGGTGCGCGCCAATGCCGAGGTGAGAGGTACGCGCCTGTGCTTCGGGGATACTGATCTGGTCAGGAATAAAGAGGTCGATATTCGCGTGCATAGATAAAGTTAGCGGGAGCATGTCCATCGCCGCAAGAACCTTTGCCACTGCTAACATACGTAGAGCCGCTCCTTGACTTTAATTAAGGTGAGCCAAAACATCCAACAATGGCTAAATTTACGATTGGACAACGCTGGATCAGCGAAACGGAGCCAGAGCTCGGGCTCGGGATAGTGGAAGAAGTCTCCCCGCATCAGCTTAAACTCGCTTTTCCGGCGTCTGCGGAAGCTCGGCTCTATGCACGAGCCAATGCGCCCATTAAGCGCGTCGAATTTTACGTGGGCGACACCATTCACTCCCAAGACGGTGAACCCGTCGTGATCGAGGCGGTGAAAGTGGAGGAGGGGATCATAACTTACCTTGCTGGGGCAGTCAAAATCACAGAAATGGATCTCGCGGATACGATCAGCTTTAGCAAACCCGAAGATCGCCTCATCCGGGGACAAATTGATCAATCGTCCGCCTTCAACTTGCGCTACGAGGCCATCACCCGACTTGCAGATGCCAAACAGTCGGACGTGGCTGGATTCGCAGGTGGGCGTATTGACCTGATTCCACATCAACTATACATCGCCTCTGAAGTCGCTAGCCGCTACATGCCGCGTGTCTTGCTCGCAGACGAAGTCGGTCTCGGCAAAACGATTGAAGCTTGCTTGATCTTGCACCGACTCCACCTCACAGGTCGAGCAGAGCGCATCCTCATCGTATTGCCTGAGTCGCTCGTCCATCAATGGTTAATCGAGTTGCTGCGCCGCTTTAACCTGTGGTTCACGCTAGTCGATGCGGCGCATTGTGAATCCGTCACCTCTGTGGACGAGGCAACCAATCCCTTCAACACTGAACAGCTCGTGATTTGCAGTATTAAGACGCTACTAGAGCATCCGCGTTGGGCAGATTGTGCGTTGTCGGCGAAATGGGACATGCTCGTCGTCGACGAGGCGCACCACCTCGAATGGACGCCCCAAGTCGCCAGCCCAGAGTATCAACTGGTCGAGGGTCTAACAAAAAGGAGTCACGGCTTGTTACTGTTGACCGCCACACCCGAGCAACTCGGCGCGGAAGGACACTTTGCCCGTCTCCGCTTGCTCGATCCTGAGCGTTATCCTGATCTGGATAAATTTCGTCAGGAACAGTCGGGCTACTCTAAGGTCGCGGCGGTGGCCAACAAGATGTGTGCCCGTAAAAAGCTAAGCTCTGAAGATCTCAAATATATTCGTAAAGTCTTCAAAGAATACACCGACGACAAGTTTAGTACACTCCTCGAAGACCAGCAATCCATGCTAGAAGAGCTAGTCGATCGACACGGCACGGGGCGTGTGATTTTCCGTAACTCGCGCGACTCGCTAACTGGCTTCCCAAAAAGGGAAGGGCTGCCATCTGCACTCATGCCGCGCGCGAAACTGCCAAAGGAAGCGCTTGAAAAACGCCTACTCCATGAGTTTGAACTCGATACGTCTAAAGGCAAGGAAGAGGCCGAGTCCTACGACTTTCGCCACGGCCCACGCATCTTGTGGTTGGCCGAACTAATTAAAGACCTCGGAGAAAATGAGAAAGTTCTCCTCATCTGCTGCACTCGCGAAAAGGTGCAAGCGATCCACGACGCACTACTCGAAGAAATCAACGTCAAAGCAGGCCTTTTCCACGAAGAACTGACGCTGCTTCAGCGCGACCGCAACGCGGCATGGTTTGCTGAGGCCGACGGCGCGAAAATTCTCCTCTGCTCAGAGATTGGCAGTGAAGGACGTAACTTTCAGTTCGCACACCACCTCGTGCTCTTCGACTTGCCACTCAACCCCGAATTACTCGAACAGCGCATTGGCCGTCTTGACCGAATCGGGCAGACCGAAACCATCCAAATCCACATTCCATTCCTAAAGAATAGTTGGACAGAACTACTCATGCGCTGGCACCACGAGGGCCTGAACGGCGTCGAGCATTCACTCAAAGGCGGCTATGCCTACCTGAACGAGTTTGGAAAGTGTCTACGCTCGCTGGGGCCGCGCTACCACATAGTCGATAAAAAGATGCTGGCCGAGGCCGACCAACTGATCGAGGAAAGCAAGGTGTTTCGCAAAGACCTAGAGAAGCAACTTAGCCAAGGGCAGGATCGGCTCATCGCGCTTAACTCCTTCAGGAAAGAAGCCTCCGACAAGCTCGTCGGGCACATCCGTGCCCTCGATACCGACTGCACGCTCGACCAATTTATGAATCGCATCTTTGATCACTTCGGCGTGACCGTCGATGATGTCGATACTCGCACCTTCCGTCTTACGCCGGGACAGTTGTTTACCGATTCCTTCCCCTGCTTGCCGGAAGAGGGGACCACTGTGACTTACGACCGCACTCGTGCACTTGGTCGCGAAGATATCGGTTTCCTGACATGGGATCACCCTATGGTCCGCGGCGCGATCGATCTCACGCTCAGCTCGGAAAAAGGTAACAGCTCTATCGTCGTCTGGAAAGATCCCAATGTCCAAGCCCCCGCTATTTTGATCGAGGCCATCTATGTGCTCGAGAGCGTCGCGCCACCACGTCTCCACGTGGATCGCTTTCTGCCCCCAACACCTGTGCGCGTGCTCGTAGATCTCAGCGGCAAGGATTGCAGTCAGCAATTCACACACGACACTATTAACAAATACTGTGGCGACGAAGAGGTCTTCCGCCTCAAGCAAGACCCTGCGCTACTCCAAGCCCTCGTTCCAGAAATGCTAAGCGCAGCAGAAAAGCACGCTAACAATCAAAAATCAGTTCGGCTCACAACCGCCATGAATCAAGCCCACGAACGGCTCGACGGAGAAGCCAGTCGCTTAAAGGAGCTACAAAAGGTGAATCCCAACATCCGGCAGGAAGAAATCAAAATTGCAGAAACAGTCATAGCGGATGTGACACGCCATATCGCCAAGGCGCACTTGCGCCTAGATGCGGTGCGACTCATCCTAGGCGAACCTGCTTAATCAAATGGCAAATCACAGCAAGAAGTAGTGGGGCTGGCTAATTTCAAGTCGTGGTGCATTCGCGCGTCGCAAGCGAACGCACCATAATTAAGCTAAAACAAGTCCTTTTGTGACTTAAGTTTCCCGGCTGAAGTCTCATCCAGCTCATCCTCATCGTGCAGATGCCTGGGCGCGCGGCTAACGTTTTCGCTAAGACTCGCCTCACATTCTGCCACAATCCCATCGCAAATCGAGCGAACGTGCATACGCAGCCATTTGGAAGTGGTGCTCTTCTGCGTGTAGTCAGCCGGGCCATAGGCATGGATACGCCCCGCGTGAAGCAGAGCATCGTTTTGCGCAAATTCAGCTTCACTCTCGGCATTGAAGACTGCGTAAGTCTTACCGCCATTGCTTTTAACGACTGAAAACACAGGCACATCACTCGGCCCATCCGCTGTGTAAATCATCCGATCCATCGGTATGCGGCGATCCACCCGGTCCATCGAGGCGTTCACATCGATTGTCGGATTTTTGTTACTGCCCTTATTAATCTCAAAAATGTAGCGCGTCTTAATAGTATTATCGACGATCGTACCAATCTGGCTAATCTCAAATTCCAATTGCAGCGGCAACTCGTCTTGGTTGGAATAATTTGGTGGCAGCGGTGCCTCAATAAATTCGCAGCCGTAGATCCCATCTACATGGGGTGCAATCATACTGCCTTTGATCATTTCTGCCAATCCTGTGCTAATGATATAGTGCTCCAGCTTGATGTTATGCTTTTTATACTCTGGCCGCGATTCCGTCACGGCCTGCAAGCGGG
The DNA here is from genome assembly GCA_902587165.1 of Puniceicoccaceae bacterium. Lineage (GTDB taxonomy): Bacteria > Verrucomicrobiota > Verrucomicrobiia > Opitutales > Coraliomargaritaceae > Thalassobacterium. Next base: position 282,423 of record CACIKF010000001.1, on the reverse strand, counting down.
TAAACAAATCAGGTAAGCCGTCATAAAAGCGCAGCTCTTTACCTAGTTCGCGAAGGCGCTGATTGGTCAAGCCCTTGAGGCAGCCGTTTTTCACGAAACTGATCAAGTGGTTCAGGTAGATCGTATCGTAAGAGACGCGCGTGCCACGTTTGGCATAAATATCGGGCAAGGCGTTGACCTCTTTCCAGAATTGCTCCTCATCAATCCCAAAAGCTTCAAAGATAGGCGCCTGCATGTAGCCAGGAATGAGCGTCTTGTCAAAATCCCAGATACAAGCGACAATGTTTTGGCGGTGAAGGTTCTTTTTCGTCATTGCAGGTAGAACTCGACTGTTATGAGCTATAGCTTTCACTGCAACGCATAATTCAAACGCTGTTTCTTAACGATGCACACAATTCCTGACATAGCCCCTTTCCGCGATAAACTCAGCGATCTAAACGAGCAGATGGCCGATCCCGACTTCTACTCAGATCAGCGCCGCGCTGCCGAAGTCTCCCGCGAACAAATGCGCCTCAGCACGCTCGTCGAAAAGTTCGAATCCTACCACAGCACCGTCGAACAACTCAAAGAAAACCAAGCCATGGCCGCCGATGATTCCGTCGAAGCCGAGTTGCGAGAAATGGCCGCTGAGGAAATCGAACCGCTTGCCAACGAGCGCGACCGCCTCGCCAACGACGTGCTCCGTTTCATGATCCCCCCTGATGCCACCGACAGTCGTAATTCCGTTATGGAAATCCGCGGTGGTGCTGGTGGCGACGAGGCCAATATCTTTGCTGGTGATCTCTTCCGTATGTATAGCCGTTACGCAGAAACGCGTGGCTGGCGGGTCGAGATCATGAGCTCAAGCCCCGCCGATATGGGTGGATTTAAAGAAATCATTTTTAACATGACGGGCGAAGAGGCCTACAAGTTTCTTAAATTCGAAAGCGGCGTACACCGCGTCCAGCGCGTACCCGCAACCGAGACCCAAGGTCGTATTCATACCTCCACCGCCACCGTAGCTGTGCTTCCTGAAGCCGAAGAAGTAGACGTGCAGATCAACCCGCAAGATCTAGATATCTCAACCATGCGCGCCAGTGGGGCAGGGGGACAACACGTAAATACGACCGACTCCGCCGTCATGATGGTGCACAAGCCAACTGGCGTCACTGTTTACTGTGCCGACGAGCGCTCACAGATCAAAAACCGCGCCAAAGCCCTCACGGTGATGCGCTCACGCCTACTCCAAGCCAAAGTCGATGAGGAACACGCCAAATACGCCGCCGAGCGCAAAGGCCAGATCGGCACAGGTGACCGCTCCGAGCGCATCCGAACCTATAACTACCCCCAGGGCCGCCTGACCGACCACCGCATCGGCCTAAGCCTCTCCCTCCCAACTGTCGTCGAAGGCGACTTGGACGACTTGATCGACGCCCTGCAAAACTACGACTATGAGGCTCGCATCCAGAATCTGTTGGAGAAACAGACCCTCTGAGGCGAAATCAAATGCTCACCATTCGAGAAATCAAAGAGCGGACAGAGACTTTCTTTAAAAAAAAGAGCGTCCCTAACGCCAAGCTCGATACAGATATCTTAATCGCACACTCGCTTGGGATTAAGCGTCTCGATATTTACCTTGATCTCGACCGCCCGCTAACTGAAGCGCAACTCACAGACCTACGGTCTCTGGTCAAACGAAGGGCATCGCGTGAGCCACTACAGTATATTATAGGCAACACGGAATTTTACGGCCTCACGCTTAAAGTCGATCCGCGTGCCCTCATCCCGCGGCATGAGACTGAAGAGCTGATTGAATTGATCATAGAACGACTGGAGACACCACCGAAACGTATCCTAGATTTGGGCACAGGTAGCGGCGCCATTGCTTTAGCCCTCGCTTCGAGATACTCGGACGCTGAAGTCACCGCAACTGATCAAAGCGAGGGTGCCATCACGCTCGCCAAAGAAAATGCGCTTGCGCTAAATTTATCCAGTAGAGTCACCTTTATCAAAGGGAATTGGTTCGAGCCGCTAGATGAAGACGCGCGCTTTGATCTTATTGTTTCCAACCCGCCTTATTTAACCGAAGCTGAAATGCAGACTGCCGAACCAGAGGTGATTGATCACGAACCACACAACGCACTCGCCTCAGGACAAGAGGGTCTGGATGATCTGGGTCTACTATTCAAAAGTGTCCCTGAACATTTGGCTGAAGGTGGTCTACTGGCATTAGAGACCGGGATCGGACAAGCAGACGCGATCAAAGCAATGGCATTAGAAGTCTCACTTCATGGGCAAAGCGTCGAAGACCTCAGCGAGCACCCGCGATTCTTCTTTGCTTCATAGCAGAAGGCAGGGGAGCGACTAGTCGCATTTGTTAAGGATTAGTTCTCGGTATTGGCGGTATCCGTAAATGAAGCCACTAGGGTTTCTCTACTCTTGGCAGATTCACTTCCGTCCATTCTAGAAATTGGGCAGCTGCAGCAACGGCTGTTCTTACGGGCTGTCCGCCCGCAGCGCGCACCATATCTTCTTCAAACTTCTCAAACACCCTTACAATAACTTCAACTGGTGAATCTTTCAAATAATTTAGCGCCAATTGCGCATCGCGAGTCCGCCGCATTGAACAAAAGACCACCTTCGCCTCCAAACAATGCGCACGCTTCAATGTATGCACGTCGGAACCATCACCATGCACACATGGGATACCTTGCGCAATCAGTTGACGGATCACGCCCGCATCCTCATCCACCACTACCATGGAGATGCCACGCTCTTTCAGTGCATAAACAGTGCGTGGCCCCGCCCGGCCATAGCCAAGCAAAACGGCATGGTTTTGCATCGCATCGCAAGCCGCCTCGCCGCTTCTATAACGAGGGTGCCATTTAACGAGTCGCAATGCCACACTCTCGCGAGAGATTAGCGGGGTCAGCGTCATCGTACTCACTGTAATCAATGCGATCATAGAGAAGAGCTCTGGTGTAATCTGTCCCGAAGCCACTCCTGTTAGTGCCAGCAAGAGAGAAAACTCGCTGGTCTGCGAAAGTAATAAGCCCGTCTCGACTGCTGCACGACTGGAGTAACCCACCAACTCGGCTATGATTGCGACAATAAAAACTGTTACAAGGATCAGCACGACGATAAAGATAAGACTGTGCCCAACAATTTCCAAACTAGGTATCGTTAAAAAGGCGCCTGCGCTGATGAAAAACAGAGCGAGGAAAAAGCCTGACAATGAACCCAACATCCCGCGCACCAAGCCATTCATAGGAAAGGCTGAAATGGCAAAACCTGCAAAAAATGCGCCCACCAAAAATGGAAGATTTAACAAGTAAGCTATTGTTGAAAAGGCAAAGAGCGCGGCTAGCGCGCCTAGCATCAACTCTTCATCGTCCAGCTTCATCCGTATGACGACAAATGGCACTAGCCAGCGGTGGACCCCAAGCGCAAAGATTCCCAACGCGAGTGCATTGGCCAGGCCATTACAAACCATCAACCACCCTTGAGGCGACTTGAGTAGCGCCACCATAATCAACACGATAAAGATATCTTGCAACAGAAGTACCCCCAGCACTAGCCGACCATGAGGTTCGAACATTTGGCGGCGTTGTTGCAAATGACGCACCACAACCAATGTTGAGCTGGCCGAAAGTGCGCAGCCCAAATAGAGAGCATTCATCCAATCATAACCAAGAAAAACTGCCGTCAACACGCCACAGAGTCCCAAAATAAAAAACTGCGTTAGCGCCAAGATCGTAATCGCTCGGGTTCGCCCACGCATTCTCCTAGGACTTAGCTCGACACCCGCAGTAAAGACGAGTACCGCGAGTCCAATTTGAATCATTTCCGCGATCAATTCTTGCGGCACCTTGTAGTCGACATAGCCTGCCAGAATGCTCAGGCTCGCACCGCCCAGCAAGAGTAATGGAATCGCAGGAAGCCGCAAAAGCCTAGAAAGGCCAAAGGCAATCGCCGCCGCCAACAGCAATATCGCAATCGCCGTCATACCGGGATGTCCTCCTCGTTCTTATCAACACGCTCTATCTGATCAAATATTGCCAACTGCTCACGCACGGCGTCAAAGGCGGGCATGAACATATAGGCCGTGTCCAAATCCAGCAAATCCTCAACCACTGAAATATCGAAAGCGTGGATCGCACACGGTATTCCCGCCGAGCGACAACGATAAGCCAAGAGATGATTGGTGTCTTCGATCTGAAGCGCCGAGATAACCAGTCTCGCACGGCTTAGCCCTATTTCTTCAACCGCCGATTCATACTCCACGCTGCCAATCAAAGTTTCCGCGCAATTTAGCCCTTCCAATTTTCTTGGGTCAGTGTCGATCGCTAACACTGTTTCGCCCCGACCTGAAAGTTGTTTCACCACCTCCCGCCCAAGTGCGTTCATTCCTACCACGATCACATGACCCTCGTATGAGTGTTGCTCTTCCGTATCGGGTTCTTGCTTCGCTTTAAAAAATTTCAAAACACCCAGCTTCTGGAAAGCGCGATAAAGCGGATCACTGTATAAGATGAGGTAGGACGAAATCGCGATGGTCAATATTCCCACCATCCCGCCAAGAGAGACCACTCTGCCTTCGATCAAACCAGCACCTGCGCCAAGGCCGAGCAGGATAAAAGCAAACTCACTTACCTGGCCACTCGCCGTCGCTGCTTGAAAAGCAGTGTATTCGCTATAACGCAATCTACTCAAAATTATAAACACAATTAAAGGTTTCGCGATAATAACGAAAACACTCAGGCCGAGGGCATACTTCCAAACTTCACCCAACACAGAGATGTCCATCTGAATTCCTAGCGTGACAAGAAAGACCGCCACAAAGAAAGTCATTAATGGATGCAGTCGCCGATGTAGATCTTCATGGATCGGCAACTGCGCGATTGCAATACCTGCAAGAAAAGCACCAATCTCGACCGAGAGGTGAAATTGGTGCGCTAGTAATACGACCAGAAAGCACCAGCAGAGCGCCCAGATAAAAACCGTGTCTGGAGAGCGTGAGGCCCAAGCAAACGGTTTCGGCAACACACAGCGCGATGCGAATAGTGAGACCAAAAGAAGTATGACCATCCCAGCGAATGCGATACCTAAGCTCTTCGTGAGTGTGACCATCTCAAAGGGTTCGTCGCCGCCAGAGCCTAGCCCGCTCAAAATCGTCAGTCCGATAATGACTACGATATCCTGTGCCAAAAAAAGAGAAATCGCGATTCGTCCAAAGAGTCGACTCGTCGCGCCCTTTTGGTCGAGCAGTTTGATCACAACCACAGTACTACTAAAAGTCACCGTAGCCGCGAGAAAGACACATTCCACCACGCTAAATCCCATCAAGGTCGAAATAACATAAGCCCCTGCTGCCGTCATTGGCACTTGCAGACCGCCAAGAATAATCGCTACGCGACCAAGGTCTTTGATCTTTTGCAGGCTCAACTCCAGTCCAACAAGAAAGAGAAGTAGGGCAATGCCGAGCTCCGAAATCAACTCCAGCGAATGATCTAACTGCACAATCCCTAGTCCTGGCCCTAGAACTATGCCCGCTATAATATAAGCAACAATTGAGGGCATCTTCACTAGCTTACCAAGAAAGGCAAAACCCGCAGCCGTAATGACGATAAAGCCAAGATTTAGCAGGAGCGTGAGTTCGGAGGCGTGCATCTATCTACAGTATTGTAGCTGCCAAAAATGACGCAATCTATAAGCCAAGGAAACACCTACTATTATAGATAGAATTTAAACCTTGTCCTGCAGTCTGCTACCTTCATCCGAGGTCGCGCCCTGGATACGCGCCATCGCTTCTCCGATCAGATAGATAGAACCCGTCAATAAGATAGTGTCGCCTGACTTGCCGACTACGCAACGGCCAGGTTTAGGGAAGAGGGTGGAAAGATCGCTTTCAATGGCGTCACGATCTAGGCAACTTTTTAAAAATGCGGTCGGCGTCGCGCGATCTTGCTTAGGTGCGACTAGGTAGAGCTCGCGAGCGTATTGAGAGACGACCGCCATGAGGCTTTGGGCGCGGTCTTCTCCGAGAGTGCCCGCAATAATAATCGGTTGTTCGGTAAAGCTGGAGAGGTTTTGTTTCAAGGCAGCAGCGCCCTCGGGATTATGAGTCGCATCGAGGATGAGCTTGCGCCCGTCAAGTTCAAGCGTCTGCCAGCGGCCTGCCCATTCGACTTGTTCGAGTGCGGCCGTAGATAGAACCGGGAAGCGCTTGGACAGAATCTCGATCGCATAAGTGGCGAGCCCTGCATTCCAGCGCTGGAAGCCACCCGCTAAATTGGTATGCGGCAGACCTGTCTCATCGGGAAAACGATCGGCAAGCGCGTAAAGCTTACAGCCTCGATCATTAGCCACGCGCCGGACAAGCGCATCTGCCTCAGGGGGAAGTTTACCCATTAGAACAGGTTTTCCAGGTTTAATGATACCCGCTTTTTCGCCTGCTATTGCCTCGAGTGTGTCTCCGAGTTTATCACAGTGATCAAGGCTAATAGTGGTGATGATACTTAGCTCAGGATCGACAACATTGGTCGCGTCCAGCCGACCACCAAGTCCTGTCTCGATGCAAGCGATATCTACTGACGCCCTCGCAAAACTAAGGAAGGCCATTGCCGCAATAAACTCAAAGAAAGTGGGGTGGAGGTCGGGATCGTTCTTAGCTAGCTCAGTTGCGATGTGGCGAAGTTGCTCAGTGTATCGAATGATTTCGAGCTCGGAAAGTATTTGCCGGTCAACCTGAACGCGTTCACCGATATGGACAAGATGTGGCGAACTAAAAAATCCAATCTTGTATCCATTATCTCTATACATTGCTTCTAGCATTGCGCAGACCGAACCTTTGCCGTTGGTTCCGGCTACGTGTATAACAGGGAATTTCTGCTCCGGGTGCCCTAGCGCCTTAACAAGTAAGTGCATGCGCTCTATGCCATACTTAGAGCCTCTGTTTTTTAGCGCGTAGAGATAATCGAGAATGTCCGAGTAATCAGGCATGGAATTTTGATTACGCGAAATATTTTACATAGTTAATTTAAGCCTACTTCTTTGCGCCGTAAAGAACCTTCATCAAATTAATCATGCGGTCGCGCATTTCGAGACGGGGTACGATTATATCAACTAGCCCGCGTTCGAGTAAAAATTCTGAGGTTTGGAAACCTTCGGGTAAATCTTGCTGGGTAGTCTCTTTGATCACACGAGGGCCTGCAAAACCAATGAGAGCTTCGGGTTCAGCGATAATTACATCGCCCAGCGATGCGTAACTTGCCATAACGCCAGCCATGGTCGGATTCGTCAAAATCGAGCAATAGGGTAGCCCGGCCTCGCTTAACTTTGCTAGTGCGGCACTCGTTTTAGCCAGTTGCATCAGGCTGAGAATACCTTCCTGCATGCGTGCGCCACCCGACGCGGATACGATGATCACAGGACAGCTCTTCTCTACTCCACGCTCGATAGCACGGGTAATCTTCTCGCCTGCTGCGGAGCCAAGGCTGGCAGCCATGAAGCGAAAGTCCATCACTGCTATACTCATGGGCATGCCTCCCATTTCGCCCATTCCAGAAATGACGGTATCCGTCTCCTTCGTCTTGACCTGATTTTGCTTCAGCTTTTCAGGATAGGAGGAGGTAGCGTTGAACTCCAAGGGATCGAGCGAATACACCCCGATGTCCATCTCTTCAAAAGTGCCCTCATCCAGCATTGAGGCGATACGGTCCCGCGCCTTTAGTGGAAAATGATAGCCGCTGTTCGGGACAACCATGAGATTTTCCTTGAGAACGCGGTTGTAGATGATCTCGCCGGTTTTAGGACATTTAGTCCAAAGATCCTTTGGGATGTCTTTTTTCTTAACAGTGACGGTCGAATACTGTGGTTTTCCGAAGAGTGCCATAATTTGACAAATTTAAATTAAAAATGAGTGAAAAAGCTACGGTAGAAGCTAGCCATGGCCAAGCGTGGCCACTTTTATTTGGGTCGCGCCTGCTTCGCGAAGGGCAGCGGCACAGGCATTAAAGGTCGATCCAGTAGTAATAACGTCGTCAACTAGAATGTAAGTTTGATTTGGTATTACAACGGCATCAGAAGCCAAAGCAAAGGCATTTTTTACATTTTGGTGACGGGCAGTACGGCTTAATCGGGTCTGTGTTTGTGTATACACCTTGCGAACGAGTAAGTTTTGTAAATCTTTCGCCATGGTGGCATCGTTTAAACTTTTTGCGATCACTAGGCTTTGATTAAACCCTCGCTCGCGCTCTTTCGTTGGGTGAAGAGGAACGGGAACTAAAATTGCGCCATCAAAATAGTCTTTATAAGATGAAATTTTTGCGATCATCACCTTCACATCCTCCAGCACATAGAACCCAGATTGATATTTCAATGCGTGGATAATTGAACGGGCGGGGCCTTTTGCTAGAAAGAGAGTTTTTCCCTGCTCAAAGAGAGGATCCAACTCTGTGCAATGCGGGCAGATGCGCGGGCCCGCTAGCATTCCAAAAAAGGGATATCCACAAGTCGAACAACTTGGTGGCTTCGAGAGAAAGAGCTCACGGCTACATGCATTGCAAAGAAACTGGTAATCCGAATCTTCCACCGCGTCACTACAATGCAAACAGCTCCTTGGATAAAAGATCTCAAGTACTAGTTGTGTGAGTTGCTTGAAAAATGAAGTTAGTGGAATAGTGATTAGGGTCATTCTTTAATCGCTATCGAGACACCGCTTTTGCTTATGCGGACCATACAAGTTTGATGTATAATTGGTTCCATTAAATAATCCACCTCTTAGTGCGGCTTAGTTAATCTCGGAGGTTCATGGGTACATGATTGAAGCCTAATAAAAATACTATGCATTTTGCTCGGCACGCGCTTTAATTCGCCTATCAGCTTCGATAATGATCGTTTCGCAGCCTTTAAATTTGTGCTCGTCTAAACAAAGACGGCGCTCCTTACCGCCTTCCTCATAAATACCGTAGGCAATGCTCTTGTCCTTCCATTTTTTGCGATCGATTGCTGTGATTGAATCTAGTTCAACCCGTTGACCTGAAGCGCCGATCACAATATCACCTTCCGCGCGGACTTGCAACGTGTGGTTCCAAGCGATCCATACTCCATGCAGCAGCGCTACGATCATCATTGTCCAACCAATTACGCGCTGCTCTTTAATATCGCCGTCAGTGCGCTCTTTAGGAATAATACGTTTATAATCCATTTCACGCGTATGGCGCTCCCAAGCTAAACGGATAGATGTGCTCTCTTCATCCACCGCGTCACCAGCCTCAATTAACGTATCTTTGATTTTTAAATATTCTGCATGGCGCTGAGCCTCGTCAGGCCATAAAATATAACCATCGTAAAGAAACCACGCCGCGATACCGAAAATCATAAAAAACATGAACAACATGCGCCGACGCCATTGGGTTGAGATACGTGCCACTACTTCCATACGCCCACGATGAAGACAATCTCATTTAAGACAATTCTAATTCACTGTCATGCAAACGGTGAGTCGCTAACTGAGTTGAAGCTTTGGGAGCCTCAATGGAAAACACTTCGCTGATCTATCATAGTAGAAAGTTAGCATTCTAAAGTATAAATAGGACTAGTTTATGGTAGTTCCGTGTCTAAAACAACTGTCCCCGCCCATTTTTACGCAATTATGCAAAATTAATCATAATTATATAGTTTTGGTTTTACCCAAGGGTAGTTAGTTCTGTTCGTATTCATCTTAAACATCGCTCGTTTAGCGAATATTACCGACCCTATACCCATCTTTCCTTGCAACTAAGATAGTGATTCATTTTCTCTTCTCTCAACTCACACTACACACATCATGTCTGAAGTAACTTCTGAAATCGGTCTAATTGGCCTTGCGGTCATGGGCCAAAACTTGGCCCTAAACATAGCCGACCACGGCTTTAAAATTTCTGTCTATAATCGGACAAACTCCAAGATGGAGGATTTTGTTGCGTCCAATCCAAACACACCGGGTGGTCTTGAGGGTTGTGAAACGCTAGAAAGTTTCGTCGCATCATTAAAACGTCCGCGAAAGATAATTATCCTTGTGCAGGCTGGCTGGGCGACCGACAAGGTAATTGAAGGCCTCGTGCCTCTAATGGAAGAAGGTGACATCATCATTGATGGCGGCAACGCTAAGTGGGATGATACCATCCGCCGTGAGAAAGATCTTACTGCTAAAGGTCTCCGTTTCATCGGTTCCGGAGTTTCGGGCGGTGAAGAGGGCGCACGTTTCGGTCCATCCTTAATGCCTGGCGGCGACCCTGAAGCATGGTCACACTTGGAGCCAATCTGGAAAGCCATCGCGGCCAAGGTTGATCCTGAAACCGGCAAGCCACTCGAAGGTGCCGAAGCGGGCAAACCAGTCGAAGGCGGTTTCAGTTGCACCGCATATATCGGCCCTAATGGTGCTGGTCACTATGTAAAAATGGTGCACAATGGTATCGAATATGGCGACATGCAGATGATTTGTGAAGCCTACGACCTTATGCAAAATGTCCTCGGTTTGACTCCTGCAGAAATGGGCGAAATCTTCAGCGAGTGGAATCAGGGCGAGCTCGACTCCTTCCTTATTGAAATTACCGCCGATATACTGAAACAAGCCGATCCCGTCACTGGCAAACCATTCGTTGATGTCGTACTCGATACCGCAGGGCAAAAAGGCACAGGTAAATGGACATCAGTGAACGCCCTTGATATGGGCACTCCTGCTCCAACTGTCGCCGAAGCCGTCTTTGCTAGGTGCCTCTCTGCGGTAAAGGACGAGCGCGTTGCTGCTGAAAAAATTCTTAAAGGTCCGGAAGTCCCGGCCTTCACTGGCGACAAAGCCGCGATGGTTGAAGCGATTCGCGAAGCACTCTACGCCTCCAAGATCTGCTCCTATGCACAGGGCTTCCAGCTTATGGCTTATGCGCAAGAAGAGTATAGGTGGAAACTCAACTTTGGTGAGATCGCGCAGATTTTTCGTGGTGGTTGCATTATTCGCGCGGCCTTCTTACAAAAAATTACCGAGGCCTACGAGCGAGATGCCACCCTGGCTAATTTGCTACTCGACCCCTACTTCTCCGGCGCCATTCACGCTGCCCAAGAAGGCTGGCGTAAAGTTATCGCGCTCGCAGCGGAGCACGGTGTGGCTGTCCCAACATTTAGCTCAGCGCTCTCTTATTACGACGGATATCGCACCGCTCGCCTCCCGCAAAATCTTTTACAAGCTCAACGCGACTACTTTGGTGCCCACACCTACGAGCGCACCGACGAAGAACGTGGCAAATTCTACCACATTGACTGGCCAAAACCTAGTCGCCCTCAGTTAGAGATGTAGTTACAAGCCGCTAAAAACTTTCTGTAGAGATTCAAGTGCCCCGACTTCAAACTATCACGATATGACACAACGGGGCTTTTTTTTAAAAACATCGAGCTATTCGAAAGACCTTCCGAAATAAGCCAGAAACCACATTTCTTTCCAAAGGCGGTAGCGACCTTCTTGGGATATTTTGCCCTCCTCTTCTTGGCGAGGGCGGGGAACAAGGAAACCAATTTCTGTATTTAGGCGCTCTAGAATGCGTTGATAATCATTGAGTTCTTCAAGGGCGTCGTCGTCAACTCTGACTGGCTCTATTTTAAGTTTCAAAAGTCGCTTATTATGAAGCGAAGAGAGCCTTACTAGTGAACCTATTAGTGGTTTACGGCACATCTCCCAGTTTTCAGGGTAGTAGCCACCATATGGTAAAATAAGGTTATCGGTAATAATACGGCCGCCTTCTTTTGTATGCGTACTAATCGTAAAACAAGCTGTGGCACCACCTTTACGTTTTGGTAGAAAAAGAATCTGAATGCGGGTTAACTGGTCCTGACTTTCGTAAATTGAAGCACGAAGACTGGTGCCTTCAAACAACTCGGCTTTAAGTGCTTTAAGTTGCTGGTAGCTCTCTCTTCGCAACCAATCTTTAAGTTCGATAAATCGTTTATCGGCCGGCCATTCGTCACCATCTTTGTTCTCGTAGAATTCCGGAAAGAGCGGTAGCTCGCTTCGGCTGAGTGCTTTAATCGCGATCCAATTATAGCCTGTTTCTATGACAAACCATAAGGCGAAACCTGTCAAAAAGTGCACCCATTCTGGACGTAGGGAAAACTCAAAGGTTTTAAGGGCATAAGCAAAAATCGCCCCAAAAAGAAACCATCGAAACCAACGACCCAACAATAGGAAAGAGGGAACACTAAAGCGTCCGCCTAAGATAGAAAGTGAAACTGTGACGACGGCAAAGATGAAAAGTAGCCACTGATAGCTTCCTGTGGGTTCATTCAGCATTGTTACGTGAAAGCGTTGTGCGTGGGTGTATGCGGGAAGGAAAATGACTAAACCACTCTAGTAGAGCAAAAGATCACAGTAGCGTATTTGTTCGCCTGCCTCTAGGTAAGGCCAAAGACAAGTTCCCAGCTTAATTAAGCCGTAATGGCATAATTACACAGATGAAGTTATCTAGGGTTTTGAACAAACCCGGACTGAGTTCATCTTTAAATTCGAAGAAAACTTCGTCTTTGGTTAGCGCCTTGAGCGGTTCCATGAGAAACTGTGGGTTGAAGGCGACTTGCACTTCGGGTCCATCATAAGCAATTGCCATCGATTCGTGGGACTCTCCATATTCGGTGGATTGACCAGAGATTTCTAGTAAGTTTTTACTGATTTTAATTTTAACAGAATTGCTTTTATCGGATGTCACTAGCGCTGCGCGATGCACACACTCAAGCATAAGTTCGCGTTCGATTTTAACACGGTGCTCGGTCTCTTTCGGTATAACCTGACGATAATTTGGATAGTTGCCCTCGACGATCTTAGAAACAAGGTAAAGGTGATCAACCAGGCCAGAGTCACCTGCTTCATCTAGCCCTATTTCAAAAGCTGCTTGGCGATCGTTAAATGCGATATTAACCTTCTCACCTTTGCCCATGAGTCGCTCTAACTCAGCTACGGTTTTAGCGGGAAGTATGAGACTTCCGGCGTTTTCTTCACTCACTTCAAGCTCCAATCCGGTCAGTCCAAGTCGTCGTCCATCAGTGGCAACAAGTGTTAGCTTTTCGTCGGCAAAGTTAAAATAAACCCCGTTGAGAATGTAGCGGTTCTCATCGGTCGATTGCGCATAGGACACGCTCTTGAGCATGTTAACAATTTCGTCCTGTGCGAGTTCGAAAACTTTACGGTTTTCGAAAGTAGGTAAGGGTGGGAATTCCTCGGAGCCGATACCCATTATCTTAAAGAGTGAACCGCCGGAAGTGATCTTAGCTTGATTGGTTTTGTTGGTTTCAAGGAAAACTTCGTTAACTGGTAATTCCTTAACGATGGTGGCCAGTTTGCGGACAGGTAAGGTGATGCTGCCTGTATCTGAAACGTCAGCCTTGATTCGGCAACGGATGCCGAGATCGAGATTAGTGGTCGTTAATGATATGTGTTCCTCCTCGGCTTCGATTAGCACGTTGCTGAGAATAGGCATGGTTGAACGAGACGCCACGACGTTGAGGACTTGCTGGAGACCGTTGCTAAAATGATCTTGGTTGATCTTGAACTTCATGTTGTGAATTTTTGCTTTTTTTGAACTTGCTAGCAATGCTTATATAAGAGTTCTTTTATAATATATAAATTTCTCAGTAACAGTAATAGTTATGATTAGGTAGAAAAACTTATTAAATATTTAGTGACAAGTTATTTACGAAATATTTTCTATGTTTAAAACAAGGTTAATTAATAATGTGGACTGTTTATAAAGAGAAAAAGTATTTTTAAAAACACAAACAATTCGCACTTGTAGCCAAACTATTCACCTTGTTTTTTAAGCGCTTTTTTTACCTTATAGGCTTTGACGAAGTGGCGAATCGGCCCAAAAGCAATGTAAGTAAAGAAAAGAAGCGCGAAGAAGAATTCTTTAAAAAAGAAGGCGGTGCCAAGTCCTAAGATTAATCCAATAAAGGTGCGAACTTTAGTTTGTGTCTGCCATCCTAAGTCTTTAAAACTAGGGTATTGGATGTTGCTGACCATAAGATAGGCGATAGCAAGCATGAATGGGGGAATGAGTAGAGCGAGGCTTCGCGAGTCAAAAGTAGGGATCTCGAGGCTCAGAATAACAAGTACAAGTGAGGCGATCATGCCCGCAGCAGCGGGCACAGGCAGTCCAAGGAAATCACTTGTGCCTTCTAGTTGTTCAGCTGGTGGCAACATGGGGTGGGTAAGTACATTAAAACGGGCTAGACGCACAGCTGCGCACAGTAAGTAAACGAATCCGATCAACCAACTGATTTGTAAAAAGACAGGGTATTGGTCCACTGTGGGAGTGAGGACGAGGAAAATCATCATAAGAGCGGGTGCCACGCCAAACGAAATGATATCAGCAATAGAATCGAACTCCTTACCAAAAAGGGATTCGCGACCACCCAGCCGAGCGACTCGCCCGTCAAGTGCATCACAAATCACCCCAAAGAGGATAAACCATACAGCCTGCTTATAATTATTGGATACTACCAATGGATCTGTCGCGTAATTCGCCTGGACGCAGCGTAAAATCGCAAGAAACCCGAAGAATAAATTACCTGCAGTCAAACTGTTAGGTAGTAGGTAAATATGGCTGGCTTCGTTAGCGTCCGTATATTTATTGTGCGACCTTTCGAATTCTTGCTTGGGTACAGTCATAGAAAACGATTTTTTTATTTCTCAACTGCATCTTTGTGGCGCAGAGACTCAAGGTATTTCCAAAAAGAGTCTTCCTCTTCGAGCATAAACTCCTCTGTAAAGGGCAATTTAAACCTAAAAATAAAATCAGTAAGCGTATTTTTATGTAGAATGTAGTGGGCGAAGAGTGCATCACCTTCCTGCTCGAAATAAATGCGAAATTCGCCGGCTCGAACACGATAGTAGGTTTTTCCGTTACGATGAAAACGGCCTAATTCTTCATTAGGATTTTCCAATTGCTCATGCTTAAGTGTACTTACAACCTCTACGAGCAACATCTGTGATCGCGTGTCAAGCTGGTTGAGCTCATGCATACTTTGTTCGCTGAAATTGACTTGAAACATATTTTTTGAGGCGAGATTAGGCTTAGAAATAAAAACTCACTCTAACTCTGCGCACTTCTGGTGCAATCGTAGAATGCGTCCGCTTGGTAGGATGGTTTCAAATACGCCCGAAATACTAATCATGTAAAAATTACACACACATAAGTTATCCGTCTAGACTTGGTTGCCCTGTCAGGCAACTTTCACACTAGCTCCCGTGCATACGGATTGACCCGATTCGATTCTTAAACAAAAATCCTTCGAATGATAAGGATGATTGTCAAGTATGAGGGTGCATTACGATGTAAAGTGATCCATGAACCAACAGGTACTTTCTTTCCAACTGACGCACCATTAGACAATAATGGAAAGGGCGAAATTGCTTCGCCGACTGATCTCTGTGCGGCAGCACTCGGTTCCTGTATGGCAACGATTATTGGTATGCAAATCGAAAAGCTTGGTTTTGATCTCATAGGGATGCGAGTCGAGGTGCATAAGGAGATGTCCAAATCCAAACCACGCCGCATTATTAAACTTAATACTGAGATTTGGCTACCTGTTAAACTGGACGATAAAGCTAAGCATACTGTCGAACTTGCAGCTAAAACTTGTCCTGTGCACCACAGTTTAAGTTCAGAAATTGAAAAACCTATCTGTTTCCATTGGCACTAACTAAGAAAATGGATCCCATTCGACTGCTTTTTGATGCTAAAAACCACTTGTTGGTGATAAAAGATGCCGACGGTGTTTACGACCTAGCAGAAATAGAGGCCGGAAGTTACGTTTGGCACGATCTGACAACGCTCAAACATCAACCGATCCTCTGTACCGTGCTCGCAGAAGGTGGCAGAGTTACAGATAATTGGCAGACCATTTTTAATCTTCGCTCACTTTCTCAAACAGCCAAATTAGCTGCAGTCTTAGAAGCGATTGATGGGGAACTACATCGCATTCCTTATCTCGGAATGGGAGAAAATGAATACATCTTTCGCTTCCGCACCAAAAATGAACGCAATCGCTCTGTTTACATTGATAGTCAATCCGAAGCTCTTTACCAAAGTACACTTTGCTTAGCGATCAAAGAAGCGAGACGTAATAAAGAAAAGTCTCCAAGCCAGGCCGCAGTGCTAGATTTTGGTGCGGTTAGTTACGTTATTCCTAGCCACTTCGGCTTTTGTCTCGGCGTGCAAAATGCGATTGAACGCGCTTATGAGACAGTGGCCATGCATCCCAGTAAACGGGTATTCATGCTTAGTGAGTTAATTCACAATCCATTCGTTAACAAAGACCTTCTCGCGCGCGGGCTTCGTTATTTACAAACGGACAAAGGCCACCCTCTATGCGCTGATGGAAAGATCGCTAACAGCAAGGAAGACTCAAAAGCCCTCTGGAATCAACTAACGCAGGACGATATTGTAATTATCCCAGCCTTCGGCGCGACTAACGAAGATAAGGCACGTCTAATTCGCCGTGGTCTTTCTATTCGCGAAAACGACGCGACTTGTATGCTCGTAGAAAAGGTCTGGAAGGCGGCTCGCCGTTATGCGCGCGCGGGCTTCACTGTCATCATACATGGGAAATCAGAGCACGAAGAGACTAAGGCCACACTCTCTAATAGTTCCAGCTATGGTCCTGCTCTAATAATCCGTAATATGGAGCACGCGCAACATTTAGCCGAGGTCATCCAAGCAGATACTTCAAAGAAGGCCGCGCTCTTAGAAAAGTATTTTGCAGGACTTTACTCTGATGGTTTAGATCCTACGCGTGACTTTGAAAAAATCGCTGTGGTTAACCAAACCACACTCCTGCGGAATGAAACCCTTACAATTATTGTCTATCTCCGCGAAGTGATGACTGCGAAATACGGCGGGTCTAAAGTGGCTAATCACCTTTGGTCAGAGGGCAAAGGCGACACCCTCTGTTACGCGACACAGGTCAATCAAGACGCTCTACAGCAAGCATTCGAGCAAACGATTGATGCCGCGCTAGTAGTTGGCGGTAAAAATAGCTCCAATACGTTTCAACTCTACCGCGTTTGTGCCGAGCGTTTTGGTGAACATGCTCATTATATTCAGTCTGAGAGCAATCTCCTCTCTATTAAAACTGTTCGGCATTACATTTTTCCTTACAACCTACCCAATGGTTCTACCACGATCGAAGAAGAACGTCCTCTTTTCGATACTTCAGTAAAGAAGCCTCACATACTTCTTACCGGTGGCGCGTCCTGTCCGGATGGTATCATCCAGCAGGTAATTAGCCGCATAAACAGCTTTTTCCCGCCAGGTGAAATTCGAGCTATAGGTGACGTTTTAGAAGCATTTCGCTCAGAAACTTGAAGAATTCGTTTAGTTGCTTAGTATTCTATTAGTGCTAATCAGACTCTCAGACATTGATGGCGGCGCATCACCCAACATTTTTTATGATCTTGGCCTTGTTGTGACTCATCAGAACTACGGCTATCGAGGCGTCATTGTCGCGGTCGATCCCGTTTGCATGGCTGGGGACACTTGGTATAAAACTAACAAAACTCAGCCCAATCGGAATCAACCTTGGTATCACGTGTTAGTTCACGACAGCGGAGGCCTGAGCACTTATGTCGCCCATTCCAATTTAAAACAAGACACAAGCGGCCAAGCGATTGATCACCCTCGCATCGGCTGTTATTTTACCAAATTAGAAGACGGCCGCTATGGCCTCAAAGAAAATCATAGCACTGGCGCTTGTTCAGTTTAGTGCGAATCTAGTCCTTTAGGTAGAGACACCCAAGCGACTAGAATGTAACCGCATCTATTTCGTTCTCAATGCCCTCTAATACCAAGTCCCCATAGAGTGTATTGGCTGTCACTCGGCTGAAACGAACGGGGACGAGTTGTCCAACGAGGCGCTGGTTCGCTTTAACGATAACCACGCGGTTACCACGTGTACGACCAACGAACATATCTTCTCCTTTTTTGGCGGGACCCTCAAAAAGAACATCTTCGATCTTATCAACGAGACTCTCGTTACGTTCAAGAGAGCTTTTAGCGAGAATTTCCAAAAGTACTTGGTTGCGATGTTCTTTCTGCACTTTCGTGATCGGATCACCTAAGGGTTCAGCCGTAGTGTCAGGGCGCACGCTATATTTAAAGAGGTAAGCCATGTCGAAGCCAATCTCCTCGAAATGTTTCCGTGTTAATTCAAAATCTTCGTCCGTTTCGCCCGGAAAGCCTACGATGATATCGGTCGAAATGTATATGTCGGGGCGCACTTCGCGAATCTTATCAATAATGCTGCGAAACTTCTTGATCGAGTAGGGGCGGCGCATCGCCTTAAGAATGCGGTCACTACCACTCTGCATGGGAAAGTGTAGATACTCACAAAGTTTAGGCATGGACGCGTAGCATTCGATCAAATCATCCTTAAATCCGATTGGGTGTGGGCTAGTGAAACGAAGGCGCTCAATGCCTTCGATTGCGTGCACTTTTTCTAGTAATTGGACGAACGGACTCTTCTTATCAACAAAGGGGAATTCACGAATTCCGTATTGATTAACAATTTGTCCTAAAAGAGTGACTTCACGAGTGCCTTTGGCGGCTAAACCTTCAATTTCTTCGACAATCGCTTCCATTGGGCGAGCTCGTTCCACCCCTCGTGTCTTTGGTACGATGCAGTAAGCACAGTTCATATTACAGCCCTGCATAATACTAACAAAGGCAGTGATTTGAGGTTTATCATCAAGATGTGCCTTAATTGTATTTTGCGAATCGAGCTCTTCAGCTAGGTCGACGATGGACTCCGGTCGAGGCCCTTGTCCCTGCATTGTAGCGATCATGTTACTTATATGATCGGGGACACGGTGAAATTTTTGCGTGCCAATTATCAGATCTAGATCCGGCAGACTATCAAGGAGAGCTTCGCCCCGGTTTTGCGCCATACAACCCATCACCCCGACGATGAAGTTCGGGTTCTTACGCTTTCGCTTCATCAGGTGACCCGCTTTGCCGATCGCCTTCTGCTCAGCTTGATCACGCACACTACAAGTGTTTAGTAGGATGACATCGGCATCCTGTTCATTATCGATCACAGAATAACCTTTCCCCCGAAGCATCGCCGCGACCGCGTCGGAGTCGCGCTCATTCATTTGGCAGCCGTAGGTTTTGATATAAACACGGTTCATTGGCATCGCGGAGCATGGAGCAGCGGCCTAGCTTGTAAATATTGAAAAAGACCTCTAACAGAAGCTACTTCTGCTAGAGCAAGACAACCTACAACCACCAATGCGCGGCTTTTATATATACGGATGAAGATCGCTAGTTTTGCCGTTTTACCGCTTCGCCAAGTCCCATTAGGGTGAGGTCTTGAACGAACTCGCTTTTTTGCGCCCAGTCTTTTGTGAGATTGGCAACGCTGCCACCGGTCGAAAGAACAACAGGGTTCACTTCGCTTCGCTCTACGAGACCATCGCTTACTTTATCTAAGATAGACTGGATCATACCAGAAAACCCGACGGCCACACCAAGCTTCATGGCGTCTACAGTGGATTTACCGATGGCACCTTCGACATGGACTAGGTCTTCGGCCTTCAGCTCTGGCAAGAGGGCGGTTTGCTCATGTAAATAATGGGTCATCACGGCGAGTCCGGGCGCGATGATACCACCTTCATAGCCTTTGCTGCTAATAATGTCGAAAGTAACAGCGGTGCCCATATCGATGACGATGGCAGGAATGCCGTAGAACTCCTGCGCCGCGATTGCGTTGGCGATGCGGTCTTCCCCGATCTCGTAGGGCTTCGGGTAGGCTAGATCGAGCCCCGTGCAAGTCTCGCAAGTAAGATGAAAGATCGGTTTGGCAAACTCGGCGAGGCTGCTGCACAGGTTCTCATTGATCGCGGGAACAACCGAACAATAGGAGACGCCTTCGGCTTGAGCAATGAGCGGGGCGACCGCGTGCGCAAATTCAAGCGAGGGAGTGCGGTCAAAATTGTGGGTGGGGAACTGTCCCGCGTATTGCACCGTCTGGCCTGAGACCAGCCCGTAGTGGATACTGGTATTACCAACGTCTATGCATAAATGACTCACAATAATTCAGACTAATGATTATTTATAATTAATCAGTCATTTTCTGAGTGTTATATCACCCGCGCTGACTGAATGGAGGATGCCGCCTTCATCGAGGAGCTGTAGAGCGCCCGATTCGTCGATCCCGCAAGCGATGCCAGTGATTTCATTATTATTCATAATCGCGGTAACGCTTTGTCCGGAAAGCGAGTTGAGTGGCGCCCAGGCGTCAACGAGTTTTTCCGAGCCACTACCAAGGATGCAAGTATTGTAGGCTGCTTGGGTCGCGGTGATTACTTTGGCGGCTACCTGGTTGAGCCTTAGTTCCTCGCCACCGACCGCGTAGAGGCTGGTCGCAGTTTTTTGAATTTCTTTGGGATATTTTGCGGGGTTACTATTTAAGTTCAGTCCAATGCCGAAGATGATGCTACGTAGGCTGTCAGCGTCTACCTTGGCTTCGGTTAGCATGCCAGCAAACTTGCGCCCATTGCAGTGAAGGTCGTTTGGCCATTTGATTTTCAAGGGTGTTTTCGGGACGAGACCTTGAAGGGCACGGCAAATGTGGATACCTGCCCACAGGGTAAAGTGTTGGAGGGCTTGCGGTGGAATATTCGGCTCAAAGACGACAGAGAGATAAAGATTCTCAGCGCTCGCACTGTGCCAGTCGCGTCCGAGTCGGCCTCTTCCTTTCGTTTGGCAACTAGAGGCAATTGCGAAAGGGGTGGCGCGGCGGCGCGATAGCTGACGCTCGGCCTCGCTGTTGGTGCTATCGATTACCGGGAAGTAGAGAACATCGATTGGTGCGCCGGACTTTTCCACATAGTAAGAGATCAAGTCCGCATGGAGCACTTCCGGTTCTTTGATAAGTCGGTAACCCTTGTTGCGGATCGCTTCTATTTCAAAGCCTTGTTCACGCAGCTTTGATAGTTTCCCATGGATGGCTGGGCGTGAAACGCCGAGTTGCTCGGCCAGTAAGCTACCCGATACAAAAGTATCCGGGGCACCAAGTAGGGCACTCAAAATTGTTTGCGTGTCGCAGTTAGCTAAGATTTGGCGGTATTCGGTATCGCTCATAGCCAGTCTAGGCCAATATCCTTCCACCTGCTTTGGTGGATTGGTGCACCGGTTGAAATAAAATCGAGCCCGAGGTCGCCGAGGTCACTGAGACTATCGAGCGTAATGCCACCGCTCGCTTCAGTCCAAGCGCGACCTTCGATCATAGAGACGGCCTGCTTAAGTTCGGGCGGACTGAAGTTATCTAGTAGTATAATGTCGGCGCCCGCATCGAGCGCTGGGATGATTTGTTCGAGTGTATCGACCTCGACTTCGACGGGGATATCTTCGCAGGTATTGACGGCAAGAGCGACCGTTTCGCTTAGCCGATTACCACCGGTCGCACCAGCCACTGCGAGATGGTTATCTTTGAGCATGACGCGGTCGAAGAGACCGATGCGGTGATTATAACCGCCCCCGCAGGCGAAGGCATATTTTTGTAGCACGCGATAACCGGGTAAGGTTTTGCGCGTGTCAAGTAACACAGAAGAGCTTTTACCGAGCGCATTCACATAGAGGCGAGCCTCAGTGGCGACACCACTGAGGTGCTGAAGGAAGTTGAGGATGACGCGCTCGGCTTGCAGTAGCACGGTAGAGCTGCCTCTAAGGATGCCGATGACCTCTCCATGATCGACCGATTGCCCGTCCTCAGCGGTTGCTTCGAAGAGGCAATCCTGGCCATAGCTATCGAGCACGGTCTGCACTAACCCGAGACCGCATATTGTGAGCGGCTCGCGTGCGGTGAGCTGAGCCTTGCCGTCAGCCCCCTCGGGCATGAGCGCGGTCGTCACATCGCCTAGGCGTTCAGGACGATTCGTGAGTCCGGCGCCAGCTAGGTCTTCGATTTTAGCAAGGCCAACTAGCTGACGAAGGTAATCGGGGTCGAGATCCTGCCATTTAAGGCGGGTCTTAAAAGTATCTTTAGAGTAGCGTGCTTCTTTGCCCATGTTTAAAATCCCAATTTCAGGACTTCTTGATAAAGCACTGCTTGGGAGTATTTTTACATTTTATCTACTCTTATTCCCGCTCACGCAAAGCCTTATCTATCCGATTCCCACTTACGGCGGCGCTCATCCGAGAAGCCAGGTATGCGGCCTTCGTCGAAGTCCATCATGTCCATCACGCTGTCGATCTTCCCGATCATTTCGGGAGTTCCCATATTAGTTAGGGATTCAGCCAAGAATTCGCGGCCGGCTTTGGTTTGTCCCTTGTGGGTGACTTCTCGGTTCCATTCGACGAGCTTGAGGTCTTCGGGGAATATTTCGCCCAGGAGTTGATCCAGAGCAATATCGTCGCTGCCTGCCTCGCGAACTGCCTCGACTACATCTTTCGGATCGATACCTAAGTGCATGCATAAAAAGCGATCAAAGCCCCTACAGAAATTTTTCTGGTAGGATTTCGGCAGCTCGTCCGCGAGGTGCTTACGGCATTTGGCGATAAAGCGCGGCAAGTGCAGTAAGCCGCAAGGGTGCGGTTCATAGGGAGAAGGTAGGTCGAAACAAATTTCACCAGTGGGGCCTAAGTTTTGATCTGTCATATTTAAAGCAGAGCCTTTTCCAGCTTCTTGATGGCTTTGGCAAGCCTGGACTGTAAGCAAGCGGGAGCGCGCACGTTTTGTATCAGTGATTCAAGCCCCAATCAAAACCTACCTTTATCCTGCCTATGGGATCGCCAGCCTGGGTAAGGTGGCGGTCGAGGTGATGCTGCAGCTCTATCTCTTCGATTTTTATACGCGGATTCTTGGGCTTAGCCCGATCCTCGCTGGTTTAGCCTTTGGAGTGGCAATTTTCTGGGATGCGCTCAGTGATTTACTGGTATCCGCTGGCCTCTTTGCCGCACGAAGCCGAGGCATCACTTATACCGCGACACTCTGGTCCGGTGCGGTGCTTCTGGCCGCGACGACCGTGCTACTTTTTTCACCCTTTCAAAGTGATTCCACCCTCTACCTTTTTCTGCATTTGTTGGTCGCCTACGTGCTGGTCAACACAGGGATGACTCTGCTTGATTTGCCGCAGAGTAGTCTTAGCGCTGAACTGAGTCGGCTAGCGAACGAGCGAAATACGCTACTCGCCTCACGCATGGGTTTTGGGATTCTGGGGCTTGCCGTCGGCAGTGCTCTGCCCGGCATTTATTTGACCACACTATCGAGTGAGCCGACGCTTGTGGAGCTGGCCGACTCTCGACGAATCAGTGCTTGGGTTTTAGCAGCGCTGGTTCTATTCACAGGCACTTTGACCGCATTTTTCCTGCGTCCTCGCGAGCGAGAGACTTCGCAGGAGGTGAATTCAGCATTGCCTACTTGGGCAGAGGTCAAAGGTCTCTTTAGGGATCGAGCATTCGTTCAGATTCTCTGCGCGGGTGTCATAGCTGCCATCGGTAGGACGATTAATGCGGCACTCGCACTTATGTATTACCGCTTCGTGCTGGAGCTCTCGGAAGCGCAAGTTACTCAAGCCATTTTTCCAGTCTTCACGCTGAGCATCGTGCTTTCGATTCCACTCTGGATCGCGCTCTCTAAGCGCTATGGCAAAAGCGCTCCTGCCTACCTTTCAGTCGGCGGTCTCGGGGTGATGGGGATCATCGCCTACCCAATACTGCCAGCTGGGCTCGTCTGGCCATCATTGATTATCTCCTCTATTGGCGGCGTCCTATGCGGTGCGGTCTTCTTGATTGATTCGATGATCACCGACTTAATCGATACCGACGAGGTCGAGACGGGGCGCCGTAAAGAGTCACTGTATTTTGCGGTTTGGAAGTCTGGACTCAAAGTAGCACGGGCGCTTGCCTTTGTTGCCATTGGATTAGGCTTACAGGCTATGGGTCTCGACATGTCGCGCGATGTCGCGTCTGAGTCAATGCAGTGGGGGATCGTCCTGCTCTTTGGGATCGCGGTCGGCCTCTGCTTCGTCGCGGCTTCTTTCTTTATATGGCGCGCGGACGTGCCTGAGCCAAACGAAACTTAATCAGCACAGCCATTATGAAAAAATTATTTTACAAAACCTCCCCAATGATTCTCGGCTTCGCAATCATGAGTTTAATGACGGGGTGCACCTTAAACGACGCACCATTACCGACTGCTGAAAACGTCAACATCAATCGATTTATGGGGCGCTGGTATGTGCATGGTTACACACCAATCATCGTCGATAAAGATGCACATAATGCGATTGAACACTATCGCCTCGATTCAGATAAAAAAATTCAGACAACTTACCAGTTTCGCGATGGTGGGGTTGATGCTGAGATCAAAACGCTCACACCTGTTGGCTGGGTGGACGAGGGAGTTGACAGTAACGCGCAGTGGCGCATGCAATTCATTTGGCCTTTCACCGCGGACTACATTATATTGCACCTTGATGCTGAATATTCGGAAACAATTATCGCGCATCCTAGTCGCAAGTATGCATGGATTATGCTACGCAGCGATGTGGTGAGCGATGCTGATTATGACCGCTTACTATCAAAGCTGAATGCCGTCGGCTACGATACAAATCTTATGCAGAAGCTGCCCCACGACTGGAGCGGCGAGGCAGAACGCTTAGCCGAGATGGAAGCGAATGGGCTTTGAGTCAAAGCGGCGGGCGCTACCCAGCAAATGAATTGCAGCAATTGGCGACAACTATTCTTTACGGTTTACGGTTGCACAAAAGCATGCACGCGCGTCTCAGCTTTTCTGCCATCGGGACCACCTCCATAGACAGTGATCGTGCCGCGGTAGAGCTTACTAAAGTCCTTTGGTTCCACCTTTAAGACGATGGCGTCATTATTTTTTGGATCGTCGCGTTCTTGTGTCACAATGAGCCGCGAGCGATCGTAGTCGATCTGCAAGATTTGGTTTATATAGCGCTCATCCATTACCAGGCGCACAGGGAGAGAACTTTTCGGGCTTTCGGGCTTCCAGAAGACGATCTGCGGTTGTGCTTCGATCAAAGCGGGGATCAGCACGTTCATCTTTAGCGTTACAAGCGCGTCTACTTGACTGTCGAGGTAGACCTGCAGGCGATTGCGGTTCAAACCTTGCCGTTTTCCTTTACTAAAAATAGCGACGATTTCGGCCGATTCGCCCGGCGGGAGAATCTTTTTATTGAGGATCGTGCTTGTGCAACCGCAGTTGCTTTCCACGCGTGCAATGCGGACGACTTTTTCGCCCTCGTTTGTTACCTTGAAAGAAGCACGGACCTCCTCTTCATCAGGCCACATTTCGATGCGCACTTCAGTCTGATCCCAGACCAAGGTCGACGCGTCAAGAAATGAGGCACAAGCAATCAAGGGAAATACGAAATGTATTGAGCGCATAAGCATTGTTAAAAGACTTGGGTAAAAGTAGATTAAGATCAAGAAGTGCTCGCACCTTCTCTCAAGCTTCGTTGCCGCGGATACTGCCAATCACGAATTAGCACACAGCCGCAGGCGGTGAGTAGACCGAGATTTCTAAAAATTAGCCAGAGGTAATCGGGTTTTTTATAGGATTCATGGGCGCTAAAGCAGCCGCAGCGGATGTCTAGACCGCGCGCCCAAGCGCTGGCGTGTAAGATGATGAATGCGATCAGTAACAGGGCGATGACTAGGGCGCTGCCACGCCTAATTTGTGGAATTAAAAGGCCAAAACCGGCTACCAGCTCTAGCCAAGGCAGCGCTAAGGCTACCCAGACCGCAAGATCACCGGTGACTACACGGTAGCCCTCCACAGAGGTCGTAAAAGCCGCAGGGTCTTGGATCTTGGGCAGCGCCGCCAGGATAAATACTGCCGATACGATGAGTCGCCCGATTAGGATCAGATAGGCCGTGGAAGGTATTCTAGGTCTTATTCCTGCCATGAGACGCTACCTCCTTTTAAGCTATAGATCTCTGCGTCGGGCAGAGACTCACGTAAGCGCTTAGCAATCCGTTTACTCGTATCGCAAGCCTCGGCCCCGCAATAAATGACAATTGGTCGCGGCTGCATGAGCCAAGTATTCATTAGCTCTAATAGTCCTGTATCCCAGTCACTCTCATCGAAAAAGAGCGCACCGGGGAGATGGCTTTCTTCGAATTCTTCAATCGCCCTCGCATCGACCCAAATCGCGTTGAGTGTCTGAGCATCGGCCAAGTAAATCTCGCCTGCTTGGAGCTCTGGCTCTGCCCCCGGCTGCGGCGATAGTCCACCGACTAGTGAATAGGCGATACCTATCACGGTCAGCAATAGTATGATGCATAACTCCCGAAGCATGGAACCTACCTTACTAGCTGAGCTAAGGGATGAAAGTATGAAAGTAGGAATGTTTTGATTGGTGAATATCCTTTCCACTTTCGCGACTTCTAACTTTCATACCCTCAACATGTCTGTTTTCACTAAAGAAATCGTCGTCACCGCGCCTGGTAAATCGACTTCCGAGTTCACTTCTATGATCGAGGAGGCCTTAGCCGAATCACGGCAGAACGAAGGCACAGTTACCGTATTTTGCCGCCACACCAGTTGCAGCCTTGTAATAATGGAAAACGCCGATCCTTCTGCACGTCGCGACCTCGAAGCTTTCATCGATCGCCTAGTCCCGGAAAGCGACCCGCATTTCACTCACACTTACGAGGGTGCGGATGATATGCCGAGTCACATTAAGATGGCACTGACCCGAACGGCCGAGGTGATTCCTTTCGTCAATGGCCGCCTTTGCCTAGGAAGCTGGCAAGGTGTCTTCCTTTGGGAGCACCGTAACCACAGCCACGAACGCCGTATCGTGCTCAGCTTCCAGGGGGAATAATTTTACTCAATGCCTGCCAAGCAGTAGGAGGTGATTTCCATGGTCTGCTCCTGCTCGATGGTGTAGATGTCGCAGTAGTGCATATCGGTGTCGAGATCGGCACCTTCGACCACGATGTGGTTCTTGCCCTTAATTACACGGACGTTCTGAAAGTTAGCTTTGCCCTGAGAGGCCGCGTCTTCGCACATCTCTTTAACTGCTGCGTTGCAGTCGATCGTATGGCCACCCACAATGTGCCATTCGATGCCGTCGGCGATAAAGTCGAGTGCAGCTGCGGAGTCGCCCATGGAAAAAGCCCCACAGGCTGCGATGATTTTTGCGTGCATGTTTAAACTGCGAGTTCCAAAAGCTCTTCGACAGGGGGCACATCTTTGATGATCTGACTGGGCTCAGGGCCGACCCCGATGTAGCGGAGGTTAGGGATCTTGTCTTTATTCTGGTCACCGTGGTTGGCGACATTGATCAGTGCTTTAAGCAGCCATGCGACGTAAACTTTGGCCGCTTCGGGAAGATCGGCGAAGTGGCGCATGCCGGAAATGTCTTCACTCCAGCCAGGCACTGTTTTATATACGGGCTTAAGTGTTTTGTGAAGCTTGCTGTCGCGCGGGACGTGGTGGAGGGTCTCGCCATTCTCGTTTTCGTAGGCTGTGCAGATTTGGAGCTCGCCTTGCCAGTCACCGGAGTGAGAGAGGGCATCGAGCTTGTTAAGCACGAGGTCTTGGTAGCCACCGTAGCGTAGGGCATCGCCCTTTTCCACGGCGTCGTACCAGCCGACCATACGCTGGCGACCAGTCGTCGCACCAAATTCGATCTTACGAAGTAGAGCACTGAGCGGGTGGTCGAGATCGATCTCGGAGATAAAGACGTGGGTGCCGACTTTGGTATCGTAGGCCTTGCAGCAACCGACGTTATGGATGGGTTGCGCGGGAATGCCAGCGCTCTGGAAGAATTCGGGCGTGAAGGTGTGCGAGGCGGTCACATTGGGAGCAAAGCCATGGCGCTTATCCAACCAGTAGGCCTGCCCAAATTCGCCGATGATGTAGTTTCCCTTGTCTTGCTCGCGGAGTACCAGTTCGCGCACGTCGACTATCTGTGGCGCGAGGACCTGACCTGCGGCCCAATAGGTTTCAATTAGTTTTTCGATGTCGAGCGTGAATGGAGCATCACCAGCGAACTGTCTGAAATCAAAATCAATCGCGTCGACTTTGCCAGCATCGATAACTTCAGCGTTGGCACGTGTTTCGGCAGCAGTGAGTGTTTCGAAGAAGACCGGCCAGCGCTCAGTTGCGACTTGGCAGACATGCTCGATTACGCGAAGGGCTCGGGTGATGCGGCCTTGCATTTTCTCGGCGAAGTCCCTTTTCGAGCCGAGGAAGTCGGCGTAGTAAATTTGAAACTGCCCAACTTCGTCGAGGTAGGCGGGGGTAATACCACGACCGGTGGAACCACGGGCGTTACCTTTCTGGATGTTGACGCGGTAGTCCTCCCAAGCGAGGTCAAGCAAGCGGTGGCAGAGGTCAGAGGCGAGGCAGCGCTCGTCGATCGCTAGGCGCGTGATTGCGACGTGCCCATGCAGCTCGGCATAAGCTGATTCCCAAAGAAATTTGCGCGGGTCCGCGACAACTCCTGCGCCGATGGGAAGGTAGGGCACTTTCTCGTCGGCCACGCCGCCGGGCAGAAGGTTGAGCTTTAGCCCAGCTACGGTATGCCCCGAGTTAGAACCGCCATTAACCTTCATCACGGCTGCGACAGCATCATCACGCCCCTTTGCCTCACGAAGCTCGTTGATGATTTCTAGAATGACGCGGCCTTTACCTTCATCTCCAGTTGAGATGCCGGTGTCGGCGATGAGTTGGCTTTGAAAGGCGGTTAACATTAATGATAAATTATGAAATTATTTGGCGGATTCGCCGGAAGCGTCAGAAGTTTTGACTGTGATGACATCGTGAGGGGCGGACTCTTTTTGGCCGGCGGGGCTAACGCGAATGTAGCGAGCGTTTTTGCGAAGCTGTTCTAGGTTAGCCGCGCCTAGGTAGCCCATGCCGGACTGGATGCCGCCGACGAGTTCGCGGAGCACACCGCTGAGAGATCCGACGGATTCTTTGAGCGCTTCAATGCCTTCTGCGGCGGCTTTGGTGGCGACGTCTTTGCGGTCGTGGCCATAGCGTGCGGCAGAGCCATCTTTCATTGCGGCGCTGCTGCCCATGCCGCGGTATTGCTTATAAAGTTTGCCGTTGATTTCGATGATCTGACCAGGGGCTTCGTTGCAGCCAGCTAGCAGGCTGCCACACATGACGCCGTCGGCAAGGGTGAGGGCTTTAACCATGTCGCCAGATTTGGTGATGCCTCCATCGGCGAGAATGGTAACGCCCCTCTTCTTAGCAGCAAGCGAGGCGCAGTAGAGTGCCGTCATTTGCGGGATGCCAACACCTGCGACGATGCGGGTGGTGCAGATCGAGCCAGGGCCTTGGCCAATTTTGATGCTGTTGGCGCCCGCATCAGCGAGGAATTCGACGCCTTCGGCGCTGGTGACATTGCCAGCGATGAGGGTAAGATCGGCAAATTCGCTTCGTAGCATGCGGATGGTATCTCCCACGCCCTTGGAAAAACCGTGTGCGGTAGAGACGGCCACTGCGGCAACGCCTTCTTCTACGAGTTTGCCGACATGCCTGAGGATGCGGTCACGGTCTAGTTCGCCGTCTGCAGTCCGGTGGGCGGAGATAGCCGCGCCACACATCAAGCGAAAGTGGCTGTCGCGCGCGGGTTTGACGGACTGGTGGGACTCAGCATCGATACGCTCAATGTCGGATAAGGTAAAGAGTCCGCGAAGGCGATCTTCGTCATCCACTACAAGCAGTTTATGAATACCCATG
The DNA here is from genome assembly GCA_902587165.1 of Puniceicoccaceae bacterium. GTDB lineage: Bacteria > Verrucomicrobiota > Verrucomicrobiia > Opitutales > Coraliomargaritaceae > Thalassobacterium. The sequence goes on along the minus strand of CACIKF010000001.1, from coordinate 252,690 downwards.
TGTTTGGTAAAAAATTCGTCGGCGACTTTGATGGGATTCTTGGTAATCTCTTTTTCGGTCAGTGTGTAGACTTGATCGCGCGGGCTCATAGCCTCGGATACGAGGCGTTCGGCGTAACGCGCCTTAACCACGCGGCCAGGTAAAAGACCTAAGAGCTTGTTCTCTGCATCGACCACGGGGAAGGTGCTGAAGCCATAACCACGGTCGGCGATGCGCTCCATCACTTCGCCGATTTTTTGATTGGGCGCGACTTTGATCGGCTCTTGGATGAAGCCATGAATGTGGTTTTTCACCCGAGTGACTTCGCGCACCTGCTTCTCATCGCTCATGTTGTAATGGATGAGGCCGAGCCCGCCGTTGAGTGCCATTTGGATGGCCATCTTTGACTCGGTGACGGTGTCCATATCCGAGGAAATGATGGGGATCTGCAGCTCTAGCGAGGCGGAGAGGCTAGTCGCTAAAGTAGTTTGGCGGGGGAGCACGTCCGAGTAGAGAGTGGCGAGCGAAACGTCGTCGTAGGTCAGGCCGACAGGTAGATTGTTCAAGAAGAACAGATCCGCAGATTGGTAGTAGTCTTCGATTCGAGGTGCTTTCATGTGCTAATCACAGCAAAAGATTGTCTTTTCTCAAGTAGGAAATGACTGTGTGCGTGTAAATGAGCCGCCAAATTTCAGTGAAGCCCTATCGGAGAGCGTTTCGTCAACCATTACGCACTGCGCATGGTGAATGGACGACTCGCGAAGGCTTCCTCGTCCGCCTAGAGCAAGAGGAGTGCACCGGTTATGGCGAAGTCGCTCCTCTACCTAGCTTTGGGAGCGAGACCTTGGCTGAGGCGACGGCTTTCCTGGAACAACTTGTGAGCGAGCCAGAGATGAATGTGCCGGTAAACCTACCTTGTTGCGCCTTTGCCCTCTCGGCGGCTCAAATTTTTGCAAAGCGAGGAAGTCTCGACTTACTGAAAAATGGAGAGGCATCAAGCCAAAGTGCCTCGCGCGTTCCCGTCAGTCGGTTAACTGCGCCCCCGCGTGACTACTCGGTATCTGCTTTGTTGCCATCAGGCTCTGCAGCGCTGCGCATTGCTGACCAAAAATCAAAAGTGGGCTATCAAAGTATGAAGTGGAAGATTGGAGTCGAACCCATTGCCAAAGAAATAAGTACAGCGCGCAGTTTATTCGATTCTCTGCCTTCGACCGTTCGCCTTCGATTTGATGCGAACGCTGGTCTCGCGACTAGCGAACTGGAACGATGGCTGGAGTTTTTAATCCCCTATCGAGAGCGAGTCGACTTTATCGAACAGCCTCTCGCTTGCGGCCAGGAGGCGGCGATGGGCGATTACATGGAAGCAAGCGGTATAGGTATCGCGCTTGATGAATCTTTGAACGGAAGGGATCGCGAGCGCTGGCTAAAGCCTAATGCATGGGCGGGGCCACTGGTCATTAAAGCGCCGCTCATGGGGGAGCTTTCACAGCTTGCCGATCGGCTTGCGCCCGTGGCCGAGCAAGTAGTGTTCTCATCGATATTCGAAACAGGCATCGGCCTAGAAAACAGCCTGCGCCTAGCCGATTCATTAACACAAGTTTTTCGCCCAACTGGGTATGATACGGTGGATGCCTTTGACGATGGGCTAAATTATCAGCAAGCCGCACCTACGATTTGCGCCTCAAATCGTCGCGCATACGATCCAGACTTAATATGGAATTTGATTTAAAGAGCTTAGACCGCGACTGGATAGAGGGTATCTCTGGCCAAGAACTACTCGCGCGGGTGCAATGCCGGGCAAAATCAATTCAAGGGCAGGATGAGCTCATAGTGATTGATCGGATAGACCCGCATGATTTTACGATCGAGCTTTTCGCCGCAATCTTAGTAGGGCGATCGATCGCTCTGGCTAATCCAAACTGGGGCGCACAGGAGAGGAAGCAATTTGATGCTCTTATAGGGCGCGGTGTCGCGCCCTCAGATAGCCGTAGTTCTAGAACCAATTACCCTAGCGCCTGTCGCCAAAATAAAGTGATACTTGTACCCACAGGCGGCACAACGAATGGTATAAAGCTCGCTATCCATACTTGGAAAACTCTTGAGTCAGCTTGCAAAGGGTTGCAGCAATTTCTTGGCGGTGCTGCCATTGATAGCTGCTGTGTCTTACCGCTCTATCATGTTAGCGGGCTCATCCAACTGTTCCGTGCGTATCACTCTGGTGGATACATACGATTTGACGAAGATGAGGTAGAAGACTGCTGTTTATCGTATGTGCCAACGCAATTAAGCCGGGCTCTATCCGACGAAAAGCGTATTCAGGCATTAAGCACAACGCGCGTTATCTTCGTTGGGGGTGCACCTATGCCCCAATCGCTTGCCAAAGAGGCACGCAAGCTAAAGTTGCCCGTGATGCCCGTCTACGGAATGACTGAGACCGCAGCCATGGTGGCGGCGATTCCAGTCGCCGATTTTCTCACTGACTCGCGAATTGGTGCTCTACCCATAGGCGACGCCAAGATCGAGATTGATTCTTCTGGGCGAATATGCATCCAGAGTCCCGCTCTTTTTAAAGGTTATTACGGGGGCGAGGTGCTTGATTTAACGCGAGGATACTTAAGCGGAGACGAAGGCTACATCGACGAGAGCGAGCGGCTCCACGTATCGGGGCGCATTGATCGGCTCGTCATTAGTGGCGGCGAGAAGATCGACCCCCATGAAGTGGAAGATGCAGTGGGCGCAATTTCTGGCATTGAAGAAGTATTAGCGGTCGGCCTGCCCGATGTCGAGTGGGGGCAAAAGTTAGTCGTTTATTATACGGGTCAGGAGCTTGTGGACTGGAAGAAGCACTTAAAGGAGCAGTTAGTAAGTTATAAGTTACCGAAAGAAATGTTGAGGGTAGACCGTTTGCCTCTGGACGAGAAAGGGAAATTTTTGAAGCCTTCATAAAGGAAGCTCCAACGCTTGTCATTCCAATCAAGTGCCGCAAATCTTTGCCCAATGAATAAAGCTGATATCGTAGATATTTTAGAAGACATCGCTGTACTTCTAGAACTGAAGGGGGACAACCCCTTTAAGATTCGCGCCTACTCAGGTGGCGCGCGGGTGCTGGAGATGATGGAAGAGGATCTCGGCGATGTGATCGCTGAGGAGCGACTGGACGCTATCAAAGGGATCGGCTCCGCGCTGGTTGATAAGATCAAGACACTTTATGCTACGGGCGAGCTGGAATATTATACCAAGCTCCGCGAGTCTATCTCGCCTGGCTTGATTGAGATGCTTGAGATTCCAGGCCTCGGCGGCAAGAAGGTAAAAAAGCTCCACGATGCGATCGGCGTGGAATCGATCGACGCATTACAGGCTGCCTGTGAATCGGGTAAAGTCGAGGCGCTCAAAGGATTTGGTAAAAAATCGGCGGAAAAGATCCTTAGCGGTATAGCCAATCGTGCGGCCTATGCGAAGCGCCACCATTGGTGGAATGCGCGCGCAGTGGCAGAACCGATTCTTGAAGGACTGCGAGGCTTATCGCAGGTCGAACGAGCGGAGGCCGCAGGTAGCCTACGCCGATTGAGAGAGACGGTGGGCGACTTAGACTTCATCGTGGCCTCGGCCGATCCGCAACCGGTCATGGACTGGTTTGTCGAGCAGGATGCGGTGCAGGAGGTCACGGCGCATGGGGCGACAAAATCCAGTGTCCGTTTCGAGTCTGGCCTGCAAGCCGACTTGAGGGTGGTGCCGGCCGATCAGTTTGCCTTTGCCCTGCACCATTTTACGGGGTCAAAAGAACACAATGTGGCACTGCGGCAACGCGCGCTAGCGCGAGGCTATAGCTTGAGCGAATGGGGCTTGTCGCAGAAGGCAGAAGAGGGAGATACGCCAACTGAAATTCCTGACTCAATCACGACGGAGAAGGAACTATTTCAATTTCTTGGGCTTGCAGAAATTCCACCTGAATTACGAGAGGGGCTGGGTGAGATTGATTTAGCTGAGGCACAGCAGTTGCCGAATTTAGTTAGGCCAGCGGATATTCGTGGGGTGTTTCATAATCATACCACCGCTTCAGATGGTCGCGGCACGATCGAAGAGATGGCGGCGGGTGCGGAGGCGCTTGGCTTTGATTATCTTGGTTTAGCGGACCACTCGAAGGCGAGCTTTCAGGCTAAGGGCCTCGATGATGCGCGCGTGCTAAAGCAGCTTGAATCGATACGTGCTTTCAATGAATCGGGTGAGTCACCTGTGCACATTTTTTCGGGGATTGAGTGCGACATCTTGCCTGATGGCTCACTGGACCTAGAAGATGCGACGCTCAATGCGCTGGATTACGCAGTGATGTCGGTCCACTCTAGTTTTAGCCAGTCGGAAGAGGAGATGACTGCGCGGGTGATTCGCGCGATTGAGCATCCGGCGACTGTTATGCTTGGTCATCCGACTGGGCGTATCCTTCTGCGGCGCGAGCCTTACAAGATCGACCTGCAAAAGGTGATCGATGCAGCGATTGCCAACCGTGTCATCATCGAGATCAATGCCAATCCGCACCGCCTCGACATGGACTGGCGACTCTGGCGACGAGCCGCGGATCGTGGCTTGATGTGCTCGATTAATCCGGATGCCCACAGTAGGGAGGGCCTGAGTTATTTTGACGCTGGTGTGAATATTGCTCGTAAAGGCTGCTTAGAGAAGGAGCAAGTGCTCAACAGTCGGGATTGTGCAGGAGTGTTGCACTGGTTTAATCATCGGAAGTGACAGTTGATTTAAGGTTCAGACTAGTTACTTTGTAATTATCAAACGAGCCAAATTGATGCCTATAATTAAAATATCCAAGGATTCAGGCGAAATATCCAACGTCTAGATGCGGGGCTTGTTGTATCCTGCATCACAGATGTAGGGCTTCTATTATACAGCCGTTCAGGTCTGAATACTATGGATCTAAATTTAGCGCAATCACTTCAGGAGTTGATGTATTAAAAAAGCTTACCTAATCGAATACTCTCAAATGTTTATTAAGATAATTCATCGTGTATCTCAACTGATTGGCACTTTTGCCACGGTGTTTTTAACAGCGGTATTTAGCCATGGATCAGATGCCGGATTGATAGTGGTTGACCCTGAGGAGTATCCAAGCGCCTTGCGAAATCCGCTAAAAGGCTTTCGCCCTGATATGGGCAGAAACGTTTCTAGAAGTCGATTTGCGACCCTAGCTCGTCATTATATTAAGTGGAATGATCTAGAGCAGAAGAAGACGGATGACTTAGTAGCAAATATCCGAGCCTACAGTGATAGGAAATGGGCGAAGCTTCGCGGCACAGGAGTGAAAGTCATTCCTCGAGTCTACTTGGACTGGGACCGAGAAATTGGAAATGAGTACTGGCCTAGCGATCTAGAATCTGGCGACTACAGCAGCCCAGAATTCAAGCGGCGACTTCTTCGCCTGATCGAGGCACTTGGCCAGTGCTGGGATAGTGACCCTAGGGTAGCTTGGGTTCAGATGGGAATCATCGGCTATTGGGGAGAGCACCATAACCCTCATCCAGATTTAGAAATGCAAAAACTATTAGGAACGGCCTTTGAAAAAGCATTTCAGAACAAGCAGGTCCTAGTTCGTCATCCGAATGAGTTCGAGGATTTTGAGTTCGGCGTTTACTGGGACTCTTGGGCGCATAAGGAGCAAACTTTCCGGCTAATGCACGGTGCTGGCATTGATCGGCTGAACGCAACTAAAGGTCGCTGGATGACTCACCCTATGGAAGGCGAAGCAGCCTACAATTGGGGTAATTATAAGGTTCAACCTGGGGATGATCCGAACGACACATTGTCTGATCCAGAGCACCGTGCCTTCTTTATCGATACCATCCGTAATTTACATTGTAGCGCGTTAGGGTGGATTGCGAATTACGACCAAGATAAGCCAGCAGTCCAAGCCGGAGCCGAGGAGGTGCAGAAAGCGTTTGGATACCGTTTTGTATTGGAGGAGTTCTCTTTTAGCCCAGTAGTTCGGAACTTGGGTAATCTAAGGATTAAACTGCGGGTCAAAAATACTGGGTCTGCGCCGTTTTATCAAGACTGGCCGCTGCGTGTGAATTTACTAGATCCTTTAAGCCATCGGCTAGTCTGGAGCCAAGAAATAGAGAACGTAGACATTCGCACTTGGTTGCCGGGTGACGATTGGGATGAGGGAGTGGGGCGATACCGCGTCCCAGCTAAAACCTATTCTGTCGATACGACAGTTCCCCTCCCTAGTAATCTCAAGTTGCCGCGAGGTGAGTTTGTCGTGGCGCTGTCGATTCCTGATCCCGAATTAGAGGAACTGGGCCTACGTCTCGCGATCCAGAATTACTTTGAAGGGGATTTTCATCCGCTTGGTATAGTAGCCTATGGCGTCAACCCGACCGGTCGATTTACCCTTATGCCTGAATCATTTGCTGACCCGATGGCTGAGTAATGTCCCTGCGGAGTTTAAATTTTTAATCACTAGCTAGTTGAATGAGAATCGTTTCAAAATCATATAGCAGCAGCCGCATTTGCGTGTCCCGTATGGACGACTACAAGACAACTGTTGATCAACGGAATACGATCTTGAGAAGCATCGCGACCTTGTTGCTTCTAATTGGACCCCCTGCGCTTGAGGCAAGCCAAAGCAATACTCTCCCTAATGTCTTGTTCATTGCGGTTGATGACATGAATGACTGGACCTCCTACTTACAGGGGCACCCACAGGCGCGAACTCCGAATCTAGATCGACTCGCAAAAAACAGTGTCTGCTTCACTCAGGCCTATTGCAACGCCCCTAGCTGCAACCCTTCGCGCGCGTCTGTGATGCTTGGTAAGCACCCGAACTCTACTGGATTTTATAGCAATAAGATTGGCCAGACATCGATCGACTTACGAAAATATTATCCAAATAAATTAACCATTCCTCAGTTCTTTAAACAGCATGGTTACAGCACATTTAGGACTGGTAAAATATATCATTACTGGGGCGACTGGTCGGACATGAAGGTCAAGCAAAAGGACCTATCTTTTGAGGTACATTCGTGGGGTGGAGGAAAGTCAATCGAGCCATCGACTTACTTATGCGGAATTGATTTTGGCTGGTCCTTCACCAAAGGCGGTAAGCTTTCCTATATGGACTGGGGCGCGATTGATACCGCGTCTTCGAAATTTGGTGAATATGGTCGAGCTTCTATTATGATCAAAGAAATCAAACGCGAGCATTCCAAACCGTTCTTTGCTGCGCTTGGGTTTTATCTCCCACATTTACCGTGGTACTATCCTCAGGAAATTTTGGACGACCCAGACTTAGTGCATATTCGGGATGTGGCGGATGTGATGCTGCCTGAGGTGCTGGCGGATCCTCCCGGCAGGGATTTGCTGGACCTCTCGGATGTGGCAGTAAAGATTGCTAGTGGCGGGCTTCGCCCTCGCTCGCTTGAAGGTTCGAGAACTTACAAGAACTGGCACGATGCTATTACCGGCGAAGATAAATGGAAAGAAGCGGTGCAAGCCTACCTTGCTAGTATCTATTTCGTAGATCAGCAACTAGGAAGAGTGCTGGATGCACTTGAGGGAAGTCCTAATGGGGAGAATACTATTATCGTATTCTGGAGCGATCACGGGTGGATGTTGGGAGAGAAGGAAGCCTGGCGCAAGTATCGGCCTTGGGAGGATTCGGTGAGAGCAAATTTTATAGTCAAGGCTCCTGGAATCCCCGCAGCTGCTATCGAGCAACCGGTTGAACTGTTGAGTATATGGCCAACTTTGGCAGAACTTTCGGGTTTGCCAATAAAAGAAGATTTGGACGCTCGTTCGCTCGTACCACTGATGAAAAATCCCGACATGCAATGGGACTTTCCGGTCATCACCGCACATTTAGATGAGAGTGGTAATGGTGGTTGGCAGTCTATTAGGACTGCGAGGTATCGATATATCAAGTACCTGAAGACTGGAGCCGAGGAGCTTTATGATCATTCGAATGATCCGAACGAGTGGACAAACTTAATTGATCGTTCGCGTTACAGGGCGGTCAGTGAAGAGTTATCTGAATTAGTGCCCGAGGCAATGACGATCTTGGGTAGTTGGCATGCTCCAGATGAAGCGGTTGTCGAACATAATCGACGGGAACTTCACTGAAAAGCCGTCTAGCTTAATTCAAATATGTGTGAGGACTAGAGGGGGAAATTTATTTTAAATGCAGTTAAATAAAGTCAAAAAATTATTAAATTCATAATGAAACAAACAAAGAAGATTAGCCGCCGTGTTTTCGTCAGTAAGTCTGCCTCTGCGATCACAGGGATTACTATTTTACCCTCTTATCTCGCGCTCGGTAAGGCCGATGCTCTTGGGAATCTCCCTCCCAGTAAGCGAATCAACCTCGGCTGTTTAGGCATAGGTGGCCGCGGCAGAAAAGTGATCCCTCAGCTCTGCAGTGATGGTGCGGCAAAGCCAGTTGCTTTTTGCGATGTTGATTTTAATCGCGCAGGCAAGGAGGTAATGGATGCCTTCCCTGGAGTTCGCAAGTTCGCCGACTTTCGGGTGATGCTTGATCAAATGGGTGACGACATCGATGCCGTCAGTGTCGTCACGCCGGATCATGTACATTACGTGCAAACTATTGAGGCCATGCGGAGAGGGAAGCATGTCTATGTTGAAAAGCCGCTGACTCACTCCTTTAAAGAAGCTACGTTGCTAATACAGGCCGAGAAGAGATATGGCGTGGTTACACAAATGGGAAACCAGGGGCACACCTCGCCCGGCGCTCGACAGTTCAAACAGCTTCAACGAGCGGGTGCTATGGACGATATTGTCAAAATCGAAGCATATAAGGATCCTTCGCTCTGGTTCATGGATGCGGCACAACGCATAAATGAATTCCCTAAAGCAGAGCCGATTCCAAGTTCACTTAACTATGACCTTTGGTGCGGCCCCGCTAAAATGATGCCTTACAGCAGGCGCTATCATCCCTTCGACTGGCGCGCATTTTATATTTATGGTAATGGTATGCTCGGCGATTGGGGCGCACACATCATCGACTTCGCGCACAATTACTTAAAGCTTGGACTCCCCACTAAAGTAGAGGCTTTGCGTATGGATGACTATAACAAAGTAATTTTCCCACTTTCTTCGCAGATCCGTATGCAATTTCCGAAGCGCGGGGTCGGATTGCCAGCCTGTGAAATGCTTTGGCGAGATGGTGCGGATGCAATACCCTCATTGGATCAAAAATACTATAATTCTGATGCATCTGGTGAATTGGTGCCGCCGCGCTTGGGACGTGCGGGTTCGATTTTACACCGTAAGGACGGGCAATTTGTAATCCATCGCGGCTCACACGGCAGTGCTTCGAGGCTTTATCCTAGAGCTAGCATGATGGATTATAAACGAGCGCTCAAAGCGCCAAGCGGCGAACTGGATCACATGCAAAGCTTTATTCAGGCATGTATGGGCAAAGGGAAGACTTCGTCGCCGTTTAGTGTCGGGGGGCCACTGACACAGTTACTTATGTTAGGCGTGATTGCCCAGTATCTGAACGAGGGCTTTAATTTTGATAGAGCTACGGAACGAATTACGAATAACCCAGAGGCTGATGCTTTGTTAGAGGGACCCAAGCCTCGCAAGGGCTGGGAGCACTACTATACTGGTGTTTAATTTACGACTTAGCCTGATTAATCTAGCTATTATATATGAATTTACTCTTTAAATATCTAAGCATACTCGCACTAGCTTCCACATTTGCTACCAGTTTTTTATTTGCTCAAGAAGATCGGCCGAACGTGTTGTTTATCTCTGTCGATGATTTAAACGATTGGGTCGGGGTCTATGGTGGGCACCCGCAGGCTAAGACTCCACACATAGATCGCTTCGCGCAGCAAGCAATGGTTTTTCGTAATGCCAGTTGCCCGGGGCCAGTTTGTGGACCATCCCGCTCTGCGCTGCTTTCAGGATTTATGCCATCAACGACGGGTCTCTACGGTAATAGCAATAACATGCTCGACTCAGCGATCGTACAAAAAAGCGCTACCCTACCAGAATACTTTTCGAAGCATGGTTATGTAACAATTTCCAAAGGAAAGATTTTCCACAAGCATTCCACAGAGAATGGCCAAGACCATGGGCACTGGGCATTTGATATTTGGGAGGTAGCGAAAGGCGGAGGAAAGGTCGACCCAGAACGATATTTTTGTAGGGATGAAGGCATCATCAATGGACGGAAGATCCAAAACCCCAAATTCATAAAAAGCGGTGGATCGCGTTTGGCGTTTGGGCCACTGTTAGGGGAAAAGGAACAAACAAAAGATTATCGTACGGCAAAGTGGTTTGAAACGAAGCTCAAAGAAGACTACGAAAAGCCATTCTTTATGGCGGTAGGGATTTCTAAACCGCACCTCCCATTTTATGCACCCAAGGAGTATTTTGACCTGCACCCCTTGGAATCAGTGATAGTTCCAGAATATCGGATGGATGACCTTGATGATATTTTAAATGTTCACGGCGCGGCAGCATTTAAGCCGCATGTTGATTTTCAATGGTGCCGAGAATATGGAGTCATGCAAGACGTGGTTCAAGCCTACCTGGCCACGGTTTCTTATGCAGATGAATGTGTAGGGGTCGTCCTAGATGCCTTAGCTAATAGCCGATACGCGGACAATACTATTGTAGTCATATGGGGAGATCACGGATGGCACTTCGGCGAGAAATTGAAGTTCCGTAAGGCCTCGCTATGGCGCGAAGCGACTCAGTTACCGCTGATTATTCAAACTCCCAATATGCAAACTGGGCAGGACTGCCGGCGTAATGTGAACCTCATAGACCTTTACCCGACATTGATTGACCTATGCGGCTTACCAGAAAAGGAACTAGACGGAACAACTATCAGGCCTCTTCTGGAGAATCCAAATCTCGCTTGGCCTCCGACTGTAAGTACACAGGGTAAAGGCAATCATTCTGTAATAGCTGAGCGGTGGCATTATACTTCATATGCCAGGGGCTTTGAGGAATTATACGACTTGGAGAATGATCCGATGCAGTGGACGAATCTAATACACTCTGACCCTGAGAAAGCTGAAGTCGCGATAGCCGAACTAAAGACATACCTACCAGCCTTCGAGGCAGAAGAAATATTAAAGAGTCAAAAAGATGATTCCATCAAAGAGATGGATCATACGATCAAGACCCGCCGCGATTTACGTTCGCTCAATTAGAAGTCATCGATGCCTTATCTATTAAAAAATATTAGTTACCTTGCGATGGGCTTAGCGGCAGTGTGCACACTTACGGCGAGACCAATGAATGTCGTCTTCATTGCAATTGATGACCTTAATACCGACCTTGGGTGCTACGGACACGAACAAGTGCAGACACCTAATATGGACCGTCTAGCAAAGATGGGTGTCCAATTCAATAATGCGTATTGCCAACAACCGCTTTGTGGGCCGAGTAGGGTAAGTGTTATGTCGGGACTTCGCCCTAACACCACTGACTGTTTTAGTCTGGGCGATAACATTCGCAATAAACGACCCGACACGCTGACCCTTGGCCAGTTTTTCCAAGATAAGGGATATTATGTTGGGCGCGTAGGTAAGATCTATCATTATGGGAACCCTAGTCAGATTGGCACTAATGGTAATGATGATAAGTTAAGCTGGCAGGAGCGCTTTAACCCGCAAGGAATCGACAGCTTGCAAGAGGACGAGATCATTCGCTACCCAGGAGGAAAAAAAGGAAACCCAGATAAGAAAGAGAAATTAGGGATCTCAATGGCTTGGTGGGACCCCGTCAGTGAGGATGAAGAACATACCGACGGCATGGTCGCATCTCGTGCTATCGAAATGATTGAGCGCAACATGGAACAGCCCTTCTTTGTCGCGGCTGGCTTTTTTAATCCTCATTGTCCGTACGTCGCCCCGAAGAAATATTTCGACCTGTATCCGTTAGAGGCTATAACGATGCCGGACCTTGATCAGTCAAAGGAGGATTTGGAAGATGTTCCGCCGATGGCAGTACTACGCGACTCAGGAAATAATTGGCCATTCTTTTACGGTTCAAATATTGCGGTGGATGAAGTCCGTAAATGTAAGCAGGCCTATTTTGCCTGTATTTCATTTGTGGATGCCCAGATTGGACGCATAATGGATGCTCTCGAGGAAAATGATCTGATGGATGATACCTTGATTATAGTTTGGTCTGATCATGGATACTTCCTCGGAGAAAAAGGGCTTTGGTATAAGCGTAAAAATTTTGAACGTTCGCTTCGAGTCCCGCTGATTATCGCCGGCAGTGGAATTAGTGCGCAGACTCAGGCCTGTAGCAAAATTGTCGAATTAGTGGATCTGTATCCAACAATTGTTGATCATGCTGGATATGAAGTTCCACCGGTATTAGAAGGAGAGAGTCTAGTGCCACTACTTAATGACCCACTGGCCGATTGGGATAAGCCAGCGATTTCACAGGTAATTCATTCGCGAGGTGAAGCATACGGCTTCTCGCTCCGCACGGATCGTTGGCGCTATACAGAGTGGAAAAGGGGCGTAGCAGGTCGCGAGCTATATGACCATGCAAACGACCCCGATGAGGTCACTAATTTAGCAGGCTACCCTGAGCATGCGGCACTAGTTAAGAGACTAAGCAAGCAATTGAAGCCTTTTGTTGATACTATGAGTAATGCCTCAGCCTTGGCAAATTAGGACGGTAAAAGATGAATGATCTCTCATGGAAAAACTCCTCATGAATAGACTATCCATAAATGCGGCACTAATGTTTGTCTTATCTGCTCGTGCTCTAACTGCTTCGGCTGCCACAAGCGAGGCGCTGGCGCAGACGCCGCCAATGGGCTGGAACAGTTTTGACAGTTATGGCGTCTACTTACATGAGCAGGCTGCCCTTGCTAACCTTGAGGCAATGGCAGAAAAGTTACTGCCATATGGTTACGAATACTTCGTCATCGATAATGGATGGTTTGGCGAATATACCCTTCAAGAAGGCACCATTTTTCCAGCAGAAAAACATGCGCATGATATTCGGATTGATGAATACGGATATTTTCTGCCTTCCGAAGTTTATTTTCCTAATGGTCTCAAGCCGATTGCCGAAAGGTGTCATGAGCTGGGACTTAAATTTGGAGTACATTTAATGCGAGGAATCCCTCGAAAGGCGTATGAAATGGATCTTCCCATCAAAGGGACTCGCTATACGGCGCGTGATATAGCGAATACAAGCCCAGAGGAGAACTGCAAATGGTGCCACTATTGCTACGCGGTGGATATGAGCAAGCCCGGGGCTCAGCAATGGTATGATGGCTTGATCGAACATATTGCCAGTATGGGAGTGGAGATGATTAAATACGACGACATCGTGGCGCACCCAGATGAAGTCGAAGCAGTCGCCAATGCAATCGCTAGAACTGGCAGGCCGATACTCTTAAGCCTTTCACCAGGCGGCAAGGTCGACCCCGAAGCGATCGACTTTTTCAAGATGGGTAACATGCTGCGCGTGACTCCTGATGTTTGGGACGAACAGAAGTATATCGATTTGTGCTTTGATGCTTGGCGTAAGTGGGAGGGCAAGGAACAGCCTGGGTTTTGGATCGACATGGACATGATACCATTCGGTCAATTACAGCTTATGTCTCCCCCCAGCACTGATGGTGCAAAGACAGTCATGGATAAAGGCGATATCGCTTTAGCGGGCAAAGGAGTGCACCGCAGGTGCCAGCTCAATAGCGACCAGATGGAGACTTTTATCACAATGCGTGCCATGGCTGCATCCCCTCTTATGATGGGCGGAGATTTACCGTCCTTGGATACGTTTTCCCTGAACTTAATCACAGATACCGACATGCTCGCGTGTAACCAAAATGGTGTGATGGGTTCTCTGATTCATGCCAAGGAGAACATTGAAGTGTGGAAGTCAGAAAAAAGGGGCAGTTCAGATGCCGCATGGGTCGCGGTTTTTAATCGTAGCGAGGCAGTCAAAACCTTCGTGCTGAGTACAACTACACTTGGATTAAAAGAGAGGCCATCGATTAGCTTACGTAACATCTGGAAAAAGAGTAAGCTCGACTTGAATGGACTAGTTAAAATACCCGCAAATGGGGTTATTTTCATCGCTGTGAATCAATGATAAAAAATACTTTCGAAGCTTTAATTTAAATAATATGATAAAATTAGCATACACCCTGAGCGCCACATTATTACTTGGACTGCTTGCTAGCGCCAAGCCACACACAAACATTGTTTATATTTTAGCCGATGACTTGGGTTATGGCGATTTGAGCATATTAGGGCAGTCACATTTCGAGACGCCCCACATAGATGAGCTTGCACGCAAGGGGATGATTTTCACCGACCACTATTCAGGTAGTACAGTCTGTGCACCCTCCAGGGCCTCACTGCTCACAGGTCTGCACACTGGGCACGCGCCAGTTCGTGGTAACTTAGAGTGGCAACCTGAAGGCCAGTATCCGATGCCGGAGAGTACTTATATTATACCTCAGATGTTAAGGCCTGCGGGATACACCAGTGGTATATTTGGCAAGTGGGGCTTGGGTGCACCAGATACCCCAAGTGAACCTCTTAACATGGGCTTTGATCGCTTTTATGGCTATAATTGTCAGCGTATCGCACACCATTACTATCCGTATTTTCTCTGGGATGATGATCAGCTTGAGGTTCTTTGGGATAACTTTGGTATGGAGACGGGAACTTATGCGCCCGATTTGATCCATCAAGAAGTGCTTGATTTCATTGAAGCGAATCAAGGCCAAGCGTTCTTCTGCTATTACGCGATTATTCAGCCACATGCGGAGATGTTCGCTCAAGAGGAGTATATGAATAAATACCGCGGAAAGTTTCTACCAGAGAGCTCATACGTAGGGACCGACGCAGGCCCTCGCTTTCGCAAAGGCGCCTACGGATCTCAGCCCGAAGCGCATGCCGCCTTTGCCGCGATGGTAAATTGTATTGATGACTATGTAGGCGGCATAGTCGCGAAGTTGGAAGCCTTGGGAATTGCCGAAGATACCTTGATCATATTTACGTCCGATAATGGACCTCACTCTGAAGCGGGCCACAATCCCGAATATTTTAACTCTAATGGCCCGTTCAAAGGAAAGAAACGCGACCTTTACGAAGGAGGCATTCGTGTGCCGATGATTGCTACTTGGCCCAGCCAAATTGAGGCGGGTTCAAGAACCAATCACATCTCAGCTTTTTGGGATGTCTTTCCGACTATCGCTGAGATCTCTGGGCAGCCAATCCCCGAAAATATAGATGGCCTCTCATTTTTACCCACTCTACTTGGGGAGGGTGAACAAGCTGTGCACGATTACTTATATTGGGAGTTTCACGAAAAAAAAGGCAGACAGGCAGTGCGTAAAGGTAACTGGAAAGGTGTGCGCTATAAGGTCTCGGTCAGTCCAGATTCGCCAATTGAGCTGTATGATTTATCTGCAGACTTGGGAGAGACTAAAAATCTTGCCGAGCAATATCCAGAAATTGCCGCAGAGCTTTCTAATTTAATGGCAAAGGCGCGTAGCGAACACCCAGATCCAAACTTTAATTTCCCAGATCGGCGATATGTTCCGCGTAACACGCTGGGTAGTAAAAAATAAATCCCCTATTTGATGCAGTCGGGCCTTTTAGTTCTATTTTTGCTCAGTTTCTTACTGCCTCTGGCGGCGTCTTCTACTCGGTTACCCAATATTTTATGGATTGTTGCCGAGGATTTGTCGCCCTTTTTTGGCTGCTATGGAGATGCCGTGAATCAGGAACATACGCCGACTGTCGATCGACTTGCTGCTGATGGGGTACTTTTTAAGCGGGCTTATGCGGTTTCGCCAGTCTGTTCGTCTAGCCGGTCTGCCCTAATTACCGGGGTAATGCAGACGACGACTGGGACGCACCAGCATCGCTCTAGCCGTTCGCCTGAAGGCGAGATCGTTCCTCCAGATCTACGCATCAAACTTCCTGCGGGGATGAAGACAATTCCCGAGCTCATGCGTGCGCAGGGCTACTTTACTTTCAATAGCGGTAAGGACGATTATAACTTTCACTATGACCGGCGGGATCTCTATGATGTAGGAACCAGGGCTGACTACGTCGCAGGGATGAATGGCTGGCAGGGGAATCGAGCTGAGCATTGGAAGTCGTATACAGAAGATGTCTGGGGAGCGCGTGTTGATAAGAGTCGTCCCTGGTTCGGTCAGATACAAATCGATGGAGGAAAGGGCGATCGACGTTATCTCAATGAGGCTGATTTTATTGCAAAGGATTCTTTGTCATTGCCTCCTTATTTCCCAAACACTCCAGCCCTTCATCAGGCATGGTCCGTTCATTTCGATAATGCCCGCGGATCGGATGCGCGCATTTTTCATATTCTACAGCAACTCGAAGCGGATGGCGAGATGGAGAACACCATCATTTTCTTCTTTTCCGACCATGGGCATAATACCTCGCTCAGGCATAAACAGTTTTGTTACGAAGGAGGGATGCTCGTGCCGCTAATTATCAAGGGGAATCATCCCGCGATCTCACCCGGGCATGTCGTTAATAATCTAGTGACCCTTCTGGATGTCGGCGCAACCACTCTGGCGCTGGCAGGTGCCGAGCTGCCAAACTATTTGGAGGGTCAAAATTTATTTGGATCTGAATACAAAGCCGCGGAGTATGTGCTTGGGGCGCGTGATCGTTGCGACTACACGATCGACCGGATACGTACAGTCCGATCCGATCGATATCGCTATATTCGAAACTATTATTTAGAACGCCCTTTGATGCAGCCGGGCTATCGTGACGACCGCCCTCCGTCAAAGGATATGCGGCGCTTGTTTGAAGCCGGGGAATTGACTGCATATCAAGCAGAACATTGGTTTGGTCTGCGTCCTCGGGAAGAACTTTATGACATGGATGCAGATCTTCATCAGATCAACAACCTAGCCTCTTTATCTGACTTTGAGGCAGAGCTGCTTAGGCATCGGGAAGTTTTAGAAAATTGGATCAATGATACTGATGACCAAGGGCAATATTCGGAAAGCGATGTGCAGCTCCGTGCGACCTACGAGCTCTGGAAAGATCGCGACATTTTTAGGAACGCTGATGTGAACCCAGAATATTCTAAATTCCGCGAAGCAAGCGGTAACTAAAACTACAAAAATATTATGAACTATAAATCTTATTTCCTAAGCGCACTTGTCCTTACTCAATTTATTCCAGTTGGGGTGCTGCAGGCCGCATTGCCTGACCTATCAAAGATGAACATTTTGTTTCTATGCCCCGAAGATTGGTCTGCCGCAGCTATCGGTGCTTACGGAAACGATCAGGTGCAAACGCCGAACTTAGACGAATTTGCCAAAACAGGAACTTTGTTTACGAAGGCTTATTGTCAAAATCCCGTATGCAACCCTTCGCGTAGCTCATTCAATACTGGATTGCGCTCGGATACGACGAGGGTTTTTAGCAACGCCGATAAGTTCCAAGAGGTTATACCCCATTGGGCGACCACAATTGGTGAGACTTTAAAAAGTCATCCTATTAAGACTTATATGATAGGAAAGTTGTTTCATCATAACTGGGATGCCATCGCCCAGTCATCTGCATACGATGGGATGTTAAGAGCTGGGAAACAAGAAGGTTATAAAGGCAGGGTGATTGGATATAGCATCCCTAAGGGCACTCCCCCTAATCCTCCTAAGACATGGACCTATACCTCTGATTTAGAATGGGATGCCAAAATGATTGAGGCGATGAAGGTTCGAAAAGAGCTTTGGGCCAATGCGGTTAAAGGCTCCGAGCAATGGGAAAAAGGGCGAAGTGTATTCCAAACTTTATCTGCTGAGTTAATTGGCGATAGCGGAGACATTGAGGAGCGCAATCCTGATGGAGTGAAGGCGCGGGTAGTTGCTAATTTGATTCGCGAGCACGCTGAAAGTGGCGAGCAGTTTTTCATTACTTATGGAAGCAGTCGACCCCACACGCCGTTGATCGCACCTAAGAAGTATTTCGATCTATATGATCCCAGCACGCTCCATCTGACCGAGGCGCGCAAAGAATTAGATCAAGATATCCCGTCGGTCGCCAAGCGTCATGGGCGCAACTGGGATATTTTTAAAATACGTGAAGAAACTCCCGAACAAGCCCAAGCTGCGATCCATGCCTATTATGCCTGTGCGAGTTTTATTGATGACCAAATTGGCCTAATGCTAGAAGCTCTGGAAGAGTCGGGACAAGCAGACAACACGATAGTTATCCTTACCTCAGACCATGGCTTTCATCTTGGCGAGCACGGCATGTGGAGCAAGATTAGCTTGTTTGAGCAAGCGACGCGAGTGCCCATGATCGTCAGGATTCCGGGCGTCACCGATGGCGCGACCTGTGGAGAAATCGTCGAATTAGTCGATCTATATCCGACCTTGTGTGATATGTTGGGGCTTGATTTGCCGCACGAAAAGTTAGAGGGGATCTCCTTTCTTCCTTTGGTCGAAACTCCAGATCAAGCTTGGAAAAAGGCGGCATTCACACTTTGCCGACAGGGCAAGCACCTTGGAAGATCGATTCGAACAAAGTCGCATCGCTATACTGAGTGGATTGACTACGCAGATCGTGATGATGACCATGCAATCGTTCGATTCACTGAGCTGTATCACATAGATCTTGATGAGTTGGAGCAAGTCAACTTGGCGAACCGTATCGAATATGCGCCGAAACGAAGGGAACTAGCTGAATTGCTTAGTGAGGGATGGGAATCTGCACTTCCCCCCGTCAATTAATGGGTGCAAATACTTTACGCTAGCACTAGCGCTTTTGTTTATTTTATTCGGCGTAATGTCTAAAGACTAAGTGCGCACCTTTTTGCTAATAGTTGTTAGATGGCTAATTTTCCAGTAAAACGATATCAGAACCGATGGGGTTTCACATTAATCGAATTGCTCACAGTCATTGCGGTGGTTGCAATCTTAGCGGCGTTATTATTACCTGCAGTACAAAAGGTACGCACCAATGCGTATCGAGCTGAAAGTGCGAGTAATCTTCGCCAAATATACGCCGCATGCGCACTGTACTCAAATGATAATAATTTTAGACTTTTGAATTCGTGGATCGGCCCTAATGAAGAAGAAGGGCGAAAGCAAAGTTCTTGGAAGAGGCAGCTACTTGATGGCGGATACTTCGGAAATGCTACGGGGGAAGCACAGCTGCACCATAGTAAATTTAAGGTTCTCGGGTCTCCTATCCAGCGTCGAGAGGCCTCTGAGGTGACAATTGATAAGAATCCCCCCAGATATAGTACTTATGGGATGAACTGGGTCTTAAATGGGGTAGGAAGGAATAGACCAATATCCACCGGGCAACTAACTGTGAATCGTTTGTTGGCACCAGGGCGAACGCTTTATATATCTGAAGGCAATCTTGTCCCGGGAAAGCAATGGTTCGGCGTTAGTGTTTCCCCGGGGAGTCCCCCTAATAATACCGATGGCATCGGAACTTTTGTGTATGCGGATGGCCATATAGGGCAGATGCCGATTGAAGAGTTCCCGGCAGAAAAGGGGGAGAAGTATTCCGATTCATGGTATTTTTGGCAGGGCGTTGATAAGTAGGCACGAGTCGGTCTTTTACGCTTATTTCCCTGAAGAGGACACAAGCAAGCACTCCTTGGCGTCTCTATATGGCGAAAAATCTATCAATGTCGTCGAATTGTCCAACGATCTATTAGCTTAGTTCTACTATCCTATTCTTTACCCCTGCAGAACATAGACGCAACTCTTCGGTCAGATAATTTTAGAGTTGGGGTTCAGCGACTTATTACCCAGCGTATTATTCATCATGAATACAAACTATTACAAAATTTTTGCCTTTTTATTCCTCTCACTCGGTCACGCTTGGATTGCTCCGGTTTCAGCGGATGAGCTCACCTATCAGGAGTCACAAACAATTGATATCGAGCTTCTCCCGGGCGAGTATTGGTGGGGTGGACTTAGCGTGGATGGCTATCGTATGCCCTACGGCGAAGCGACTGAACTCAGGCGTAATCTGTATGCCAATAATCAGGGGAATCAGGCTAGCCCCATCTTGATTTCATCGAAAGGGCGTTATGTTTGGTCAGAGATGCCTTATCGCTACACCTTTGCCGAGGGTGTTTTGAGCATTGATGAGACGATGGATTTAGTTCACGTGGGCGATGGAGCTGATACGCTTGCAGGTGCTTTTAAAGTGGTTTCTGAGAAATATTTTCCATCAAACGGCGAGATACCAGACCCACTGTTGTTCACCTCGCCTCAATACAACACATGGATCGAGTTGATCTATAATCAAAACGAGAAGGATATTCGTGCATATGCGGCGGCTATTCTGAGCAATGGCTACCCGGCTGGCGTCATGATGATTGATGACAATTGGCAACAGAGCTATGGAGATTGGGAATTCCGAGCGGATCGTTTCGACGATCCAAAAGGAATGATACGTTACCTGCATGAGGGGGGGTTCAAGGTCATGATGTGGATTTGTCCCTTTGTTACGTCCGACACCGAGACTTTTAGGCATCTGGCGGCAGAGGGAATGCTTCACCTTGACCCTGAGCGCACCCAAAAAATCCTGTGGGCCAACACTAGGAACAAGGCGGCCGTGATCCGCTGGTGGAACGGTGCAAGTGCTATGTTGGATTTGAGTAATCCGCGTGCTTTCGCATGGATGGAGGCTGAGCTAGATCATCTAGTAGAAGAGTACGGTGTGGATGGATTCAAGTTTGATGCGGGTGACGCTAAATTTTATGAGTCAGGAATCATTTCTTTTGAGGGAGATAGTATCCCGAACAAACACACGGAATATTTTGCAAAGCTTGGCCTGAAGTATCCACTGAATGAGTATCGCGCATCCTGGAAGATGGCAGGACTGCCTTTGGCGCAAAGATTGCGCGACAAGACGCCCGATTGGGGAGATCTGAAACAGCTTATTCCAGGGATGATTGCGCAGGGCTTGATGGGCTATGCCTATACTTGTCCGGATATGATTGGGGGTGGCGAGTATCAGTCGTTCCTTAAGTTAGATAACATCGACCAAGAGTTGGTCGTGCGTTCGGCCCAAGTCCATGCACTGATGCCAATGATGCAGTTTTCCGTTGCGCCTTGGCGTGTCTTAAGCCCTGAGAATAACGAAATCTGCAAGAAGATGGCGCTATTGCATGAGAAATTTGGTGAAGAGATCCTCGCGTTGGCGCATCGCTCGTCGAAAACTGGGGAGCCGATCGTTAAGCCCATGGCTTGGTTCTGGCCAGATGCCGGCTACGAAACTATCCAAGACCAATTTATTCTAGGGAACAATCTACTCGTTGCACCGGTGGTAGAGAACGATGCCCGTAGTCGTAAAGTCGTCTTTCCTGTAGGCACCTGGATCGGGGACGACGGATCTGTAGTTGTTGGTCCAGCGACTATTGAGATCGCTGCGCCATTAGAGCGTTTGCCTTATTTCCGCCTACAAGTAAGTAAATAACAACTTCATTACGTATCCTTTATCCCTAACAAATTACCCGCTTATGACTACTTGGATCTTTATCTCCTTTCTCACTTTCACTGCCTTTGCTGCCGGGCTAACTTGGCTCATCACTAGGCGAGATGAGCGGTCCAGCTCAGATGGATTTTTCCTCGGCGGCCGTTCGCTGACTTTCCCTATTATTGCGGGGTCCTTACTCTTAACAAACCTGTCCACCGAGCAAATGGTGGGCTTAAATGGAGCGGCCTTTAATGACGGATTGAGCGTTATGGCCTGGGAAGTGGTCGCGGTGCTGGCTTTGATCGTGATGACTTTGTTCTTTCTCCCTAAGTTTTTAAAAGGGGGAATCACGACAGTGCCACAGTTTTTGGAGCTACGGTATGACCGCTATACGCAAAGCATGGCAAACTCTATTTTTCTAATTGCCTATGCGTTCTTGCTGCTACCGATTATTCTTTATAGTGGCGCGGTTGGGCTATCACATATGATGGACTTGCAGGCGCTCACTGGCATCGACGAACCCATATCTCTTTTCGGGAATGTGATTATGCCTGAAACGATCATCCTCTGGTTGACCGTCTTTGTGATCGGCGTCTTAGGGCTTCTTTATTCGCGGTTTGGAGGTCTACGCACACTTGCGGTGCTCGATACGATCAATGGTGTCGGGCTTCTCGTTGGGGGCATGACCATCGCGTATTTCGCATTGAACAAAGTAAGCGGGGGCGAGGGTATCATCGAAGGATGGAGTATCTTGCGCGAGGCTGCTCCAGAACGGTTATCGTCGATCGGGAAGAGCGATCAAAGTGTTCCTTTCTCGACTTTATTTACAGGTGTCGCCCTGCTGAATTTATTTTATTGGTGCACCAATCAACAAATTATTCAGAGGACTTTGGGAGCAAGGAATCTCGCTGAGGGACAAAAGGGAGTTTTGTTGACGGCAGCACTTAAATTATTGGGGCCGATCTACCTCGTGGTTCCTGGAATTATCGCCTATCACCTATATAAAGATACTGGTATTGGTGCCGACTTGGCCTATGGGAAGTTAGTCTTTGATGTGCTGCCAGCGCCGCTAACTGGGGTTTTTGCGGCGGTCATGGTGGGCGCGATCCTGAGCTCTTTCAACGCGGGGCTGAACAGCACTTCTGCTTTATTTAGCATCGGCCTTTATAAGCACATCATTAACCCTCAAGGAACGGAACAACAGATGGTTCGCGCGGCGAAAGTATTTGTGGTTTCAATTGCGATCATGGCGATGCTGATTGCGCCCGTTTTGGCCGGGCAGGACAGTATTTTTAAATACCTGCAAAAGATGAACGGGATTTACTTTATCCCAATTTTCGCAGTGGTCGTGGTGGGTCTGCTCAACCGACGAGTGCCAGCGGTAGCTGGTCGAGTTGGCCTGATCACTGGCATCGTGGTGATTGCCCTCGGATACTTTGTTCCTTTTTGCGCTTCAGCATTGAGCTCGGCGGGTATTCATGAGTTCCACTTCCTGGGACTGGTATTTGCCCTCATCGTCGGGCTAATGTTGGCGATTGGTGCTGTCAGTCCGCGGAAAGAGGCTTGGCAAATCGTCTATACGAATGAAGTAGACCTAACTCCATGGCGCGGAGCCAAATGGGTTAGCTTGATTCTATTGATACTCGTCGTCGCGATTTACGTATTTTTTGCGAGTTGATGACTCTCTTTCAAAAACGAACGATCTGCTCAGATAGAAGCATAGAAATGAATATAACGATACTCTTCTTCTTCAGCTTCATTGCTTGTTTCGCAGCAACGGGGCAGTCTTTGTTTAATTACAGTGACCCTGCACCATTCGGAAAGGAGACTAAGTATGCTCGGGAATCGGACAATGCCGCCATTGGAGAATGGTGGGACCTTAAGCCTAAGGGAGGGCTTACAGGCTACGATCAACGGGCATCAAAATGGTTTCAATCTGTCGAGCGAGATCAGGCCTTAGCCTTCGCCCTCTACACTCAAGATCACGGCGTCTTGAAGCTCACCGCGCAATGCTTCCCCCTATTGCCTGATGAACCGAAAGTAGTAAGTTTAGAATTTAAAGTAGAAGATAAGTGGATCTCGATCGATCAGCAGCCCGTACAATACCCTGGCTGGTCGGTGCATTTTCGGGTGGATGATTGGGACGGTTCGAAGAACGTTCCCTATCGCTTAAGCTTAGGGAATATCTCTGAGTTCGAAGGCTTGGTGCGGGCAGATCCAATGAACAAGGACACGATAGTTGTCGGGTCATTAAATTGTAATTCCCCAGTAGATAAGGAATTCGATACTAGAAAACAAACGGTGGATAACCTCAAATATCACGATCCTGACTTACTGTTTTTTGCTGGTGACCAGAACTACACTCATGATGAAGCTACTTATGGATGGCTGCAATTTGGCGTACAATTTGCGGAAGTAATGAAAGACCGTCCCACGATTTGTATTCTCGACGACCATGATGTTGGCCATCCTAATATTTGGGGAGAAGGTGGCAAAGCGTCTTCAGGCATCAAAGGAGCGTCAGATGGCGGTTATATGTTTCCTGCTTCCTTCGTCCGGATGGTGGAGCGTCAGCAGACTTGGAATTTACCAGACCCGTATGATGCGACTCCCATAGAGCAAGGAATTGGTGTTTACTATACAGACCTAAATGTTGGCGGCGTCAGTTTTGCTATCTTGGAGGACCGTAAATTTAAGTCGGCGCCCTTGGGTAATATACCTGAGATGGGCCCCCGTCCAGACCACATCATTGACCCCTCCTATGATCGTGCGGCCGTGGATTTGCCGGGGCTTAAGCTGCTTGGAGAGCGGCAACTCGATTTTCTCGATGCTTGGGCGCGTGATTGGAACGGCATCTCGATGAAAGCGGCTCTATCACAAACCGCTTTCTGCGGAGCCGTTCATATCCACGGCAATGAAGATGCCTCACGCTTACTCGCGGATCTTGATTGTAACGGCTGGCCACAGACAGCTCGTAATGAGGCTCTAAGAGCGCTGCGCCGTGCGCATGCCTCACACCTCTGCGGGGACCAGCATCTAGCGGTGACTGTTCGGCATGGGATTGATGATTATCGCGATGGACCATATGCCTTCACTGCTCCAGCGATTGTTAATACGATTTATGGTCGGTGGTGGCATCCTGAGGAGGAGGAAGTCGGAGGTGGGTCGCCTGTTGGCGGCCCCAATAAATGGGTAGGAGATTATGAAGATGGATTAGGAAATAAGATTACCATGTTAGCCTATGCGAATCCTGAAGAACGTAAAGTGCGTGAAAAGCGCGGAGATGGGTATGGAATTGCGCGTTTTCATAAGCCCAGCGGAAAAACCACCTTCGAGTGTTGGCCGCGCTTTGTTGATCCTAGCTCTAGAGATTCTGCCCAGTATCCTGGTTGGCCAATTTCTTTTTTTGCCTCTGAAAACGATGGGCGTAAGCCAATGGGGTATTTGCAGGAAGTAAACCTTCCTTATGACAACACTGTCGTTGAGTTGACCAACGAAGTGACTGGAGAATTAGTTTACAGCCATCGTGTGCTCGGTACGTCTTTTGCTGCACCCGTATTCTCTAAAGATAAATACACCTTGAAGATTGGGAAAACCTGCGGCGATGTCGTGATTTTAAATGGAGCAATCGGGAATTAAACCCCATGGAAATTAAAAAGACTTATATCGCTATTTTATTGTGTATTGTAATTGGAGCGAATGTAAGCACCGCGGATAGGCCTAACGTATTGTTCATTGCGATTGACGATCTCAACGATTGGGTCGGCGTGTTCGACGGCAATCCCCAGGTCAAAACTCCGAATCTGGATAAATTCAATGAGCAGGGCGGCTTAGTGATGTATGATGCCCATGTGCCATCGACTGTTTGCGGCCCCTCGCGCTCCTCTATTCTTACCGGCAAATTCCCGCACAGTACCGGCGTGTATGGAAATAGGACAAATCTGAGGAATGCACCAAAGGCAAAGGATCTACTGACGATACCTCAGTATTTTAGTAAGCACGGCTACCATAGCTTGTCCCAAGGTAAAATTTTCCACGTCCACCCTGCAGGGGGAGATCCGCGTGGAGATCAGGGGCAGTGGGCCTTTGATGAATGGTTGCCCGCGAAAGGTTGGGCCGGGCCAATTAGCAAAGAGAGGCCAGTAAATGGATTACCCAATTTACCGGGGGATAAGGGATATCATTCAACGGGCTTCGATTGGGGGCCAACAGTCGGAAATGATGAGACTAAAATGAAGGACTACGTGACGGCGCAGTGGGCCGTTGGCCAATTCAGAGATCGGCAGTTCGATAAGCCCTTTTTTATGGCCCTTGGCATCAGCAAGCCCCACCTCACATGGTGGGTCCCTCAAAAATATTTTGATATGTATCCATTGGAAGAGATTATTCTACCAGAAACGATACCCGACGATTTGGGAGATATCTTAGATAAATGGGACAAGCCGGCTAAGCCCCATTCGACATGGCAGCGAGTCGAAACCTATGGAGCACGACACAAAGAGGCAGTCCAAGCTTACCTGGCAAACATCACTTTTGTGGATGACTGCATCGGAGTCCTTTTGGATGGACTTGCGACAAGTCAATATGCGGAAAACACGATTGTCATTTTATGGAGCGATCACGGTTGGCACCTCGGAGAAAAGCAAAAATACGGAAAGACTCAGCTCTGGCAGGAATCTTGCCGCGTGCCTTTGATGGTCAAGGTTCCCGGAGTGACGCCTAATAATAAAAAAAGCATGGGGGTGGTGAACCTAATCGACATGTATCCGACCTTGCTGGATCTGTGCGGCTTGCCCGAAAATCCTGAAAATGAGGGGCGTAGTTTCGCTGACCTTATCCGTAATCCTGACATGGATTGGAACGACCCTACGCTGACAGATTATGGCTATGGCGGGCACCGGATTTATGATGGCCGTTACAGCTACATTGTGTTTTCCAGCAAGGGAACTGAGGAGCTCTACGACCATCAGGCCGATCCGATGGAGTGGCATAATCTTGTTAGTAATCCCGAATACGCCGAGGTCAAAGCGCGCTTGAAAAGCTATGTCCCCTCAGAGCGTGAGCCAGAGTCGCCACAAAACTAGCCTTTCGCATAAACATATTGCTGCAGATTATGCCTAATCCGACTGATAACACATTTTTCCCTCCAAATATTCCAGGAGAGAGAATGGTTAATTCTCTGACAGATTATAAGCGTAAGAAGTTTGCAGCGATGCCCTGCACGCGAGAGTTAATGATCACTGCGGTTGGCTATCACCCCCATGCCGAGGGGCATTATTGTAAGCGCCCGAGGGGCTCTCGGGGCTTTGTTTTTCTTTACTGCATTGAAGGTTCGGGTTGGGTAAAGTACGATGGACAGGATATAATCGTGACACGTAACCAAGGAGTCTTTCTAAGGCCTTCGCGGGCACATGAATATGGTGCATCAAAAACCCATCCATGGTCCTATTATTATATACATTATGAGGGTGTGTTGGCAGTGGATTACACTCGCATGCTCTTGGGTGAGCTGGAATGTGGCACTTACTGGATCAAAGAAACGGATGAATACTTAAAGCGCTTCAGTATGATATTAGGAAACTTAGAAAAAGGGTGGACTTATCCAAACATGGTAATGGCTTCGGCTAATCTTCATAAACTGTGGGCATGGATTTATCTTAAAAAACAGCACGATGCTACGGGCGTAGAGCGCGTCTCAACAGAGGCACGTGTGCAGGCGGTGGCGGAGATGGTTGAAGAGAATCCGCAAAATAATGTATCGGTATTGGAAATGGCGAGGGCGGCCAATCTTTCAAATTCTAGATTCCGCGAACTTTTCAAGGCATTGATTGGGATGCCGCCCAAGCAATTTTGCTTACACGTGCAGATTGAGAAGGCGAAGCAACTACTTGCTTCTAGCGAGCTGTGCATCCATGAAATAGCGGAGCGCGTTGGGACCCCGGATTCGCATTATTTCTCTAGAATATTTTCTAGAAAGGTCGGCGTCTCGCCGAGTGAATACCGTGAAAGATGCCTGAGCCCAGAAGAGGGTAAGGGTTCTTAATGGACCAATGCGG
This sequence comes from Puniceicoccaceae bacterium, assembly GCA_902587165.1. Classification (GTDB taxonomy): domain Bacteria; phylum Verrucomicrobiota; class Verrucomicrobiia; order Opitutales; family Coraliomargaritaceae; genus Thalassobacterium. The sequence continues at coordinate 225,191 of CACIKF010000001.1, read as the reverse complement.
GCTCTAAGGGGAGGCATGTCTAGGCTATTTTTAATTTAGAAGTAGCGGATGAGTGCGTGATTGTTTAGGCAAGGATAGGCGATGGAAACTGTTGATCTCAGTAATTTGGATATCTTGGTTTTCCTTGTTTATGTGGCGATCTTCTGTGCCATTGGTATTTACTTTAGTCGGAAAACTAAACCGCAAGCGGCCGATTACTTTTTAGCAGGTCGTTCGCTTCCTTGGTATGCTGTTGGTAGTTCCTACATAGCAGCGAATATTTCGACAGAACATTTTATTGGGCTGGTGGGCGCCGCCTTTATTTACGGGATGTGTGTGTCGACCAGTGAGTGGAGCTCCGTCATCGCCTATACTTTCCTTATTTGGCTGTACATCCCATTTTTGATGTCTTCGCGCGTCTATACAGCACCAGAATTTCTCGAGAAGCGGTTCAACCGGAAGATGCGTATTTATTTCGCTTTGGTGACCCTAGTCGTGAACATTTTTGGCTTCCTCGGGCCTATACTTTATGGGGGAGGCTTAGTGCTTCATGCGCTGTTTGGAATAAATCTCAATCTTGCCATCATTCTTGTCGCGATTAGTTCGGGCTTCTGGGCAATTTGCGGTGGCCTCAGGGCGATTGCATCGATTGATGTATTCACGATCATTATTATGGTCATTGGTGGGCTTTCCGTGACATTGATTGGCCTCAACCACTTGGGTGCAGGTGCTGGAGTTTTCGAAGGGATAGAGCAAATGCTGGCGGCCAATCGGGGTATTCCTGATTTTGCGAGTCAGTTCATCGATGAGATGGTGCCTCATATTCTAAAAGGCGACTCGGCAGGAGCACCCTACGGCCGACTGTCGGTCATACAGCCCTTAAACCATTATGCAGTTCCTTGGACGCATTGGGTGCTCAGCTTCTTTTACATAGGGCTTTGGTATACTGTGATTAATCAGCACATGATACAAAAAGTATTGGCCGCTAAGGATATCTACCACGCGAGACTAGGTATGATTCTAGCCTCGATTCTCAAACTCTTACTGCCCCTGATTGTAGTAGTTCCGGGGCTTATATTTTTTGCGATGAATCCACCCATGCCCAATTATCCCTTGGCTAGTAGCGAGGAATTGGAGCTCATTCATGAGCTCGGGCTGAGCCATGAATTGGAGGAAGAAAGTCACCTCTTGGACCCGAACGATACGACTTTGATTATTGAAATGAGAGAAGGGCCTGAAGTTGTTCGAGCGGCACATCAAGCCCGGGCAGGACTCTTGCCGGAGGGTGAAGCGGTCATCGCCTTGCAAAAGATGTCGGAACTTCGTTTTGCCTTTGTCAGTCAATGGTCAAATAAAAGCTACATCTTGTTGATTCTAGATCTGGTTCCGCCTTTTTGGGTGGGCTTGCTCATGGCTGCTCTGTTTGGTTCGATACAATCTACGGTTGGTTCGGTGATCAACTCGACTTCAACTGTCTTTACCATGGATATTTATCGGGTGTTCTTTCGTCCGCGTGCGTCAGAACTTGAGGAGGTTCGAGTCGGTCGATCCGTAGGCGGGTTGATCTTGATCCTGTCGATTATTACAGCCATCCTACTTGCCGAAGTGTCGAGGGTGAACTTGTTTGTTTTTGTACAGACCCTATTCGTATTTTTCGCGCCTCCTTTTTCCGCCATTTTTTTGGTAGGGTCACTCTGGAGCAGAGTGAATGGGCATGATGCCATACTAGCCGTGAAGCTTTCAGTTAGTTTTGCTATTTTATTGAAGGTTCTGGAGTTTGGCTTACCCGAAGCCTTACCAAGTGCATTATTGCCATTCGCCAACCAAGGAGCACTGGTCTGGTTGGTTGCAGTGTTGACCATTTCTATATCTGCATGGATGACTCATCCGCCACCCGCAGAGAAAACGGCTAGTGGCCTGATCGTGCGCTTAAATAAGTCCGATTTTTCCGATTTTTCTGGGGGTAATTCTTGGTTGCGAAGTGTGACTTTTTGGTGGCTCATCTGCGTGCTAGCCATGTTTCTGCTAATCGCGCTCTTCAGTATCGTCCTCTAGTGAGAATGTGAACATTCTCGGATAATCACAGCGACAATTGGAAGGTAGAACCAGGTGGGCTTTTAGCTTACTCGGCTTAGACCTTTAAGTTAAAAACAGAAGCAATTTGGTCAGTTCAGCGTAAACGAGTACTATGAAAAGTGAACTCAGAAAGGCGAAATATCCATTTACAGGGAACACTCAACATTTTATATTTTAAATGTAAAAATATCGTTAAAACCTACCCTACTTTATTTAGGTTAACGACTAAACCCCAAGTAAAATGACTAAAAAAATAATATTCCAATGCATTCTATGCATTTTAGCCACATCAACAGGCCTCCATGCTATATTAGATTGGAACTCAGCAGGCACCGATGGTGATTGGAATACTCCTGCTAGTTGGGATGGTGGAGTCGTGCCAACCGCCTCGGATGCTGCGAGAATTGCTCAAGCAACCAATGTTACAGTTTCTGCAACCGCTGATGCGAGCGGCCTAATAACAGGCTTTGATTCTACGCTCACTGTAGATTCGGGTGGGGATCTTACCATAGCCAACGATATGCATGTGGGCAATGCTGGGAGTGTCGCATCAGGCAACAAGAATGGCACAGTTCAACTAAATTCGGGCGGCCAGATTGAAGTTGAAAACGATGTACTTGTCGGATCCTGGGAACCTGCAATAGCAGGAGTATCGCCACCCGATGCGATTCTCGGGATTACAGGAGGAACTTTGAAGGTTCAAAGGTATCTCCAAGTTGCCTTAAGAGGTAATGGCACTCTCAACCTAAGTGGAGGGACTTTAAGTTTCGTCGGGAACCAATGGCAGCAGTTGGTTATTGGATCATACGCTGGAGACGGAGTGATCAATATGACTGGCGGGAATTTGGTTACCAACGGCATACGAATGGATGCCGATGCCACAGGTATTGCGAGGATTAATTTAGATGGCGGAATTCTTGAAGTGAATGATGCATGGGCCGGCAGCGCGGCGAATAACTACAACGACGGAGTGATTACATTCAGTGCTAATTCAGCTATAGTGCTTGGCGACGGCGTCTTCCAAATGAAGGAAAACAAGTTAGTTGCTATAGACGCATGGGTTACAAGTGGATATATCACCCACGGTACGGCTCCACTGACTAACAACTATCCTGAAGTAACCCCCGATCAATCATGGCTCTCCGCTGACGGGAACGTCACAATCCATGCAAATTTTGGTGAAGCAAGAACCGGCTACACCACTGTGTGGGCCATATCTACTGATAGTGATGGCGATGGGGTAATCAATATTGAAGATGTTCACCCAGGATTCAATGACGCAGACCTCACCGCATATCTTACAACTAACAATTACGCTGTAGACGATGGAGGGCCCTCATTGGCGGACCATAACGCTGTTTTAGATCAGCTAAATAATGCTAAAGCTGCAAGAGCAGGTTCGAGTGTGATAGATGTAACTGAAGCTGTGATTGAAGGTGTTACCACACAAGTGGCAGACATTACGCTGAGAGTAGAACAAACCTCTGATGTAAGTGACTGGTCAAGTGCAACGACATCCGACCACACTATCCAATTAAGTGCACCTGCTGGAGCAAGCTTCTACCGCTTCACGATACCAGAGTAGTAAAGCTTAGCTTACCAAGTTTGTTTAATTTCAACCCTCAAGCTTCGGCTTGAGGGTTTTTGTAACTCCGATGCAGATCAGCCGCCACGCTCGTAAATGAGTGCCGTGGGTTTGTCTTTTCCAGCTTTGCCAATCCGGCGCAGAATCTGCCAATCATTGATCTTTGGCTCTAAGTTGCCAGGTAGCTCGATGAGGGCGCGAGCTTTTGCCAAGGCGATCGGATTGATCACCTTTTCGAAGATGTGCTGCAGATTTTCAGCAATCGTATCGTAAGGTGGATCGAGGAAGATCAGATCGTAGCATGGCGTACTTGAGTCGAGTGTAAAAACGTCGCGGGCGACGACTTGGGCTACAGCTGTATCCAGATTACAACTACGAGTAGTGGCCTGCACGTTTTGGCGCAAGCAAGTCAGTGCGGCATGATCACTTTCGAAGAAGGTCGAGCTTGCCGCTCCGCGACTCAGCGCCTCCAGCCCGTAGCTTCCAGTGCCAGCAAAGAGATCGGCCACTTTGCAGCCTTCGATGCTTGCGCCAAGACTGGAGAAGACCGACTCGCGTAAGCGATCCGTGGCGGGGCGTGTAGCTTTGCCTTTTGGTGCTTTCAACGGTATGCCGCCTGCTCTACCACCGGTGATTCGCATTTTATAAAAATCCAGAATACCAAAAGCTACCGTATGGCCGTCCAAACACGTAGCAGGCTCTCCACTAACTCGGGTAGCTCGCCAAGTGGCAATTGGCTGGCGGCGTCGGATATAGCTTTGTCTGGATTGGGGTGCGTTTCGAGGAAGACGCCATTGGCGCCGGCGGCCAGAGCGGCGCGGCCCAAGGCGGGCACGAATTCGCGCTGGCCGCCGCTAATGCCACCAGCCGCCCCAGGTAGCTGTACGCAGTGAGTCGCGTCGATAATGGTGGGGTGACCATTACCTGCCATGATGTTGAAGCTACGCATATCCACGACTAGGTTCTGATAGCCGAAGGTAGTGCCGCGCTCGGTTTGCCAGATTTCTTTGGCGCCAGCTTCCTCCAATTTGTTGGTGACAAATTCCATCTCGTAGGGGGAAAGGAATTGGCCCTTTTTTACATTAATCGTGCAGCCAGTTTTGGCGGCAGCAAGAAGTAGGTCGGTTTGTCGACAGAGGAAGGCGGGAATCTGCAGGGCATCGACGACCGCGCCAACGCTAGCGCATTGCTCGGGGGAGTGGACGTCAGTAATGGTCTTGAAACCATACTCTGCTTTAATGCTTTGAAAGATCTCCATGCCGGCATCGAGACCAGTGCCCCGCTTACTAGCAATGGATGTGCGGTTGGCTTTATCGAAAGAGCCCTTAAAGAGTAAGTTCAGCTCAGGGTGCTGCTCTTGGAGCGATGCCAGTGCGTCGGCGACGGGGCGACAAGTATCGAAGCTTTCAAGTGAACAGGGCCCTGCGAGTAGGAGAAGCTTTTCGGGATCGTAAATCATTTTGTTGATTAAAGCTGGGTATGTTGGAGAGTCCAAGCAGTAATTCGTAGGGTCTATACTTATGATGCCCTCGTAGTTTATTCTTTCAGTTTAATCTGTTTTTTTTAATTTTGTTTTAGGTGTATCGTTCGATTCAAATTCTCTCTTTACTAGTATTTTGTCCATTAGCCCTATTAGGCAATGAACTGATCGACTACCTGAAAAAGTATGAGGGCCGTTGGTTGGGGGACTTCACGATTCACTCGACCGCGTCTGGCTATAGCGAAACTTTTCCTGTTGAACAGCGATACTGGTGGGAAGATGGCCAGCTTCATGGCATCTCTGTTTCCGATACGGATAACGGTCTACAGACTGCGAAGTCGCTCACTTTTATTCAAGAAGGTAAGCTACAATCAGAGGTAATTAAGGGTGAAACTACGGAGCGCTTTTTCGGCTTTTTGCGCGACGGAGGCATTGTCTGGATTTTCGCTGATATGAAGCGTGCCAATGACTATCAGATGGCGGAGCGCTTTGCTATTGAAGAGGGTCGTCCATTGCTCCTAACGGAGGGCTTCGATACCTATGTCTACCAAGAGGGTCTGGCGCACCTCGTTTACCGCGGGAGACTGCTGAAAGAAGACTCGAAGCAGGCGGGAGACTAATCTCCGCCGATCAGATTGGCTAAATGTGTCCGCACAGCCGGTTCAAGCTCTGCAGTCTGGACCCAGTCAAGAGCTTCGGCTGGTTGGGTGCCAGCCCAGATTCTGACATTGTGGCCAAGCTGCTTCATACGCCTATCGGTATCGCTAATGGTGCTTGCCCAAACTGCTGCAACCTCTGGCTCGTAGCGCAAAATAGACTCACTGAACCCTGAGATCGCGGCATCACGTTGCTGGCCTGGATTTTGAGTGCTCAGCCATTCTGAGGCAGCGATTGAATCGCTCTCTGCCCAGATTTGCATCAGTTCATGGGTGTATTCGTCAGAATAGATCGGGTCGGTCGGAGCCATTTCAACTAGCCATTCTGCAGTGGCTGCGGGGTCTTCCTCCGCGCGGCCCATCACGAGTGAAGTGATCGCGACTTCCGAGTAATCGGCCTCGGCGAGATCGCGGACAAAAGATTCGGCTTCCTCCGGAGATTGTTTGCTAAACCCCCGAATGGTTTCTCCGAGGAGCTCGTAGTCGCCATTAAACTCTGCTTCCGCCAGTGCCCAGATGCTGGCCGCTTTAGCGTCTTGCATGACCCAAGACTTAACGAGTGCTTCCTTAGCCTTTTCTTGGACTGGCCCGTCGGGTAGGGCGGCAACCCATTCGGCAGCAACACTTGGTTCGGCCTCTGCCCACTTCGCTACGAGCGCTTTCGCGGCGATAGCTTTACTGCCGTCATTGGCCATGCCATCGATCCACTGGGAAGCTTCGGTCGGATTTCGCTCTGCCCAGAGTTCGACTCCATTGTTAAGAGTTTCGAGGCGTGCAAGGCCTTGCGCATTCGACTCTAGCCAGAGCAGGGCGGATTCGGAGTCTTCGGCTGCCCAAAGTGCGACCACTTCGAGCATGCCGCGCAGGCGTTCGCTACCAGAGTGCTGGCTTTGTAGCCAGTCCATTGCAGCAGTGGGGTCTTCTTTCCCACGGCGACGGGCTTCGAGGATAAAGGAGTCGTCTGCTGGGTCCGTACTTACAATTTCCAAACTTAGTGGACTTGGGGTGATCAAGCTGCGCCCGCGGTCGACTGCGGGTTCGTCTGTTTTCGGCTCAGGATCTTTCAGCGTGTCCACTACCTCGCGCCCCTCGCGGATTAATTTCCAAGTTTGGCAAAAATGCGCCACCTCTCGTTCAATTTTAGGCAAATAGGGCAGAGCAGCTAAGATCGCTAATCCGATAATGGTTAGAAGAAAAAAGACCCTGTATAGCCAACGCATGATAGTTATTTTAAGTTGAAGAAATCTCGTGTGTTATCGCTTGTTCTCGCCGCTAGATCGGTAAGCGGTACAGCGAGCGCTTCTGCGCAACGCTCAGCGATTGGCGCGAGATAGGCAGGTTCATTCGACTTGCCACGATGTGGCTCGGGGGTGAGGTAGGGGCAATCCGTCTCCAGCATGAGCCGCTCGATGCCCTGCTCTCGGAGCGCCTCGCGCACTGTGTGGGCGCTCTTGTAGGTGGCGATCCCCGTGAAGGAAGCTCGGCCACCAAGCGCAATGATTTGTGCCACCTCTTCAGCCCCGTAGGTAAAGCAGTGAAAGACGATGCGTTGCCAGTCGACGCCCGACTCATCGATCAGCTTGAGGCACTCTTTAAAGCAATCGCGGCTATGGATAATGATCGGGCACTCGAGCTCGGAAGCCAGCATCAGTTGCTGCCGAAAGGCCGCTTCTTGCATGAGTATGACCTCTCCCGCCTGCAATGGATCCTTAGGAAGATGAAAGTAGTCTAGGCCAATTTCACCGAAAGCGACGGGGGTATAAGGCGGCATGAAAAAAGTACTCAATTGGCTGACAGCCGCCTCCCAATCATCGTTTACATAGCAGGGGTGTAGTCCAACAGTATAATCGATTTTTCCTGCGTAGGCCGCACGCATTTCGCGGTAAGGCACCCAATCCTCTGGAGAAGTGCCGACTGTTACAAAGCGCTGCACGCCTGCATCGGTAGCACGTTCTAACATAGGCTTCAGCTCGCCTTTATCTTTGAAGCCCTTCAAGTGGCAGTGGCTATCGATCAATTCCATCGTTCCTAGAGGCTGTGGGAATTCTTGTCGCTGGAAAGCGCAAATTGAGTGAGCGCTATTTAGCTGGAGCCTCCTCTGGCTCAGTCGGTCCTTTTAAAGCGAGCCAAACCAATATCAAGCATGCCCAATAGGTGATCCCCCCGATGATCTCATGCATCAGGTGGTAATGTTCCATCATTGAAGGCGCCAGCAATACGATTATCACGATGCGAACAATATTAAACATAAAGCCGATGATCACACCTGCTAACAAATTAAGGCCTAAATCAAAAATGTTTAAGCGTCGGTGGATTGCTAGTAAAAGTGCTAGTAGCAGGCTTGTTATAATGACGCCGAAACCATTGCATTCGGAGGCCACATGAAAGGGCTGTTCGTTGACCATCAAGACTAACATCGGCGGTTCACCCACTTGGCCGAAAAGTCCTAATTCAGTGCTCTGCCCAATTAACTCGAGAACATAAGCACTCCATTTACCCGCCATTGACCGCAGGGGCCAATCGAGTGGTGCCATAAAGATACTTAGCAATAAAAACGCGCAGAGCGTGCCCGCCACCGTCCGCGTAAGTTGGCGTGTCCCCTCGCCAAAAGTGAAGCGCACAGCTGCCGTAAGCGCGCAACAATAGGCGGGGATCACCAGTAGCCCCGTTAGGCTTGAGTGAGTGACAAATGGAGCGAGATACGTCAGTAGCAGTATTCCGTATGCAGCAAAGAGGGCTCGCCGCGCAGAGGCGTTTAGCTCCAGAGGGCGCGTTATGGTAACTCCGCCGAAGCGCACAAGCATGAGCGAGGCCATCGCCAAAACGATCAGCGCGTGCAAAATCCGACTCTGCTCTTGTGCTGTCTGCGCAAACCATATGGTCAGCGGCCAGAGTGCTAAGCCAAGTAAGCCGAACAAGATGCAGTGCAGCCAAAAATCAATTTGGCGGCACTTCTCGGTAAAGCTAACAGCAAGTTGTCGGCGAATCGGCATATTAGAGAACCCAACAAGATCACGATGGCCTCGCTATTGGCAAATCTCTTTCGACTGGAGATTCACGAAAAAGTTACCGCACGTTGATGCGAAGGGATAAATTTAGCGGTCTACGCGGGCTCCGCCGCCAGCTAAAAGTTTCTCAACCTCCTGTAGGCTTGCCATGGTTGTATCCCCTGGAGTCGTCATAGCAAGAGCACCATGGACACAGCCATAACTGGCTGCTTTCAAAGGGTCATTGTATTTCAAGAAACCATAAATGAGGCCGCTTGCGAAGCTATCACCTCCGCCGACCCGGTCATAAATCTCAAGGATGTCCTTGCCCTGAAATTTGCGGGTGGGCTCGTAGAATTGCCCATCATGCCAAACTAAGGCACTCCATTCATTTAGGGTGGCTGTTTGTGCATCTCTGAGAGTGGTGGCGGTTGCCTTTAAATTCGGAAATCCCTTCACGACCTGTTCGATCATACGCTTGAAGCTAGCCTCTTCGATTGCACCTAAATGCTCACCGACCCCGTCCACTTCAAAACCTAAGCAAGCGCTGAAGTCTTCCTCATTACCAATCATGACATCAACATATTTTGCGATTTCACGATTGACCGCTTGGCACTCTTTTAGGCCGCCAAAATCTTTCCATAGGGAAGGTCGATAATTCAGATCATAGCTTACAATCGTGCCATATTGCTGTGCAATCTTTACAGCTTCGATGACCATTTCTGGGGTGCTTTGCGAGAGTGCGGCAAAGATACCGCCAGTGTGAAACCATTGGGTGCCTAATTCCCCAAAAATATGGTGCCAGTCGACATCGCCAACCTTCATCTGACTGGCTGCGGTATGTCCACGGTCAGCTGTGCCGCGCGCGCCGCGAATGCCAAATCCGCGCTCTGTAAAATTAAGCCCGTTGCGGACTTTACGCCCAAGCCCATCATAAGGCTGCCACTGTATAAGGGCAGTATCGACCCCACCTTGCAGTATGAAGTCTTCGACGAGTCGACCGATTGGGTTGTCGGCAAAAGCTGTCACTACCGCGGTTTTTAATTCGAAGCAGCGACGCAAACCGCGGGCTACATTATATTCCCCGCCGCCTTCCCAAGCATTAAATTGGCGAGCGGTGTTAACCCGACCGTTCCCTGGATCAAGTCTTAGCATCACTTCACCGAGTGAGATGCACCCGTACTGACAATTCTTCGAAGACTTAATCTCTAGTGACATTATATTAGACTGTTAATGTTTGTGCCCCACAAGTAGCGGCGATTTGGTTGAATGCTTGAATCTCAGCCTCGGTGAAAAGTAGACCCCCTGCGGCTTCAATTTTTTCTGCCCACATAGCCTCTAATTGCCCGGGCAAGAGACAGTTTTCATTGCCGTGACCGAGGATGTCATTGAGGACAGCTTTTAGATTAGTAATTTGATTGCGCCCTTCTGCGTAGGCGCCCGCATTAAGTGAATCTGGATGAATCACTTGAAAATAATATGCTGGAGTCGATTTTTCTCCCGCTGGGATATCACGGCAACGTAGAGTCGGTAGGCTGCCTCCAATGAGAGCTGCAACTAGTTCATTGATTAAGGAGAGACCGTAGCCTTTATGCGCTCCAAAGGGGACGAGGGCGCTCACCTGGTTTGGGTCTGTTGTCGGCAGGCCCTTCGAATCGACCCCAGCTCCGGCGGGTAATTGCGCACCCTCACGAATGAATTGTTGCACTCGACCCATCGATACTACGCTCGTGGCCCAGTCGATGACGATCGGAAAGCCAATGGCGTCTGTGGTCGGAAATCCCCAGCTATGTGGGTTTGTGCCTAGAGTAGGGAACTTTCCTTGAAATGGAACGACCTCAGCAAGCGCAGCTGTGCAATTGGTATAAGCAATGTAGCCACGTTTTGCTGCTTCCATAACATAGCCTCCGCCCCATAAATAGTGAAAGGCATTATCTACCGAGACCTGACCAATTCCATATTTGTCGGCTAGCTCAATCGCACGATCGATCGCAGCATACGCACTTGCTTGCCCAATCTTCTTATTTGCATTCCACACCTCGCAGGCGGCAAACCGAGAAGGGATCGACTCGATCTCAGCACAGGGAATGCAGCCTCCAGTGGAGCTACCAAAGTGCTCATCAAGATGTAGGGCTTTGATCGCATTATGAGTGCGCACACCATGCCTCGCAGCGTATTCCCCGAATCGTGCGGCAGCCTCGGATTCGTGTTGATTGAAGCCGCGGTGCAAATAGGCAGCTTCGACTAATGCATTGTGAGCAGCTGGCTGAACGACATGGAATTCTTCGGACATCTTAATTTCTATTTAAATGAGAGCCTTAGGTGGTTGGCAATCGTTGACCTGAGCATGTGGGGATTCCCCCCGCAATAGCATAAGAAGGTTTTCCGTTGCTTTGGTCGCTTGACGGATAACGCTTTCGTGAGTGCGGGACCCAATGTGTGGAGTAATCAAACAATTGGGCGCAGACAAAAGTGGATGATCTGCATTTGCAGGTTCTACATCGAGTACATCAGCTCCGTAGCCCCCTAATGTGTTGTCCCGCAGGGCAGCTAGAATATCATCCACATGGACGAGTTCTCCGCGGCCGCAATTAATAAGAATGGCGCTATTTTTCATCTTTTGAATTGTCGCGCTATTGATCAAGCCCTGTGTCTCGGCAGTCAAATTTGTGTGCAGTGATATAAAGTCAGAGTCACTAAATAGCCGGTCAAGATTTTCAATGCGTGTGATGCGGTGCTCCTCGGCAAACGCCTCTGGCCAGTAAATGTCCTGCGCGAGCACTTTCATCCCAAATGCCTTTGCCCGTATTGCCATCTCTCGACCAATCCTTCCTAGGCCAATAATTCCTAAGGTTTTACCTGCGATTTCGTTTCCGGTTTGCCGTTTCCATAGACCCTGTTTAGTCCATTCTACGTGCTCGATAAGTTTCTTGCTTAGCGCAAGCATGAGCATGAAACAATGTTCGGCCACTGTGGTGTGATTGACCCCCGGTGTAAAAGCCACCGGAATGCCTTGATCGGTCGCATAATCTACGTCGATTTTGTCGACCCCGATGCCGTATTTAGCGATAATTTTCAGCCGTGGTAGGGCTTTTTGAATAACTGCCTGACTGATCACATCGTCCCCACATAAAAAAGCATCATAATCACCGGCATATTCCAGCATACTCTTTTCGCTTAGTGGACCCCTAGCGCATACAATTTCTGCTCCGCTACTGGCAAGCAGGTTATGGTGCGGACCTGGTGTATCTTGATAAGAGGTTGTTGTGAGTAGAATACGCATCATAAATCGCTAGCTTAGACTCCAGAGTAGATCCCAAACCCGCCATCGATGTGCAAAACTTGGCCAGTCACAAAGCGAGAGGCATCTGTCAAGAGGTAGTGGATCGCTCCACAGATTTCCTGCGCATCACCAAAACGACCCATGGGCGTATTGTTTATGATTTGCTGACCACGGTCGGTTAGGGATTCATCTGCGTTAAGTAAAAGTGAGCGATTCTGATCGCCTACAAAGAAGCCGGGACAGACTGCGTTGACACGAATTGCGTCACCAAATTTCTGAGCGAAATCGGTGGCCATCCAACGAGTCAAATTATCGACCGCAGCTTTCGCGTTTGAGTATCCTAATACCCGAGTGAGTGCTTGCTGAGAACTGGCAGAAGAAAAGTTGACGATCGCGCCCTGTTTGCGTTCTGCAAAATATTCACCAAAAACTAGGGAGGGTAGCAGTGTCCCCGAAAGGTTTAATTGTAGCACTTTCTCGTAGTCATTAAAATCTAAGTCAAAGACGGACATGTCGGGACCGATCGTGGCGCCAGGCATATTACCTCCAGCGCCGTTAATAAGACCGTCGATATGACCAAATCGTTGGAGTATGAGATCAAAGCTTGTTTTGAGCGCCTTGCGGTCTGTGACATCGCATGTAAAAGTAGCCGCCTCAGGACCTAGGTCTTTCACCGCTAAATCAAGTTTAGATTGGTTGCGACTGATGAATGCCACTTTGGCACCATTTTCCGCTAAATATTGAGCAGCTTTACCTGCGAGTGCTCCGCTAGCCCCAGTCACGGCGTAGACTTTATCGCTAAGGTTAAATAATGACATGATCAGACAATGGCGTGAATTATATTATTAGTATGCAAAAACGGGCACAATATCTGCATTTTGTAGGCATGTAAAGGTCAAGAAACCGCGATAAATATAGGAAATCCTCTTTTCGAGGAGGAGTCTCTTCGATGTCTTAGTTTGAATAATCCAATTCGCACGATCACTGAAATCGTAGGTATAGATAATTCACTAAAATCGAGTGGCAGCTGTGGCTTTCGAGAAATTGGACGTAAGGGGAATTGGTATTTTTATCTTTTGTAGTCATAAACAGGCAGGCTACGCAAATTTCCCCGTTTTTTGTCGCATAACGAGCAGGGATTTGTACTTTTAAAGGCTTCCTTAATTTCAAACCATCATGGAAAACATACCAAATGTCCTCGCCGCGCGTTACGCATCGAATTCGATGAAGGCTATTTGGGGCGCTGAAGGTCGTATCACCCTAGAGCGTGAATATTGGATCGCTGTGCTTCGGGCGCAAAAAGATCTCGGGCTCGATATCCCACAAGAAGCCATCGACGCCTACGAGCGCGTTAAGGGCACGATCAATCTAGATTCGATCAACGAGCGCGAAGCTATTACTCGGCACGACGTCAAAGCGCGGATCGAAGAGTTTTGCTATCTTGCGGGGCACGAGCACATCCATAAAGGCCTCACTAGCCGTGATCTTACGGAAAACGTCGAGCAGCTACAGATCATCCAAGCACTCGAGCTCGTCCGAACTAAGGCCGTCGCTGCTCTGCTCAAAGTGGCTGAACGCGCCGAGCAATGGAGGGATCTCGTCATCACAGCCCGCACGCACAACGTGCCAGCCCAACCCACCACTTTTGGTAAACGCCTCGCCATGTTCGGGGAAGACCTGCTCTGCGCCGTTCGCGAGCTCGACCGCATTATCGACAATTATCCCGTGCGGGGCTTGAAAGGCCCTGTCGGCACGCAGATGGATCTGCTCACCCTTTTTGGCGGTGATTCCGAGAAAGTTGCCTCCCTCGAAGACCATATTCTTGACCACCTTGGTGTGGGCGCGTCGCTCGACACTGTCGGGCAAGTCTATCCTCGCGGTCTAGACTTAGAAGTCGTTTCCGTGTTTGTACGGCTTGCATCGGGACCGTCCAGCTTTGCGAAGACGCTTCGCATTATGGCCGGCCACGAGTTAGCCAGCGAAGGTTTTGCCCAAGGCCAAGTCGGCTCCTCCGCCATGCCGCACAAGATGAACAGCCGTAGTTGCGAGCGACTCAATGGCTTTGCTGCCATCTTAAAGGGCTACCTTACCATGGCCGGTGAGCTGGCCGGCGATCAATGGAATGAGGGGGACGTCTCTTGCTCCGTCGTGCGCCGCGTCTTCTTACCAGATAGTTTTTTCGCCATCGACGGATTAATCGATACCTTCCTCACGATCCTGAATCAGATGGAAGTTTATCCCGCTGTGATAGATCAGGAAAACCAACGCTACGGGCCCTTTCTCGCTACGACCACCGTCCTGATGGAAGCGGTCAAAGCCGGCGCTGGCCGCGAAGAAGCTCACGAAGCGATTAAAGAGCACGCGGTGCAGACCGTTCGCGATCTTCGCTCTGGTGACATCACGACCAACAACCTGGTAGAGCGCCTTGCTAGTGATAGCCGCCTTGGTCTTTCTTTAGAGGAGCTCACTGAAATTATGAGCCGCGCTCAAGCGATGCCCGGCCTCGCAGCCACTCAGGTCGATAAGTTCTGCACGGCCGTCCGCGAAGAAGCTCAAAATTTTCCCGCCGCTGGCAGCTACACGCCTGGCGAAATTCTTTAACTAATCCTTCAAAATTCTTTAAGGATTGCTTTCAGAAAACACCCTCATACACACAATTACACACTCGAATTTTAACATCCAATAGATTAAATAGATTATGCCTGAAGAACTCGAAGGAAACTGTCTCATCGCCCAATCCGGCGGTCCCACATCCGTGATCAACGCCAGCCTTGCCGGTGCCGTTGCTGAAGCGCTCAATCACGAGTGTATCGAAGAAATCTATGGCGGCCTCAATGGCGTGCTTGGTATTCTCAACGAGCAGCTAATTGACCTCGCCGCTGAGTCGCAACAAAATATCCGTGGCCTTCGCCATACACCAGGTGCCGCTCTTGGTACTTGCCGCTACAAGCTCAAGAAGCAAGCCGACTTTGAACGCGTGCTCGAAGTCTTCGAAGCGCACAACATCCGTTATTTCTTTTACGCTGGTGGCAACGACTCGCAAGACACCGCGGACAAGATTTCCAAGCTCGCTCAAGAGCGTGGTTACGCACTTCGTGTCATCGGTATCCCGAAGACCATTGATAACGACCTTGTCACCACGGACCACACCCCAGGATACGGGTCTGTGATCAAATACATCGCGGCTACGGTCAAAGAAATCGCCGCAGATAATGCAGGCATGGGTCAACACGACCTCGTGCAAGTCATCGAAGTGATGGGTCGCAGCGCTGGATGGATCGCAGCTGGCGCCGCACTTGCCAAACGCCGCGACGATCCCAATGCAGCACCGCATCTTATCTACCTTCCAGAGGTTGCCTTCTCTGCGGAGAAGTTTATTGCCGACGTGCAGCATGTTTTGCAGAAGCATAAATACTGCGTCGTCGTCGTAGGCGAGGGCCTCGTCGATGCCGACGGCAACTATGTTTCCACTGACAGCGCGAGTGCCGATGCTTTCGGGCACTCCCAGCTCGGTGGTGCTGGCGAATATCTTCGTGGACTCGCTGAAGAGGGTCTTCAAGTCAAAGCTCGTTCTGTTAAGCTTGGTATGGCCCAACGCGCCGCCGTCCATTGTTCCTCGCAGGCCGATAACGACGAAGCCTATATGGCCGGCCAAGCCGCAGTCATTGCTGGGGTCGAAGGTAAGACCGATAAAATGGTCACTCTGGTCCGTGGTGAAGGCGAGACCTACACTTGCGAAACTGGCCTAGCCGACCTTTCTGAGATTGCCAACGGCGTGAAAAAGCTCCCCGAGAGCTGGATTAATGAAGATGGTGTTAGCATGAATTTCAACTTCTACAAATATGCGCTTCCTCTGATTCAGGGCGAAGTGCAAGTGCCCTACGAAAACGGCGTGCCTGATCTAGTTCAATTGAACATGGAAAAGGTCGGGCGTAAGTTAGGCGCTCATAGCTTCGAGTAAGTCGCATCGAGAGAAACGATTCCTAAAGCCCCGTATGCCCGAAAAGCGACGGGGTTTTTTGGGTTCAATTAAGTAGTAGCGACTGTGCTTGCTCTGCTCATAATGCGAATCAGCAAAGTTAGGTGCTTCAGACTGGTCAGTCGCCGGCACTACATGCGCTGCCGCACTGCCTCATAGAGGCAGACCCCTGCAGACACAGAAACGTTCAAGCAATCCACTGACCGCGCCATGGGGATATTAACTAAGTGATCGCAATGATCGCCTGTTGCCTTGCGCAGTCCCCAGCCCTCGCTGCCGAGCACAAGCGCAGTCGGTCCCGTGAAATCAATATCGTAAAGCGAGTCGTTGCCCCGATCTGAAGTGCCGACGATCTTAATTTCCCGATCCTGGAATTTACGCAGTAGCATACCGAGATTCTTAATTCTTAGGAAGGGCACATCATCCGCGCCACCGCAAGAGATGTCACGCACGGTCGGCGTAATACCACAAGCGCCTTTCACAGGGGCGAGTACTGCAGTGACATCCGCCCCGGAGGCCGTGCGTAAGCACGCCCCTAGGTTGTGCGGGTCTTGCACGCCTTCGAGCACAAGAATCAAAGGATTTTCCGTGCGTTCGATCAAGTCAAAGAGATCGTCCTCGTTTTCGATATAAATCACAGTCGGCCCCGTCGAATGACGGGGTGGACGTTTAATTTTGTGTATAGAATTGCGACCCATGTTTGACGTGCTTTGCGCAGAAGTGAGGATGAAGAGACCTAGTAGTAAAGCGACAATTTGGCTGCTTTTAGTGCTTAGGTAAAGTGGCAAGTCCCGCCTATATGGCTACTCGGTGAAATCGGTGGATCTTTCAGTCGCTAGTGGATGCCCTAGAGTAATTCGGCCTGTCCGCCGCTGCCTTTACCCGGGTCTATTCCTGTAACATGCCAACCCTTTTCGGTCAGAACTCGGCCTTGGGCAGTGCGCTGGAGGTAGCCTTCTTGGATGAGAAAAGGTTCGTGAACCTCTTCAAGGGTATGGGCTTCTTCGCCCACAGCGACGGCCACGGTGCCAAGGCCAACGGGCCCGCCGCGATAGTTTTCCGCCATCACTCGCATCATTTGCTTGTCCATTTCGTCGAGGCCGCGCGAATCGATCTCTAATAATTCAAGCGCGGCCGCGGCCGAGTCCTTGGTAATCGTGCCCTTGCCGCGTTGCTGCGCGTAATCGCGACAGAAGTTGACTAAATTATTCGCAATCCGCGGCGTGCCGCGTGCACGACGAGCGATCTCGGAGGCACCATCTGTTTCAAATTTCACATTTAGAATCCCACAAGTGCGCTCGACAATGTCCTGTAGTGTCGCGTGATCGTAGTAGTTGAGGCGAGATTGCAGAGTAAAGCGGCTACGTAGCGGCGCAGTTAGTAAGCCCATGCGGGTGGTCGCACCAAGAAGTGTGAAGCGGGGCAAGTTGAGTCGCACGCTACGGGCGTTGGGGCCTTGGTCGATCATGATATCGATACGAAAGTCTTCCATCGCAGAATAGAGATACTCTTCTACGTTTTTTGGTATGCGGTGGATCTCATCGATAAAAAGTATGTCGCCCTCCTGCAGGTTAGTCAAAAGCCCGGCCAGATCGGCAGGCTTGTCGATGACAGGGCCCGATGTGATGTTTACTTTCGTCCCCATCTCATTACCAAGGATGAGGGAGAGGGTGGTCTTACCCAGACCAGGGGGGCCGCTCAATAAAATGTGGTTAAGTGGTTCTTCACGATCCCGCGCTGCGCCGACCATTACCTTGAGGCGCTCTAGCGTTTTATCCTGTCCCGCGAAGTCATCAAAGGAGAGCGGACGCAACTTCGACTCTTCCGCATTTTCGGGTGCGGAGAGTGTCTGTTCAATAAATTCGGTGCCGGTGGGCGGATCTTCTGGAGAAAAGGACATGTGAATAAGTAAATTGAAGCTAGCTGTGAAAACCGAGCTATCTGGCCTTATGGATCAAATCATTATCAAAGCGAACATGCGGTGAGGTATGTTTCGGGCTGCAATGCAAGTGTATCGTATTTCCACTATCAAAACCAGCCATGTCCCATCAAGACGAGCCAAAAAGACTTCAATTGACTGATCAGAACGCTGCCCCTCTTGTGCGTTATTTGTCGCGAATAAGCATTACTATTCAGAAATCTCTACACTGTATCGATAGAAGCGTTTTTTGTCATCCGTGCTGATAAGAGAGGAGACCTTCTGGGTTTGTTCATCGATAAAGTTAATACTTTCTGTTAAACTGATGACTTCCCATTCGCTTAGATTAGTTGATGTCTCATAAGTATGTTCTAGATCGTTTGGAAGAAGGTAACGACGTAGGCTTAGGGTGTTATTGTCGAGAGAGAGGCTACTGATACTAGCTTGAAGAGGGTTGAGATTTTGAAAGTATTCAACAATATTAGAGACGCCATCATTGTCGAGGTCATCGGTAGCGGCAGCATTAAGGTCTGTGAGCGCGATGCCATATTCATTGAGCCAGAGTTCATAATTTAGGTGAGGGATGGCTATATCTCGCGTGTTCCAGCCAATGTCTTTCATGAGAAGGGGGCTTAGGTCGAGATTTTCGTTGAGCCCAGAGTTGATACTAGGTTCCATTAAGAGGTTGGGAGACGCGTCTTCTGACCAGTGTGAGACGGAGGAGCCCGGCTCAAGAGTGGCGGGCGCGTGTAAGCGGATGTTAGTTTGAAATTCGGTCGCAGACCCGCCTTCGTTGACGGTCAGTAATGAGGTGAAGAGAGTGACGCTCACGGGGTTACCAGTGCTCAGTAGTGCTTTAAGATTAATGCCGCTATTTTCGCTCACAAAGATTACCGGGACCGGGTCTGTAGATTCACCACTGGGGGAAAAAATTGCATCACCCTCAACATCGTTAGCGATGACAACAGCAAGTGCCCCAGCGTCTTGGGCACGGCTGACTTTGAGGTCAAATCTGACGAGACCACGGTCAACGAGTGCTATTTTCCCAGAGAGTTCTGTTGTGTTGATAATGACTTCGGCAGCATCTGAGGTGATGTTGACTCCGTCGTTGACGAGGACGAGCTCTCCAGTGAAGCCATCGTCTGAAATACTACTGCTAAAGTCTGCTTTTAGTGCGGGATAAGACGTCCCAGCGATTGTAAAGTTCTGTTTCCCGCTAGCGATGTAGTCATTAACCCCATCTGCTGCGGTGTTGGAATAAGGCCCAAACCACACGACGAAGGGGTCATTGGTGGCAGAGGTGACTCGTCCGCTGTCGTTCATGCTTTCCCATGAGAGAAAGACTTCACTGTCATAGATAAGGGTTGAAAAAATGTCTGGGTCGCCGAACGCGTAAGCTCCAGTTTCCAAATTAGCGAAGGATGCAAAACCAAGACCGTGCCCGAGTTCATGCGCAATTACATTTGAAAAATTAATAAGGTTAGATGGGGTATTTCCATCTAGTCCATAATACCAAGAGGGTCCGCTATTGCCGTCGAGTTCGGCATTAGAATTAACCGTAATATCAATATCAGAGAGGTCAGGTCTAAGATCTGCATCTGCTAGGCTGCTAGCAAGAGCGAGGGGGTAATAAATTCCAGGGCGGGGTGCGTTGGCGAAGTTTCTCACGTAGGAGGAGGCACTAGCCCCAGCAAGGACAATCCCGCCGGCACTTGAGCCCCCAAGGTCTTCAAAGTCAACGTCGACTAGGATAGGGATTTGACTATTTAAAAACTGAGACCAGCGGGCTCCCGCTGCTTCAAGAACATTGCGTCGAAGTTCACCAACAGTAGTTCCGAGGTTATTACCCAGAGCTTGTGCAGAAAGTGTGGAGGCTGCCGTATTGTCGTTGAAGCCAACCCCTGTTGGATCATTCGTTATAAATACGAACTGGGCGGGAGTTTGCGCCTGTAGGTGAATTAAGCAGAGAGTGCTGAGGAAAAGCTGGAGGAATATTTTCACTTCACGGCTTGCGTAGTCCCAGGTGCTGAAGTCACGAAATTAGTGAGCTCTTGCGCACTCGTACTGCATTGGATGGATGCCGTGCCATCAAGGTTTTTGTGGGCGACACTGACGTGAGAGAAGGTCCTATTGAGATCAATAAATTCGGTTCCATCTGCGAGAACTTGGTGCCTGAGGGTCTCAGAATTACGGTTAAGAAGCTTTTTAACCTTTGAATTTGTTGAAAGTTGAGCGCTGTTATTGGGCTGATGGGACTGGCAGCTAGAGCAGTATGGCGGGACTTTTTCAGAAGCTAAATGCGGAGAGGATGGCTGAGTTATCTTTGGGCTTTTTTTAGGACCTGATGGAACTCTCAAAGCCTCGGTGGGACGATTAAGCTGCTGGCTTGAGGCTGTATTTTGATCGTAGTTGATCGATTGTTCTTTCTCAAAATGAGTTACTTTTGAGATGAGATACAAAATTAGTCCTACCAATAAGAGCAGGCTGATTGAAGATAGAATCAATGAGTGAAACTTCATAGAAAGGGAGCATCCTTTGAATTAAGAATCTGCTTACCTCGCTCGGTTTTCCACGCAGGCACCTGGAGGAGGAAGTTTGGATAAACAGCCTCTTGTTTATAATTTCGATGAAAAACTGAGGTCGCAGACCCTGAGATCGGCGGAACGATCCAACTCCACTCTGCGGCCGCCTCGCGTCCCGCTTTCGCTTCCTGCTTACAGAACTTTAAGAATTCGTCAGAAACCCCATGGTGATCTGCGATCCGAACGCCATCGTTGTCGAAAGAGGATAAGACAGCCTCATTCAGAACGACGAGTGCGTGGTCTTTCCATAGACTTCGGGGCGTAGTCATATCTAGGTCGAGCTTAGTTGCGATTTCAGGTAGTAAATTATATCGATTTGAGTCTGCCAAATTTCTGGCTCCGATCTCTGTGCCGAGATAATGGCCACTAAAGGGCGCGCAAGGGTGAAGCGATGAGCCGGTCGCAAAAATCATATCTGAAACGACGGGTACAGCATACCACTGCAAGTCCATTTGTTCAAAGAAGGGGTGTTTTGGGTGCCTGATCTGAACCTCAAGTACTTCATGCTTTGGGAGTTCATAGTAGCGTAATTTTTCCCCTACCTGAATGATGATCGGCAATAGATCAAAACGACTTCGCTCGGCGGGAGGGCGCCAACCTAGAGAGATCGCCAAGTTTGTAATTTCTACGTTCATCGGATCCCCGAGGACCTTTCGATCGGGTGCCTTGTAGCCCGCGTAGCGGAGTAGCTGGTGGTTCCAAATCCGGATTTCAGCTTGATCAGGATGCCATTCTTTGAAGACAGTCATCACGGGAATAATTTTCCCCCCGTTCGTCGCCTTTTTTAAATGAGCCATGAGAGCTTCAAATATTTCGTCTGGGTCAATTAAGGAGCGGGCATCGATTACATTCAGCCCCGCCCATAGTCGTCTTCCGATGCAGCGAACTGAATTTCGCCACGCTTCTTTTGCGCTTTTATCAAGACTGCTGATTTCTTCGTTTGGATTCGGGCTGAGGAGCTCAGCATGCTCCGCAAGATCCCATCGTAAATCGTGGCCTTCGAGAGGCGGCGGAGCATTCGTTTTGCCGGCATGGAAGGGGCACTGAGAAGATGGATCACTTTTCATTTTGACACATTTCTAGCAGTAATCAGGGCGTTTGCAAACACCTACTGGGTTTACAAGCCACGCAATCCATGTTACCCAAAACAATTATCTATAGATCTTGCATGAGCCCTCTTTTTTTAATCCCCGCCCTCCTCTTGGCATCAAATAGTTTGTTTGCTTACGACCGAGCAGACTATCCCCAAGCCTTTGAGCCCGACCCTGCACGCTTTGCCTCTGCCATCGCCGAATTTGAAGCCACCGATGCCGCCAACCCGCCCCCTAAAGGAGCGATTGTCTGCACTGGTAGTAGTTCTATGCGGATGTGGCACCCGCGGATTAAAGAGGATCTGCCCGGACTCACCCTTTTGCCGCGCGGCTTCGGCGGCAGTCATTACACCGACCTGATCCATTACCTCGAAGCCTTAGTCTTCAAATACCAGCCCCGGGCCCTCTTGTTATATGAAGGCGACAATGACGCCAATTACGGGAAAACCCCCGAGCGCATCTATCAAGACTTCAAATTTTTGGTAGAACAATGCCGAGAACAACTCCCGGATCTGCGACTCTATATTATAGGAGCCAAGCCAAGCATTGCTCGTTGGGCGATTGCGGAACAAATGCAACGCAGCAATGCCATGATCCAAGACTATTGCCGCGCCAAGCCAGGATTTACCTACATCGATGTCTGGCCCTTACTGTTAGACGGCAATGGCCAAGTCCGGCCCGAATTATTTATGGAAGACCAACTCCATTTGAATTCAGCTGGCTATGACTGCTGGACCGCCGCCATAGCTCCCGTCCTGCTACGGAACGAAGTCGAATTCGAATTAAACAAACGAACATTGGATTTTGTAGACTGAGGCAACAATACAAGTGGGGGATTAAACAGCGTATTGCCGCATGAAGCCATTGGGTGCCTAAAGCGTTTCGAAGTCTCGGTTGGCAGCAATATAAAGCGGATGCTTAGGCGTTTGGTTGGCGTTCTTCCCGAGGCAGGAAATCCTGAGTTTCGGCCACTTGCGATAGGGCGCGAGTAGCTCTAAGAAAGCATCTTGACGCTCCATGTGGAGGCCGTGGTTACCCCAGCCACCAATCACATCGAGCTGCCCCTCGTTGAGCTCATAGGCCTCTGATAGGGCGGCTTGTATGCGTGCGTCATTTTCTGGGCCGATGGGGTCTTTGACCGCCATCATCTCTTTCGGGTCAGTTGCTCGGTAGGCGAAGATATTGAGCATTAGAAACTCGCTCGCCCCCAGGCGCTTACTGAAAGCCTTGATTCGCCTGAGTGTCGGGTCCAGTTGGTTTTCATCTGCGGTGGACGGGTTTAGGCAGACAAAGATGGCCCGCCGACGTTCAAAGAGTTCATCCCATCGATGAAGGAGTGAGTAGCGATATTTTCGGCAATCCGAAAAGCTGCAGTCGTTGCGCATAAAGTATGGCTACTTTACATTATTGGCGGTAACTCCTGGCCAGTCGTCAGTACGGAATGGGGTGACGGGCAGGCCGTTGCGGTCTTGTAAGTTGACGACAGGATTGTCGCCCCATGCGTAGCGAACGGCGACTGGCTTCGGCACTTGAGGGCTGGACACTTTTATTTTGTTTTTCCCTTCGAGCTTTGCTTCGGCCCAAAAGAATTTTTGGTCTTCGCCAGCGATCTCAAATCCCATTACTTCGTAGACATCAAAAGTATGCAGCCCACCCGCACTGACATGCTTGAGTTGAATGCTTATAGCATTCCCATCGATTCGCATCGAGTCGTAGCTTGGGCTCTGCCATGCCATCTCGACACCGTAATCACGGGCCAAGGCGATTCGTGCGAGGCGGTTAGCCACGGTTTCCTTGTCGCGGGGATGGATATCACGGCCTTCGCCTGCATCGATGATAACGGCCTGCCCAGTATTGGGTAGACTCAGCGTCATCGTTTGCGCCTCACGTAGCTCAGCCCAAGCGCTGTCGCGGGGTTCGGGGGCTTCTTGCTTAAAGTCAGCCAATTGCACCCAATAAAAGGGGAAATCACCTTGCTGCCAATGTTGCCGCCATGTCTTGATCATCAAGGGGAAGAGACTGCGGTATTGATAGGCGCGCCCAGCGTTACTCTCTCCCTGATACCAAATGGCGCCACGAATGCCGTAGCCAATAATGGGGTGGAGTACCCCATTAAAGAGATTGGCTGGGCGGTGATTGCTCGTTCGGCTGTCTCTTGGTGCACGACGCTTCGCTCCTGGCTCGCCGTCAGCAAGCCATTTTTTGTAGGCAGCGACCTCAGCAGCGAAAATTTGGTCAGTCATGGCAGCTGCTTTTTCGTCCCAAGATGCAAGTAGCTCGTCATACTGGTCCGCATCTTCAAGTGCGTCCCGAGAAATCCACGCTTCAACCGCGGAGCCACCCCATGCGTTATCGACGAGCCCGATGGGCACCCCGAGCGTGTTGTGTAGCCGTCTTCCAAATGAGTAGCCTACGGCTGAAAAATCAGCAACGGTCTGAGGCTTACAGATGTTCCATGAGCCATTAAAATTATCTCTCGGTTCTTGCGATGCAATTTGCGGCACCGAAAGGAGTCGGATTTCGGGATAATTTGCAGATGCGATTTGCAATTCTGCGTCTGCAGAAGCTCTCACAGCCCAACCCATATTGGATTGGCCGGAGCATACCCAGACCTCACCGACTAGAATATCGCTAAAGGTGAGGGTGTTGTTCCCTCGAATTTCTAGCTCATAAGGGCCGCCGACTTCCAGTGGCTCGAGCGTAACTCGCCAGGAGCCATCTATGGCAGTGCTTGTTGTGTGGAATTGTCCGCCAATCGAGACGCTTACTTTTTCGCCAGGCGAAGCTTTTCCCCAGACGGGGTTGGCGTGCTCACGCTGGAGCACCATGTGGTCCCCGAAAATATTAGGCAGAGAGATCTTGGCCTGGGCGGATAGGCAAATGCCGAGTAAACAGAGGAATCGAGTAAGATGGGCTGTCAGTAGTTGCATCCTTTTAGCCCAAGTTCGTTTAGTGAGAATTGCAAGGTAAAGAGCGGCTATGGGATCAAGCCGTCTCTGCGTAGGAGAGCGTCGGGATCGGGGGCCCGATTCATGAAGCTCATGTAGAGCTTGGCGGGGTCTTCGGAGTTGCCTTTGGCAAGGATCTTTGTACGGAAGTCGCGACCAGTCTTGGCGTTGAGGATACCTTCTTCTTGGAAGCGCGTAAACGCGTCAGCGTCGAGGACCTCCGCCCATTTGTAGCTGTAGTAGCCGGCGGCGTAGCCTGTCGGGCTACTGAAAAGATGACTGAAATTGAAGACATTGCTTTTAGCTTGGGTCTTGTATTTGGCGCTGTAGTCTTGGAGCACGTTTTCAACAAAGGCGTCGAGGTCTTCTTGGGCGGATTCCGGCCAATGGATGTGTAGCTCTAAGTCCATCTTCCCGAAGGCGAGCTGGCGGACGTTGGCGCTAGCCTTCATGTAGTTGCGGGCGGCGAGCAGCTTATCGAAGAGCTCTTCTGGAATCGTCTCACCCGTTTCGTGGTGGCGGGCGATACGGTCGAGGCTTTCGCGTTCCCAGCACCAGTTTTCCATGATCTGAGAGGGAAGCTCGACAAAGTCCCAAGGGACGTTGACACCATTGAGTGACTTAACTTCAACATCGCCGCAGAGGTGGTGGAGTAGGTGCCCAAATTCGTGGAAAATGGTCTCGACCTCACGGTGATTGAGCAGCGCAGGCTGATCTCCGACCGCGGGGGTCAGGTTGCCACAGATGAGACCTAGGTGGGGACTACGCTCGCCGACGGAAGGGTCGCGGTTGCCAGTGATGAAGTAGTTCATCCAAGCACCACCGCGCTTCGACTCGCGCGGATGCCAATCGGCGTAAAAGGAGCCGAGGTGTTCGTCGGTTTCGGAGTCGAAGAGATCGTAGAATTTGACCTCTTCATGCCAGACCTGCGGCTCCCTCGTAGCGGCAGTTGGAACTTCAACCTTGGACGTATCACGTCCCTTGATACGCAAGCCGAAGATTTGTTGAGCGATCTCATACATGCCGCTGATGACACGGTCGATTGGGAAGTAGGGGCGAAGGGCTTCCTCGTCGAAGGCGTAACTGGCCTTACGTTGCTTCTCTGCCCAGTAGCCGACTTCCCATGGCTCCAAGAGCGGGGGATGGTCGATGGGTAAGCCTTCTTCAGCAGCCTTGTAGCAGCGAAGCTGCTTGGCTTCTTTATCAAATTGAGCACGCACTTTCTGGAAAATTTCATCGCTGAAGTCGAGTGCGGCCTGACCAGAGGCGGCCATGCGGCGCTCGGTGACATGGTTGGCGAAGTTTTCCTGTCCGACGAGCTGGGCGAATTCGTGGCGTAGATCGAGGATTTGGCGGACGAGCTGGCGGTTGTCGTACTCGCCGCTGCGCCCGATTGCGGCATAGGCAGACCATACTTCCTTACGGAGCGCATCGCTGTCGGCGTAGGTCATGACGGGTATGTAGCTGGGGGCTTGCAGGGTAAAACGCCAACCTTCTGTGTCCTTTTGCTCCGCGCTTTGGCGGGCGGCTTCGAGTGCAGATTTTGGCAAGCCAGAAAGCTGTTTCTCATCGGTGACTATTTTCTCCCATGCGTTCGTGCCATCGAGGCAGTTCTCGGAATATTTCTGGGTGAGCTCGGCGAGTTGGCTTTGGATTTCGCCAGCGCGCTTCTTTTGTTCAGGCGGGAGGTCGGCTCCAGCTTCACGGAAATCGGTGAGAGTTTCTTCAATGTAGCGTCGTTTAGTGGGGGAGAGGTCTTCGTCGCCCCTCTCGACACTGTAGGCCCTGAGCGTCTCCCAGAGGGCTTCGTTCAGTGGGATACTAGCGAAAAATTCGCTAACTTTAGGCAGCATGGCGTTGTGTGCTGCGCGTAGTTCCGGGCTGTTGTTGACAGAGTCGAGATGGCTGACAAGACCCCAAGCGCGGTTTAGGGTTTCAAGTCCCTCGTCTAGTGCAGCAATGGTGTTTGTATAGGTAAGCGGCGGCTCTTGCGCGGCGACGGCATCGACTGCATCCCGAGCTTGATCGAGTGCTTTACCGATGTCAGTCTCGATGTGCTCGGGCGTGAGTGTCGCCCATTTTATGTGGAAGTCGTTTTGAAGGAATGGATGTAGCATAGAATGGTGACTGGTGAAGAGTGAGTGGTGAAATGTTTTGTATATTGAAGCGAGCGCGTTTTCACCTTTTCACAACTCAATCCTCACTATTCACTTCTCTTTATGGCACGTTATCGATCTTTTTTGTTTGCTGAAGCTTCCGTTGAGACGGGATCACTGACTTTGGATGCGCGGGAGAGCCATCACTTGATGCGGGTGCTACGCGCGAGGTCTGGGGAGACGGTGGAGGTATTGGATGGGAAGGGTACTCGATACCTTGGTCGTATTGCGACAGTAGATGCTAAAGCTGTACGAGTGGAGGTGGATTCCATTGAAAAGACTCAGGCACCCAGGCCTCGGGTGACTTTATTACAATCAATCCCTAAAGGTAAGGCAATGGATCTCATCCTTCGTATGGCGACCGAGATTGGAGCGACTTGCGTGCAGCCTGTATTCACAGATCAGGGAGAGGTGCAGATGAAAGGCGAGCGCTTGATCTCCAAAACTGAGAAGTGGCGACTCACCATGATTGAGTCTTGTAAGCAATGTGGCTTGACCTATCTCCCGGAATTGGCTACGCCGTCTTCCTTGGTAGAGTGGGTCAATCCGGAGGAACGAGTATCCTCAGTCACCAAATCCGAAGCGACTAAACTTAATATCGTGGCTAGTTTAGAGGAGGGGAGTCGTTCGCTCTTTGAAGTTTTGGAGACCGCTGGCGAATTCGACGAAGTCATCGTGGCAGTAGGCCCAGAAGGTGATTTCACAGCAGGTGAATATGCAAGCCTAGCGGCGGCGGGTTTTCAGTCGGTGCGTCTTGGAGCGAATGTGCTTCGCGCAGAAACGGCCGCCGCCTATATTTTGAGCGTGGTCGATCAGTGTGCTTCAAGAAGCTCCCGACTCTGAGGACCGAAGCGACGTAGCCGTGAAGGGCGAAGACGGAGCGCTCTCAAAGTGTATGTTGCAGGTCCCTTCATTTAGCTCAACTCAAATCCGAGGATGGTAATGTCGTCCTGCTGGTCGGGCACTTGAGTGAATTTAGCGACTTTGGCATAAAGCGCTTCGACGGTTTTTTGGACTGGCTTAGATGAAAGGCTTTTGAAGGCGTCCATTACGCGCTTGGTGCCGAACTCTTCGCCTTTTGGGTTGGAGGCTTCGACGATACCATCGGTGAATGCATAGAAGCGGTCGCCTATCTGGAGGTCGATTGCTTTGGCACGTGAGGCAGTCGTCCCAGGAAGGCCCATGACGGTACCGTTAGGCAGTTCGATTAGCTCGACGGCATTTTCCTTTTTACGGTAAACAAGCACTTGCCTATGTCCTGCGTGTGAGAGGATGAGCTTGCGATCACCATTTTTCTGGCGGGTGCCAAAGTGTCCGGCTAGCCCTGTGACAAAACCGCTATTGATCCGTTCGGTGATACCCTCGTTGACGAAGTTGAGGAAGTCGCGAGGGTTA
The DNA here is from genome assembly GCA_902587165.1 of Puniceicoccaceae bacterium. Classification (GTDB taxonomy): domain Bacteria; phylum Verrucomicrobiota; class Verrucomicrobiia; order Opitutales; family Coraliomargaritaceae; genus Thalassobacterium. The sequence goes on along the minus strand of CACIKF010000001.1, from coordinate 197,076 downwards.
TCATTATACACCTCGGCGCTGTGTGCGCTTAGGTATTTAATCAAGACAGTGTAGAAGGCCGCCGTGACGCCATGTCCGCAGACATCGCCCATGAAGAAGAGCAGGCGGTTGTCAGGATTTCGGGGGAAATTAATGATGTCGCCGCCGACCATCGTCATCGGTTTCCAGAGGTGGGCGATGTCGACGTTTTTGATCTGTGGCACGCGACCAGGGATCATCAAGCTTTGAACCTTCTCAGCACTTTCATAATCGGAGCGCATGATTGCGTTCTGATCGCGTAGACGATGTTCGCTTTCGGCTAGTTTTTCTTGAGCAATCTTTTCGGCGGTGATGTCTCTTGAAATACCTATGATACCAGCAAGTTTACCAGAACTCAGGTAGAGTGGCGCTTTATTTGAAGAGACCCAAGTGACAGTGCCGTCAGCCCAAGTTTCTTTTTCGACCTTATTAAGCAATGCAGTTTCCGTCTGGAGGATCTCTTGCTCATCGTCGAAGGCTTGTTGGGCATGCTCATCAGTAAAGAGATCAAAGTCGGTCTTGCCCTCGATATCATGACGGTTCTCAAAGCCATGCATCTGTGCGAGTGCCTGGCTGGCGGCAATAAAACGGCTTTTTTTGTCTTTAATGTAAATGCGGTCGGCTGTCTGCTCCATCAAGCTCTCGAAAAGCCGCTTGGCGGAAGCGCGCAACAGCAATGAGTTGCCGTCTGGCTCGATTTTAGCCGTTTTTTTCATCTACTTTTAAATAAATAGCTTCCTTGTGAATGGATGGCAAACCTTGAGCGCAGGATCTGAACTATTTTATCGGATCAGAGCGGGCAGGGCTGTTCGATAAATTGCCACTCGAGATCAAACTTGCGGGCGACCTCTGCGGCGAGGGCTTTGACCCCGAAGACTTCGGTCGCATAGTGCCCGCAAGGATAAAGGTTAAGCCCAAGCTCTTGCGCCATGTTGAAATGGTGTTGGCGTAGCTCACCCGTGATGAGTGTATCGATGCCGTTGGCAAGTAGATGAGGCACGGCGCTCTGGCCACTGCCAGTGAGTATACCAATACGCTCGGGCTTTGCGCTCCCGTATTCGATCGCTTGATAAGTCTCTGGAAAGAGAGCCTTCAGTTTTTCTGAAATCTCGCCGCGACCACCTGAGGGACCGAGCGCGATCGTAGCCATGCCGTTGCCCTCGTAGCTAAGGAAAGTATCAATCGTTTTGAGGCCGAGTTCTTTCGCCAGGAGTGCATTGTTGCCGATCTCTGGATGACAGTCGAGTGGGAGGTGTGCTCCGTAAATAGCGAGGTTGCCGTCGAAGGCAGTTCTTAGCTTGAGGGCGTTCGCCCCGGTGAGCGGGGTAGGTGGGGTCCAAAAAAGGCCGTGGTGGCAGATGAGGAAATCGACGCCCTCAGCGATGGCCTCTTCGAAAGGGAGTTGGCCCGCATCGACAGCGGCACCAATCTTTTGAACGCTGCCGTTATTTTCGATTTGCAGGCCGTTGTGGGCGCCGTCGAAGTCCTTGATTTCTGTCCGACGGATGCGCTGATCGCAAAAAGCGACGATTTCTTGGAGTGTAGCCATGCGCGAATAGTGAGTGGTGAGTCGTTAGGAGTGAAGTGTTTTCTGTGTGGACGGTTCGGATTTCTGTCTCCTGACTTATGATTGCTGAAAATGTCTGATTACGAAACACGATTTGGAGCGATTGGGCGCCTTTATGGCACGGCTGGTCTGGCGCGGATTCGCGCTGGGCATATTTGCGTTATTGGGCTTGGCGGCGTGGGTTCATGGGTGGTCGAAGCACTTGCGCGCTCGGGGATTGGTGCGCTCACGCTGGTCGACATGGATGAAGTCTGCCTGAGTAACGTCAACCGGCAGATCCATGCGCTCGATGGCAATGTTGGTCGCCCGAAGGCGGCCGTGCTGGCCGAGCGTGTCGAAAAGATTGCGCCGGAGTGTGCAGTGACCGCTGAAGAGGTTTTTTTCACAGAGGTTACGGCCGATCGTCTACTAGAGCCGGCCTACGATTACATCATCGATGCCATCGATGCGACGCGGCTCAAGTGTTACCTGATCGCGGAGGCACGCAAACGGGGGCTAAATATTATCACCTGCGGCGGTGCGGGGGGCTGCATTGATCCGAGCCGGGTGAAAATCTGCGACTTGGCACGAACGATCAACGACCCGCTACTCCTGCAGGTGCGCAAGCGTCTGCGGCAGAAGTATGGCTTCCCTGGATTTAAGCGGCAGAAGTTCAAGGTGGACTGCGTTTACTCAGACGAGTTGCCGGTCTTCCCGATGCCTGACGGCTCAGTTAGCTGCGAGCGCGAGGCAGGCGAAGATTATCGACTAAATTGCGAGACTGGGTTTGGTTCGGCGACCTACCTGACCGGGACCGTTGGCTTTTTTCTGGCGGCCGAGGTGGTCAAGCGAATCGCTTTCGCTAAGGATTAACAGTCACCTGCTCTACCGCTGAGCTACTGAGAAGCAAAGAAATCTTGTCTGATTGATTGACTGATTCGTTCAACACGAAACTACTTGAATGCCCAAATGGGCTGAAAGGGCAAGGCAGTATCGATTAATTTATCCGTTACCTCGTGGCTATTTTCTACGCTTCCCTTTAAGCAATCTCCAGGGGAAGCAACCTTTAATCGGGGAGCACGCCGACATTCCTTTCAGCTAGTTAGCTAGACTCAGCCGAATGCCATTGCAGTTTTACGTCATACCAGAAGCTAATCTGTGGCACCGTCACGCCCGTCATTCAAGGGTTTGCGCCAGGACCTATGTTTATGATGCCAACATTATAGCACAGGGGTAACTGTCAAAATTAGGCTGTACCCTAATCCGATGGGAGAGAAAGTTTTTCTTCAAATCTCTAAACCATTCTCTACCATGTGCTTAGGGTAGGAAATTAGGGGGGCCAAACTTTTTATAAAAATCTTGACAATAAGCCAACCGTTTATGGCTTAGTTCAAAGTTCTACAAATAATATATATCCTATAAATACTAATAACCATGAAACTACTTAAATTAACAATTGCATTAGCATTCATTGCTAATTTCTGCGTAGCAAATCCAGAATACAATGACACTCTCGATAAAGGCTACTCTGGTATCGGCATTTCCTTCTCCAGCCTAAGCGGTGACGTTGAAGGAGATGCTATTGGTTTGTCTACTACTTTCCACCCAGGCAAACAAAACTTGGTGATACAAGGTCAATACCAATATTTGACCGCAGACAAGATACTAGGAACAGATGTGAGCACCTTTGATGTAGAAGCATACAGCGTAGCACTAGGTTTAGGCTACATCATTGAACTTACTGACAAAGTCCACCTTGTGCCTAATTTAGGATACCAGTACACAGAATATGGCGTTCTTGGATATGAAGCAGCAACAATGGATAGTCTGGTGTTCGGAGCCATGGTGCGTTATTTGATACTTGAAAACACCGTACTTAGCGCAGGAGTTAACTTTACGTCTGGCGAACTTGATTCTGCCATAGCTGAGGTTGATGGTCTTGAAACAGATGCCACAGCATATGCAGTGTCTGTAACCCATCATTTCAATGATGCATTTTCAGCGGGTATTGCTTACGGTACTGATAACATGAGTGCTGATGTGCTAGGCATTAACTTAGTATTCAATTTTTAATTTTGATTGTGCTAGTTGGATTTTGCAAAGCTCTCCCTCTGGGGGAGCTTTTTTTATCTGCAAATAATCAGCCTTCCATTCAAGGGATTGGTTGATAAGTATTTCATCGGTCTGTCGCCATTAAAATATCCTATCGACAAACACTTTGTGTCATGCTGCTAACGTGACTCATAGCAGTATGAACATCTAGGTAGAAATTTTTTCGACCCCACCCAACGCATATACAACAACCAGCGGCACCGACCTTCGAACCCCACCCCCTGTCTTATCCGTTGACTAATTTCGTTGATTTCGGGGCCAGATTGATGATTATTGCAGTCATGTTTCCTTGGCATAAATTCAAATAAACCAATCCAAAAAACGAGCGAAACATCTCTCAATCAGCACCTTAAAAAACTTCAGGTAAGTCGCACAATTTAAGCCTAAACAGGCTAGTTACCAGCGACCAAGTGATTAAGAATCACCTGTTTTTGGAAAACTGGAGCGTTCCTCGTGCCATTGCGCGCTAAAGATCAGTATCTACTTATATGCCTTAGCGTTGTTACGAATGTTTTCCTTGATCCTGCGCAGGAGCTCGTCCGGCATCAAGTTTTTACGTATCTTAAACCGCCCATTCCTTGCTCGTACATGGTAGCCCAGATGATCGAGTGATAATTTTTCTAAATCTTGCCAGAGGAGTAGTTGTGGCTTTTTCGGAAAGGCGGCTAGGGTAATCCCGTTCTCATCCCAGCTGATTTTGAGACAACCAATCGAGGAAAGTGTGAGTGCCATAATCACGAGGGTGAATAAGCTTATAAAAATAGCCCAACCCGCGTCGCCGCGCTGCCAATAGCCCCAAGCGATCATGCCGCCGAGGAGTGCATAGATGAGGGCTTTGATTTTGCGCATAAAGGGTATCTAGATTTTAGAAAAAGTGATGCCAAGCTTAAGCGGTCCATCTGGCCTTCTTAAAAATCAATCCGCCATCTTAAAACGGAAGAATTTCTTACCCGCTTCAGCATCTAGAGGTATCTGAATAGCCGATACGGCTCCAGTGGCCCAGCTTACTAAGTCGATACTTTCCTCTACTTCCATAGATAGGGCGGCTTGTCCATTTTCTATCTCAATCATAGTAGAGCCAGCTCTTAGGTCCTGCACCTCTTCTATAAACAATTTAGCATCATATTCCGATTGAGTGTATAGGTATTGGCCCGTTGCAATCTTTGAGTAATCTACCACAACGAGGCCTCCATAGGTTTCGCCGTCGCCTCCGTAAGATGCGGCGTTTGTCACGCCTACAACAGTGTAAGAGACCTGTGTGTTGTCAAAAACTTGTGCTCCGATGCTTGGCGCTGCGCCATCGAATTGAGCACTGGCAAGGTTTGTGCAGCCATAGAATGCACTACTTCCAATCGAGGTCACGCTGTCGGGGATGATAATATTGGTCAAGCCAGAACAGTTTCGGAACGCACTAGCTCCAATCGAGCTTACGCTGTCGGGTATGGTAATACTGGTCAGGCCAGAGCAGTTTTGGAATGCAGCACCCCCAATCGAGCTTACGCTACTGGGAATCGTAATGTTGTTAAGGCTAGTACAAGCATAGAATGCACCATTCCCAATCGAGGTTACGCTTTCGGGGATGTTAATACTGCTTAGATTATTGCAGCTTCTGAAGACGTTATTTTCAATCGAGCTCACGCTGTTAGGGATGGTAATGCTGGTCAGACCAGAGCAGCCAAAGAATGCACTACTTTCAATCGAGGTCACGCTGTTAGGGAGGGTAATACTGTTCAGTCCAGAGCTTCTGAATGCCTGCACTCCAATCGAGCTCACGCTATTGGGTATGGTAATGCTGGTCAGGCCAGAGCAGTTTTGGAATGCACTACTTCCAATCGAGCTCACGCTGTTGGGTATGGTAATGCTGCTTAGGCTTGTGCAGTCATAAAATGAACCATTACTAATCGAGGTCATGCTGTTGGAAATCGTAATGCTATTCAGGCCAGAGCAACTTTGGAATGCGTATTGTCCAATTAAGCTCACGCTATCGGGAATTGTAATATTGGTCAAACTGGTGCAGTCGCCGAAAGCATAATCTCCAATCGAGTTCACGCCTTCAGAGATGCTAATGCTGCTTAGGCTTGTGCAGTTTTGGAATACACTAGTTCCAATCGAGCTCACGCTGCCGGGAATCGTTATACTGGTCAAACTGGTGCAGCCGCCGAAAGCATAATCTCCAACCGAGTCCACGCCCTCGGAGATCGTAATGTTTGTTAGACTAGTGCAGTTTCGGAATAGGTTATTTTCGATTGAGACGACGCTGCCTGGAATGTTAATGCTGCTTAGGCTTGTGCAGCTTCGGAATACACTACTTCCTATCGAGGTCACGTTGCTGGGAATGGTAATGCTACTCAGGTTTGAGCAGCCTTGGAAGGCACTAATTCCAATCGAGTTCACGCTATTGGGAATTGTAATGCTTATTAGACTAGAGCAATTTTGGAATGCATAATTTTCAATCGAGTTCACGCTATTGGGAATTGTAATACTGGTCAGGCTAGTGCAGTTATAAAATAGATAATCTTCTATCGAGGTCACGCTGCCAGGTATCGCAATGCTTGTTAGACTAGAGCAGCCTTGGAATGCACTAATTCCAATCGAGTTTACGCTGTTGGGAATTGTAATACTGGTCAGGCCAGAGCAGTTATAGAATGCACTACTTCCAATCGAGCTAACGCTGCCGGGTATCGTAATGCTGGTCAGGCCAGAGCATGCATAGAATGCACTAATTCCAATCGAGTTTACGCTGTTGGGAATTGTAATACCGGTCAGACCAGAGCAATTATAGAATGCGCCAGCTCCCATTGAGGTCACGCTGCTGGGGATGGTAATGTTGCTTAGGCTTGTGCAGGCATAGAAAGCATAATCGCCAATCGAGGCTACGTTGGTGGGAATGCTAATGCTGGTTAGGCTTGAGCAGCCTTGGAATGCGTATGGTCCAATCGAGGTCACAGGTTTGCCATTGTAGTTATCGGGGATGTCTAAAATACCACTGGCGGATGGATCGCAGCTTGACACACTATACTCAGTGTTACCGTTCGGGGTAAACGTGAGGTCAGCCTCTGAGGCCGCCTGCAGCGTGGCTGCAAGCAACGTTAACATAAGAAGGCATTTAATGTTCATAAAAACAACTTATGAAATTTTCACAGTTCGATCAACTGCTATACGCCTGTTAAGTGCTTATTGATGAATTTTTTACATTACCATCAACTAGAAAATAGTAGTGTCCAGTAGCACCTAAGAGCGCCTAACTAGCTTACAAAAAGCCCCTCCAGAAATGAATCTAGAGAGGCTAAAAGTGGTGGGAGCTACAGAATTCGAATCTGCGACCTCATCCATGTCAAGGATGCGCTCTAACCAACTGAGCTAAGCCCCCCCGTATCCCACACGAAAAGGCGGGAATAAAGTTCGTACGCGTGGCCAAAGCAAGAAAAAATTTGCGCTTTCCTGTGAGTCAGAGAGGGTGCCGATATATGGAAATTGTGCGTGTAGAAACTCGGGACGGTGCCATCCACTATGGATGCGAGGCTGGCAATCAGGTCTATCGTCTTGAGGGCGATCTTTTCGGCGAATTTTCTCAGAGCGAGGAATTGCTTGAGCCCGTGCGTCGCTTAGCGCCTCTTGAGCCGACCGCGATTTATGCTATTGGGCTGAACTACCGCGAGCATGCTAGTGAGATGCATTCCGAGCTACCGGAATACCCGGTTGTCTTTATGAAAAGTGTGACGGCAGTGCTCGATCCTGAAAGCCCCATTGTGCTGCCTCGGCACATGCACAGCGATCAGGTCGATTACGAATGTGAGCTAGCTGTAGTGATCGGCAAGACCTGCAAAAACGTTGCCGCCAAGGATGCGCTCGACTATGTGCTCGGCTACACTTGTGCGAACGATGTGAGTGCACGGGATTGGCAGAATTTCCACGGTGGCGGTCAGTGGACCAAAGGCAAAAGTTTCGATACTTTTTGCCCGCTAGGTCCCATACTCGTGACAGCAGATCGTATCCCTAACCCACAAATTCTCCCTATCCGCACCATCCTGAATACTGAGATCAGACAAGAATCGTTTACGGGCGACATGATTTTCACTGTGGCCGAACTGATCGAATTCCTTAGTGGCAGTACTACCTTGCTGCCAGGCACAGTCATCCTGACGGGCACGCCGCCGGGCGTAGGTGTTGCGGCTGATCCACCGCGCTTTCTTAAGGCAGGCGACGAGGTTGCGATCGAGATCAGCGGTATCGGCATGCTACGCAATCCTGTGATTGCGGAAGCCTAGGCGAGGAGAATCGCCTTTCTGCTCGACGATCTCTGTCCATTGTCTAATAACAAAGACATGCCTGCTACCGTATTTACTATTGCGAATCAAAAGGGCGGCGTCGGCAAGACGACGACTGCCATTAACCTTAGCTATGCACTTGCCGCAAAGGGTGTGCGCACTGTACTGGTCGACCTCGACCCTCAAGCAAATGCTACCAGCGGGCTCGGTCTTGAGAAGCTCGAGGGGGGTAGCCTTTATGGCCCCCTCTTCGGAGAGGGGAATGCTCTGGAAAAAGTGCAACCTGTCGGCTCAAACGATTGCCTCTTTATGATTCCTTCGGAAGTCGATATGGCCGCAATTGAGATCGAGCTTTTTCAGAGGGAAGACTACCTTATCCAACTGCGTGAAGTTATTTCCCCCCTACGCGAGTCCGACGACTACGATGCCATTGTACTCGATTGCCCGCCTGCACTAGGCATGCTGTCGATGAATAGCCTGGCTGCCGCAGATTATCTCATCATCGCACTTCAATGCGAATACCTTGCGATGGAAGGTCTTGGGCAAATCCTAAAGGTCGTCGATAAGCTCCGCGATGCGGGCGTTAACGACGGTCTGGAGCTTGGCGGCATCCTTATGACGATGTTCGACCAGCGTACTAATCTCGGCCAACAAGTCGTCGGCGAGGTGCGCAACCACTTCGAAGATCTTGTCTTCCGTAGTATGATCCCTCGTAGCGTCCGTTTGAGCGAAGCCCCTAGCTTTGGGCAGTCTATTTTTGAATATGAACCTGATAGCAATGGCGCTCACGCCTACCGCTATTTTGCGGACGAAGTGATCGAGCGCTTCAACTTAGGTAAGCAGTAGTAGCGTATAAGCAAATGCCCAGCAGGCGAATTGCCGTGCCCTAGATTTTAGAAATGGCCACCTCTATCCCAAATCTAGAGAAGTTCTGCGACCACCTCGCGCATGAGCGTCGTGTCTCCGAATACACGGTTCGTAATTACCGTGCGGCAGTCAAAAACTTTGTTCGCTATCTCAATGATGCCGGCAAGTGGAAGAAGGACTTTTCTGCGGTGACTTCAATCCAAGTGCGCTCCTTCCTAATTGAAGAGGGTCGTAACAAAACTCGCCGCACCCTTCACAATCAAGTCTCCGGCTTGCGCGCTTTTTATCTCTACCTGCGCAAGCAGAGCATTGTTGAGAATAATCCTTTCACTGGCCTGACTCTACCAAAACTGGATAAACCACTGCCAAAGTTTCTAACCGAAACCCAAATGCGGACTTTGCTCAACGCGCCCATCTTGCTCTGGAAAGACGGCCAGATCAGCGAGTTTGAAGCCTTTCGCGACAGCCTCATCTTAGAGTTGCTCTATGGCGGTGGTCTGCGCGTGAGCGAACTCTGTGGGCTGAATCATGGGCAAGTCGATCTCGGGCAGGGCGTTGCCAGGGTACTTGGTAAAGGCCGCAAGGAACGGCTCTGCCCATTAGGCCCCGTTGCGGTGCAATGCCTACGCACTTTCGTGCAGCGCTTTGACCTAGAAACCGCCCTCAATGCGCCCCTAGCCTGCACGCGCAAAGGTAAGCGTATGGAGCCACGACAGATTCAGAAGCTGCTCAAGATCCACCTCGCTGCTGCCGGGCTGCCCCTCGATATGACGCCTCACAAGCTGCGGCACTCTTTCGCCACCCATATGCTTGACGGCGGCGCTGACCTTCGTGCCGTGCAGGAGCTACTCGGACACGCGAATCTGTCGACCACACAAATTTACACCCACGTTTCTATCGCTCGGCTTAAGGAAGCACACAAACAAGCCCACCCAAGAGCCTAATACGTTTCTTAATCCTAGGGTTAAAGCTTGTAATCTGGTGTTTGGAGCTAAAGCCATGGACTCCATCTAAAGTCTAAGCTTCGGAGTCTTCCGCGGCGATCAGGCTAGGCTTCTTCTCTTTACGATAATTAGCTTGCCCAAACTCGCTACGCCAGAAGCGCCATGGGAGTAGTGCTGTCGCGGTCAAGACAAGTTGCAGAATTACAAAGCCGATTAGCCATGCGTAAGCACTATCCATACGGCCATAACTGTGTAGCCCAACTGGTAGCATGTTTGTGCCGAACCAGGACCAAGCGGTAATGATGTTGCCACAAATTGCGAGCGCCATGAGGCCGCGTTCTTTGCAGATACCACCCCAGCGGGCATGTAAATAAATGGCGCCCATGATTACGATCATGAGAGCACCGTTCTCCTTCGGATCCCAACCCCAGAAACGACCCCAACTCTGGTCGGCCCAGATGCCACCAAGGATCGTGCCGACCAGGCTAAAGAGCGTACCGAAGCAAATAATACCGTAGACCATCGCGCTGAGTGAGCGCGCGGTGTCCTTATTGAAGCGACTGCCGAAGACGCCCAGTAAGACGAACAGTATCGCCAGTGCGCCCGCCAGGAAAATGGCTGAATAACCGAAGGTGATGATGACCACATGCGTTGCTAACCAGAAGTTAGAGTCTAGTACGGCACGCATCATTTCCAGCGTATCGCCCGTCATGGCGAGGTGGTGCGCAATGATCAGTGTGCAAAAGCCAACCAGTGATGCCATGGCCGCACCGATCCCATTTTTAAAGAATTTTTCTATCAATATACCGAGCAATACAGCTCCCCAACCTACGAAGACGGCGGATGAGTATAGATTTGTAATCGGTGGGCGCCCTTGAATATACATCCGCGAGAGTAGTCCAAAAGTGTGTATTAAAAATGCCAATACAAGCACCCAGAAGGCGGCCTTAGCGAGTTCTTTTGGCCAGCGTAGCCAAGAGATGCAGACGGCTAGAAAGATCAGCACATAGAGCTGCATCGAAATGTAGAATGGCTGTAGGGCATTGAAGACGCGTTCGTAGTGTACGCGCGAAATATCGCCCGGGAAGTCGGCAATGAAGCGTTCGCGTAGTTCATTGACTTCGCTGTTGAACTGCTCCGCATCGTCCGAGCGATAGGCCATGGTCAAGCTAGCGTAGCTGGTCACGTATGGGCTGAGCGGGTCACCTTTCATCACGTCGAGCAACTCTAGACCAATATTTTTCCAATCTTCGAGTGGGTCGACGGGCGGTGGTGGGGGCACCACGCGCAGGTGTGCGGTGGTCGATAGTTTTAAATAGTCGTCGGCAAAGGTGATAAAGCGTTTTAGCAAAGCAGGGTCGAATTCTTGGCCTGCTTGTTGCTTACGTAGCTCGACCATACCTGCTTGGATCGTTGCTAGGTAACTTTGATATTCGTCGACGAGGCGATCAAGCCTCTCAGCCCCACCAATTGGGTGGAGCGAGTGCATCACGCGGTGGTAGCGTATGAGGCCGTTGTTGATATCGGCGATTTGTTTTTCGTAGGGGCTGCGTAATTCGGGGGCGGGGTTGATCTCTCCGTGGAGGCGGCTCAGCTCTTCGGAGTAGGGCAGTAGCTCGTTGAAGGAGTAGTAGCGCTGTCCTTGCTCCGCTAGGCCGACGAGCCCGAGATCGTCGGGGAACTCGATTTTAAAAACAGGGTAAGTGTCTGCCAGCTCGGGGCGCATGGTCAGATCAAGGAACCACTCAATCGGTGAGAGTGTGACGCCCTCGTCGGTCACGACTTTTTGCCGACCAGAGAGAATTAGCAGCGTGTTACGCGCGACCGAATCGAGCGGCTTGATCCGTCCGCCGACTTGAACGGGCAGCTCGGCGAAGGCTTCCAGATCGAAATCTGAATCGACTTTTGATGAACGCAACCCACCTAGCAAGACAAGCGCCGCGATACCAAAAACGATGAGGTAGATTATTTTCTTCATCTACGCTGTTTCCCAAGGAATTTAAAGAAGTGCATGCCGAATTGGGCGCACATGCCGAGCCCCATCAGGAGCACACTCAGGTAGGGGAGTAGCCAACCTGGGTTACGCACGACTTGGAAGATGGAGGTTTTGTCCTGATTGGCAAAGGAAGCTTGAAAAAAGGTGAGCCCTTCGTAGCGGAGTGGGTGGTTCATGTAGATCAGCGCCTTTTGATTTTTGGTGCTATCTTGATGGGTAACTTTGACTTCGCTGGAGAAGTTGAAGGGCACTTCAGTGCCTGGATACTTTTCGTGCTTAAAGTCGATCAGCTCTATCTCGAAGGGGTAGTAATGGCGAGTGAAACGTAGGGCGATCTCGAAGGAGCGGTCCCCAGCGTCCACCATTTGCGGGGGGAATCGTTCGTCCATCACGTTTGAGACGAGCCATGTGCCGAGCGAGTCCTCGCCTTTGATTACTTCAACAAACGCGGTGACAGTATTGATCTCGTCTTCGGAGTAAGTCTCCGGCTTTGGATTTACAATGATGCCCATACGCACTGCTGCGCCGCGCGTAGCGATCGACTCGGCGGGCGAACCGCTGGTCGCTCGTCCGATTTCCGCATTACCGTGATAGCGAACTGTGCGAATGCTCAGCGGCGTATTCGGAACGTTGATACGCTTGCCAGGTTTGAGCAAGCTCGCGGGAATGGCGTGGACGCTGTCGTGCTCTGGGTGACTACGGTCGATAAAGACAAGCTCGTTCTCGCGAAAACCTTGAGAGTAATTGCTGGTGCCTCCTTCATCGACAGGCATTTGGCTTTCGACAGCGAGAATATCCGTCATCAGCTCACTGATGAGCAGCAAGATGAGGCCGGAGTGAATGAGGAAGATACCGCACTTCGCCCAAGATAACTTAAAGCGGTTAAAATGAGCGGCGAGCAGATTGATTAACAACATGCCTCCCAGCAGATAGCCACCTGGCATTGGGATACGAATCCAGTGTAGATGTTGACCAAGCGGAGCATGCTCAGGAAATGTCCATACTACCAAAAAACTCTCGAAGTAGAGTTCTTGCGTGTGCCAAATCCCATATTGAACTTGATCGAGTGTGCCAAAAAATATGAGTATTAGCGAGAGACTGAGTAATACCACCGTCAGTTTGAGCGAACTGAAAAACTGGAAGAGAGACTTCATCGATTAGTGATGACTGTCCTCTAGTTGCACGGAATCAAGGAAGGCTTTCATTTTGCCTTCGTTGCCCAGCACAGTGCCGCTACTACCGAGGAACTTGAAAAACCAAGTACTGCCGTGAAAAGGGAGCAGGCCACCGAGGATGCTTTGAGCCCCTCCTTCGAGGCGCACATAGAGACCGGGATGTTGCGAGATCGAATAAGTTTCGGTGAACTTAGATAGGTCGTCGGTTGTGGCATTATCGAGCCCAACTTGTCCTCGCCAGCGATTTATGTTGGCAAGGCGTCCGCCCACGTCTCCTGGGAAGACGAGAACGGTCAGTTCGGCATTGCCGTTTTCATCGCTTACCTTCAGATTCGCCTTACGGATGCCGCTTGCAGGGAGATCTTCCCATCCTTCGGGCACCGTATAGGTGACCCCGCCAGCTTCGTCGGCGGCCGCTTGCATGCCAGGGAGAATGCGCATAGAACCATTGGTGGGCGCGGAAGCTTTTGTTTTGGCAGAATCAGCCGCGGGTGCTGGCATCGTAAGGCTGCGATCTTCCTTTGGGATGAGATAACTGGTGGGCTCAGCTTGTTCGCAAGCGACAAATCCAAGCAGACAAAATACACTCAAGCAGCAAATTCGCAGGCGGTGCTTGAGAGCGGTCGCAGATCGGGTGGATTTGGTGGTGTGCGCAGTCTGCCGCATAAATATCAGTGGGCTCTGTTAACAAAAAAGGTCAATCGATCTAGTTTTTGTATTCCTGCAACTTATGAAGCCGATTAGTTAGCGAAGCGGAAGAGGGCGACGTCGCCGTCTTTAAACTCGTATTCCTTACCTTCGAGGCGGTATTTACCCGCATCGCGTGCTTTGGCCACGTTACCGGCAGCAATCAAATCATCGTAGGCGACTACTTCTGCTTTGATAAAGCCATGCTCAAAGTCGGTATGAATGACGCCTGCGCACTGCGGTGCTTTCATGCCACTTTTAAATGTCCAAGCGCGCACTTCTTGGACGCCTGCAGTAAAATAGGAGGCCAGACCGAGTAGGTCATAAGTCGCTCGGATGAGGAGCGAGACGCCGGAGTCTTTGACCCCAAGGGACTCCAGATATTCGGCCGCTTCTTCACCATCGAAATCAATCAGTTCGGCCTCGACGGCTGCGGAAACGATGCAGGTGCCTGCGCCGTGGTGTTCTTCGGCAAACTTTTCGACGAGGGCGACGTATTGATTGCCAGAAGTGTCAGCCAGATTGCTTTCTGCGACATTGCAGGCATAGAGTACGCGCTTAGCGGAGAGCAAACAAAGGCGCTTGAGCACGGTGTGCTCGTCCTCGTTCATGTCGAGTGTGATGGCGGGCTTCGTCGCGTTGAGGTGAGGCAATAAACGTTCAATAAGCGCCAAATTCTCAGCAGCCTCTTTGTCGCCGCCGCGGGCCTTTTTGACTAGTTTTTCCTGCTGGCTCTCCAGCGAGCTGATGTCGGAGAGAATGAGTTCGGTGTTAATCACATCGATGTCGCGGATCGGGTCGATTGAGCCCATGCTGTGGATGATATCGTCATTATCGAAGCAGCGCACTACGTGCACGATGGCATCTACCTCGCGAATGTTGGCGAGGAACTTGTTGCCGAGTCCTTCGCCCTTACTCGCGCCTTCAACGAGGCCCGCGATATCTACAAATTCGATGGCTGCAGGGATGACCTTGTCCGTCTTTGCGATCTCTCGCAGAGGTTCCAATCGAGCGTCCGGCACTTGGACGACGCCCACGTTGGGATCGATCGTACAAAACGGATAGTTTGCTGACTCCGCCTTGCGTGTACGCGTGAGAGCGTTGAAAAGTGTACTTTTGCCCACATTGGGGAGACCTACAATACCAGCTTGAAGCATAGTCGCGAAAAGATGCCTTCCTAGCCCCACAGTGCAATGAAAAATGGAAATAGCGAAATGAGGCTTGGCCACTCGATCTGCGGGCGAGTGCCATGGCTGAGAGTCTTGCGGAGTCCTTGCCGTAGAAAATACTAACTAAAACAATTCATAGAATTGCGATTTTAAGATCGAGTGGCTTTTTCTTTTCTATCACGAGTATAAATCTATGGTGCAGTGAATGAAATCTAAGATGCAGAAGAAGATAAACAAGGCAGCCAATGCTATGAGACAGCTGCGCAAGCATTTGGCGGACTCTGTATTAGAGGATGATGCTAGCTGTTTTCGTGCTTCTTTAGATAATCTGAGGCTTTCGTCGCTGCCACGTGCTGTCATTGCGATTAAAGACCCCGCTGACGTAGGAGTCGTGCTCAAGATTGCTAGCAAGTATGGCGTCCCAGTCACCACGCGAGGTGCGGGCTCTTCCGCCACGGGCTCTGCTGTCCCGATTCAAGGCGGCTGGGTGCTCGACCTCTCTGCGCTCAATCAGATCGAAATTGATCCTGTCGCACGCATCGCCAAGGTTGGCGCTGGCGCTGTTACGGCTAATCTTCAAGAACAAGCTGAAGCGCTCGGCCTCTTTTATCCGCCTGACCCTTCCTCTAAAAGCTATTCTACGCTCGGGGGTAACATCGCTTGTAACGCAGGAGGTATGCGCTGTGTCAAATACGGCGTCACCCGCGACTATGTCTTAGGCCTGAACGGCTTCCTGGCGGATGGCAGCCCATTTAAATTAGGACTGCCCATTAAGAAGTACGTATCAGGCCTCAATCTTCGCGACCTTTTGATCGGATCCGAGGGCACACTCGGTGTCATCACTTCGGCCAATCTCAAGCTCATTCCCAAGCCAGAAAAACGCTGGACAGGCATGTTCGCTTTCAAAAGCGAAGCTGCCGCGCTTAAGGCCGTGGTCGGACTTTTCAAAGTCGGCGTGAGCCCCTCCATATTAGAGTTTCTTGATCGCCAGTCTGTGAGCTGTGCGGAAAAATTCACAGGCCAAGCGATTTTCGAAGGCCAGCCTCGCAGCTCGATCCTCCTAATCGAGCTCGACGGGTGTTTTGCCGAGGTCCGCCAGCAGCGTAAGCGTCTGCTCGACTACATGACAGGCCTTGCCGCTTCCCAACGCGAAGCCCGCACTGAGGCGCAAGCTGAAAAATTATGGCAAGTCCGCCGGACCTGCTCACAGTCGATGTTTTCGCTTGCGGATACGAAGCTCAATGAAGATGTCGTCGTGCCGCTTAATAAGCAGACCGCATTGATTCGCTACACAATAGCGCTCAAAAAAGAGATCGGCCTCGCCACGCCCACCTTTGGCCACGCTGGGGATGGTAATCTCCACGTGCATATCATGTATAACCGCGCAAACAAAGCCGACGCAAAAAAAGCCAAAGCGGGCATTCATAAGCTGATGCAAAAAGTTATTGATCTGGGTGGCGTTATTACTGGTGAACACGGCATCGGTTTGGCCAAAGCTCCCTTCATGGGGATGCAGCATAGCCAAGCAGAGATCGCCGCGATGCACTCTGTCAAAAAAGCCCTCGATCCACTCGGCATATTGAACCCTGGTAAAATCTTTGAACCATTTGAAGTCTGGGATCATGAATTAGTCGACGTGCAACTTCCTTGGGATCACCGATAGGGTATTAGCGCAGAGATACCCTAGCTTGTTGTTTCGGGTAGAAGTGCAGAGACATCAGAGACTCCAGCTTGTGGGAGTGCCTGTAAGTGGCGCACTTTATTGGTAAAATGTAGATTGACAGAGGGGCTAAATTGGATGTGCTTCCGATCTTCAATTGGTATCGGGGCATAGCGCAGTCTGGCTAGCGCACCTGCTTTGGGAGCAGGGGGTCGGGGGTTCGAATCCCTCTGCCCCGACCAAAATGAATAATCTGCGAATATCGCCCTCATTCATGCTTGGGCAGATGTGCAGCGAATTTAAGATATGCCGATGCGACTGATGATACAGAAACGCTTACCATTCATCCTTCTCTGGCTCGCGCTGCTTTCCGTTCGCATATTTGCAGCTTCGGATGCGCAGCAGCGTATCTCGGTCAAAGACGGGCGTTATGTGTATCCAGACGGCAGCGAGGTCATTTTATGGGGAGTAAATTTCCAACCTTCGGTTGGGTGGGAGTATGATCGATTTGTGAAGGCTGGTTTGATCCCGCGGGGCAGCTTCAATCCGGCGAGTTATTTTAATCTTGTTGACGCGGGCTTGGATGAAATTCAGCGGCTTGGGTGCGATGTGATTCGGGTGACTTTGTCACCGCATGAGTTGGCCAATTTTGATGGCTCGCTGCGCGATACACCAAATTTGCACACGCTGGATTATTTGATGGCGCAGTGTCGGCAGCGCCGGATTTATTACTATTTCGCGTTTATCAACGAGCTCGGAGCCAATGATAAGAATGTGGCCGGGACTTTGATGGAGCATCCAGATGGTGGCAGGAAGATCGATTATTATAGTTGGCTGCTCGATCCTGATTTTATCCAGCGTTCACAGGTTTATATTGGCAACCTGCTGACGCATGAGAATCGCTATGATGGAATACGAATGATTGATGATCCCGCATTTTGTATCGCGGAATTAGTCAATGAGCCGCATACGCCGAATGTGGATGATCCGGAGGAGCCGTTTCATCAATACTATATACATTGGTTAAAGACCATGGCGCTGTCGGATACGGCTGAAAATTTCCAGCTTTGGCGCAAGGAATATACGCTAGAATATATCAATCAGATGTGTGATTTCCTCGAGCGACTGGGGTGTCGGGCACCTGTCGCTTGGTCGCATAAGTGGTCGATGGCGATACGCCATAATGGAGGTGATGCCGAGTGGCTTGCTTCGCTTGCATCGAAGGTGCCTGCGGTGTGTTTTTCAACTTATCCGACTCAAGGTACGGTGTATAATTATGTGCGTGATGCTCAAAAGGATCTGCGCAAGTTGGGCATGGAGCACAATTCGTTACCGTATTTGCAGGATGCCTATGAGCAGCGCGATTTGCAGGGCTGGGCGAACGAAGCTGCGTTTCGCAATAAGGCCCATTATGTTTATGAGTGGGAGACGCATGCCAATATGAGTTCCTACATGTATCCCGCGATGGCGAAATACTTTCGCGCGCAAGGAGCTCAGATTGCAACGATGTGGACCTACATCCTGCCGAAGCTGTCCAATTACATTGCAGCGCAACACTTGTTGAATCTGAAATCCACGCCGGGGAAATCAGCTTCCTTTATTGCGGCGGGGGAAGTCTTTCGCAAGACCTCGCTCTATGATCCTTATACGA
The DNA here is from genome assembly GCA_902587165.1 of Puniceicoccaceae bacterium. GTDB lineage: Bacteria > Verrucomicrobiota > Verrucomicrobiia > Opitutales > Coraliomargaritaceae > Thalassobacterium. The sequence continues at coordinate 178,983 of CACIKF010000001.1, read as the reverse complement.
CCAGTGGGCGGGATGAGGATTATTCTCGAAACGTCGCATTGGATTTTAAGGAGCAAATCTCCGCGTATGCGGATGATACAACATTGGTCTATTCGGGTGATATGCCGCCGCGCTATGTCGAGCAGTTGCTGACGCCAAAACGCTTGGCTCGTGGCTTTGAGCTCATAAGAGGGGTGGGCGATTCGCCATTAGTTAAGTATGATGGCACGGGGCTTTATTTTGTGGATTTCAAGCCGTCTGGTGAAGTATGGGTAGAGATTCTGCCAGATTGCGAATGGCTTCGTTCGCCGGTGACTGGAGGTAAGATGCTGGATGCGAATGGTGAAGCCCCTGTGAGTGATGACCTGCCCTATGCGAGTCCGCAGGATTACTATGCGATCGCTAGGAAATATCAGAAGCAAGTGTCGAATCGCTATATCACTGACGTGGAGCACGTCATGACCATTGCCGCCCCAAATTTACCGATTAGTCCAAAGGTCTATCGCATCGAAGGTGCCGAGTTTCGTCCGATTGACTTGCTCGGCACTTCGCCGCTTCGTTTCACGGCCAAGCCCGGGAGCTACAGGATTCAATAAGCCTCCGCGCAGGTGCTTACGTTAAGCTTGCTAGCGAGCGGCCATGTGGCCCATTAGCAGGGATCTACCTGACCAAGATCAGTGTGACGGTTCTGCTTCAGGTGTATTGACTCTAGTGCAGTGATTGGCCCGCCCAATTTAAATGTTTAACATTTAAATTGACTCTTTAGTCGGTATATTCATTGTGCTCACATTCTACTTTTTGATAGCTACTCCTCGAGAATGATGAACACTAAAGGAATGTTGCTGGGACTACTATGGCTAGTTTCTGGAAGTTTTTTATCTGCGGCATTACAGCCGAATATCGTATTTATCTATGCGGATGATTTGGATGCCGATGAGCTAAATATTACTATGGATCGTGTCGAGACTTGGGCTTCGCCGCATGGAGCTCGTCGCGTGGCCGGCAAGGGGCGCAAGGCAGGAGTGCCAAAAGTACTGACGCCACATATCGATTCATTGGCCGAGGAGGGCCTACTGTTTACCCGTTTTTATGTAAATGGCACGGTGTGCACTTCTAGTCGCTATTGCTTATTGACTGGACGCTATGCAACGCGAGGCATCGAGCTGCAAGAGGACTATCCAGTAGGCACGCATGCGACCTTGGAATGGCGCCCTGCGATTATGCGCGAGGAGACCAATTTGGCGAAGGAACTACAAAAGCTGGGCTATCGTACGGGGATCATCGGGAAGTGGCATAACATGCCGGATAAGGTGCTGCCGAAGCGCAACAAAAAGGCGCATGAGCCCAATGCGACTTATGAGACGACCAAGAAATTTGAGAAATCCATTCGGGAATATTATGAGGCTGGGGTCGACTATTTGAGCGATGGCTATGGTTGGGATGTCGTGGATCGCATGGAGTGGGGGAACTCGATCGTAAATCTCGATTGGCAATGCGCAGGTGCATTGAAATTTATCGAAGAGAGTCAGGAACAGCCCTTCTTTCTCTATTGCGCGCTGCCGGTTCCACATGGTCAGTATTACTTCAGTTATAATGATGTGACGTCCTACGATCAACGTGTGACTTCTGCAGGTGTTGTCGAAGAACCGATTGTTGTGCTACCAACGGTGGAGGATGTGCTGCGCCGGACCAAGGCCGCAGGTATCCCTGAAAAGAATGCAATGGCGACGCGTATGGATGATTACGTGGGCGCGGTCTTGGACCAACTCGATGCGCTCGGCTTGCGTGAAAATACCATGGTTATTTTCACGAGCGATCACGGCAGCCGTGGTAAGAACAGTGTCTTCGAGGGCGGTGCAAAAGTGCCCATGATGGTGGCGTGGCCCCAGCGCATTCAGCCGGGGGCAGAGAATGACAGTTTGATTGGCAATGTGGATATTGCGGCAAGCTTGATCGAAGTGGCTGGTGGCAGCGCGCCAGCGGATATGGTCCAGGATGGTCGCAGTTTTACCTCGCAGCTTTATGGGCAACCAGAGCCGAAGGACTGGCGTACACATATGTTGATCGAAGCGGGCAATTCGCGTGCGATTGTCACGCGGGATTGGAAGTATGTTGCCAACCGTGTGCCGTCGGAGATTGAGGCCAAGATGAAGGCGCGTCCAGGCGAGGTGTTTTGGACAGGGGTGGATCACCATAACTATCAGACCGAGGAGATGTATCCAGCCTATTGGGATGCGGATCAGCTCTATGATTTGAATAAGGATTTGTATGAGCAGCAGAACTTGGCTAATAATCCGGAGTATCGTGCGCAGTTGGAGCGTATGCAGCTGGGCTTGGAAGGAATGGTCTCTGATCTGCCGCACACCTTTGGTGAGTTCGGAAGCTCCCAATAGGCAGAAAAGATGTTTAAGAAAATTATTCCTTCGTTCTTCGCATGCCTTGCCTGCGGCCTATCGGCAGCGGAGCAAATGAATGTGTTGCTGATTATTGCGGATGATCTGCGCCCTGAGTTGGGCTGCTACGGGGCGGAGTACATGGTAACGCCGAACATCGATCAGCTTGCGAAGGAGGGCACTCTGTTTGAGCGGGCCTATGTTCAGCAGCCGGTATGCACGGCATCGCGTGCCAGCTTTTTAACTGGCTTGCGGCCTGACACCACGGGGAGTGATTATCCGTATTCGATCCATACTGTTGAAAATCTTTTGGAGGGGGATCGCCCCTCCTTGTTGCGTCATTTCATGAACCAAGGCTATTATGTGCGTGGTGTGGGTAAGATTCATCATGGTTATCAGGAAGACTTCACTGAGAAGTCTTACAGTGCGGGCTATGGCACGAGCTATGCCGATCCGACCTTAAAAAAAGCAAAAAAGAGTGAGCGGCCTCCGTATGAATGTGCAAATGTGGAAGACGAGTTTTACGACGACGGAAAAAACACGCTTGAGGCGATTGTAACTCTTCGCCGCATGGCAACGCAGGCGAAGCCCTTCATGTTGGCGATGGGGTATTGGAAGCCACACTTGCCGTGGAATGCCCCGAAAAAATACTGGGACCTCTACGAGCGACAGGAAATTCCGTTGTCGCCAAATCCAGAGCATCCACAGAATTCACCAAAGTATTCAACGGACTGGTGTAACCTACAGAAATACAAGCTGCCTGAATCCCCCGATGAACTTTTGGTAGGCGACGAAAATGTTGCTCGAACAATGAAGCATGCTTATGCCGCGTGCGTGTCTTATATGGATGCTCAGGTAGGGAAAGTGTTGGATGAGCTAGAGGCACTCGGACTGCGCGATCGCACTGTAGTGTTGCTGATTTCAGATCACGGCTGGCATTTGGGAGATCAAGATCATTGGGGCAAGTCCACGAATTTTGAGAACTCTACTCGCGCGCCGATGATTCTTTCTACGCCGGGGTTCCAGACCGATCAACGCAGTAGTGCTTTGGTGGAATACGTGGATATCTACCCAACTCTCTGCGAGCTCGCAGGCATTGAGCTGCCGGATTATTTGGAAGGCAACAGTGTGACCCCCTTACTCAAAGATCCGGCGCGTGACTGGAAAAGTGCCGCCTTCAGTCAATATCCGCGCGGCTGGCCGCGGGCGAAATTCGAAGGCTACTCCATTCGAACGGATCGCTATCATTATGTTCAATGGCGCGAGCTCGATGGATCCTTCAAGGGGCATGAACTTTACGATCACAAGACGGATCCGATTGAGTCGATCAACGTGGTCGGGAACCCGGAGTATCAAGCGGTGGTCGAAGGCTTGAAGGCACAGTTGGATGCTGGTTGGAAGGCGGCCTTGCCGGAAGGGATTGAAAATCACTCCAACAATATCCCCGCACCAGATTTTGTGCCTTGGGGGAAAGAGGCGATGTTTGGGCCTTATGCGAAGTAGAAAGGGAAGTAATTGTATGAAATTAATTAAATATGTATCGATCTTACTAGCGCTTGGCTGTCTTGCCGTTTCTGCGAAACAGAAGAATGTACTCTTCATCGCGGTGGATGATTTGAAGCCCTTGCTGAATTGTTATGGCGACGACTTTGCAGTGACACCGAATATCGATAAGCTAGCAGAAGCCGGGACTGTGTTTCAGAATGCGCATTGCCAGCAAGCGGTGTGCGGACCCTCGCGAGTGAGTTTGTTGACTGGGTACTATCCAGATACGACTGGAATTTATGGCATGGGTGGAGGCAAATATAAGCTACGCGAAATGCATCCGGACATTCTGACCTTGCCTCAGCATTTTAAAAATAATGGTTATGCGACCATCGGCACGGGCAAGATTTTTGATCCACGCAATGTCGAGGATGACTGGCACGGCCCGCAGGATGCGATCTCATGGACTAAATTTTTTGGGAAAAACCCCTACAATGCACAGACGGGTGGACCGAGGGCAGGACATTATCATGACCCCGAGGTGCTGGCCTTAGCAAAGTTGGTCGAAACCGAGGGGAAGGCCAAGGGATTGAAAGGAAAACCGCTGCGTAATTTTATGCGTGATCGTGGGGCGGGTCCTGCGATAGAGTGTTACGACGTGCCGGACGATGCTTACAAAGATGGTGCTGTCGCCAATCGCGGGGTGGAGCAACTTGATCAATTGAAGGATTCGGAGCAGCCGTTCTTCTTAGCGGTGGGTTTTCTCAAGCCGCATTTGCCCTTTGTAGCGCCGAAAAAATATTGGGATCTGTATGATCGTGCGTCCTTGCCGCTCGCGCCCTTTCAGCATGCTCCGAATGGTGCTCCAGACTGCGCGATTGGTGACTATGTTGAGGCGCGCACTTATGGCGGTGTGCCTGCGGATGGGACGATTTCAGACAGGACGCAACGCGAACTCATTCATGGCTACTTGGCTTGTGTCTCTTATGTGGACGCGCAAATTGGCAAGCTGATTGCGAAGTTGAAAGAGACCGGGCAGTATGAAGACACGCTGATCGTGCTGTGGGGCGATCATGGTTTTCACCTCGGAGATAAGCATCTCTTTGGTAAGCATACCAATTATGAAGAAGCGACACGCTCGCCGCTGATAATCGCGAACGCCGGTCTGCAGACGGGGACTGCCAGCGCCGCTCCAGTTAATTTAATCGATCTTTTTCCGACGCTTTGTGACTTGGCTGGAGTGGTAACGCCATATGGGCTCGATGGTGTGAGTTTGGTGCCGATTTTGAAGGATGCGGCGGCGAGTGTTCAAAAATATGCGGCCAGCTTGTATCCAATTAATGGTTACATAGGTATTGCAGTTCGAACAAAAGACCACCGTTACGTGGCATGGTATAAAGGTTGGAGGAAGCCTGGCTGGTGCGGAAACCGCTATCAAGACGAGCCGAAATTCGTCGAGTTGTACGACTATGTGAACGATCCACTGGAAACGAAAAATCTTTCTGGACACCCGGAGTATGAGGCGATTGAAGCGCGGATGATGGGCCTAAGCCGCGAACATGTGGCCTATACGCAGAGGAAGCAGTTTCAAACGGTCGAAGATTGATCGATGGTCGTGTGTCAGGCATTTTTACTTTTGAGGTGTCGGAAATCAGAATGTAAGCTATTTAATTTTAAATGTTGAACATTAAGCTTAGGCCCTATTTTGTGTGTCTCTATCGCTTGTTTTATCCCAAATCATGCATCGGCGAGTTTACTAATTCCGCGGTATTCTGCTAGCGTAAGTATCTAAATTAAAATTGTATGACACAGGAATTCCCACAGAAAATGCACGTGGACGAGGGGGTCTTGCGCACTGCCGACGGTGTCGAAGTCAATCTCTGGGGCAGTAATTTTCAGCCGAATCTCTATTGGGAGTATAAATTCCGCATGGAGCATGTGGGGCTATCCATGAACTTAGAGACTATGCAGGCGATGTGCGACGACGGCTTTGAAGACATGAAGCGGATGCGCTGTGATGTGATTCGCTGCCATTTGACTCCCGCGGACTTTACGGATGCTGAGGGGAATTTGGTCGAAACGATGTGGTTGGATATGCTGGGTTACATGATTGGAAAGGCACGTGAGCACGGTATCTATGTCTATATCACTTTTATCAACCACATGGATTTCACCTTGATCGAAGAATCCTTCGTGGCGAATGCGACCCGCGAGGAGTGGATCTTTGATCCAGATGCGGTGCAGGCGACGCAGAACTACGTGCGCCAGTTAATCAATCTGAGGAATCCCTATACTGGAATCTGTTACAAGGACGACGCGACGATTGCCGTGTGGGGCCTGATCAACGAGCCGGAATATTCGACCTACCGTCAGATGATGGTGGATGCCAAGCAGAAGGCGACTTTTGCTGCGTGGTTGGAGGCGAATGATCATCCTTGGAACGATGTGTATTATGGCAAATACCGCGAAGCAGTGGTACGCGCCTACATCGATGATCTGCACGACATCCTGCGCGAAGCAGGTGCCGAGCAACCGGTTGTGTGGAATTGCAATTGGCCACGCATGATTGACGGTCGCAGTGATGTCTTTCGCGCGGTTGCTGAGTCGAAGGCCGAGGCGGTTTCTTTTTGCCTGTATCCTGGGCAGGACGATATTGGCGATCCCTTTGTGAAGAATGCGGCGGATATGAGTGGTAAGAATTATTTACCCTTTCTGAAGCATTGCTTTGACGATTACCTGCACCTCGGGTGGCTTCGATCCAAGCAGTTTGCTCATAAGGCCAAGTTGGTTTATGAATTTGAAACGATGTATAACGCTACGGGTTCGTATTTGCACCCGGCTATTGCCAAGTTGTTTCGATCTCTGGGAGTACAGATGGCGACGATGTGGACCCATACATTCAATGTTTATGCGCCGTATCAGGGGGGCTCGCATGTGCTGAACCTGCAGACAACGCCAAAGAAAGCTGCCAGCTACATGATTGCCGGCGAGGTCTTCCGTGGATTGCCGCGTGGTTTTGATTTTAGCCTAGAGGCTGAGACTGAGGATGTGTTTGATGATTTTGCGCTCTCCTATGATCGCGACCTGTCGATTAGCTGCGCAAATGATACCTTCATGCACTCAGGTGATGCCAGATGGTGTCCCTTGGAGCTGCCTAAAACACTAAAGAGAATTGTTGGCTATGGCAATTCCGCTCTGGTCCATTACGCGGGCACCGGACTTTATTTTATCGAAATTGGGGAGGGCTCGTTGCAGGTAGAACTGTTGCCTCATTCGAAATTTGTGCGCAATTGGTGGGAGTGGCACACCGATGCTGAGCCGATTGTCGAATTGGATGATACGACTGCACTACGGTTTGAGCTGAAACTTCCTGGCTTTGAGGCAGTTTCTTTTAAGAAGAAATCAGGGCATTATTGCTTTCCGCTGATTGCTGAGGCAGTCACGGTCGAGACAGAGCACCTCGTAGACAAGTAGCCTTTTAGACTAAGAACATGAGCGAATATCATAACACTAAAGCTGAAGACCGTGTGCCCCTCGGGCAGAAGCTAGCGGTTGGTGCGGGGGGGTTCCCGATTCAGAATGGCGGATTGATTGTGCAGTATATGGCACAACCGATCTTCCAGATTTTTCTCGGTTTAAATCCGGCCTTGTTTGGCTTGGCGATGACCATTCCCCGAATTTGGGATGCATTTACCGATCCAGTGATGGGGCGCATTTCGGACCGCACTCAATCACGCTATGGGCGTCGTCGCCCATACGTATTTGTCGGTGCGCTTGCGGTGGCCTTGACCTTTTTGACCATTTGGATGGTCCCGCAAAGCATGGGCGATACTGGCACCTTCCTATGGCTGACGATTGGCAGTGTGCTATTTTTTACCGCATTCACGGTTTTTTCCGTGCCTTTCAATGCGCTCGTTTACGAACAAACGCCAGACTATCACGAACGCACGCGTCTAATGTTTTATTTGGCGCTCTTTTATAACATCGGTAATTTGTGTGTGAATTGGTATGTGCCTGCGACCAACTGGAGTGGTTTTGAAAATCCGCTGGTGGGGGCACGTTGGATCGCCTTAGGCCTCGCGCTAGTCGTGTTCATGGGCATGGGTATTTTACCTGCAATTTTTGGTAAAGAGCGTTTCTATGATGTCGCACAGAAAGAAAATAAAGACATCGGGTTTATGAAAGCGATCGGGCAAGCCGCCTCATCGAAACCAATGATGGGTTTGGTCGGCATTGTGTTTGCTCTAAACTTTTGCGGTACGATTGCAGGTAGTATCGCGATGTATATTGTGATTTATTATGTGAAATCCGGTGACGTCGCGGGCGGTCTGGTGTTGAATGCGATGAACGGCACGGGCTTTGCCATTGTCGGGTTTGTAGGAATTTTTGTGCTACGCTGGTTGGCGCTGAGATACGGCAAGCGTCAAGCGATGTTTTTTGTGCTGGCGTTGACCGCGCTGGGCGGCATATCCAAATGGTTTATTTTCACGCCCGATTACCCGCATCTGCTATTGTTAGATGCCGTGTTGAATGGGCCGGTTTGGGTGTCACTTGGGGTGATTGTGCCTTCGATGATTGCCGATCTATGTGATTGGGATGAACACAAATTCGGCGAGCGGCGTGAAGGGATTATTAGCTCGGTCTTTACCTGGATCACCAAGTTCGGCACTTCATTCACCTTTCTTGTGTCGGGGATTGCACTACACTTCAGTGGCTTCGATGAAGCGCTCGGTGCGGAACAGCCGGAAGGCACGATCACGGTGCTGCGCCTGTTCTTTGTTGGTGCTTCGGTGCTCGCACCGATCCTCGCCATTTTCTGCCTTAAACTATATACAATCTCCGAGGACAGTGCCTATGGCATTCGTAATGAGCTCGAAGCTAGGCGCGGTGAGGTATAATAGAAGAGCTTTAAACGACTGAAAAAATGATCAAATATTGGATAATACTTCTGTTGCTGTTGAATGCCGTGTGGGCAGCTGCACCCTTTCAAGCGATTACAGCGAAGGATGGCCGCTTGATTTATGCCGACGGATCTGAGGTCAATTTATTTGGTGTGAATTTCCAACCGATGCTTAGTTGGGAGCACGCTGCGCGCATGCACAATCAAGGCGTATTAATGCCTCTAAAGGCGCGAGATTTAAAGCAGGCCGCTGACTCGAGCTTCGATGAAATTGAGCAGTTAGGTGCTGAAATGATTCGCATCCACCTGCATCCCGCCGATTTTACGGATGCAAAAGGTAATCTCACAGAAACAATCTGGTTGGACTTGTTGGACTATACCATTTATCAGGCTCAGAATCGCGGGCTTTATATCTACCTGACTTTGTTGAATCATCTGGATCATCACGGCACGCAGTTTCCGTATAATCGTGAATCCTTTGCGGCAAAGTATGCGCGTGAAGATTGGATGTATGAGCACGATGCGGTTGCCGCTACGAAACGCTACATGGGGCAATTGTTGAATCGTCGAAACCCTTACAACGGACAGCAGTACAAGGCACATGCCGCACTTGCAGTTTTGGAGCCAGTCAATGAACCAGCCTATGTATGGTTTGAGAAATGGCAGGAACGTAATAAAGACGGCACCCGTGAGCAGTTCGAGCAATGGAGCTATACCCACACCAAGAACTACCTCAATGAGATGGTGTCATTACTGCGTTCGAAAGGGATGACGCAACCGGTAGTTTGGAACTGCGGTTGGGCACGCTTGATTCAGAAGCACCGATCGGCGTTTCGTGGAATCGCAGAGTCGCAGGTGGATGCGGTTTCTTTCTGTTTGTATCCTGGGCAAAGCGACCTGAAAGCGCCCTTCTGGAAAAATCCCGAGAATCTAAGCGATCGTAATTATTTGCCCTACATTGAGCAATGTTCAGGGAACGAAGACTGGCTCGGGTGGTTGCGATCAGATGCCTTCAAGGGCAAGGCCAAGTTGGTGTATGAATATGAAACCTTCTGCAACCAGAGCGCGTATTTGTATCCAGCGATGGCGAAATTTTATCGCTCTGTTGGTGCGCAGATTGCTACGCAGTGGACCTATGGATTGACCGCGTATTCTGAATATCTCGGAGGCTCTCATGTATTTAACTTAAAGACTACGCCACGTAAGGCCGCTTCCTTTATGGTTGCGAAACAACAGTTCAAGGATGTGGGCACGACCTATTCGTTTGAGTCGCGCTCAAGTGCTGTCTTGCAGGATCGTCAATTGATCTATTCCGGCTGGTCAGAATCGGATGACTGGTCAGATTCCGTTTTTGGATCGGACTTCGCGTCGCCCACAGTGATCATTGGTGTTGGAGATTCACCCTTTGTGCGCTACGAGGGGAGTGGGTTGTATTTTATTGAACCGAACGAAAATGGTGCGTTGCGCCTGACGCTCATGCCAGATGTCGAGTTTATCCGCCCGCATTGGAAAGAGCTTCACACCGGTGAACCCGTCGTAAAGCTGGACGCGACGACCGAAAATCGTTTTGAGCTAAGTCTTCCAGGTTTTGAAGGCACTTGCTGGATCTACCGTAAAGACGGCTGGCGATGGCACTTGGTGGAAACGCTCGAAGACGGCATCCGCTTTGAGGCGATACCAGGTGACTATTTAATCGAAAAACAACCTCTGCGGATCAAACGTAAGTTACTCGACGAGGGATGGGGTGACTAAAACAAGAAACCGAATGACACATACATTGCTTAAAAATTCCTCGATCTCTGCGCTCGGTCTCTGCGCTGTGTTGTTAGGTCTTTCCGATATTCAGACTTACGCAGCGGCTGTCGATCAGCCAAATGTGTTAATGATCTGCGTGGATGACATGAACGACTGGGTCGGTTTTCTCGGTGGCCATCCGCAGGCGAAGACGCCCAATATGGACGGACTGGCTGCTAAAGGCGTTAATTTTACTAATGCCCACTGCACGGCACCGGGTTGCTCGCCGAGTCGTAATGCGCTCTTACTGGGGGTCGAACCGCATAACTCGGGACTTTATCCATTTTACAATCTCAATCACGTTGATGCCGGATCGCTTGAGCGCTTTACGCCGCTGCCCTTGCTCTTTAGAGAGAATGGTTATACGACGGTGGGGCTTTCCAAGGTCTGGCATAATCCTGACAACAGCTATCGACAGGATGAGCAGTGGGATGAGTATAGAATGTATGGCACAGGCAAGAAGAACAAGGCGCTGATTAAGGAAAAGGGCTATCATCCAGAGCCATACAACAAGCGCACGATCGCTTGCCCCGCGAGTAATCCACTGACCGATTTTGGCGATTATAATGCGGCGCAACATGCGGTTCGCTTTTTAGGAAAAGAACACCCTAAGCCGTTTTTCTTAGCTGTGGGGTTCATCTTGCCGCATACCTCGTTCATTATGCCGGAAGCAAATTGGGATCGCTTCCTTGATCCGATTTCTGAGCCACTGATTAAGGCCGACGATTTGGCTGATATACCGCAAGTTGGGCAATCGAATGCTCAGATCTATGTTGAAATTCCGGTCAGGCGCGACAAAGCATGGGAGGACATTCGCCGTGGTTATCTCGCTTCGATTAACTTTACGGATGACAATGTCGGCCTCGTATTGGAGGCGCTTGAAAAGAGTCCTTATGCTCACAACACGATTATTATGCTATGGTCGGATCATGGATTTCATCTCGGTGAAAAACGTTCCTTTAGCAAATTTTCTCTTTGGGAGGAGGCGACTCGCACCCCATTTATCATCTTCGACCCACGTAATCGTTCGGGGAATGGTCAGGCCTGTGCGGAGCCGATTGGCTTGATCAACGTCTATCGCACGCTTTGTGAACTTACTGGTCTCACTGCACCGGACTATGTCGATGGCATGAGCATCGGGCCTTGGTTGAAGAATCCGGATTTACCGAAGCAACAACCTGCCTTGATTACTTGGGGCCGCGGCAATTACTCCTTACGCACCACAGACTGGCGTTATAATCGCTACTTTGACGGCTCCGAGGAACTGTATTCGCATAAAGAAGACCCCAATGAATGGGCCAACCTCGCTGATAATCCGGAGTATGCATCGATGATGCAGGAGCTCGCGGACAAGTGGTTGCCTAAGACGGAAGCGCCGCAAGTGACTTCAGGGCGTGAACTCTACAACGTCGCCGATGCCGATCAGCCGGCCAAAAATGTACGGTCTTATCAGCGCTACGTGAAGCAATACAAGAAAGAGGGGCTACAGCCGCCGCTTGATTAAATGCCATTGGAGACTTATAACGCTATGAACGGATTAAAAACAACTTCTGGGCTCGCTTTGCTTGCCTGTTTGTTGACTGCAAGCGTTGTTGCGGAGGCTTCGGAGTCGAAGCCGAATATCATTTTGATCATGACCGATGACCAAGGTTATGATGATTATGGATTTCGTCAGGCGCCGATTGAAACGCCGAACATGGACAGGATGGCGATGAAAGGCGTGCGCTTTGACCGCTTCTATACCGCGCCGGCCTGCGCGCCGACACGCTCGGCTTTGATGACGGGGCGTAACTATTTAAAAACAGGAACCGCCGCCGTTGGCTTTGGTGCCGAGGGTCCTCATATGGATGAGTATTTACTCGGCGAGGCGATGCAGGATGCCGGCTATGCCACGGGCATGGTCGGGAAGTGGAATCTTGGCTTGTCTGATGCGGAGCTTCCGTCGCGCCGTGGCTTTGATGAGGCATGGCCAATCGTGCAAAAAGAAGTGCGCAGTTATGGGCGCTATACTCACTTCAATGCACCTTTCTTTCACAATGGTCGCTATGCAGGGATTGAAGAAGGTTGGCAAGTGGAGCGTGTCACGGATAAGGCGATTGGGTTTATTGAATCGAATAAGGGGGCGCCTTTCTTTTTGTATCTGGCCTATGCGCAACCGCACGAGCCGTGGTTATGCCCGCAGGAATATCAGCAGAAGTATATCGATCAAGGGATCGGTCCGGAGTATGCGATGTTTATGGGAATGATGCAACAGCTTGATGAGCAGCTTGGGCGCGTGTTGGATACGCTGGAGGCGAATCAAATTGCAGAAAATACGATCGTGCTTTTCTTGGGGGATAATGGTCCGACGCCGACGACACGTATCCTGGAGCAGCAAGCGGACGGTTGGTTTAGACAGACTGGCGAGTATTATTCGCTGAATGAGGAGGAGTGGGCGCGTCGCAACCCGAGTGGATTCCGTGAGAAGAAAGCAACTGGCTGGGAGTGCGCGGTGCGAAATCGACTCTTGGTCTATTGTCCTGCCAAATACTCTCCGCGAGTGGTCACGGAGCAACGCACTTTAGTCATGGATATTTATCCTACCTTGGTTGAGTGGGCCGGGGGCATACGTCCACCTTATGTTCCTGATCTTGATGGACAAAGTCTAGCTAGCCTACTCGAAGGTCAGGACGAGTGGAAGGCGCAAGACTACTTTACTTCAGAAGCAGGAAAGCCCCAATCACATCGAAACAAAGATAATTGGTCGTATAGGTTTACTGAATACACCTTGCCGCTTGATCAGCGTAGTAGCTGCTTTTATTCCGGGGACTATGTGGTTGTTAATGATGAGGGGAACTGGTCGCTCTATAATATCATCGAAGATCCACAGCAGAGGGCTGACTTGCAGAATCAAATGCCCGAAAAGTTTGCGGCGATGCAGAAGCTCTATTACGCAGCCTTTGATGAGATACTCAGTGATCCGCATGCATTCTCGGATCCGGTTCAGGAACTTAATGTGACTGATGGGCGTGAGGGATACATCGAGATGGAGTGCATCTATCGCGTGAAGGGAAAGAATTCGGTGACTTGGGCGAACACGTATTTTCATGAGCTCAATGCCATGCAGGAGCTGAAGGTGGATGTGCTTGAAGCCGGCGAGTATGCCGTGACTTTACGAGCGCTTGGGGTACCTGCGGAAACACGTATTCGTTTTGATGCGGGTGCATCTGGCAACGAAGTCGATCTCGTTCAGGGCAAGAAATTTCATCCCATGGGCCGCGTGCGCTTAGACGCCGGCGAGCAGACTTTTGCATTCACACTTTTGGAAACTGCCGACCTTAAGGGGGTCGGGAAAATGGGGCTGTATAGTCTCAGTTTAAAGAAAACTAACTAATCAATCAACTATATGAAAGACGCTACAAAGATATTCAAGCGCCACGAAGGTGGTCCACTGCTACATGTTAAGGATTTTCCGGGTAAAGCTCAGATTTATAATCCGGCGCCAGTTCAATGCGGCGACGAAACGATTCTACTTGTTTCTGTCGTGGAGCACGCGGCAACGAAGGGCTTTGGTCGCGATGTCGGCCAGACCCGTGTGGCTCGTTCCAAGGACGGTATCAATTTCGAACTGTCTGAGGAGAACTTCATCGACACGCAAGCGCTTGGTGAGCCTTGGGATCGCTACCACCACTTCATCGACAACCGTGTCACTAAAATTGACGATTGGTATTACATCGTCACTCCAGTGATGGTGCAGGGTTTCGATTCGCCGATTGGTATGCTTGGTCGTACGAAGGACTTTAAGAGCTACGAGCGTATTGAAACGATCACGCAACCGAAGAATCGCGGGGCCTCGTTGTTTCCTGAAAAGATCAATGGTAAATACTACAAGCTGGACCGCCCAGGCGGCGGCGATGGTGGCGATGGTGATATTTGGATCAGCTCGTCGCCAGACCTCGTACACTGGGGTGAATTTAAACCGGTCTTGGCTGCGGGATATCGTTTCTGGAACGTTCAGAAAATTGGACCGACTCCGCCTATCCAAACTGAGCATGGCTGGCTCGATATCATCCACGGGGTGTTTACGCCTGCAGGTGGCACGTACTACTATATCGGTGCTATGTTACTGGATCTTGACGAACCATGGAAGGTGATCGGCAAGACAAATAGCTACCTAATGATGCCTGAGGAGCCTTGGGAACAGCATGGTAATTGCGATAATACGATCTTCCCTTGTGGCGCAATTGCCGATCATGAGAAGGATCAGATCCGCCTCTATTACGGTGCTTGTGATTACGCGATCTGTCTCGCGACTGGTTCCTTGAGTGAGACTGTTCACGCTTGCCTTAAGGGGCTCTAGTCTGAGTCGCTTCCGCGATTGAGTATCTATCAAGGCCGGCGGCTCAAGCAAAGTGCCAGCACTATTTAATCTTTTTACAATGAACCAAATGAAAATACAGATTTTGACGATCGCAGGGCTTGTGCTCCTCGTGCTGGGGGCAGTCGCGAAGGACTCGCGGCCTAATATCCTCGTATTGATTAGTGATGATCAGAACATGGATAGTATCGGTTCCTATGGTTCAAAGTATGCCACCCCTCATATTGATCGCATTGCAGCGGAGGGCATTTTACATACTCGAGCCTATTCTACGGCGACGCTCTGTGTGCCGACACGCTATAGTTGTCTGACGGGATTATATGCCAGCCGTAGCACGAATTCTATATTCGGGCCCTTGACGAGGCAGCCTTCGATCCGCAACGGAGCTGCGTTTCGACCGGATGAGCGGACGGTCGTCCAAGCATTGCGTCAGTCCGGCTATTACACTGGAGCGACTGGCAAGTGGCATAATGATCTTAACCTTAAAGAAATGTGGAAAAAGATTCCTAAAGATGCAAATCCGAGGGACCCACAGGTCGTTGCCGATCTCAAAGTAATTCAGGATGAGTTACGTGTCCGTTTAGACAACTATGGTTTCGATTATGCGGAGTATATAACTGAGGGTAATCTGGATCATTTTCCCAAGGCATTAGAGCACCATAATATTGAGTATACGGTAAAGGGGGCTTTGGATTTCCTCGATCAAGTTCCCGAAGGTAAACCCTTTTTCTTGTGGACAGCATTCACCACGACACATGGCCCTCATGAGCCGATTGATTCGGGCAATATACGACATACGCCTGAAGGTTATACTGAAAAGCACCTAGGCCTGATGCCTGAACGTTCCAAATATATTGATGCTAATGCAAAGTGGCGCAATGTGGTCAAAGAGATGGTCCTGTGGATGGATGGTGGGATTGGTGTGATTCTTGATAAGTTGGAAGCCGAAGGTGAGTTGGATAATACCTTAATTATCTTCTTATCTGATCAGCAGAATGCTGGCAAGGCGTCGCCCTATGAGCGCGGTGCGAACATTCCATTTATTGCCCGTTGGCCGGCAGCCATCAATCCGAATACGCAGAATGACACCTTGATTGATGTGACGGATATGGCGGCCACCTTTTTGGATCTCGCCGAGACTGAACCGCTTGAGGGACTGCAGTTGGATGGCTTGAGCATTGCGCCTGTGTGGCGCGGCGAGAAAGATATCTTGAAGTCGGCAATTCTAACAGAGAGTGGCTTTGCTAAGGGAATCATTACTAAAGACTACAAATATATTGCGATCCGTTATAATCAGGACGCCTTGGACCGTGGTTTTGTGCCGCCAAAAAGTGGTGGAATTAAGGAGCATTTGGCACAAGGGTCCTTTGACCTTCTGTGGGAGAAGAATCCATTTGGACAACCGCGTGATAATATCGGCGGGATCGTCGACCCCGATCAGCTTTTCGATCTGCGAAAGGATCCGCGGGAAATCAAAAATTTGGCGCAGAATCCAGAGTATGAAAAAGTATTAAAAGTGATGCAGGCGCATTTGTCTGATTATGTGCAGGTCATTGGTCGACCTTTTGGTGAGTTTTCGGAGACTTCGGAGTAATTCGTTTAGAATATAAAAATTTGAGCTGAAATGAATAGGTCGTGTAAGAAGATTAATAAAGAAGACATCGCCTATAAGTATTTGTGGGAGATGATTTGTGATGAAGATCGGAAAGTTGGGGATTTGCTGCCGACAGAGTTGGAGATTTCCAAGCAATTAGGACTCAATAGACTGACGGTTTCGAAGGCGCTGGCTTGGTTGAAGAATGAAGGCTATGTCAGTCGTCGTGCAGGGTATGGCACCACCATCGAGCGGAAGCCGCCTTCAAGTGATACCCGTCTGATACTAGTCATCTCACCTTGGCCGGAATGGAGGCGCAGTGCGAATTGGTATTATTCCCGCTTGTTGTATGCAGTGCACGGGGAGGCTCTAATTAATGGTGCGACCACGGTGAATGTCGCCTTCCATGCGACTGAGGCGAAAGAGGAAGATTTCAATCGAATTCTGAATCTGTATAATGCCGTTAAGTGCGAAGGCGTGATTGTGATTGATCCCTACGTCGCAACTCACGAGCGCTTGAGCAAATTTCTCGAGAAAATTGGCTGTCCGAGTGTTTGGGTGGATTCCAGCATCAAAGAGGGAGACCATAAGCACAGAGTGGATGTGGATAACTTCAAGGCTGGTTTTGATCTCACCGAAAATCTTATTAATGACGGTTTTAAACGGATTGCATTCCTGAGTATGGCTTTGACGACTACAGCCCGCCAATTGCGCTATAAAGGCTACCAGGCGGCCTTGGAGGCACATGGTATTGCAGTCGACGAGCGCTATGTTGTTTCGCCGGGTAGCGATCTATATGTTGATGAAGCGGGTGGCGAATGCGCGGGCATTTATGCAGCACGACGGCTGGATGCGGATGCGTTATTTGTGACGGATAGTCATATGATCAAGGGTGTGCATGCATTTTATAATGAGTTTCCGTCTCCGCAGATGGAGAAATTGATTCGACTCCCGATCGCGACCTTCGACTCCGATGACCAAGATCGAAACCCAATGATTTGTTACTCCGTGGTCCAGCCCATCGAATCCATCGGGCGAGAAGCTGTGCAGGTGCTTTTAGCAGAGCATCCGTCGACAGAGGGGATTATAAAAAAAATCCCTGCTGAGATTAAGATGTTTAGCGTTGAGTGATGTTGAAATTTAAGACAGTCATCGACTGTCTTGTTCATGCTCTAACGCGTATCCTTGTATACCCGTTAATCTATTCAGAATGTTAGAACCCAAAATTATATTATCTAGCTTGCTGGCCTGTTGCCTGTTACCTTTAATGCAGGCGACTGCCCAGAGCAGACCAAATATCATCATGATTCTGGTCGACGATATGGGCTACTCTGATCTGGGGTGCTATGGTGGCGAGATTCAGACGCCGAACTTAGACAGCCTAGCCGAATCAGGCATCCGCTACACTGCCGCCCACAATACCTCTAAGTGCTATCCTTCACGGTCGTCATTGGTAACGGGGCTCTATTTTCAAAGGACTAACCGTGAATTGATCAACGCGGCTACCTTCGGCGAGGTGCTTCGCCCGGTCGGTTATCGGACCCTGTGGTCGGGCAAACGCCATGGGAGTACAAATCCAATCACTCGTGGATTCGACCGTTATTATGGTCTGCTTGGTGGAGCGAGTAATCACTGGAATCCTGGTGACAAAGCTCGTCCGGGCGAGGGCATTCCCGCTGGTGCGGGTAAAGGTAAATGGATGATTAACGACGAGGAGGTCAAAGGTTTCGTCCCCGAGGATACGTCTTGGTATTCGACGGATGCGATGACTGACGCTGCTTTGGATTGGTTGAAAGAATATGAGGGGGAGGAGAAGCCCTTTTTCCTCTATCTTGCTTACACCGCACCGCACTATCCGCTGCATGCAAAACCAGAGGATATTGCTAAATACGATGGGGTTTACGACGCTGGCTATGATGTGATTCGCGATGCGCGCTATCAGCGTCAATTAGAAATGGGCATGTTTGATGCCGCGAGTGCTCCATTGTCCAAGGCTAAACAGACCACTCCTTGGTCGGATTTAGCCGCCACTGAACGGGAAAAAGAAATTCTGCGCATGCAGATCTATGCGGGGATGATTGACTGCATTGATCAGAATGTTGGCCGTATCATTTCGTATCTAAAAAGCACGGGTGACTATGACAACACGCTCATCCTGTTTGCGTCCGATAATGGCGCCTGCGCGAGCACCGACAAACCTGCGGGCGGAGATCGCTCGGGTGTGTTTGGGGGCGTCAATAGCTATGAGTGTACGGGTCTGTCATGGGCGAACGTTTCCAATACCCCCTTCCGTTTTTATAAGTTGAAATCTTACGAAGGGGGCACGACGACCCCCTTGATTGCGCATTGGCCCAAGGGGATCTCAGAAAAGAATGTGTTCAATCGCGAGAACTGCCATTTCATCGACATCATGTCGACTGTCATGGATCTCGCGGGTGCGAACTACCCGGGAGAGGCGAAAAGCGTTGCGGTCAACCGTCCAGATGGCGTCACTCTGGTGCCGACCTTCACTGGTCAACCACTCAATCGAAAGGCACCGTTGTTTTATGAATATGGCTCAGGGGCTGCGATTCAGGATGGCGCGATGAAGCTGGTTCGAAGTAAGAAATGGGAGCTCTATGATTTGTCCAAAGACCGCACGGAGACTTCCAACCTGATAGCCCAGTATCCGGAGCTCGCTCAGGATTTACTCAAGCAATGGAACGCTTGGTATACCGAGTGCACAGGTGCGGATTACGCCGATGTCGAAGCGGCTAAAAGAGCCGCAAACTCGGGTCAGAAGAAAACGGAAAATAAAAACTAAAAATAAAGCTCCGGGGGTCATTATCCAAACTTTAGACAATAAAACTTCATGAAGACACCCGAATTAATTGCTGCCCTAGTGACGCTGACCCTAGCTTCGTCCACTTTAGTCACAGCAGCCAAACCTGAGAGCCAGTCGGACCGCCCCAATATTGTATTTGTGCTCATCGATGACCTAGGTTGGAACGGAACCGCAAGCTATGGCAACAAACTAGTGAAAACGCCGCACATCGATAAGCTGGCAAGGGGAGGCGCCCAGTTTGACGCGGCCTATGCTATGGCGCAGTGTTCACCCACTCGATTTGCCTTCATGACCGGACAATATGCTGCCCGCACGAACCATACCGCGGTTATCATGGAAAAGCACTGCATGCCCTATGCGCGCATGATTCAACCAGAGTCCAATCGCAGTATGGACAAGAATTTGTTCAATGTCGGCCGCATGCTCAAGCAGGCCGGCTACCACGTCGGTCAAGTGGGTAAATGGCACGTCGATCTTGCAGAGATAGGCCCCCAACGGAAAGAGTTGGGGCGAGACTACCTTGCACAGTGGGGCTGGGAAGAGATGAAAAGCAGCCCGGACTTTAAGCTTGAGGATGATGCGAAGGGGGTGATGAAAATGACGAATGCCGCCTTGCATTATTTGGATACGCACCGTGATCAACCAGCGTTTGCATACCTTGCCCACCATACGGTGCATACCAGAGTTGAAGCACCTGAACGCCTAGTGCAGAAATACATGGATAAGGGATATGCGCGTGCCCTGAGTAAGCAGCCTAAAATAAGTGAGCGCCATTGCGCAGATTTCCTCGCAATGATCGATTATGTAGATGAAAGCATCGGCTATTTGATGGAGGGCATCGAAGAGTTGCAGCTAGAGCGCGAGACGATTGTGATCTTCATGTCAGATAATGGAGGGCTAGAACGACTTTGGGATATGGCACCACTACGTCGCGGTAAGGGTTCTGAATATGAAGGCGGTATTCGTGTACCGCTGATTGTGCATTGGCCGAGTAAAGTGGCGGCGGGTCAAGTGATTGATAAGCCAGTTCATATTATTGATCTGTATCCGACCTTTATGGAAATCGCA
Source organism: Puniceicoccaceae bacterium (assembly GCA_902587165.1). Classification (GTDB taxonomy): domain Bacteria; phylum Verrucomicrobiota; class Verrucomicrobiia; order Opitutales; family Coraliomargaritaceae; genus Thalassobacterium. The sequence continues at coordinate 158,589 of CACIKF010000001.1, read as the reverse complement.
GGTGGTGATGCCGGTTCACACTATTTGGACGGAGCCAGTTTCCTGTCCCTCATGGATGGGCGCGGTGGATTTGATCGCGATGCGATTTATATGCACACCCCGCTCTATATCCCGCATTATAATAAAACTCCGAGCAGCCTGATTCGCACTGACGACTATAAACTGATTTATTTCCACGGCGATTACCTGCACGAGAGTGATTATAAAACAGTGATCCCTGGCGAACGTTATGAGCTGTATCGAATTAATAAGGACATTTCCGAGCAAAAAAATCTGGCTGATGCGATGCCCGAAAAGACCGCAGAACTCAAATCTAAGCTACATGCTTGGCTCGAGGAAACCGGCGCGCAAATGCCTGTGATCAATCCGGATTTTGATCTGGATAGCTGGCAATTTAAAACCTCTAGCAGGCTTGACCATAAGGGTAATGTCATCCCACAGAATGCCTCCAAAGGGCAAAAGAAAAAATAGTGAGCTAGCATTAGAAGCCATTGACCTATTCTTTACAACTATGATTAGTTGTCTGTATGCCCTACTGATAATATTACTATTGCCTATTCTTATGTCTAAATCCTCACGTACATTTCATTTTATCGCCCTATTAATTGGGAGCCACTTAGTCGGCTTAGCTTCGGAATTGCAGTCGGGATCTTATACGATCAATCAAGATTGGTCGCAGGAGCAGGATTATGAGCGCAGCTATTTTGTGCATGCGCCTGATAGTGTGGAGCCCTTGCCGCTGTTCATCTTCTTGCATGGCAACGGCGGCAACGCAGAGAGGTCGATGCAAGGCTTTATAAAGCGGCATAAGAAACTATCCAAACGCTATAACATGGTCTTTGCGCAGGGCTATTTGAAGAGTTGGAATATTGTATCGGAGCGCTCACAGGCACCAGATCGCGAGTTTATTGAGGCGATCGTTACTAAGCTTACGGAGTATTCGAATGTGAAAGACAGTGATGCGGTATTGATGGGCAGCTCCAACGGCGCGGCTTTAGTCAATCAATTCGCGATCGAGACGAAGCTAGATCATTTTAGTCATTACATCACGGTTGTCAGCCAGTTGAATGCTTGGCAGCATGATGGCACTGCTTTCAAAGCGAAGGGGCTTGATAACAATTATACCGAATCTGTCGTTCCCTTGAAAGGAAAGTGCCTGATGAATGTTTCAGGTGCCAATGATAAGCTTGTGCCCTATGCGGGTGGTCCATCGAAGGGGATTCGTGCCAAGGATGGAAAACTGGCTTTCGTGGATGCAGAGCGCTCCGCCTTTCTTTGGGCGCAGCACTATGGCTATAAAGGTGAGCAATTGAACCAGCCTAGCGAATCGAGCGAGGAGATGAATGTCTTCAGCTACCTCGACGGTGCAGTGGTTCATTATAATATGAAGACACGTGCGCATAATGCAGGCGGTGCCCTCACAGAAGTGATGCTGCTTGAATTTCTGAACCAATCGAACCCATGATTGATACCACGCGAATTCTATCCGGCTTTCTGTTACTAGCCGCAGCACTGCTCTCGGTCACATCCGCTGCGACGAAGCCCAATATCCTATTGGTGCTCGTGGATGATATGGGCTACTCCGATCTTGGCTGCTTCGGCGGCGAGATCAACACGCCGAATATTGATAGGCTCGCCTCCGAGGGGGTTTTATTTACGCAGTTTTCAAACAACGCGAAGTGTGAAACCTCACGCACGGCATTAATGACTGGTCGCTTTCATGTCGAGGACGGTGTGTTTCAAGGTAAGGGTGTGATTACGATTCCAGAAAATCTGGCATTGGCTGGGTATCAGAATTTTGCATTGGGAAAGTGGCACTTATTCGGTTCGCCGATGCAGCGCGGCTTCGATCGCTACTTCGGGTTCCATGAAGGCGCGACTAATTTTTTTAATGGCGAAGGCACCAAGGGGGGCTTCTCTTACCATCTCGATGAAGTCGCCTTGGAGCCGTCGGACTTACCGGACGATTTCTATAGCACCCATTCCTTTACCGATTACGGCATACAATTTATTGAGGAGCGAGATAGGGCGAAGCCTTTCTTCATGTATATGGCCTACAATGCGCCGCACTATCCCTTGCACGCGCCGAGAGAAGAGGTGTTGAAGTACCAGGGTAAGTACATGGATGGTTGGCAGAAAGTGCGTGACGACCGCTTTGCCCGCATGAAAGAACTCGGAATCATCGATGCCGACGTGGAATTTTCCAATAGCGAGAAAGTCATTGGCGGCTGGGATCAATTGAGCGAAGCGAAAAAGATCGATATGGATCTGCGAATGGCAACCTATGCGGCGATGATTGATGTCGTGGATCAGCAAGTCGGTCGCTTAGTCGAAACACTAAAAGACCAAGGCATCTACGAGGATACCTTGATCATCTTCTTAAGTGACAACGGCGCCTGCCCCTTTGATCGCACACGTGGGCCGACTAAGAAAAATAACTACATGCCTTGGGATGAACGCTCATATTGGTGCTATCCGGCAGCCTGGGCAAAGGCTTGTAATACGCCGTTTCAAGGGTATAAACAAAGCCAGTTCGAGGGCGGCATCGCGACTCCGATGATTGTGCATTGGCCGAATGGGATCACCGTTCCAGCGACGTTCAATCGCCAGCGCGGTCATCTTGTGGACATTCATGCGACTTTTCGTGAACTTGCTGGTATTGAGTATCCTAAGGAATATGACCCGAAGACCCAGCAATTGTCAGGACCAGCACTTGGCCCTGCCCGAGGCATTAGTCTAGTCCCTTCATTCACAGGTAAGCCACGTGCAGAGCACAAATACTTCTACCAGAATTTTACTAATGATAAAACCGCACTGGTGCGGGGGGATTGGAAATTGGTCAACTTCAACAAGCTTTATAATCTTAAGGAAGACCGCATTGAAAGTCAGGAATTGAGCACAAGTTTGCCGGATAAGTTAGAGCTCATGCGCTCGGAATTTGCACGTCTCGACTCTGAACTGAATCAAGGCAGGGCGATGAAAAAACTGGAGGTGGACAAAAATAAATAACTGACACAAACAATGCAGGCGGTGCCTTCATAGAAGTGATGCTGCTCGATATTTTGGATTAATCAAAATAGCCAGGCGCGGGCAAGTTGTGCTGGATGCTCATAAGATTCGAATATTCTATTGGCGCCCGTCAATGACCTGGGCTAGGCGATCAAACTGTTCGTAATGATCCAACACATCCTGTAATTCTCCTTTGATCGCGACTTGTTTGGGCGTCAGACTATTAGTGCCGAGTGGTTGCTTTTCTTGTAGGTCGTTCGGGACATCGTAGAACTTGCCGCCTTTGTAGAGCTTGTAACGCTGGTTACGGGCGGTGACTTGCGTTTTGCCAGGCTCCATATCCCGGTTATACCAGCAATAGACGAATTCTCGTGGGTTACCCGTTTCGCCGTGTAGCTGTGGCAAGAAACTATTTCCGTCAAGGGTGAGTCCATCTGTGCTGCTATTTGCAATCTCGCAGAAGGTCGGCAGAAAGTCGCTGAAGTCGATCAGGTCATTGTGCACTTTTGCTGGGACTGTATCTGGGCGGGAGACGATCAGAGGGACGTGGGTGCCGCCATTGGTTAAGGTACCTTTACGCCCTGGAAAGGGCTCGCCCTTGAGCATCGAAACGACAGTACGGTCTGTGCCGTTGTCGCCCGTGAAAATCAGGTAGGTGTTTTCGAGGAGTCCATGCCGCTCGAGTCCTGCTTCAATTTTACCAACGAGGTGATCGACATATTCGACCATATCGGCGAAGTACGTTTTGTCGCCTTTATGGGTGGGGGATCCGGCACTAGTGGGGTCCCAGTCCTCGGAGTGTGGGGTCGGCACGAAAGGGCAGTGAGTGAGTATCATTGGGTAATAAACTAAGAAGGGTTGTTTCGCTTTACGCTCAATGAAGTCGAGGATGAAGTCGACCATTAGGTCGGGGGCAAATTCACCATCATTGTATGCCAAGGGCTCGCCGTTCTTCTCAAGGATCGGATTTTCATAGCGCTTATCGATACGTCTGCCATCAATTTTCATGCGCCCATCACGAGTGTGTTGCCAGAGCAATGCTTCGTCGAAACCGAAGTGCTGGGGTGCATCTTTCTCCCTGCCTAATTGCCATTTGCCTGCGATACATGTGGCGTAACCTTCCGCTTTCAGTTTGTGGGCGAAAGTGACCTCATCGCGAGGTAGTAGGGCGAACTTTATGTAGTTTCGGACATTATATTGACCAGTCATGAGTTGCACACGCGAGGGGGTGCATATGGGCTGTGAGTAACAATGTTCAAACCGAGCGCCGTTGGCGGCTAGACGGTCTAGGTTGGGTGTTTTATAGGAGGTGCCCTCGTAAGACCCCATCGTTTCAAGACCGAGGTCGTCGGCCATGATTAGGACGATGTTTGGTTTCGGCAAGCTTACCGCAGGTGGGCCTGCGTCAACTGTTTGCAGAGAGAAGATAAACAGGAGGGCTAGGGGCAGTGGGTGAAAAATGAATTTCATAACGCATTAAGTATGTAAATCTACTACGCTTGTCTTACAATTTGATTTGGAAGCTACAAGTTTTAATCTAACTACAGGCGGGTAAGATTCGCAGGAGCATCGTGCCAATTTCTTTACTTACTTTTTTCTTTTTTCTCGCGCTTCATCATCACGACTTCCTCGTCAGGAACATCGTAATAGTCTCTTAGCAGAGCGAGTTCCGCCTTCATTTTTGCAAGCTTTCCAGCCATTTCGGGATTACCATAGACATTGTTCATCTCGGCGGGATCCTTGTTTAAATCATATAGCTCAAACACATCTTCGCCCTTGGTTTTCCGTCCATAGAAGCGGATAAACTTATAGTTGCCATCGCTAACACCTTCATGGCGTGTCGTGCCATGTCCTTCCATGTAGTAGTGATAATAAAGGCTCGTTCTCCAGTCGTCTGGAGTTTGTCCTCCAAAGAGTGGCACTAGGCTCTCGCCTTGCATATCCTCGGGAGCAGCGACACCTGCGATATCGAGGAAGGTCGGGGCAAAGTCGATGTTCTGCGCGAGGTCTTCGTTCACTGTACTCGGCTCAATCACACCCTTCCACTTGGCAACAAAGGGAGTGCGAAAGGATTCCTCATACATCCAGCGCTTATCGAACCATCCGTGCTCGCCTAGATAAAAGCCCTGGTCGGACGAAAACATGACGATGGTATTGTCATACAGTCCATCATCCTTGAGCTGCTGAACCAAACGACCCACATTTTCGTCCACACCCGCTACACAGGCAAAGTAGTCGCGCATGTAGGCTTGATACTTAGCGCGTACGAGCGCTTCGCCTTTAAGGTTCTCATCCAACAAATAGCTGCGATGCGGCCAATGGTCGGCTTTCAAGTCGGAACCGATCTTCATGTGCGCTCCTATGCCCATCGCGTGCGCAGCTGCGCGCTCACGCGTAGCATAATTATCAAAGAGTGTATCTGGCTCGGGGAAACTTGCCTCCTTGAACGCTTCGACAAACCGGGGCGCCGGAGTCCAGTCGCGGTGCGGCGCCTTAAAATGCACCATCAAAATGAAAGGTTTCTCTGGGTCACGCTTCGTGTTATACCAGTTCAATGCACGATCCGCGATGACGTCGGAAGAGTGACCTTCGAACCTTACCTTACCCTCCGCCGTAATAAATGCGGGATTCTCATATAGTCCGTGTCCCGGTAGCGTTTCCCAATAGTCGAAGCCCTGAATCGAACCCGGAAGGTGTGTCTTACCGATAATCGCTGATTGATAACCGCCCTGCCCGATTAGCTTTTGGAACTGCATCTGGTCATGATTATAGGGCTCGATATTACCATACTTACCGTTCTTGTGACTGTGTTTACCCGTCAATAAGGTCGCACGACTCGGCGCGCATACTGAATTGGAGACATAACAGCGTTCGAAACGCACACCTTCTTCCGCGATGCGGTCGATATTTGGCGTGATCTTCATGTCACTGAACCGGCTGTCGTATGCACTGATGCCATTCACTGCCATATCGTCGCAAAACAACCAAAGGATATTCGGTTGCTCAGCGCGTATTAGAGCGCAGCTAGTAAGGATAATGAGAACAGAAACTAAGTGTAATTTCATAGATAAGGTCACCACTTAGGATGCAGGGCGGCGAAAAATGGATTTCATGACGCGCTTAGTATGCATATTTGTTACGCTTTGTCTTATAAATTTAATCTGGAAGCTGCTCCCTTTAATAAAACTAGCTAGACGCTGTCAAGTTGCGCTTGAGCATTGTGCTATTTAAGAATGTCATCTTGCGCCTATATTGTGTCTTATTACGACTATCTGGATACTGATCTAAAATTTAATTTTTCTTAATCTAGGTTTAGCTTTATACCTCATATACATATCTTTATGAGTCATAATAGTTGTTTTGAATGAGCCATCTTTAGGCAGCAGCGTATGTCCTAGTGTCACAGTTAAAGGTGTATCGAACTTGACAGGGCTGGGCATCTGTTCCCATTGTAATATGTCTGAATCTGCCATCACTCGTGACGGCTTGTTTGAGAATTAGCCTACACCCATGATCATCCAGATAGGCAGACTTTTCCTGGATCTGCGGCCTGCTCCCCTTACACCATTGTTTAATAATACATCCCTTTAGTTTCATGTCTGGCGTCACGCTTAAATATTTAAAAAAAACCTACAATCCCGGCACAAAGGATAACTTTTATGCGGTGAAGGGGATTGATTTAGAAATACGCGACAAGGAATTCATGGTGCTTGTTGGCCCTTCGGGCTGCGGTAAGTCAACCACCTTGCGTATGATTGCTGGTTTAGAGGAAGCGTCCTCAGGAGATCTTTGTATTGGAGATCGCATTGTGAACGATGTGCTGCCGAAGAATCGTGGTGTCGCAATGGTGTTTCAGAATTACGCACTGTACCCACACATGACGGTTGCCGACAATATGGCATTTGGGCTGAAGCTGCGGAAGACTCCAAAAGCGGAGATTCAACAACGCGTCGAAGAAGCCGCGGACATTCTGGGACTGACCTCGATGTTGAACCGTAAGCCAAAAGCGCTTTCTGGCGGTCAGCGGCAACGCGTAGCGCTGGGCCGCGCGATCGTCCGTAAGCCAGATGTCTTTCTGTTCGATGAGCCGCTGTCTAATTTAGACGCTAAAATGCGTGTGCAGATGCGTGCAGAAATCTCCAAGCTGCATGCGCGTTTGAACGCGACCATGATTTATGTGACGCATGATCAGACGGAGGCGATGACTATGGGGGATCGGATCTGCGTGATGAAGGACGGTGAAATCATGCAGGTTGATGAACCGATTAACATTTATCAGAATCCCGCCAATATGTTTACTGCGGGCTTTATCGGTCTTCCGCAGATGAATTTTTTGCATGGCTCCGTGCTGGAAGCCGATGGCGGCTATTATTTTGTGAGTCAAGCAACAGGAGCGAATCGGATAGAACTCACCGCCCGCTTGGGCGAGATCGCTCGAGCGTACCTAGGCAAACCGCTAGTGCTGGGAGTGCGACCTGAGCATTTTTCCGCTTGCGAGGCAGATGACCCGCAGGCGATTCATGCAGAGGTTGAGGTTGGGGAGCCCTTGGGTGCGGAAAGCTTTATCCACCTTTCGGTTTCAAATGGAGATAAGCTGGTTGTGCGATTAGTTGGAATTGTGCAATCGAACATCGGCCAGTCATTAAGCGTGAAGCCGAATTTGGATGAGGTGCATTTGTTTGATGCTGAGAGTGAATTGAGGCTAGAGGCGCCTTGCGTGATAGCCTGATTTTGTGCGTATACGACAAATCAACTTGAAAGAAGAAGCCGATGCCCAGCAAATCAATTCAGACGAGCTTCACTAAGGAGTATCATTGCATACCTGATGCATGTCGCGATCAGCACCTCCCAATGGCGCCTCGCTATGCGTCGCCGTTTCGCGATCATGGGATTCGTGGGCTTGGCTTGCACGAAGTAGCACCGCCCTATGAAGTGCGCCGCCTGACTTTTCCTTGGCACCTTGCTTTGATCACCGTTTCAGGACATGCAGAATTTGAATGTTTAGGTGAAGTGGGTGTGATGGAGCCTGGACAGATTTGGGTCGGCCCTCTCGAGACGGCTTATCAATATAAGGCGCAGGATGATTGGAAATTTATCTCTGCGGCTTTGTATCGCACGCATGAATTCGTGCATCTTGAGGGAAAGATGCTACACCGTGATTTATCCCATAGCGTAGAGCCCATCATATTCGCCATGGAGGCATATTTACAAGAGTCCGCGGCCACTAAAGGCCCGGGAGCGACTGCTCCGGTCGGTTTGGCGACCTATATTTCAGAGGCGATCGTGCGCGATTTGAAAGATGGGCAATTTACAGGAGGCAATCGCGTGCGCTTACGTCTCACTCATGTCTGGGAAGAGGTGAATGCAAATCCGGGTGAAGGGTGGAACTTGCCCGCACTGGCGAAGCGTATGCATGTGTCCGTGAGGCAGTTTCAGCGGATCATGAAGGAGAATTATGATGTGACAGCTGAGGGCTTATTAATGCGCATCCGTATGGAGCATGCGCGCGAGTTGCTTAGTTCGACCGATATGACGATGGTAATGGTCGCGGACCGTATTGGCTATCAATGTGTTTTTGCGTTTTCTAAAGGATTTAGACGGCACTTTGGTATGCCTCCGGGTGCATATCGTAAAGCGGTCAATAAAGGCACGATACCTCATGATGTCGTGTAGAGACATATATTTGACGCCTCTTGCTATAGTCAGATTTGCCGGAAACGATTACCTTTCAGTTTTAATTTGCCTTCTTGTTTTTGTTTATGTGTGCCTCGCGATTACATTTTTTCTTAGCTCTTCTGCTTTGTAAAATAGCGTTTTTTTCAGTAACAGTGACTGCCGAATCAACTGTGTCGATTCGGACGACCGATTTCGCGCCTAGCCCCGATGCGCTTTTTAGCATAGCTGGTAAGGCAGAGATGGCTGTATATCGTGCCTTTCGTGAAAAATATCCGAACATCCGCCCAGAGGGCAATTCATTGTCGCTGAAGCTGGAAGGACCAGCAGGTGAAGCGCCACTTTTGATGTCCATTGCCGGGCGCACTGCGCCGGATGTGATACATGTGAATACAAGGCAGTCGGGGAGCTACATTGGGCGTAACTTTTTGCTGCCTTTGGATGAATACATTAATTCGGAGCAGACCGCCGCCGAAGCAAAGAAGTTAGGTGAATACGATGAAAACATCATGTATCGTGATGAGTTGGAGGAGCGGGTACGGCCTCAAATTTGGGACGCGGTGTCGCGCGTTGATTCTGACGGTAAGCGACATTTTTATTTTTTACCGTTTAGTTATTTTGTCCGCGTGATGGCATATAATAAGACTGTCTTTCAAGAGGCGGGCCTTGATCCGGATAAGGATTATCCAAAAACATGGGATGAACTTGCGGCGGTTGCGCAACAGATTCAAGACCCCGGTGAGGACCGTTATGGTATTATTCTAGGGAAAGAGGGTGGAGCTGGTTGGACCTCGCTGCCTTTCTTCTTCTCTATGGGTTCAAAAATTGTCGAGCGCGAGGAAAATACAGGCAATTGGGTCGCTCGTTTCAACGATGCGGGCGCGGTGCAGGCGGCTGACTTTTACTCCAAGCTCGTAGATGCTCCCTGGACCGATGAGGATGGGGAGCAGCGCTATGGCGTTGGAATGAGTAGCGGTGAGGCTTGGTCAATCTGGGACCGTGGCCGTATCGGGATGAGCTTGCTCTACATAAACGATATTTTGATCAATGCGGATGATCACATTTCCAGTATGAGCCCAGGAGAGCTTGGCTTGGTGCCTGTTCCGTTTGCGCCTTCCGGGAAATCCATTACTGAGTTACATGTACGTGGCTTGGGGGTCTGCGCGACCACGGAAGATCCCGAAAAGATTGCCGCGTCTTGGAAATTTCTACGATTTGTGGGAAGTCCGGCGGCGGAGCGTGTAATCGTACAAACGTATGTGGAAAATGGATACGCTAGTTTCATCAATCCAGAGAAACTGGCACAGCATGGCTATACTGAATACGCAGCTACCGTGCCCGCGCAGTGGAAGCATACCCTTGAATTCGCTTTGGAGAATTCATTACCCGAGCCGTATGGCGAGAATTGCCAAGTGTACATTGAACGGGCTAGTAAGCCCTTGCAGAGCGCATTTTCTGAGGGCGTGCCGCGTATTGCGGATGATGGGACACGCCTAGCTCGGTTGCAGGCGTTGTATGATACGGCGGTGCAGGAAATTAATGAGAAGATGCTTGGGCAAATTCCTGAGGATGTGATGGTATTTCGGCGTAAGGTGGCCTCCGCGGTGATGCTCCTAGTCGCGGTATCATTTGGGTTAATGTTTACGTATATTTGGCGCCTGTTCTCTGGACCAGAAGGTGAAGTGAAGCGCGGTTTTTGGGGGTGGCTGAAGAAATATTGGCTCGCGTATGTATTACTTGCCCCAGCGCTTGCTTCGATTTTTGTATTTAATTATTACCCCTTAGTGGTGGGTGCTCGGATGGCATTTTTGGACTATAATGTGATAGGCGAATCCACCTTTGTGGGTGTTGATAATTTTGCAGCCGTATTGTTTGATAGTGTCTTCTGGGTATCAATTATACGCACGGCAGAGTATGTTTTCTGGAGCCTCTTATTGGTATTTCTACCACCGATCATATTAGCGCTTTGTTTGAGCGAATTACCGCGCGCGAGTGTCTTGTTCCGCGTATTGTATTATTTGCCTGCCTTAGTCTCGGGCCTGATCGTGATGTTGATGTGGAAAATGTTCTTTGATCCATCAGAGGCGGGTGCGCTCAATCAAGTGCTGGCCATTTTAGATTTTGGCCCGCAAAAATGGCTACAAGATAAGTCACAGGCAATGGTTTCGATTATTATACCGCTGGCATGGGCGGGCATGGGTCCAGGCTGTTTAATTTATCTCGCGGCACTCAAGACTGTGCCAGAAGATCTCTACGAGGCATCCGCAATTGATGGGGCTGGTTTCTTGGGGCGCATCTGGCATATTACGCTACCGACGATTCGGCCTTTAGTAATGATTCAATTGATCTTTGTATTGATCGGTGCTTTTCAGTCGGCCGATAATGTGTTGGTCATGACCGCTGGCGGACCTGACCACGCGACGCATGTGATCGGGCTTGAGATTTTCTACGATGCATATGTATATCTGCGCTTTGGCGTTGCGATCGCGATAGCATGGATTTTGGGCTTCTTCTTGATTGGATTAACGATGTTCCAAATGAAGCGGATATCTCGCATGACTTTCACCACTGCTAAGAGTTAAGCTGATGCCTGTTATTTTACCATCTGAGAAAAGGCAATTTCGTTCGCGCCTCGTTTATTTTGCTTTATATGCCTCGTTGGCCTTGGGCTCGCTCAGCATGGTCTATCCCTTTTTGTTGATGGCGTCTGGTTCGTTTAAGAGCCGAGTAGACGTACAAGAACTGGATCTTGTGCCGCGCTTTATTCACGATGACACGATGCTTTTTCGTAAGTATGTGGAAGCGAAGTATAGTGAACGAATTGTAGAATTTCGCTCTGCGACGGGAGACGATGCGCCCAACTTCAGAGCGGTCACATTACCCTATCATAATCCAGTATTAGTGGCAGACTGGACGGAATTCGTCAGTTCTGCGAAGATGCCAACTAGCTGGTTCCTCACAGCGTTCGGGCCAACACAGGAGGGTAAAATAATTCAACGTAACGAACGCGCATTTCGTCAGTATGTAAGTGACTTGTGCGGTAACGATCTCGAAGTCTTCCATGAGCGTTTTGACGAACCGATTGAAAGCTGGTTCTTTTTAAAGTTTCCGCCGGAGCGCCTAACGGACCGCAAGTATCAATTGAGCTCGTCTCCTTTAATAGAGGCATTTTACGCATTTAAGCAGACCCTGCCACTGGAAGATCAGATATACGTATCCTGTAATGCGTCCTATCTTCGATATTTGAAGCTAGCCCAATTGGGAGGGGCAGATTCTCATCTGACTGTTCGCTCTAATTTACCGGAATGGGAAGCGTATGTGCGCGGATTCTTACATCCGCAGTTCATCAGGGTGGATGCGTCGCAGAAGGAAGCTTGGGTAGCATACCTAGAAAGTAAGTATGGAGTCGTGGTGCATCTTAACAAACTTTATGCAACTGACTATTCAACTTTTGATTCAGTTGTAATGCCTGAAAATAAAATGACAGCTTCGGTTCAGCTGTCTGATTTTTTGCAATTTATTTCGAACCCAGACCTCTGTGAATTGGGGGCCCTATCCTTGGACACTCCAGAGCTCCGCTGGCAGGCGTATTTGGAAAATAAATACGGTTCTATTAGTGCCACAGCCTCAGCGCATGAGCGCCATTACGAATCTTTTTCGGAGGTGCATATGCCGCAAGTCGAAGCGGATCTTAAGTATGTAGAAGCTAACGCGAGCGATTTAAGGGTTTACTTCGTAGGCAACAATTACCGCATGGTGCTGGAGTATATCTTCTTCTACGGTAGCGGCATTGAGAATACTTTGATCTATTGCTTGGCGGCAATCGCACTAGCGCTGCTGGTTAATCCCCTTGCAGCATATGCCTTGTCGCGCTACAAGCTACCAGGGCAATTCAAGGTGCTTCTATTTCTCATTGCGACGATGGCATTTCCGGGGGTGGTGACGATGATCCCGAATTTCCTATTGCTGCGCGATTTGGGCTTGTTGAATACTTTTGCAGCATTACTGCTGCCGACTATGGCGAATGGTTACTCGATCTTCTTGCTCAAGGGCTTCTTTGATAGCTTGCCGCAAGAGTTATTTGAAGCGGCCGACATCGATGGGGCGAGTGAGTGGCAGAAGTTCTGGATGATAACTATGAATTTATCTAAGCCGATTCTTGCAGTGATCGCGCTGGGGGCTTTCAATGGGGCTTATGCTAATTTCATGTATGCATTCATTTTGTGTCAGGATAAAGACATGTGGACACTGACCGTGTGGCTCTACCAATTGCAGCAGTTTTCCTCGCAGGGCGTCGTCTTTGCATCGCTCATGATTGCGGCGGTGCCAACTTTATTGATTTTCATACTTTGCCAAAAAGTCATCATTCAGGGAATCGTTGTCCCGACAGAGAAATAATAGCTTAACCCAGTAAGTTTACCATCTATGATACCAGCCGAATTGAAGAAGAAGATGAACCCGATGCTGATGAAGGTGATCGTCGCCAGTGTTTTGGTGCACGTAGTAGGAGCTTTTATCGCGGGAGTCGTGACGATTGCTACAATTGTGATTCAGGACGATGCGCAATTTGAGGTTCCGCCATCGGTCGTTGAAGAAGAGCCACCGCGAGAGGTGAAGGTAGTCATTCGACCGGAGCAGGCGAAAGTCCCGCAAACGCAGCGCTTAAGCATGCGCCCTGTTGCAAATATTGCAGTGGCTGATGTGGATGTAAATTTGCCTGATATGGACCAGAGCTTTACCGTGAGTGCAGGATTGGGTGGAGTTGGCGGGGGTCGATTACTCGGAGGCACGCGCGGAAGTATCGGCATGGGGATCTCGGATATTAGTGTGTTTGGCCTGAAGACGCGGGCAGAGCGTATCCTGTTTGTGATTGATACAAATCGCCGAATGGTAACAGATAAAAAGGGTGGCTTGGATAGTTACCGTGTGATCAAAGATGAGATTTCTGATATGGTAGGCAACCTTTCTGCGGGTACCCTGTTTAACGTTATGCTAACGGATATTAGACGTATTAAGCTCTTCAAACCACGGCTAGTGCCATCAGGAGCGGAGGTGCATCAGGAGTTGATTAAATGGATCTCAGCGGTGAATGATGATGCGACTAGACCCGGCCTCGAGGGTGTTTACGACTCTTTTGTGCCACTGCTCAGAGCATTGCCAGAGAGCGAGATGCAAGCTGCGGTTTCGTGGAATAATGGGCACAACCACACTGCATTTATGACTCAGCTTGTCATTGAGCAAAGTGCAGACGCGATCTTTATGATTACAGGCGACCACCGTGGTTTTGGTAAGGTGGTGGCTCCACCGAGTGAGGCGCAGCTATTAGCTTGGGAAGAACTTAGATCTTCCCAAGCTTATCAAGACCAGGCTGCTGCATTTTACCAAGAAGAGCTAGAGATGAAGCAACGGGTTGCCAATGAATTGGCTAAAATCAACAAAGCTCGTGCCAGTCGCGGGGAACCGCCCCGTGTGCTTGCCCGTAAGATCGATGACGTCCGTAGCGCAGCCAAAGAGTTGGGACTAAAATGGAAGAACCTCCACCCTGGGGGTGGCCCTGGCCATACGGACATTGACCCGAGACGCGTTGAAAAACACTTCACAGAAGTGATCGAAAAGTTGTATATTAGCAGAGGGCAACAGCCCCCATCTTTGAATGTTATATTGTTCCTAGCGGGGGATGAGAAATATGAAAAGAGCTGGGAGGACGAGCTAAAGTCTTATGTGCGCTTTTTTGAAGGAAGAAGCCGGATCATCCGTGGGAAGAACGAAATCATTAGTGCTCGGAGTGCGTCGGAAAAGATGAACTGATTCTCACCTCATCTTAACTTTTTGATAACTCTATAAACATGGTGAAAAACACCTCAACCCTACTACTGACACTTGCAACTGCTGCACTTTGTGGTTGTGGAAACAATTCTATGAAATCTGACCCATATGAAATTCTGACTGCGACCTTTGGACATCTCGAAGACGGGCGCGAAGCGCTGATCTATACGCTGAGTAATGCGAATGGTGTCACTGCAAAAATTACTAACTACGGTGCAACACTGGTGTCACTCAAGGCGCCCGATCGTGACGGCACGATCGAGGATTTGCTGCATGGTTACGATTCAGTGGATGGTTACGCGGGTTCAAAGAATCCATATTTCGGTGCCAGTGTAGGCCGTTTCGGCAATCGTATCAAAGATGGTAAATTCACGCTTGATTGCAAAGACTATATCCTCGCAACCAATAACGATCCAGGCGGTATTCCTTGCCATCTTCATGGTGGTGTCGACGGCTTTAATCGCCGTATTTGGACGGCGACTCTACACCCTGAAAGCAACGCAATCACCTTTACCTATGTTTCAGTGGATGGCGAAGAGGGCTACCCCGGAACTTTGAGCGCCGAGATTACATATCAGCTCAATGATAATAACGAGCTAACGTGGACTGCAGTCGCGACGACAGATGCGCCGACTGTTTTGAACATGGTGCACCATCCGTATTGGAATCTATCAGGCGACCACTCCACGTCGATTAACGACCACATTCTCATGCTACCATGTGATCGCTACTTGCCAACTAACGTAGGCTTAATTCCAACAGGAGAGCTAGCCTCAGTCACTGGGACGCCGATGGATTTTACGCAACCGACACAAATCGGGCTGCGTGTGAACGATCAATTCGAAGCGCTCGAATTCGCTGGTGGTTACGATCATTGCTGGGTGCTGGAGCAACCGAATGTCAATGGTTTGGCCTTGGCAGCGCGCGTGAAAGATCCGAAATCGGGGCGCACGATGGAGGTACATACGAATCAAGTTGGTGTGCAATTCTATGGGGGTAATTTTCTTAGTCCAGAAGACTTTCAAGGTGAGTTTGCATCCGGTAAGGGTGGACTTGCCTATGAGTTTCGCACTGCGCTATGTCTAGAAACAGAAGGCTTTCCTGATGCCCCTAATCAAGCAAATTTCCCGAGCACTGTGTTGCGCCCTGGCGAGACTTATGAGCACCGTATGCTCTATCATTTTTCAGCTGAATAGTCGATCCCAGTGGTATTGATTTCTTTAGCGTATAGTCCTGATGAGCGCGAAAAGGCCCAATATAATTACTATTCTGGTCGATGATATGGGGTTTTCTGACCTCGGTTGTTTTGGAGGGGAAATTGATACGCCGAATTTAGATCGCCTGGGGGCGAGCGGTTTCAGGGCGAGCCAGTTTTACAACACGCCGCGCTGCTGTCCTTCGCGTGCCTGTTTGTTGACAGGGTTGTATCCGCATCAAGCCGGTGTGGGCATGATGGTATATCGAGATTTTGGTGACGGCTATCAGGGAGGCTTGAATGATCGCTGTGTGACAACCGCAGAAGTGCTTCGTTCTGCCGGCTATCAGACGATGCTGTCTGGTAAATGGCATGTTGGGCATGAGCCGCAGTTTCGTCCAGAGCTGCGCGGCTTTGATAAATTCACTGGAATCTATACGCACATTGATAGTTACTGGAAAGTGCTCCCGGGCTGTGAGATCTATCGCGATGGCGAACTCTTTATTGGGTCGGATGCTGTGCCTACTGACCCCTATGCGCCGGATCAAGAATTCCATACGACTGAATTTTTCACTAATGTCGCATTGGATTATATCGATCAGGCCTGCCGCGAACCGGACGATCCGTTTTACTTACATTTATGCTACAATGCACCGCACTTCCCCTTAGAAGCTCCAGATGAGTTGATTAATAAATATCGAGGCCGCTATCGTAAAGGATGGGATCAACTTCGCGCGGAAAAGTTGGAGCGCATGCAGGCCATGGGGATTGTGCCGACGAGTCAGACTTTACCGGAAGTGGTTGGATTTGATCAAGAGGAACGTGAGGGCTTTGATTTTAAACCCTCGGTTGATTCCTGCGGGTTGCCGGCTTGGGATAGTTTGTCCGATTCCGATCAGGAAGAACTAGATTTTCGCCGCTCACTCTATGCGGCGCAGGTCGAACACATGGATTTGAATGTGGGACGGGTGATTGATGATTTGGCCGAGCGGGGTATTTTGGACGAGACACTAATTTTGTTCATGTCGGATAATGGCTGTTCTGGAGAATTAGGTCCCTTTGGAATGAATTGGTCGAACTACCATTCTGGTAATTACCCAGAATGGCGTACTGAGGGGGGATGGGCTACGGCTCAAGGACAATGCTGGGCGAGTCTCTCCAATACGCCGCTGCGAAAGTATAAGATTTTTGTGCACGAAGGCGGTATTGCGTCGCCCTTGATTGCACACTGGCCGCAGGGTATTGCAGAATCAGGGCAGCTTTGCATGGATCAGACTTTCCATTTAATAGATATTATGCCGACATTATGCGAGGTCGCTGGGGCTCAGTATCCTATTAACTACCAAGGGCGTTCGATTACGCCGGGGGAAGGCATGAGTTTGCTGCCATGGTTCAACGGAACCGCTCCGCCGATGGAGCGTACCTTGTATTGGCAGCATGAGATCAATGCGGCAATTCGGGACGGAAATTGGAAGCTTGTGACATCGGATGACCGCGATCCGAATGCCTGGGAATTGTATGATTTGAGCGCTGACCGCAGTGAATCAGAGGACTTGAGTCAGCTTTACCCAGAAAAGCTCAAAGAGTTGAAGGCTAAATGGCGTGCATGGGCAAAGTCATCGGATGTTTTACCTTACCCAGAAACGCGTGATTCGCTGCGTAGGATTCCGTGGCCACCTTCATGAGCGATCTGAGAAAATCCGAATATATTTAAATAGTATTTTCTACAAAATTGGCGCAATATGACAGTTTTTGGTCGTGTTCACCAATGGTAATACTTTCTGGATCATGTATTATACAGACATCCTGTTTTTGGGATGCCATCCTTTATCAATCATGCGTTTTCTTATTTCATTTCTGAGCCTTAGTTTTTTAGCTGCTTTTTCTAATGGCTGCAGTGCGCCTCACGACAATGCTCCTCAGGACGATCCGCACTCTGTGGGTCAATCTGCTGATAGTGTAGAGTCTACTAGTATTCCACCACGCGCTGATTATTGCGAAATGCTTGAGCGTGATATTCAGGGGGAGCACTATGGCTTCATCGCGGGTAATAAGCTCTACTATGTGGCGGGCTCGTTTGGTGCCGACTGGGAAGAATATTTGGAGTCAGAAACACTTGGTTTCACTCACCCGCTCTTTCGTGATGGTCGTGCACGTGGCAATGCGATTGTGCAGTCTGAGGTCGGCGGTGATGGCCACGACTCCTGGGGTTGGGAATTTTGGCGCAAGACGCGTTCTGCATATGGGACCTTGATCGTTGACGGCAGCGAACATAAGCACCCAAAACCAAAGACTTTGAACTGGCGCCCAGATAAGATGGTTGCCAACTACGAAATTGCTGGAGTGAACATTAACGAAGATAAATTCATTAGCCGCGATGATGTGCTCACGACGGTGATCGTGTCCGATAAGGATGTATCCATTCGTTTTGAGGGTGAAAGCTTTTGGGAGCCTAGTAAGGTTCCAAGATTTGATGGTGACGACGTAGAAGGTAGTTTTTCACGCACTTGTGAATCTGAAATCACATTTGACGAGTCGGCCAATGCGCTGCGCTTACTAGAGGCTGGCACGGCAATCGCCAAGCCCCTCTACGGCGAACCTACGAAGCTTGGGCGCATGATGTATGACGGCCTGAGCTTTGTCTACAGTTCCAGCGTGCCGATGGAGGATGTTAAGTGGTCCAAGCGGCCGAAAGGTAATCTCGGCTACTCCTTTGTCTTGAACTTGCCAGCAGATCAGCCCGTATCGCTTACGCTAGCGGTTGCGGATGAATATTCCGATGCACTTTCTCGCACACAGCAAGGCAATGCCGAAGCGATGCCAGCAATGGCAGTAAAGACTGAGTGGATCAATAATCTGCTCAACGAACAGATTCCTTATTTTCGCTGTTCGGACGAGAAGGCAGTTGAAACATACTACTATCTTTGGGCGCTCAATTTTATGTATTTCCGCGATATTGGCGAGGGTTGGCTGAAATACCCGCACACGCAGACGGCGGTCAACAACTTCATGGGGCTGCACCTGTGGGATTCATGGGCCTACATTCAAGCCGGCTCATGGGTCGCCGATAAGTGGCAGTATGGACATGGCAATGCGCTATCGTGGCAATTCATGGTACCGTTTAAAAATAAGGCCAACAACATGCCCGATAATTTTGGTAAGGGCTGGTATTCTCCCTTGGTGCGGATGGTCTTCGTCGGTGCGACCGAGCCGGCATGGCAACAGTATCGTCGCTCAGGTGACAAAAAGTATTTGGAAGAGGTTTATGGCAAGGTCTTCAAACCGCTTTATTGGGACGGCAATGGGCCCACTAAGAGTTTCGGCACCGAAGTAAACGCAGTCGATGCGCTTTCGAACATGGCATCAGCACTTGGCGAAACAAACGACGCCGAGCACTGGCAGTCCTTCCGCCCTCAGATGGTTAAAAGTTTCAAACATCAATGGTCGGGGCGTTGGGATGGTTTTTACGGCGGACGCGGAGTGCCGTGGAAAGATATCTGGGCCCTCTCCGCACTTCAGTCCGTGGCGATGCCAAAAGAGTGGGGTGAGCAGATGGTCGAAGAGTATGTCCTCGATACGGATAAGGGTTTTGCCTCGCCAGTTGGTGTCAATACTCGCGCGGCTGACAGTCCTCCTAATGGCATCTTCCGATGTTCGACGATCAGCACATGGCTAGCGATCGATGGAATGTTTCGCCAGGATCAAGCTTACGCGGGCATTTTGACGACTTTAAACCATACCAATGCGATGCATCGAGAGTGGGGCTATCCTGTTGCACCCGAAGCATGGGAAGAGAATCACAAGGCATGGGGTTCACGTTACTACAACTGGGACCTAGCGCATGTGTTGCCTATGATCGAGTGGTTGGCTGGACTGGATTACAGCATTCCCGATCAGCAGTTTACTTTCGCACCACACTTGCCATCTACTTGGGATTATATCGAAACGTTTACACCCGTTGTTATCGAAGGGAAGACTCAGTGGGTTCATGCACGCGTAGACCGTCAATTTGAGGGAGATCAAGTGACCTTGCTTGCTGAAGTAAACGGCAACCCATTGAAGGAGACGATCATTGCGCCCTACACTGAGGATCGCTCCCTGATCGCGGCGAGTGGTCCAGGTGAAGCGGTTTCACGTAGCACCGCAGTCGAATTCACTAGTGATCAATCATCTGCACAGGTTGAATTGACTCTAGGCGAAAAACTTAAATCCTATGAGACCCTTGTGTGGTCGACGCCACGCGCACGCATTTTCCATGGGTCCGTAACAGTTGATATAGAGAATTTACTTCCTGGCACCGCCATACGTTACACCACCGATGGCTCCGTGCCGACTTCAGACTCAACGATTTGGGATACAGCGATCTCAATCGATGCAACGACAAACTTCAAGCTGCTCGCCTTTGCTGAGGATGGGTCGAACTACACGCCGTATGATATGGTCTACACGGCAACCGAATTGAAGCCATCGGAAGTGGATTTAGCAACGACTCAGCCTGGCATGTTCTATCGTTATTATGAATTAGGCAATAAGAGCACGAGACTACCTGATTTTGAAAATTTAGAACCTACGCGAACCGGGACTTTATCAATCGATCAGTTCAATCAAAATATTCAAGTCGCAGCGATTGCTGGCGATCGCTCAGAGAGTTATGCTTTACACCTAACCAGCTATCTCAGTGTGCCAGTCGATGAAGTGTATCACTTCCACCTACATGCGGATGATGGCGCGAGGATTGTGATTGATGGGCAAGTGCTAGTTGATTTAGATACGCACTCCTATGTGGATGCATGGGAAGCGGAAGGGAGTGTCGGGCTAAAGCAGGGCTTACACCGAGTGGATCTCTACTACTATCAAGATGGGCATCGCACACGACTGACCGTTAAGTCGAAGAAGGGCGATGAGCCAGAGTATCAATTTATTTCGCCTGAATCGTGGCGACGGCCTAAATAGATATGGCTTTTCAAAATATGCTGATTCGACGAATGGCTTAATACCTGCATTTCGACACCCCTACTATTTTAATCGCTCATAATACAATTATAAATTACTACAAAAATGCTGGGTTTATTGGTGGCACTGGCTGGCGCAGTAGTGCTAGTCCTAGCGTTGACGAAGGAGACAAAGTTTTCGTACAACCAGGCCAAATTTACCGCCGAGTTCGGCAATAACTTCGATACGATGAATACACTAGAACTAAAACAGGACTACTCCTTAGCGCCTATTGCATTTTGCAAAGTGGCTTTGAACGATGCATTTTGGCTACCACGCTTGCAGCTGCAAAAGAATGAAACAGTGCCTTTTGCCTTGAGAAAGACCGAGCGCGCTGCAGAGAATTTACGCCGTTGTGGATCCTATTTACGCGGTGAAAAAGATGAAATGCCATTCACCCATCGCTTTGTAAGTTCAGATTTATATAAAGTAATGGAGGGCGCAGCCTACCTACTCAACCTAGAGGCCGATCCGAACTTGGAAGCCCAGATGGATGAGCTGATTAATATTATTGGTATGGCTCAGCAAGAGGATGGTTATCTCTATGTTTCTCATACCTGCGGAATCGCTGATGAGGCCGAAATGGGGCTGAAGCCATATTCCTGGGTCGTGCATAGCCACGAACTTTACAATGTGGGGCACCTTTACGAGGGTGCAGTTGCCTATTTTGAAGCCACTGGCAAACGTGCTTGGCTGGACATAGCCGAGAAGAGTGCACAGCACGTCAACAAGGCCTTTTTCGTCGGAGACCCGAATTACAACGGTGGTGTGCCGATCAATCAAGCGCCTGGTCATCAAGAGCCAGAGCTAGCATTGTGCCGTCTCTATCGTGCCACTGGTAATGAGCTCTATCTGAACATGGCCAAAAAGTTTCTTGATATTCGTGGTGTTACATATCGCCCAGATGGCAAGGGCACCATGTCTCCCACTTATGCTCAGCAGCATGCGCCAGTTGCGGAGCAGACCACTGCCGTCGGCCACGCAGTGCGTGCAGCCTACATGTATGCTGCGATGACTGACGTCAGTGCACTCACCGGAGACGATACTTACAACCACGCATTGGAGGCAATTTGGACAAATATTGTTGATGCCAAGATGCATATCACTGGCGGTCTCGGAGCGATTCATGGCATCGAAGGTTTTGGCGAAAATTACGATCTGCCAAATCTCGATGCCTACAACGAAACTTGTGCGGCGATTGGCAATTTATTCTTCAACCATCGGATGACACTGCTGCACAAAGACGCGAAATATTTCGATGTTGCGGAAGTTGCGCTTTTTAATAACTCACTTGCCGGTATCAACGTGGAGGGTAATAAGTTCTTCTATGTCAATCCGCTGGAGGCGGATGGCCACCAGTTGTTTAATCATGGATCAGCGGGTCGTTCGCCGTGGTTCGACTGTGCGTGCTGCCCATCGAATATTGCACGAGTTATAAATCATGTGGGAGGGTATATGTATGCGGTAGAGGACGACACTGTGTATGCTTTGCTCTACTCAGGTAATGAAGTCACAGTTCCCGTCGCCGATACCGAGCTCACTCTCAGGCAGGAAACTGAGTATCCATATGAAGGTGCTATTCGTATCGAAACGGACCTGCTGTATCCTGCTCAGTTTGCCATCAAGCTCCGTATCCCTACTTGGGCCTTAGGCGAGCAATTTGTGCCAGGTAAGCTTTACAGCTACACCAAGCAAACCGCACCCAAATGGACTTTGAAGGTCAACGGAGAAGTGGTTCAAGCTGAAGTGATAAAGGGCTTTGTTGAAATTAACCGTATTTGGGTTACCGGCGATGTGATCGAGTTAGATTTACCGATGGACTTACGCTTTAACACTTGTGATGACAGGGTTGTCGACAACCGTGGTCGTGTGTCTCTGACTCGTGGACCTCTTGTTATGTGTGCTGAGGAAGCAGATAATGATGGTGTAGTGCAGCGTTTCTATCTACCCGAACTCCCTTCGAGTGATAGCTGCACAGTGACTCAATTCGAAGACGGCATTTTACAGGGCACACCCATTGTAACTGTGCCCGCAGCCGAGCTTGTGAATGGTGAGTCACGTAGTGCGGGCCTAAAGTTTGTCCCATATCTGAACTGGAACAACCGTGGCAATGCGACGATGGTAGTCTGGTTGCCTGACGCGATTGAAGGTGCGCAAGCGCAACTCTCCCGCGTGCATTTCGACCCGTCTAAGTATGGCACTGTCACGGCTTCTAGTTGCGCAGCGAATGGTGTTATTGAGGCGGTCAAGGATGGCCGTCGCCCAGACTCGTCTGCAGACACGACGATCGAGGCATGGATTAGCTCCGGGGAGTCTTCTAAAGAGTGGATCCAGATGATATTTGACCAACCTCAGACAGTGGAGCGCCTAGGCCTCTTCTGGGTGAGTAACGATCAAGTCGATGTGCCGGCGGATTGGAAAATTGAGTATTTGCTCGATGGCAGTTGGTATCCTTTTGAGAAATATATCACCGATGCTTACGGAGTCACGAAGGATCGTTTCAATACGATCCACCCAGCAGCCGAGCTGACCTGTGGGGGACTGCGTATCAATATAGAAGCGCAAGCGGGTAAGTCAGTCGGGTTGTTTGATCTGGAATTGAATCTCCGTCAAGCAAGGCATTTTTAATTTATATTTAAATAATTATATAATCGATGAAGGTATCGCTCTTATTGACTTTATTTTTCGCGACTACACTGGCTGCCAAAGTACCTAACTTTGTCCTAATCTACATAGATGACCTCGGTTGGGCTCAGACCTCAGTTGAGATGATTGAGGGCAATCCAGAAACGCGTAGCGACTACTTCCAGACGCCCAGCCTTGAGCGTCTCGCTGCTGGTGGCCGTGTCTTGTCTGCATGTTACTCGCCTGCGCCACTTTGCGCGCCGTCGCGTAACAGCTTATTGCACGGTATGACGCCGGCTCGCATGCGCTTGACCACACTATCTGCGGTTGAAGTGAAGAAGGACTATCGCGGCCAGATCACGATCCCACAGGCTCTAAAGCAGGTGGACCCACAGTATGTGACGGCGCACTTCGGTAAGTGGCATAATGAATGTATCAAACCAGCCGCTGCGGGTTACGACATACTTGATGGAGACAATAACGGCAATGGCCCAGGTGACTTCATGGATGACGGCAAGACACCGCTACCTGACGATGACCCCAAGCGTATTTTTTCACTGACGGAATTAACTAATGAATTTATGCGCGAACAAGTCAATGCGGGTAAACCCTTCTATGTGCAGCTTTCACACTACGCGATGCATATCTGGCACGACTCGCTTCAAGCGACTCGCGACAAATACAAGAAACTTCCGCGCCCTAAGAAAGGTGAAGATAAGGACTACGCCCCTGAAGAAGAAATTCCGGTCGGCATGTATACCAATGGTTGGTTGATTAATTATGCGGCGATGTTAGATGATACCGACCGCGCGTTTGGCATGATCCTTGATACCTTGGATGAGCTTGGCATTGCAGATAATACTTATGTCCTCTTTACCTCCGACAATGGCGGCGGTTTCCGTGGCAATAATCCGCTGCGAGGAGGTAAGGGCAACCTTCTCGAAGGTGGCTTGCGAATGCCATCCATCGTCCGTGGTCCGGGTATTGATCCGGGGACTTACACATCTGTGCCGATGGTGCAGTGGGATTTCTTGCAGACCTTTTATGATCTCGCCGGCGGCACCGAGCCGCTGCCAGCTGACCTGGATGGCGGTAGCCTCAAGGATGTATGGTTTAATGGCGACGAGGGCAAAGTTATGCGCAATACTGAGGAACTAGTCTTCCACTTCCCTTGGCATACCGGTGAGCCTGAATCTATGATCCGCGTTGGCGATTTTAAGTTGCGCAAGAATCTGGATACGCTCGAGTATGAGCTCTACAATGTGGCCAATGATCTGAGCGAAAAGACCAACCTTGCGAAGCAGATGCCGGAGCTTGTGGCAAGTTTAGATAAGCGCCGTGCAGACTATCTCAACCGAGTGAACGCCGAAACTGTGACCACGACGCGTCGTAATTATCTCGCCCAGTTGCAGGGCGGCTGGCTCGAGAGCGGAGAAAAGCGCTTGGTCAAGCTTAAGGACGAACTTGCAGCCGATCCTACCAATAAGCAAAAAGCTTATGCTGTGGATGTCTCACAAAACCATGTAAACTTCCAGTCCTCACAGGAGGAAAAATGTATTCGAATGATTCGCCTCCATGAGGAGCGCGGAACCGCTGATACAAACTAATTGATCATCTATTTGTTATGAAACAGCTATTGCTTTTTCTACCTCTCGTCCTCAGCAGTGTCACCTTATCGGCTGACAAGGCACCCAATTTTATTATCATTTACGCCGATGACTTAGGCTATGCCGATACCTCTGTGCAAATGATGGACGACGACTCGAGCACCAAGCACGACTTCATCCAGACGCCTGGCTTGGATCGTTTGGCGGATCTGGGCGCACGTTATACCGTCGCCTACGCGCCGACGCCGACATGTACTGGCTCGCGCATGAGCATTCAGCATGGTCAATCGTCAGCGCGCATGCATTATCGCAATGTCTTTGATGTGCTCTCACCAATCCAGCGTCCGAATGGCTATGCTGATGAGATCACGATCGCAGAAATGTTAAAGGCTGCAGGTCGTGGTTATATCACAGCGATGTTTGGCAAGGGCAGTGGCCCAATGGGGCGTGCCGATGAATCGGGGTATGATGTAACGGATGAAAACCCCGATGAGCCCGGGGGAAATGGCAACGGTCACGGCTCATATTGGGACCCCATTTCCAAAAAAACATCATTTCCGCCCGACAATCCAAAGCGCTTGTATTCGCTGCGCGACGATTCCGTTGCCTTCATTAATGAGTATGCTGGCAAGCAGCCCTTTTATGTGATGGTCTCGCACTACGCGCCACATATTCCATTCATGTGTACCGACGAAGCCTTTGAGCGTAATAAGGCGCGATGGATTGCAGAAGGGCGTGATACAAAAGATATCGAATCGCCCAAATCGAGTGTGAATAAAGCCATTACCTACGCGGCCATGATTGAGGAAATGGATCTGACGGTCGGCAGCATCATCGATGCGCTTGAAGCGAAGGGAGAGCTGGATAGCACCTACATTTTTTTCAGTTCCGACAATGGCGGTGGCTTCGCAAGATGGCGCGATGTAAACGGCAAGCGAGTCCGATACAATGGGCCGCTTCAGGGAGGCAAACGCTCCATGTTTGAGGGAGGGTTGCGTGTGCCCACGCTTATTTCAGGGCCGGGTATTGAACCCGGTTCCGAGTGTCATGTGCCCATAGTCCAGTGGGATTTGTTGGCGACCTTTCATGACTTGAGCGGCAGCCAAGCGCCATTGCCCGAGAATAATGATGGTGGCAGCTTACGCGATGTATTTGAGAAGGGCAACACAGGCACGGTTGAGCGTGCGGCGCCGGGTATCATTCATCACTACACATGTCACTATCACCCGCCGATTAGCTCGATTGTGATCGGTGATTATAAACTGATGAAGCATCTTGTCTCCGGTGAGTATAAGCTTTTCAATATTCAGAAAGACTATGGCGAGGAGAATAACCTCGCCGCTCAGATGCCGGAGAAAGTTGCGAGCATGGACGCGATCCGTGAGCAGTATATTAAGGACGTTGATGGCGGCCAGATCGCTGAGGTCTATCAAGCCTTGTATGACTTGATGGATGAGTTCTCACGGCGTGCGCACGAGACATATCAACGCGACCTTGCCGCGCTGCAGGCCAAGAATCCTACCGATTTCGATTCACAGAAAACCGTGCTGCTGAAATCCCTAAATGAGACGCTGAAACGAAATGCGATGAATAAGATCAAGACTGAGTTATTCGAAGAGTCTGACCTATGGAAAGAGGCGACTCTCGGTAATCAGGCTCGCAAGATTATCGATGAGACCTGGGTGGATGTGGTTCCAGATCAATCTTATTGAGTCGTCTAGCGTTTTGTGCTATAATGTTAACTTGTTAAAAAAATGAAAAACTTGATCCAAATCGTTTGTGTGCTTGTAGCATTTGTAGTGACTTCTCCAGTCCTTGATGCGTCTCCTGATGTTGAGGCATTCGCAGATGCTCTATCTGCTACGACGAGTATGCATAAGGAACTGAAGGACGAAGCACGCACTGAGGCCTTTCAAAAAACATTCTTCAACTTGAGTGTTGAGTTCCCTGTATTGACAGACTGGATACTTCAGGATGCAGGTGCAGACGCTTGGCAAATCGTCCTTCCCGAGCGACGTGCTACAATCGTGCGACAGCTTTTTCATGCGCATGGGCGCAGTGAGTCTTCGTCGCTTAAGGACTATCTGCAGCTTTGTGAGCAGCGCCGTGCAACACGCCTTGCATCTGTAATTCAGGACTGGGCTCCATTCAGCTTTACTGAGGGCGAGACGATTCGGAACAGTTTCTTTGGCTATACCGAAGGTCTTTCAGATGCTCGTGCTGAGCGCTATTTTAAAGCAGGAGCACGCCTGTCAATATTTGCCTTTGATGAGGGCTCACTCTACGGCAGTGCGCGCCCGCTGATTGAGGACCCACATGGTATGATGCGTGATGTGGATATCTCGTTTGATCAAGAGAGGCTGGCCTTTGCATGGAAGAAATCAGACAGACTGGATGACTATCATGTTTATGAATACTACCTGGCAACGGGTGATACCAAGCAACTCACCTTTGGCTTAGGACGTGCCGATTACGAGCCGATCTATTTGCCGGATGGTGATTTGGTTTTCGTATCGACTCGCCCAGAGCAGAGCGTGCCCTGTTGGAAATCTGAAATAAGTAATCTCTACCGAATGGATGGGGAAGGTCGCTATGTGCGTCGTCTTGCAATCGATCAGGTGCACACTATCTATCCGCAGTTGCTGACCAATGGTCGACTCAGTTATACACGCTGGGATTATAGTGATCGTGGCCAGGTATTCCCGCATCCGATATTTTCCATGAACCCCGACGGGCAGGGGCAGCGAGTTTATTATGGGGGCAACTCATGGTTCCCGACTTCTTTGTTACACATGCGCCCAATCCCTGGTTCGCATAAAACTATGGCTATCGCTGCTGGGCATCACACGCACCAAAATGGTAAGCTTGTGATCATCGATGTGAACGAAGGCCGTGACGAAGGGGTGGGGCTTCACTTGATCGCTCCTAGACGAGAACATGGTTACGAGGTCGGCGCGGGGCGAGCGTCACCGGTGGTGAAAGACCGCTGGGGGCAGGAGGGCGCACAGTTCCGCTTCCCATATCCGCTTAGTGAAGAGGAGTTTTTAATTAGCTATCAACCAGACTATGGATTCGACCCGCATTGGCATTTTGAGCTCTACCAAGGCTACCGCTCTTCGAATCACTATGGCCTTTATTGGATGAATGCCGACGGTGAGCGGGAGTTGCTCTGGCGTGCGCCTGATCTTGGGGTGCAACGCATGGTTTCAATGAGGCAGAAAGCACCAACCAAAACTATTCCTGATACTGTCGATTACACCAAGGATACAGGTATTTATTACGTGCATGATGTGTATGCGGGACTTGGCCTAAAAGACATTCCACGCGGTGAAGCGAAAACCTTGCGTGTGGTTGAACTCGATTACCGTGCTGCACCCGTCGGTGCAAAAACGAATGGTGGCCCTGGAGGGGGGTCTATGAATAGCACACCTGTGAGCATCGGTAACGCGACATGGGATGTGAAACGCATTTTGGGAGATGCGGAAATCCATGAAGATGGCTCCGTACGTTTCGAAGTTCCAGCTATGGTGTCGCAGTATCACCAAGTATTGAATGCGAAGGGTCAGGTTATTCAGACCACGCGCACATGGGATACCATTCGTCCTGGCGAGCAAAAGTCCTGCATGGGCTGCCATGTAAAGGAGGATGCTAATTTCTACCCTTACCAAGAGGAGGATACGATCGCTTGGAGCCGAGAACCGCAAAAACTGAAAGCGTTCTATGGTGAAGCCCGTGGCTTTAGCTTTATCAAAGAGATTCAGCCGATTCTGGATCGTAACTGTATCGACTGTCATGATGGCAGTCAGGACGAGTGCATGGACTTGCGCGGCATCGCCGTCGATGGCGCGAATAAAAATAAGCGCAAGTGGACGCGTTCGTATTTGAATTTAACCGAAGCAGAGCAGGATGATAGGGGTAGCTATCTCACTAGGCGTCCAGAGAAAGGCTTTGTGTCATGGATTAACATGATGTCGGTGCCGGATGAAATTCCACCGTATTTTGCAGGCTCGGCAAAGAGTCCTATGGTCAAGATGCTTGAGGAAGGCCACCATGATGTGACGCTAACGGAGGAAGATTACCACAAGCTCTTTGCGTGGATTGACCTGTTAGTACCGTTTTCTGGAGACCACCGAGAGGGACACGCATGGAATGAAGATGAAATGGCTTTTTATGATTATTATGAAAGTAAGCGCAAGGCACAACATGCTGAAGAAGAGCAGAACATCGTCGATTATCTAGCACAATCTGGAGAGCATCCCCTGGAGTGTGACAGCACAGAACCGTTCACGCGGGGCTACTACAGAAGCATGTTTACTGAAGCGACATTGAGCCCTAATGACCAAGGGCATTACAGCTTTGAGGGCGAGGTCGCGCTACTCGAAACCTTGACCTTTCGCAGTGATGCTACCGAGCGCGTACATTTGCGCGTGCGTGATATAGATAGCAATAAAACCCATAAAGGAGTCAATCTACAACCGGGTGAGACGCTTACCATTCGCTTTCACCAGCCGATTCACACAGGAAATAGCTTTATTGAGAGCACAGTTGATGGTGTGAATTTAACGATCGTGGAAGCGTTGGGCGTGCGTTTCGAGGAACTCCCTTCGAATGCAGGTTATCGAAGACACCGCTACGCCCTTGGTCCTAAAGAGTAGTTGTAGCTTTACTAGTGTTATTTTATCGATGTATTTATGGATCGTAACACGAAACATCTAGGTGCAGGCAAATGAGAGCAAAAAGCTTTGTCGCAGTAGCAATCGCTCTGCTTAGTATCATTTACCAACAGGGGCTGCTGGCAGCTACGCCCCCGAATTTTGTTCTCATTTATATCGATGATCTTGGCTGGACCAATACGAGTGTGTTGATGGATAGCCGGCAGCCGAATGACCTCCAAGGCTTTTACGAAACACCCAATATTGAAGAATTGGCCAAGATGGGGATGCGCTTTTCAAATGCCTATGCGCCTGCCTCCGTCTGTACGCCATCACGCAAGTCGATACAGATTGGTAAGTCGCCGGCGCGTATTGGATATACTTATAACGGTAATCCATTAAATATTAAGAATCGGAAATCGTGGGCAGATGAAACGACCCTAGCGGACGTGTTGAAAGCATCCGGTCAAAACTATATTACAGCACTGTTTGGTAAAGGCGTGCATGAACCTGTTTCAAGTTTTGGCTACGATGTGGTCGACGACCAGCATGGTATCAATGGCAATCAAGGGGGCGAATGGTATCGAAAAGGCGTCCCTGTTGCACCTGAAGATCCCAAGCAGGTGTATTCGCTGACTGAGAAATCCGAGCAATTCATACGCGACTACGCAGGCAAACAGCCCTTTTTTCTGATGCTCTCGCATTATACCGTGCATTCGCCGCTAACGTCCACCAGCGCGGTTTTCAAAAAGTATGAGGCGAAGGGAGCTGCTTTTCCGAAAGGCGATCCACGTTCTGAAAAGAAGCAGCAGCAAATGGCTGCCCTGATCGAAGAGATGGACAGAAGTGTTGGGCGAGTTCTTGACGCACTTGAGAAGGCGGGAGTGACCGACAACACCTATATTATTTTTACCTCCGATAATGGCGGCTATATCTCGGTCGCGCACGATCAACTTCGCGGGAAGAAGGGGAATCTTTTTGAGGATGGACTTCGAGTCCCGATGATTGTTGCCGGGCCCAATGTTCCTGAGGGCACGCAATGCGATATTCCGATAAACCATTGGGACTTCCTGCCGACCTTTCATGACTTGGTAGACGCGAAAGATCCTTTACCTGAGGACTTGGATGGCGGAAGTCTGCGGAGTCTATTTGAGCAGGGCAATGCAGGCCAAGTCGAACGAACCGAAGAGGCGTTCGTATTCCATATGCCCTATGCGCGTATGCCCCCGGTGTCGGCAATTCGTAAAGGGGATTACAAACTCATACGTCAATTAATTACCGGCGAGGAGTTGTTGTTTGATCTGGAAAATGACTTAAGTGAAAAGCGTGACCTGGCCGCGCAGATGCCGGAAATGGTGGCCACGCTCAGCAATGAACTCGATGACTATTTGGAAACAGTAGGAGCCGAGGACGTGCAGGATGTGTTTGAGGCGCAGTATAAACACATCGCTGAGCAAATGGCTGCAATTGAAATGAAGTATGCGGGACTGATCGAGGCCAGTAGCGATGATTCGGAGAAGATCGCGAAGCTGTCCCTTGCACGTGATAAGCAGTTAGAGTCTTTGCGGAAGTTTAAAGAAGAAAAAATTGATTCGTCCCGCATCTGCACAAACTTCGAAGGGAACCCTACGGGTGATTTTCGTGAATCAAATTAAATCAGTCATCGCATGAAACGAATATTTATTATTTTCCTAGGGCTAGCCCTTTCTAATTGGGAACTTGCCGCAGAGAAAGTAGCGCCCACACACAAGGATGTTTCCTATGGTCCACATGAGCGGCACACTCTGAACTTCTGGCAAGTTGCTTCAGAGGAACCTTTAGGAATCCTTATTCATATCCATGGTGGTGGCTGGATGGGTGGCGAGAAAGCTGCGACGCAGCATGAAAATGTTTTTAAAAACGGCTACCATACCGCAGCTATTAATTATCCGCTGGTCAAGTACGGTGACATTCAACCAGCGATGGCACATGCCGCCGCTAGAGCTGTTCAATTTATTCGTTATAAGGCAGAGGAGTGGAATATCGACCCGTCGCGAATTATGCTGACGGGAAGTTCTGCGGGAGCCGCTTCGAGCATGTGGTTAGCCACGCATGATGATATGGCGGATCCGGGCAGCGTGGATCCCATTGCCCGGCTATCGACCAGAGTGGCGGGTGCGCATGTTGGTGCCGGGCAAACCACCTTGGATCCCTTTCTAATTGAAAAACGAATTGGGCCTGAAGCCATAAAGTCTGGTATGCTCTTTAAGCCATTTGGGGTCGAATCGATTGAGGAACTGAAAGGTCATTGGGAAGAAAAGTATCGGGATTTCTCCAATGAATACACGGCCTTGAAGCATTTGAGTGCAGATGATCCCCCGTTGTTTTTGCGCTATAAAGATGCCGATTATCCTGCACGAGATACAGGGCATGGCATCCATCATGGGATCTTCGGACTTATTCTAAAAGAAAGAGCCGATGAGGTCGGAGCTCAAGTATACCTTCAAATCGGTCAAGACGTGACTGCGGAGAAGCCTTTGCACGTTTTTGTGAATTCGATACTGATTCAGAAATAATGACTAGCGCCCGCAATTTATTATGCATGAAGGAATTGTAAGGAATTTAACACACTGCTTGATGGCATTCGTAGTAATGCTGCCGCTTGCGAGTTTGGCGGAAAGTCCAAACATTATTTTAGTGCTCACCGATGATCAGGGATGGGCCGATACCTCGGTCAAGATGCATCCGGATCGTGAAGATAGCCGTAAAGGTATCTACCGCACCCCGAACCTCGAGCGTATGGCTGCTCAGGGGATGATCTTTTCCCAGGGCTATGCAGGTGGTCCACAATGTGCGCCGAGTCGAGGTGCACTCCAATTTGGCAAGACCCCAACCCGCCTCGCGCATACGACGAATGCCGGTGACTATTTGGTGAAAGATCGCACCCATCTGTTGACGATTCCGCAAGCCATTCGCTTGGCCAATCCAAACTATGCGGCGGCACACCTTGGAAAGTGGCACATCCCAAAACATCTACCGAGCAAAGCTGGCTTCGAGGTGAGTGATGGCAATACTGCAAATGGCGGAGGCGAATATTACCAACACCTCCCGGGCAAAATGGAAAATCCGTCAGAGGACCCAAAGCAAATTTTCACTCTTTCTCAGCGAGCCTGTGAATTTATTGCCGAACAAGCCCAGGCGAAGAAGCCGTTCTATTTACAGATTTCGCATTACGCCGTTCATGTGCGCCTGGCCTCACGGCCTGAAACGCTTGAAAGGACTAAAGCGCGGCTTAAAGAAATCTATCCGAAAGCCAACAAATTCACTATAGAATTCGCGGCCATGGTAGAAGACTTAGATACTGGCTTAGGTATGGTTCTGGACGAAGTCGAAAAGCAGGGAATCAGAGATAATACCTACATCATCTTCACCTCTGACAACGGTGGATTTGTGAGTGGGAATACTTCCGACTCAAACACCCCATTGATTGGTGGTAAACGCTGGACCTATGAAGGCGGCATTCGGGTTCCATTCGTGGTGCAAGGGCCGGGCGTCCCGAAGGGCACTTATTGTAATCAGCCAGTGGTCAACTGGGACTTTCTACCCACCTTCTACGATCTTGCTGGCGGCAAAGATCCACTCAGCGCAGATCTCGAGCTCGATGGTGGTAGCTTTCGCCCCTACCTCGAAGGCAATGACAGCGTCACGATCGAGCGCGGCACGCCCGACTTCATTTGGCGATTCTTGAAATGGGAGGGCTTCGCTCATGATCCTGTGCATCCAGCCGTAGCCATCCGCCGAGCTAGCTATAAGCTCTACTATAGTTACTACACGCGAAACTATGAATTATTCGATGTCGAAAACGATATTGAAGAGGCCAACAATCTCATCGCGAGTATGCCTGAACGCGCCGAAGAATTGAAGCGAGGTCTAGAAAATTACCTCGAAGCTGTGGATGCTCAAGACTATTGGATTCACCGTAAAGACGGGAAAGGTAACCTTATTGGCACAGAGGGACTGGAAGAGGAAATTAAACGTCATCAACAAAAATCCAGGCTATCAAAATAAATGATATCAAGAGGGGGACGGTGCGTTTCCACAACGACACTGAATGATCTACATCATGAAAATCGCCCTGCGAAGCAGGACCCACTAGGCCAAATTTTTTAGGACGGCATTATACCACTCTACGACTTTTGGGTAATTTAGGCAGGGACGGCTGCCCTCCCTTAAGTCGAAACTTGCTACACTCCCCAGTAAAGTCAGGCGTAGGTATTACTTCTTCTCCACACTCAGAACATCAACTTGAATATATTGCCCATTATAGGGTTTATCATCCAGCCCCGATACCGTAAGCTGCTTAAAGTTGGCGATCAACTTCCCGTTTTGCCCATCACCGGACATTGTCAGGGTCGCACCACCGTCTATCTCGATTGTTTTCGTATAATCAACGGTAAATATCTGATGCCCCGTCTTGTCGCAGCGATTCAGGAAATAGTGTGACTTCGGCGAAGACACTTCGAGCTTGTAAATATTATATCCGTTCGCAACCGGCTCTCCTCCGATATAGAAATACTCGCCATCCTTTTTTCCGTTTTTGTAGACCATTGGTTCAACGACACCGCGAAAGCGCAGAGTCACTTTATAACGAAAGCCGGCCTCTCCTCCGAACACCTTTTGCTCAGTAAAGTTGTCTGTCTCGTGTGGATCTCCTGTCACGAGCGCCGAGTTACATACCGCTCCAGGCTTAAGTTTGGATTCCATCGGATCAGCACTCGGGAATTCCCAGCGATAGCCGTCAAGTGAAGCTGCGGGAGACGGGTGTGCATGGCATGAGCAGGCAAAAAGCAGGCCTGCGCACAGAACCATCATTGAAGTTTTCAAACTGTTCTTATTTAGCGGTTTCATTGCTTAAGCTCAAAATATAAGCTGCGACGTCTTTCATCGCTTGTTCATCGGGGAGGACTTGGGCGGAGAGTTGCATGAGCTTGCCAGATTGGTCGCCACTGCCGCTGCCGCGGATGCCACTTTTGAACTTGATGAGTTGGTTGACGATGTAGGTGTCCGAGAGGCCAGCTAGTGCCGGAGAGTTCAGCGCCTGATTGCCACTTCCATCTGCCTGATGGCAGGCAATGCAGCTGATGTAGTGCTCCTTGCCTTTGATTGGGTCACCATCGAGTAGCTTGGCTTGGGCTTTATGTGGATGCGTCTTAATGTGAGCGACCATATCGGCGATTTGTTGATGGCTGTAGTTGGCCATCAGTGTTTTCATCAGGTAACCGTCGCTGTCGGAGAGGTCGTTTCCACGAACGTTGTGCTTGAATTTCTGCAGCTGTGTTTGCAGATACCAGTCGGATAGTTGGTTGAGCGGCGGCGTGCGTTGCTCGGCAACGCCGTTGAAGTCGGGAGCGTGACAGATCACGCAGGCGGGGGTGAGTGCTTGGCCGCGCTCGGCATTGCCTTCTAGGAGCTCGACGCTGAAACCTTGGATACTATTCGCCAGTTCGTTGAGGCCGATATCGATACGGTTGTTGGCAGAGAGCACAGCGAGGTGTTGCTGGTTCTTTGGCGATGCATCGGCGGCCAGTGCTTTGAGGCGCTGAATTTGAGCTTCGGTAAACGCGATATTGTGCAGGTCAACCAAACCTTCCATGAAGA
This sequence comes from Puniceicoccaceae bacterium, assembly GCA_902587165.1. Taxonomy (GTDB): domain Bacteria; phylum Verrucomicrobiota; class Verrucomicrobiia; order Opitutales; family Coraliomargaritaceae; genus Thalassobacterium. The sequence continues at coordinate 123,373 of CACIKF010000001.1, read as the reverse complement.
CGGCGGTACGGTCTTGGTTTTTATCCGCGACCAGCTCAGTGATGCGGATGACTTCCTCGGCTCCTTTTGCGAAACTTTGTTTGGCGAGGACAGTCTCGACTTGAGCCGCTTCTACGACTGCTGGTTTAGTCGAAGAGATTTGGTATAGGTTGATGTCGTCAAACCAAACGGTGCCGGTGGCTTCGGCCCATGCGCCAAAGAGGCAGAAGATGAGCACGCCGTGACCACGTTCGACCTTGAAGTTGAGCTGTAGCTGCTGCCAGTCGTCTGTGGTGCCCGTGACAAAGCGGGTCTCTTGATTTTCCATGCCATTGCCGGCTGCCTTGAATTGGACGCCTCGTTCGCTTTCGACGTTCTCTGTTTTATACCAACCAGTAAGCAGGTATTCCCCGGGCTCGAGGTAAGGGATCTGGAGGAATTCCGCGCCGCCACCGACGGTGGACGTGGCGCGGGCGGAATTCTTTCCTGTGCGTGCGACTGTGGAATCGATTGCGAGGTCGACCTTGTTGCGGTGGACTTTGGAAATCCATTTGTCGGGTAGACCTTTGTCATTTACGTCCTCGAAGGATGGGTTCTTGAGGATGTTAACCATCTCGGGTTCGGGCTCAGGAGCTGACTCCTGTTCGCGGTCGCGTGGCGGGCTTTGAGCGATGAGCTGATCGATTAGCGATGTGCCGTGGCGGATGAGGGCGAGGTTGAAGGGCGGCAGTAGCGCTCCTTTGGTGCCGATTTGTTCTTTTAGTTCGTAGAGCACGGGGCCGAGTTCGTCGGATGGGGGCATGGTTGAAAGTGTAAGCAGGACCGCACGTAGTGTGTTGGCATCACGTTCGTCGAGCATGCCTGCGAGTAGTTGTGTGCTCTCATCAGTGAGCGGTAGCACACGCACGGCGTTCTTGCGCACGCCCACAGACGGATGTTTGAGGGCCGCTTGTGCGACGGCGAGTGCTTGGCTATTGGATCCGTCAAGCTGGCCGAGGCCGTGCAGCGTCCAGAGCGCATGGATGACGGTGGTGTTCAGCTTGGCTGCATGCATGCTGTTATCGTTCGCGAGTTGAATGAGCTGTGGAATCGCGTCGCTGTGCTTGTGCTGCACGAGTTTTTGCTGCGCCATTATGCGCCAGAAGAGGTTGTCGCTTTGCAGGGCCTCGAGGAGTAGTGGAGTGTCCGCATTGCTCAGATCGTATTGTTTGCTAGGGGTGCCAGCTTCGTGCGTGATGCGGTAGATGCGTCCGTGGGTTTTGTCGCGGTAAGGGCTGTCGATTTCGCCGCCGTGGAGCATGATCAGGTTGTTCCAATCGAGCATGTAGACCGCGCCATCGGGGCCAATTTTGCCGCCGATCGGGGCGGTGTGCTCATCGAAACTAGCGACAAAACTGCCTTCGTTGCGAGCGATGTAGCTGCCCTTGTTGTCCGGCTCCAATTTGAATTGACCAAGGAGTTTACCAGTGGGTGAACCGACAAATCCGACTTGATTCCAGAACTCTTGTGGAAAGCTGCGTGCGGTATAGACATCAAAGTTACTTGCCGAGGTGTATTTGCCAAAGTGGTCGCCCTGTCGGGTGAGTGTGAGCGAGTAGATGGTAGCGGAGTCGTCGATCTTGGCCGCAGGTGATTTCTTGAAGCCGAGTGCGTCGAAATAGGGATAGGGGGCGTAAACGTGTTTGGCCGGGCCGTTGTTGGCGGAAGACGCAAAGAACTCGAAGTCTTCGGAGATACTCAGACCCCAGCTGTTGTCCCCTAGGAAGCTGATCGGGGTGAAGTTGGTGCCGTCGACCTCCATGCGCCAGATGCCGGCACGAAAGTTGTGCCCTTCGCTGAAGTTGCCACCGCCACCGATGCAGCCGTAGATCTTGTTATCAAATCCATATTTCATGTTGGATGGCCCACCGTGCAGGTCGCCCAAGCCCCAGCCTTCGTTGAGGATGCGCTTGGTGTCTGCTACATTGTCGCCATCGATGTCCTGCAGGAAATACATATGGGGGGCTTGAGCGGCGATGATCCCGCCGTTGATCCAGCTGATGGCTGTGAGGATGGAGAAGCCTTCTGCGAAGGTTGTAAACTTGTCGGTTTGGCCGTCACCGTCACTGTCTTCGCAGAGAACGATGCGGTCGGTTTGTGAAGGGTCGATTTTTGGGTAGGTAGTGGTGACAGCGACATACATGCGCCCACGGTCATCCCATGTGATATCGACGGGGTTCATAATGTCGGGCTCGTGGGCGACCAATTGTGACTGGAAGCCCTCCGGTAGGACGAGGCATTTTGCGGACTCTTCCGCTGTAATTTGATTTTGAATACGTTGGGGTTCTGGGCGCCCTTCAAAGTTGTGCATTTGTCCATCGACATCGAGGGTATAGCTAAAGGTAGGGATGTCTGTATTAGGCGTAGGAGTGCGTCTAGCTGCCCAAATAGTGGCGGCGGTTATCATTTTCTGAAAGCTGGGTTTTTCCCAGGTGCGTCCGTCGTGCCCGTAGGCGGTGTAGAAAACACGGCCTGTTCCTTGATCGCGCACCCAAGTCCATGATTCGGGACGGCCTTTTTCGTCGCGCACTTGAAGATCGGTGCGGTCGTCGTTTAGGTTTTTGTGCACGTAGGTTTCATCCCATGTGGAAAAAGGCTCGATGCCACCGAGTGCGGGGTGATCTTCTTGGCCAGGGACGTGTGTCGCGGTGAAGATGCCGCTGCCATGACGGGCGAATTCACCGCCTATCAGAGAGATGAAGTCTGAGTCACCATCGAAGGCTCCACAGGTGTGGTGGATGGCGACGAGGCCACCACCTTTCTCGACATAGTCGATTATATGTTCAATGCGTTCTGGTTTTCCGATGGCACCACCACGATACATGATGACGGCTTCGTATAGGGATAGTGTCTCAGGATTGAGGTCCTCGAGCTGGTCGCTGTATGTGAGATCAATGTTAGCACGCAGGAAGTCGGGGATGAGCTTGTGGTGGTTCATCCGTCCGTTGTGGCCGGTGTCAGCGGTTTTACCCCCACCACTAAAGAAGAGTATCTTTAGCGGCTCAGCGGTCACACAGCCACACAGTAAGCTAAAGGTAAGGATGGTTTTGAGTAGCGCATTCATATCAGATGATTTTTTAGGGGGCTTGGTAATTATTGAACGAGCGAGTTGATTTAGGAGGCAAGGTCATTTAAGTCCTATTTTTTTTCAATGAGTTGCACAAAAAAAGCCTCAAGATTCTCTGCATTTAGGTCCGTGTAGAGAACTAGAAGAATGCTGTTGCGGATGCGTGTCATGTTTACCGCCAATGTTAGAAATAAATTGTCTTGGATCTGCTAGCAAGCCCTGGCAGGTTTTTTTGATAAGATTCATTTTTGCCCGATAGATTTCTTCTCCGGACTTTTAGAGTGGCTACCAGTGGTGCACTGCTTTGACCAGATCGGAATTCTTATCCGAAGATGCTTCAGTTGCAGCGGATCTGCTCTAATAAGTGCTGGAAGACATCTGTAGAATCAATGGACGTGTCTGCCTTGTGACTTGAGTCTATGATCAATACAGGCCAATCCTTTTTATCGGAGGGAATTCTGCCATGAGAGCCGCGCACGAGCGATGCATCGAGAGGGATGAGATCCATTAGTGTGCGGAACCCCAGCTTCTTACGCAGGAGCTTTTGTACGACTTTTAGCTTAGGGAATTTTAAATTAGGATCGATGAAGAGCTCGACCGGATCGTAGCCTAATTTGCGATGAATATCCACGCAGCGTGCAAAGTCAGGTGCGTATGCATCGTCTTGCCAATAGTAGTAGGTGAACCAACTCCGCTCGTCTGCGATGGCAATGAGATCGCCTGCTCGAGCATGGTCGATACTGTAGTCAGGCATCGATTCTGCATCGAGCACTTCAGACACGCCTTCGGTGGCAAGGAGTGTCTCGCGCACCGTCTCTTTGATAGTGGGATCATTGAGGTAAATGTGTGCGATCTGATGGTCGGCTATGGCAAAGGCAGCGCTCGCTCCGCAGTCGAGTTGCTCCAGCCCTAGTTCATCTTTGATGGTGATCCAGCCTTGTTCGCGAAAGAGACGGTTCAGGTGGATCGCTTGATCGACTTCAGTGATACCATACTCTGATAGCAGGATAACTTGTATGTCACGCGCTTCGAAGAATTCAATCAGTTGTCCCACGAGGGTGTCGATGGCATGCAGGTCGCTATGCACTCGTGTGTCACATGGGCCATAGCGCTGTAGATTGTAGTCGAGGTGAGGCAAATAGACCAAGTTTAGAGTAGGCTGATATTTTTGCTCGATCCATTGAGCAGACTGTGCGATCCATTTAGAAGATTGAATGCCGGCTATTGGACCCCAGAAATTAGGAAAGGGGAAGTCTCCGAGGTCTTGCTTAATAGTTTCACGCAGAGCCATAGGTTGTGTGTAAATATCGAAAACTTTACGTCCGTCTGCAGGATACATGGGGCGCGGTGTGATTGAGTAATCAACATCGGCATACATGTTATACCACCAGAACAGTTTTGCACAAGTGAAGGACGAATCCTTTTGCTTTAGGACATCCCAAAGCTTTGGGCTTTGCACAAGATGATTAGATTGCTTCCAAAAACGGTGTTCGGCGTATTCGCGATCATACCAACCATTTCCGACGATTCCATGCTGGCTTGGGTTTACTCCAGTGAGGTAAGTTGACTGTGCGGTGCAGGTTACAGCGGGAAAGGTTGGGCGTATGTGCTTGAGGCTGCTACGCTCAACAAAGCGACCAATGTTGGGCATCTGTGGCCCAATCAAGGATTTTGTTAGGCCAACTATATTCAGAACTGCAGTGCGTTTCATTCAACTGGATTGAAAGTACGTTGTTTGAGTTGATCAATGCAGTCTTCGAGGATGCCTATGTCCATCTCGTGGACTTCGAATTGCGCACCGATGTCGCGAACTAGAGGGATCGTAAGTTGACCACCTAGGTGTTGGCGAAATTCTTCTAAGCCCTTTACGATAAGGTGGTCCCCATTTTTAATCCGCTGGGAGAGCGTGGTATGAAAGCACTTAAAGCCTAAAGCTTCAATTAGGTTAAGAATACGCTCCAGTTGGTTCTCGTGGAGAAAGCCTGTTCGCTGTGAATAGATGCTGTCGAGAGCGATACCAATGGCGACTGCTTGCCCATGGCTGAGTGTAAAATCGCTGATTGCTTCAAGTTTATGAGCGGCCCAATGGCCGAAATCGAGGGGTCTTGAAGTGGTTAGCTCGAAAGGGTCGCCATTGCGGGTAATGTGCAAAATATGGTGACGCGCTGAGGTCTGAATGACCTGTGCAATTGCTTTCGGATCTCGGGCAACGAGAGCGTCTGCTTGTCGCTCTATCGTTCTAAAGAAGTCAGCATCTTTAATGAGTGCAACCTTGACTGCCTCAATGTAGCCATCGATCAGTTGTGCTTGTGGCAAGGCATTTAAAAAGTTGAGATCGTTGAGCACTGCATGGGGTGGAGTAAAGGTACCCAGAAAATTCTTTTTAGTGGCAAAATTGACACTGTTTTTTACGCCGCAGCCACCATCGCCTTGGCTTAATGAGGTCGTGGGCAGGCGTATGTGTCGAATCCCGCGGTGAGAAGTGGCAGCTGCATAGCCTACCACATCTAGGAGTGCACCACCGCCGATGGCAAGGATGCAGGAGTGTCGACAGAGATCGTGTTTGTCGATCTCGGTGTATAAGTTTTGCAGATATTCGGCGTGGTTCTTTAGCTGCTCGCCTCCGGGTAGGCTCCAACAGGCAGTCATTTGCAGGCTTGCCTCGTGATGCGTGAAGTATTCGTCGATTTGTGACTGGAGTATTGGGATAGCTTCAAGTAGGGGCGCGTCGATGACGATAAAGATCTTTGTTCGTTCATTGCGGCAAAGCTCTTGAATCGTAGTCGCAAGCAGCGGGTTTCTCACATCAAATATGTTTTCGGTAAAGACGACTTGATGTTTATAGCTGACCTTAAATTCTTCGACGATACTGTAGGCGTTGATTGGCATTAGGTTCCTGAGATCTTTTTTTGAAGTAGTAAGGTAGAAAACAATAAAGCAACAAACAGTAGCGAATTTATTGGGGATAGTGAACCGTAAAAGCTAAGGGCCATCAAGTCGACTGCACAAAACCCAGCAATGAGGTTTTTGATAGTGAAACTTGCATTCAAGGGCCCTAGGTAAAGTCCGCGCAGGCTGTAGACGCACCATAGCGCGAAACCACTGGAGGTTGCGATGGTATTTAATGACAATTGTCCCTTGGTGTAGGCGAGCCAAAGAATCGCTGGTAGGGCAATTAGTGCGCCCATCGGGATTGGCCATTGCTTAAAAAGCGAAGGCGTTCGTGCAATCCGGCTGAGAGCGAGGGTATAGCTGAATGCACCCAAGGCGGCGATGAGGATGTGTGCTGACAATGCTTCGCTGTGCAAGCTGGCAATCCATGGGTAGAGTAGTGCACGACAGGCGGCCATCAGTAGAGGGCTGTAGGTGTTGTTTTTATGGTGTAGATCGTAAGCGACTATAGTCGTTAGCAAGAGGCAGAGCCAAAGTGTGGCGGAGGTGCTAATCAGAAGACTGATGCTTACGGCTAGCGTAAAATAGGCGATTGCGCAGAGTCCGACTGTTTTTTGTGAAATCTGTTGCGCGGGTATTGGGCGTTCTGGCCTGTGTTGACGATCGTAGTTGGCATCCCGCCAGTCGTTCAGATACATACCACCGGTGTACATCAAACTTGCGGCGATAATTGCGCCTACGCAGATGGGCAAGGAGAACTGGCCAGATAACAGGCAGGCGCACAAAGCATTAGAGGCCACGGTTGGCAGGTTGGAGGCGCGTGCGAGATTCAGGTGGATTTGTAGTGCCTGCTTCAATATATCAGGGGGCGTTCATTAAAGTGAAATTCCGCGAGCCTTGAGCGCCGTCTGACACCATTGATGTTCAGCCACTAGTTGATCGACTACAGAATTAGCACGCATATTCGGTGGCAGGACTTCCCAAGTGTAGGTTTCGAATTCAAGATGCGTGCAGTAGCTCGGATTTTGGGCGAGGAAATCCAGAGTGTCCTCCAGGTGTTCGACAGTGGTCTCAAGTCCTGCGACTGGCTCTGCGTAGAGTGGCACGTGAAAGTGTACGCGCCATTCTTGTTCACAGTGCTGCAGTTGCTCCTTGGCCTCGAGTGCGAGGTCTAGGTCTTGCCAGCGCTGGATTTGGCCATTGGCATCCCGACTGACGACCTGATGTAGGTAAATAGGGTCATTGAAATGACTGAGTGCCGTCATGCTAGAGGCGCATGCTTGCACCTTTAAGGCGGAGCTTAGGTGGATTTTACTTAAGCGTATTTCTTCCTCAACTAGTCGTTTTAAGCTCTCAGCGGCGGTTTCAAATTGTATCGCCATATGACAAGTGTCGTAGTTGATACCAATACGTCGATTAATCAGGTCTGGCTGGGAAGTTAACGAGCGCATTGAATCCATGAATGCGACCATTTCATCGGTCGTCTCAAGGTAGCCAAAAGGTTCGGGCTCAAGCCCCAGATGGAAGTCGCAGTCATAGCGTTCGCTCAGGGCTTCGATATGTTCAGCGCACAGTAGGAGGTGGCTCTGTATATCTTGTAGTTCTGAGGGCTTGCTGATCCATGGCTTAAAGGAGCAGGGAAGAGTACTGACGCTGCCTTCGGCGCCTTTAGGTAATAGCTCTGCAAGGAGGCTAAAGAGTCGTTTTGTGTAATCTAACCGGTTAGTAGACTGCCAGTCGGGCACGTAGACTTGTTCCTTTACGCGGGTTTCGTGGAAGTTGCCATACGGGAAGCCATTGATTGTGAAAACGTAACAATTATGTTGGTCGAGCCAGCGCTTCAGCGCGTCTAGATTGGTTTCAATCGCTAGCTCCTCAGAGGCAGTGTTGCTAAGGCGCAAACCGATTCCGTAGGGCGTATCGGCAGGGCAGGCTTGTTGGCGCACCGCGAGGGTTGCCTGTTGTAAACTCGAGAAAGTTTCTTCCCATGTATTGCCTCGGTGGATGTTGGTTGAATAGCCGAGGTGAAGCGAACCGTTAAATTGCATGAAGTCTCTAAATATCTAACTTGAATTTAGGGGATTGTTTGAGGAAGCGCACCGGGTTCTGATAGACTAAGCGATCAATCTCCTCCTCGCTAAAGCTGCGCTTGCGGAGCTCTAAGATTGCCTTGGGCAAGGACAATGGGTCGCTGACGCCCCAGTCGCAGGCGGAATTCATCCATAAGCGATTACTTGATCCGTATTGCTCTAGCATATCGACCGCACGGGGCGGGGTGCATTTGGACTCGGGGTAGAGTGTAATCCCTGCCCAGAAGCCTGCTTCAATCACTTTCCGGATCGTATGTTCCTCGACGTGATCAATCAGCACCTTGTTCGGATTGACGCGTGGATCCTGTTGGAGTATGTCGACAATCAACTGGGTCCCCTTTAACTTGTCTTCTAGGTGCGGAGTATGAAGCAAGATCAGCTGGTCATGGTCCAGAGCTAGCTGGACTTGTTCCTCAAGAATCGCGACTTCGTTTTTTGAATTTTTATTCAGGCCGATCTCGCCGACTCCCAGAACGGTCTCTTTCTCTAAGAATTTGGGGATGATTTGAATCACTTCACGCGCGAACACAAGGTCTTCAGCTTCCTTGGGGTTGATGCAGATCCAGCTGTAGTGTGGCAGGTGGAAGCGAGCGGCGCGCTTTGGCTCATACTCAGTGAGTTGGCGGTAGTAGTCATAGAAGCTTGCGACTGAGCTGCGGTCAAAGCCTGCCCAGAACGCTGGTTCGCAGACCGCTCTGCAGCCCGCCATGACGAGTGCTTGATAGTCGTCTGTTGTGCGGCTCACCATGTGAGCGTGTGGTTCGATGTATCGCATCGCGCTCAGTCTATCTTGAGTGCTCCGGTCGCGGGGCCGGGTGATGCTATAGCGCTTGGTATGGTTGAGTGATCACTGAATGCATTCAAAACACTCTCCGCCCGATTCTCCGAATTCAAGCAGTTGAGTGCTTCGACGAAGGCGCAGTAGCGATAGTCATCCGTCTGTTGATTACGGGCGATCCGATCCATAAATGCTGCAATGTCGATCAGCTTGGAGCGCGCATCCATGAAGTAAAGGTCAAGCATTGGTTTGTTTGCAGAGTCTTGCATGAGAGGTTTCTTTGTTAATAATTGATCATGTCTGCATAGTCACATTACTTGTTAACCATATCAAGTTTCTTAGTGCATTTTCCAGTTTCGGGAGAAGCACTTGAGTAGGTAATTGCCAATGTCCATGATTTGGGTAATGATATCGTCATGGCCTAAGCTCCATACGTTGTATAGGCGCAGGTTGACTGTTTTGTGTGCTTCTATAATTTTAAGAGGGCTACAGTGGCAATGGGACTTCGTGGATGCGTGTATTCGCCTCGCGGAAAATACTTTGATGAACCTCGGTTTGCGCGGCTATGGCGACCCAAGTGGCAGATTAAAAGAAGTTGAGGACCTTCCTGCGTTTCATGTTGTAATAGACGATTTATTCCCAAATTGACTTAAGTTCGTGTAATTCCAATTGTGTGAGGGTGGCATTACCACCGATGGCCTCAATCTTGATTTCTGTAATGGGTAGCTTGTAGTCGCGTGGTAAGGATACGTAGACGCGGCCATCGTTGCCTGCGATCTCGTAGAGACAGGCGTCGACGAGTATGTGCATCCTTACTTTGCCGTCGATGACTTCGAGTGGGATTTCACGGTGTTCAATGATTTGTTCTTTGGTCCTGTAGCGGATGTGGGTGCCTGGGATGTCGATGAAGACTTGATCACTGTCTTTAGGGTCAAATTCTAGCCTCAGCTCAAAGGTGTTGCTCAGGATTGGTAAGACTGCAGGTGAGCCCGGGCTTAGTTCGACAGGATTCACTCGATGGCTCTTGGCACGGAGCTCTTTGATTTCCTCGATCGGATTGGCGCGCATGCGTATGCCGTTGACCTCAGTGTGCAGTGTGAGCTCGTGCGGAAAGCTGTGGTGGCCAGCATAGGGAGCTTCTGGGGCTGCCTGCGAAGTGTTCCAACCCACTTGAATTTTGCGTCCGCCTGGAGCATTATCAAATGTTTGTGAGGCATAGTAGGTACCGTAGTGGAGGCGATGTTTGCCTTCATGCTCAGGGGTAAACTTTTTGCCATCGAAGTCGCCAACTGCGTATCGCGCATCCCCTGAATAAACGACCCAGCGCTTGTTTGCTGCGTCGCCATTGACGGGCAGTTCAAAGACCTCCATACACTCGAAGTAGCCGAACAAGTCGCTCTGGTGTTCCCAGTGCTTCATGTCTATGGAGGTGTAGAAGCGGCCGCTCTGGTTTTCTTTCCCGTCAGTGAAGTCATAAACTAGCATGACCCAATGTCCGCCATACTTGGCAGCAGTCTCGTTAAGCGCTGTGTCGTTCTGATCGTAGGCATACCAAATGACTTTTGGATCGCGTCCGATGTGGAACGGTTTTCCACCAGTATCCCTCTTGTCGAAGGTGATAATCGGATTATCTTCGTAGCGCCGAAAACTTTGACCGCCATCATTACTATAGGCGATGCATTCGCCGACGCTGGTATTGGTGAAAAAGAGCACGATCGCATTTTTGCCAAAGCCGGAAGTGTTTAACTTGTCGACGGTTCCGCTGCCGGAGAACATGTAATGGTCGCCGTTGGTGTAGGGGAAGAGGGCGCCTTTATGTTGTGTCCAATGAAGCAGGTCGGTGCTGGTGGCGTGCCCCCAGGTTTGGTTGCCCATGGTCTTTTTCATTGGGTTGTGCTGCCAGAAGTAGTGCCAGGTGCCTTCGTGGTAGACCATGCCATTGGGGTCGTTATTGAACCCGGTCTTTTGAGAGAAGTGGAACTTCGGGCGGAAGGCCTCTTTGTGGAATTGTTCTTCGCCAGGAATGTGGTCTGTTTGCCGGATCTGGGCGAAGCCTTCTTGGGTGGAGCGCCATGTTCGAATGGTCACTTCTTGTCCTTGGAAATCTTCGAGGCTGAGCGAGGCATACCAGTGAGTTGCAGCTTTATTGTCGGCCAGTTTTGCCCAATAGTGTCGGACAGGCTTGCCATCGACGAGTACTTGTACGGGGCTACCTTTGACTTCAAGCCAGTCCTTGCGGTCTCGAAAACCGCGTTCGACCGTTTCGGGCAGATTGTTAATTGGGAAAACTAGATGTTCCTTGCTGACAATGAATGTGCGTTCGTGTTGATTCCAAGCTAAGAAGTTAGGCTTTGTGTCTGTTAGTTGAAAGTCATCCGCAATGATGTGCCCCCAAGATGCTTCGACTTCGTCGACGATCCGAATCTGCGCCGATTGACCACGCCATTCGCTAAGGTCGAAGTAGTTGGCTTTCAGCATCCAGTTTTCGATGCCGCTACAATCTTTGACTACTTCACCCTTAACTAAAACTTCGATGCGCGTGCCTGGGTGAACTCCACCTGCGATGCGAAAGCTGAGGTAGTCGTGACTAATATCAAATGCAGTGGAAGTGAGGCTGCCAGCACGGTAATCGCCATGCATGCCTGAATGGGCGCAAAAGTCGCCCTGCATCGTGCTGTGAACGCGTTGGTCTTTTACTCTTGATTGCCGTTCAAAGGGATTGCTTTCGAAGGCTTCGCCTTTGGCTGTCCAGTTTTCGATGCCGCCCGACTCAAAATCGCTGTTGGCGAAGGGGAGCTTTGACTTGGCAGCAACTAGACTGGGCACCATGATGGGCAGCAGTAAGAGCTGTATTTTGTTTAGCATCTGATAATCTTACTCAATGCGCCTGCATAAGTAAATGTCCAGATACGTCACATGATGGATTAATCACGACGGCTTCGGGGGGGGGGCTTCGTCGATTGCATCGATTGAGTGAGACTAGCCACATACGAAAACTCGAGAATAGGCTTGGATGCCTCACTAGGGTAAGAGAAAGGGGAGACTTTACGGAGCCTTGTAGAGGCTTCTAGGAAGGAATCTTTGTTCTACTTCCTTCTCCGCCAGAAGGCGTACCCGAGAACGGTTCCGCCAAGGAGGCGTGCATAGGTCGAGGGTTCGGGAATTGACATAGGATCACCATAATAGATCGACCTAATTGCATTGATCGAGAAGATGTTAAGAGTGGAGCCACCTGTCGGTATCGAACTCGGCCTTTTGAGAGAAGTGGAACTTCGGGCGAAAGGCTTCTTTCGAGCGGAGCACTGTGGATGCCATCCGTGCTCCATGTTCCCTTCCTTGCCTGCTCTTTAGGTTCCTGTGATCTGCCTGAGCGTGTGACCGCTTTGCCAGTAGCCTTTGACAAGCACTTCCTTGGGTGTTGCGGGGAGGCCGAGCTGGTTAGTGTTTAGATTTGTGATCACGAGGTCGAGCGCGGTCGCGCCGACTTGTTCGAGGTTGCCGTTAATGCCGGCGGCGTAGTCCATTTCATCTTTGGTGCGGAAGAGGTACGCGATGCCAATATCTTCGGGTGCGTGCTGGCCGATCTTGGCCAACCATTTTTCAACGGGGAGCTTATAGACGAGTAGGGCATCGGGTTGCTCAGTGCGGATCCAGTAGGCAAAGTTATCGAAGCTGGTGTCGGACTCGGGAATGAAGGGCGTGCATTTATTGCTCTCGGGCAGGCGGCGCTGCCAGTCGAGCATTCCGCCGGACCAGAGATAACCGGAGATCCGGTTATTGAATTCGGGCACGACGAGACCAATCTTCTTGTAGCCGTAGCGGCGCATAGTATCGAGCGCGAGCCGCACATTATAGAGTCCATGAAAGTTCGAGCGGTCGACGGCGCTGCGGCGAAAGTAAGCGCTCAGCCCGGCAACGGCGAAGTGGTCGGTCGGCAGATCGAGTTTGCGCTGCGGATTACGCGAGAAGCCAAGCAGGACGCCGCGGATGCCACGCACGCGGAGCACCTTTTCCAGCCGGAGCGGGTCGTCATCGTAATCGCTCAGGGGAAACTCTTCGATTTTGAAGCCCATCTCCCCGGCGCGCGCGACGAGCCCGTCGTATTCCCATTGGCAGACGTCCTTCTTTTTCCAGCCGCCGGCAGAGGCGTAGTCGGTCACTAGCGCAATGGTGCCGGCCTCGAGTGGGTCGGAGCGCTTATGCCGGTTTTTCATTAATGCGCTCACCATCGGGTTGGGTCGGTAGCCGAGCTCATCTGCAACGGTCAGTATCTCCTGTCGACGGGCCTCACTGATACGCGCGCTTCCGTTGAGCGCACGTGAGACCGTCGACGGTGCAATGCCTAGCCGCTGAGCAATATCTGCCATTCTCACGTTTTCTTTCATCATTTTTGCACAGAGCATGTTTCGTGCGCAACAATGTGCGCTATTGATATGAGCTTGCGCAACGATGTGCACAGCTAACGGCAGCACAGTTCAGATATTGGCATCTCGATTGCTAAAAATTAACATATTCGCAGGAGGCGTTTCTCCGCGGAGTTTAAAATTACAATAACTAATACGAACCAAGAACAGAACCATGCCAAAAGTAGAGCTGCCCGAACACAAAGACGGTGACTATCTCGTCGATTACGAAGAAAAAGTCTTTGAAGATTTTAAAGCCGATCCAGGTGAAAAGGCCTTGGTTACCTTCCATACGGTAGCCTTTGAGGGGTCCATCAGTATCGTGAACACGCTCTCTGCAACGCGCCTGCTGCGCAAGGGCTACGAAACCTCCATCCTCCTCTATGGTCCCGGTGTGACCATGGGTTTCCAGCGTGGTTTCCCCACGCTCGGTGACGAGGCCTTCCCCGGACACCTCTTCGTGAACCAGCGCCTAGCCAAGTTTATGGAAGAGGGTGGCAAGGTCTACGCCTGCCGCTTCTCCACTCAGGCCCTCTACGGCCAGACTGAAAAGGCCTTTGTTCCCGGCATCATTCCAGTCAATCCGCTCGACGTCCTCGACTGCATCCTGATGCACAAGAAGGCCAATGCGGTGATCATGGATTCCTGGACCGTCTAATCTCTTAGTTAGGTTAAACTATGAATATCGTCCGAGCCGCCGCCATTCAAATTGCTCCAGACCTCAACAGCGGAGCCGGCACCGTCAGTTTGATGTGTAATGCCATCGCTGAGGCCTCGAAGCAAGGCGTGCAGCTCGCCGTCTTTCCGGAGACCTTCGTGCCATACTACCCCTATTTTTCCTTTGTAGAGCCGCCGGTGATGTCTGGAAAGGCACACCTGCAGCTCTACAAGGAAGCGGTCGTAGTCCCTGGCCCATTGGTCAACCAGCTCAAGCAAGTGGCGTCGGAGCACAATATGGTACTCTGCGTCGGGGTGAACGAGAAAGAGGGCGAGTCGCTCTACAACGCTCAGTTGATCATCGATGCCGATGGTGAGCTAAAGCTGAAACGTCGCAAAATCACGCCGACCTACCACGAACGCATGGTCTGGGGGCGGGGCGATGGCTCCGGACTGAAGGCGGTCGATACCGCTGTCGGGCGCGTTGGCGCACTCGCCTGTTGGGAGCATTACAACCCGCTGGCACGCTATACGCTGATGGCAGATGGCGAGCAAATACACTGTGCGCAGTTCCCCGGTTCCATGGTCGGTCAAATTTTCGCAGATCAAATCGAAGTCTCCATTCGTCACCACGCTCTGGAGTCCGGCTGCTTTGTGGTCAACTCTACTGGTTGGCTCACGCCCGAACAGCGAGCCACGATCAGCCCGAACGAGAAGCTCCAAAAGGCACTTTCCGGCGGTTGCTACTCGGCCATCATCGCGCCGGACGGTTCACATCTCTGCGATCCGATCACTGAGGGGGAAGGCATGGCCATTGCCGACCTCGATTTCTCACTCATCACCAAGCGCAAGCGGATGATGGACTCCGTCGGCCACTACTCGAGGCCCGACTTATTCTCCTTAACCGTCAACCGAGCGGAACAGCCCGCGATTCAATCGACTGAGTCCACCGCAACCCAACCATCTTTCGAAAATGAATCCGTCGTTAGTCTCTAACACCTACAGCCCGAATATGATCGCAGACAAGAGCACACTGCTCTCCGAACTGCAGTCCTATGGAGTGCAACTCACCACCGATACCGGCGCACCTTCCCGTATCGGCGGTGCCGGACCGACCGACCACAAGGCGATCACCGTGTTGGGCACAACAATCATGGTGCCGGTTCACACTTTTTCCGCAGAGGGCTCACCGTTCTCGCTCGGCATACCGGACGAAAACGGGTCTGTCTCGCTCAACTATATCAATCTTCCGATTGCAAAGGTCACCTTTCCGCCGCAGCCGAAGTTCTACAGCATGTCGACCGCCGAGGGCGTTCCGTATTGGAAGATTGCCACGCTGCACTCGACCGACGTTCTCGCGACCACCGTCCTACAAACCTGCATTCGCTACGGTAATCAAAAGACCAAGTGCCAGTTCTGCGCGATCGGTGAGTCCTTGAAAGCGGGTCGCACTATCGCGCGCAAGGAGCCCGACCAACTCGCTGAGGTCGCCTACGCGGCAATGAAGCACGACGGCATTAGCCAAGTTGTGATGACTACCGGCACCCCGGTCACCACCGATCGCGGTGCAGCTGTTCTCTGCGAGTCGGCCAAGGCGATCAAAGACGCCACCGGCCTCGCCATTCAGGCGCAATGTGAGCCGCCTGATGACTTCGCCTGGTTTCAACGCTTGAAAGAGGCCGGGGTCGACAGCCTTGGTATGCACCTAGAAGCCTGGAATGAAGAAGTGCGGGCCAAGATCATGCCCGGCAAAGCGGAGGTCCCGCTGAGTTATTATATGCAAGCCTTTGAGGCCGCCGTCGAAGTCTTTGGTCGCGGGCAGGTGAGCACCTACCTGCTTGCTGGGCTCGGTGATACACGCGACGAGCTGATCGATGCCGCACGCACGCTGATTGATGTTGGAGTTTATCCCTTCGTGGTCCCGTTCGTTCCCGTCACTGGCACGCAACTCGAAGATCATCCCGCGCCGAATACCGACTTCATGCGGGCAGTGCTTGCGCCAATCGGTGAGATGCTCACTGAGGCCGGCATGACTTCCGATACCGTTAAAGCAGGCTGTGCAAAATGCGGCGCCTGCTCCTCGCTCTCCTCTTTTGAAAACCGTAAGAGCGGGTGTTCCGCCGCCTAATTGATATGCCAGAAACTGTATTCACAATTCAATTACCCGATGGCACGGGCCACAACTGCTATTCGCCTTCGTCCATCGTTCACCAATATTTCTCGGTGGGCGACAAGCTCCCCAATCAGGAGTTTCTCAAGAAAGCAAAAGAGTCGCTCAAAATTGCGTCCGACCGCGTCGAGCAGAAGTTTGGCTATCAGTGCTCGGGTGCGATTAATTCGCTACACCGGATCGAAACCATCTCCGCCAAGTTTGGGCCGAAGGAACTCATTGAAATAACCCACATCTGAAGTCATGGATGCAATCGAGAACAGTGTAGATGTCATCATCATCGGTGCCGGCCAGGCGGGGCTCAGTATTTCTTACTACCTGCAAAAGCACGGCGTTACCAGTCAGGCGATCTTTGAGAAAAACCAGATCGCGCATAGCTGGCGCAACGAGCGTTGGGATAATTTTTGCCTCGTCACACCGAACTTCCAGTGTCGCTTGCCGGATCATCCCTATGCCGGTCCCGAGCCGGAGGGTTTCATGCCCAAGGACGAGATTGTCAATTATGTGGCCGAGTTTGCAAACAAGGTCACCAGCCCGATCTACGAGGGCGTCGAGGTGCTCTCCGTGCACAAGGAGTCCGACCGCTTTGTCGTTGAGACCTTGGATGCCGTTTGGGACTGCAAGCAAGTGGTCGTTGCAACCGGTTCCTTCCATACGCCGATTCTACCGCCCAATGTGGAGTCGATTCCCAATTCGATCACGCAGGTGATCGCCACCGACTACCGCAACCCGGAGCAGATTCCCTCTGGAGGCACCGCCGTGGTCGGCTCGGGCCAATCCGGTTGCCAGATCGCGGAGGATCTGATGCTCGATGGCCGGGAGGTGCATCTTTTCCTCGGCAACGCGCCGCGCTCGCCGCGCAAATACCGTGGCAGGGATGCCGTCGCATGGCTTGAGGAAATGGGTTACTACAAGACCACCTTTGCCGCGCACCCCGATAAGCACAAAGCCCTCACTGGGACCAATCACTATCTGACTGGTCGGGATGGCGGGCGAGAGATTGACCTGCGCAAGTTCGCGCAAAACGGCATGAAGCTTTACGGCTATCTTGACGCTGTTTCAGCGGATGGCTTCGGTGCACGCAGCGATGTTAAAGACAAACTGGACGGTGCCGATCGCTCCTATATCGGCATTCGCCAACGAATTGACGAATACATCGAATCCGCCGGCATCAATGCACCCACCGAGCCCGAATATGTCCCGTGCTGGGAGCCTGAGACGGATTTGACCGAGCTAAACTTCAAGGAGTCCAATATTACTTCCATCATTTGGTGCATCGGTTTCCGTCCAAACTTCAGTTACGTGAAACTCGACGTGTTCAATAACCGCGGCTTCCCCGTTCATGACCGCGGTGTCACCGAGGTACCCGGTCTCTTCTTCGTCGGTCTCCCCTGGCAGCACACCTGGGGCTCCGCGCGCTTCTCCGGCATCGCCGAAGATTCCAAATTCATCGCCGATAAGATCGAGGAGTCGATCCGCACCGTGCCCGAAACCGAATACTTCTTCGTATGACCCGAGCAATGCAACCGATCGGGGCATACTGCGCATCCCATCGTGTCGCTTGGGAGAACTTTAAACTTATCCGACCTAACCAACAAACGCATCAATGATACTTGAGAGATTCCGCAGCTACCAATCACAGGACTACGTCTTTAAAATCGCAAAATCGGAGGAGGACTTGGAGGGCTTTCATCGCTTGCGGAAAGCTATTTTTTGTGAAGAGCAGGGCGTCTTCGAGGGCGACGACCTCGACCTGATCGACGAGACCATGATTCCGATTGTCTGCAAACCGATGATCGCCGGGATGGAAGACGAAGTCATCGGCTGTGTGCGCATCGACGAACGCGAACCCGGCCTCTGGTATGGCAGCCGCCTCGGGGTGTCCTCCGAATACCGGCGCGTGCGCCGCTTCAGCGCTGCCGCTTCCGTGCGCAATCAACAACCCTGCAATGCCGGTCTCGGTGCGATCGGTGCGGGCCTGATCTACAAAGCAGTCTCCACTGCAAACGCCATCGGTTGCGAAGAATTCCTCGCGACCGTGCAGAAGCAAAACGCCCGCTTCTTCGAGCGCTTACACTGGCAGCCCCTGCGCTCGATACAGCTGCATGGTTTCGAGCATATGCTCATGCGCGCCGATCTCGATTATTATAAGCCCGCCGCCCGCGTCGCCTAAAAGTCGAACTCGCAATCGTCATCGAACTCCAAATCGACATCTGTATCGCAGCCGGTTTCGAAGAGGATTTTCGCTCCGCTCCGTCGATTTTGAGACGAGCTTAAATATCGACGGTTACGTCGATCACGATACATCTCGAATCGAGCGTATGTGTGCTGATTCTTCAAAACCTCCCATCCATTTAGAAAAGCTGGTTCGCGAACTGGCGGCGCATCCCTCGATCCTCGAGAAGGCGACGATTGCGCAGGCCTACGAGCGGGCCGCATCCGTCGCGGGGGAGGTCACCTTGGGCGACGACTGTGCAGCCATTCCGGATCCGGCGACTGCCGGCTATTTGCTCTTCGCCGCCGAAGGTATGATCAGCAGCTTCGTCGAAGAGGACCCCTGGTTTGCGGGTTACTCGGCGGTCATGGTTAATCTTAGTGATGTCGCCGCCATGGGCGGCACTCCGATTGCGATCACCGATGTGCTCTGGCGTTCGGAAGCCGATGCCGCAATGGTTGATGCCGTATGGGAGGGCATGCGTGCTGCGTCCGAGGCCTACGGCGTGCCGATTGTTGGCGGTCACACCACGCAGACCACACAGCCCTCGGATCGGATTCAACTCGCCGCTGCGGTGCTGGGTCGTGCCGGCCCCAATTTGCTGACGAGTTTCGATGCCCAGCCCGGGGACCAGCTGATGCTAGTCGTCGATACCGCCGGAGCCTATCGCGGCGACAAGCCGTTCTGGAATGCGAGCACCAACTCGACTCCGGAAAAGCTAAGAGCCAACTTGGCCTTGCTCCCCAAACTCGCCGAGCAGGGGCTTTGCACTGCCGCTAAGGATATTTCAAACGGCGGCATCGTTGGCACCCTCGCCATGCTGGCCAACTGCTCCCAAGTCGGCGCGGTGCTGCAACTCGATACGATGTACTGCCCCGAAGACACCAGCTGGCTCAAGTGGCTCATTTCCTTTCCCAGTTATGGTTATCTGCTCGCCGTGAAACCACAACAGGTGGAAGCGGTTCAAGCACTCTTCGCGAATGAGAACTCACTCTTCGTCGGTGACGTTGGGCAATTCACAGCTGAGCGGCAACTGATGCTTGCGACAGATCAGGAGCGATTGCCTCTGGTTTTTACGCGTTCCTAAACCAACCGCTTCTGCTTAATCGATGATAGAATAACGGCTTGCTCGACGGAGCTGAGACCAATACGGGAACCTATGTAGACGGTTCAGACACAGGCACGGATCCACTGGAAGTTGACTCCGACACTGACGGCATCTGGGATGGCTTCGAGTCTGCGACTGGAGTCTGGCTGAGTGCGACCGATACCGGAACCAATCCGACAAGGGGAGATTCTGACGGGGATACGCTTTCTGACGGGGCAGAAACTAACTTAGGTTCATTCGTTGACTACAGTAATACCGGCACAAATCCAAACAGTACGGACTGCGATGGGGATGGTTTCACCGATAATTATGAGATCAATACAAGCTACGATCCCACAGAATCAGAGGATACCCCGAACGCTCTGCTGATTGTGAAAACTGCTATTGAATTAGAATTCCACGGAGCCTCTGGAGGCACCTACCGCATCGAACACTCTACCGATCTTGGAAGTTGGGCAACCGTGGAAGATAACATCCAAGGCGAAAGCGCTATCGTAGAGAGACTGCATTCAGTCGATAATTACAGCCGACGATTCTTTAGAGTTATCCGAACGGACCAGTAAGCTTCACAAGGCCCCGCACAAGCGGGGCTTTCCTTTTGGCTGCCCTGGATGCATCTGCAGCTACCCTTGCCCTAACTACTACTTAGAATACCCTGCCCTAGTATAAACATCCAGCCCTCAGCCCCTCGAGAAATGGGTGCTTTTGTCGTAATCAGATAGGTCTTTTTCGCTGTGAGACATTGTTATTTTCTCTATGATGCCTTATTTTAATTCATACCAATTGTTATTCTGCTAGATGGTTTAAGGTTCTTACTAATCGTGTTCTCACAGATGCCTGATGACAATTGGAACCTCAGCCCGATTTCCGTTTCATTGTTTATATCTAATCATGTTACCTACGAATTATAATTGTTTTAATGCGAAGTGCTTTGTTTTTGTCGCTAGCTCGTTATTAATGTTGGCGCTAACCTTATTGGCGAAGCCAGAATCGCCCAATTTTGTGGTTGTTTACATGGACGATCTCGGCTGGGCGGATACTTCGGTGCCCATGATCGAAGGTCGCGAGGAAACGCGCAGCGACTTTTATCAGACGCCTGGTCTGGAGCGGCTCGCGCGTGAGGGCATGGTGTTCTCGGATGCCTACTCACCGGCTCCGGTTTGCACGCCGTCGCGCAATGCGATGCTGCACGGAATGACGCCTGCGCGCATGTTGAATGCCACTTTGAATACGGAACGTTCTTTTAAAGAATATCGCGGAAAGGTCACAATACCACAGGCCTTGAAGCAGGCGAATACTGACTACATCACCGCGCACTATGGCAAGTGGCATATCCCTGCAATATCTCCAGAGAAGGCAGGTTATGATGTTTGCGAGAATATGAAGGGTACCGGTAATGGTGAGGGCGATTTTCTCGACGATATGAGAACCTTCCTCCCAGAGGATGATCCAAAGCGTATCTTTTCGCTTACTAAAATGAGTAAGGACTTTATCTCTGAGCAGGCCGAAGCTGGGCGTCCGTTCTTTCTTCAGCTTTCGCATTATTCGGTGCACATTTGGCACGACTCTTTGAGGGAGACCCGTGATAAGTACCGGGCACTGCCGCGTCCTTCGAAAGCCTTGGACTCAGACTACTTGCGGGATGAAGAAATCTCAGAATCTGCCTATAAACATAATTGGCTGATTAACTATGCTGCGATGGTTGATGACACGGATCGTGCCTTTATCGATTTATTAGACCACTTGGACGCACTTGGGATCACTGAGAATACCTATGTGATTTTCACTTCCGATAATGGCGGCGGTCTGCGTGGCAACAAGCCGCTTAGTGGCGCTAAGGGCGACTTGACGGAGGGCGGCATTCGCGTGCCCTTCATTATTCGTGGCCCTGGGGTTCCGAGGAATGCCTATTGCTCGGTGCCGACTGCGGGTTGGGATCTCTTGCCGACTTACTATGAGTTAGCGGGTGGCGTCGCTGAACTTCCAGGTGAGCTCGATGGGGTCAGCATTGCAGACGCCTTTCATCAGGGAGATGCAGCAGACATCGAACGCTCGGGCGATGCCTTGATCTTCCATTTTCCTTGGTATAACGGTGAACCAGAGTCGTCTATACGCCGTGGCGATTTCAAACTGTTAAAGAATTTAGATACCCAAGCGGTGGCACTTTATAAGCTCAGTGATGATTTGTCTGAAAAGCATGATTTAAAGTCATTCTATCCTGAAATGGCGGCATCACTTGAACAGCAAATGATGGAGTATCTCGATTCGGTAGGGGCGGAGGATGTGAATGAACTGCGCGCAGGCTTTCTGAAAAACATAGAAGGTGAGTGGTTAACCAAAGCCGAAGCGCGTGCGGACTCAAATCGTGTCGAAGCTGCTGCGGGAGATACCCAAGCGCAGAGGCAACTTGCCGAGGCAGAGAAATATATCAAATGGCTTAAGCAAGAAGCGATCTTTACACGCGAGCGCATGGCTATGAGCGAAGGTAGCAAATAAGAATCTGCCAGTATTTTAAACCTATGAATTATCGTTACCTTGGCCAAACTGGGCTACCTCTGAGTGAACTTTCTTTAGGATCTTGGCGCACCTTTGGTGAGTCGATCTCTGAAAAGACTGCCGATGAGCTAATGACGCTCGCTTACGAATCGGGCATCAACTTTTTTGATAATGCTGAAGTCTATGCTACGGGCGCATCAGAATTGCTAATGGGGCGCATCCTCAAGGCCAAAGGCTGGCGGCGTGATACTTGGTGTGTTTCGAGTAAGGTATTTTGGGGAGGCTGTGAGCCGACGCGTAAGGGGCTCTTCCGTAAGCATGTGATTGAGGCCTGCCATCAAGCCCTCGAACGCTTACAGGTCGACTATCTGGATCTTTATTTTTGTCATCGTCCCGACCTGAATACGCCGATCGTCGAGACGGTCGCCGCGATGACGGATCTGGTGCGGCAGGGAAAGATCCTCTACTGGGGGACCAGTGAGTGGACTGCGCGCGACATTGCACTCGCGCATGCCGCCGCCGCACGCGACAAGCTAGTCGCACCCGTTATGGAGCAACCGCAGTATAATTTGTTCACCCGCGAACGCTTCGAGCTGGACTATTCACGACTCTACAAGGAAGCGGGACTGGGCACAACGGTGTGGTCGCCGCTATCACGTGGGGAATTGGCCGGCCACTACCTTGAAGAGAAAGACGAAGCTTTTGTCGTTTCCAAAGCAGGAGAGCGCTGGCTTAAGGATGCAGGTCTGCCACTGGGCTACGAAGTTAGGGTGCAAAAGGTCGCTGAGTTCGCGAGCCTAGCGCGTGATTTAGAGATCACTCCCGCACGCCTAGCACTCGCATGGGTATTGAAGAATTCAAACGTGACGACTGCAATATTGGGAGCCTCTAATACGAATCATTTGAAGGAAAACCTCAAAGCTATCGATGACCTTGTATTACTGGATGAGGATGTGCTAGAGAAGATTGAATCTATTTTCAAGACGAGCCCTAGGCCCGAGGAAACTTTTCGTTAAACAAATATTAAGTCATACGCTGTATCGCTCACCATTTTACTTATGAATAAATTTTTTGTTAAACTTGTCTGGCTGACCTTTTTTAGTTTGCAAAGCGCATTGATCGCAGTGCCTGCCACCTCGGGCTTGCAGCTGAAGTTGAATGATCTGCGTAAACAGGATCATGCTCTGGAGCAGCAGAAGATAGAGGTGCAGAAGCAGATTCATCAGACAAAGGCTGATATACGTATTGTTGAAGGCGCAAAGACCTTTGATGCCGCGGTTAAGTCGTTGAAGTTCCAGCACCCACAGGCACCCCGAACAGTTCTGATCTATTCGCGCACGCAAGGTTTTCGTCACGATTCGATTCCGTTCGGCGTTTATGCCTTGACTGAGTTGGGTAAACGCACGGGCACGTTTGAGGTCTTTGCAACTGAAGATCCTGCGGTTTTTAACAGCCCGGGATTTATGGAGTATGATGGCTTGATCATGCTCAACACTACTGGTAACGATGCGATTCCCAAAGGGGAGGCGCGCGAGGCTTTTGAAGCATTTTTGAAGCTAGGGAAAGGCTTGATCGGGATTCATGCTGCAACTGATTGCCATAGAAACTGGCCGAACTATTTGAATGTCATGGGAGGCATTTTTGATGGCCATCCATGGGGTGCAAATAGTCTGGTGTCGCTTTACAATGAGGAGCCGAAGCACCCGATCTGCAGTCATATCATGACAGGCGATACGATTCGCGACGAGATTTATCAATATCGCGACGACGAGTATTTCACCCGCGACAAGCTTCGTATTTTGTTAAGCTTGGATTTAAGTGGTAAGAATATGAAGAAGGCTGGAATGAAGCGTCAGGATAACGACTATGCGGTTTCATGGATTCGTGAATACGAGGGGTCGCGCATATTTTACTCTAATCTGGGCCACAATAGCGAAACATTTTGCAATCCTATGGCACTACAGCATTTTTTGAATGGAATCCAATTTGCATTGGGCGACTTGGCGGCTGACGCACGTCCAAGCGCTCAGGTCGATAATGCTTATGCACAACCTTTGCCTGCTGGCTTTTAAATTTAAAATTTCTTTCTACAACAAAGAGTCTGTAACTTTCTTGAATTAATAATGAGCTCTAAAAAAATTATCAAACGACGTTCCTTCCTCAAAAAAAGTGCGGCTATTTGCGTGACTTCCTCGGTAGCTCCTATGATTTTGCGGGCCGAGATTCTTGGTCTGAATGGACGCGTCGGTCCGAACAGTCGCATTAATTTAGCTTACGTGGGTATCGGTAAGCAAATTGGGGCGCATTTTAGCATCGCTGGCCGCCAGGATGTGCAAGCCCTGTGGGTCTGCGACGTGAAGCCCGAAGCTCGGGCATACGGTTTGAGTGAGATCAAAAAACGAGGCGGCGAGTGCAAGGCGACGCCGTATTACGAGGACATTGTAAATGACCCCTCAGTGGATGCCGTAGTGGTGTGTACTCCAGATCATTGGCACGCTGCGATTTCGATTGCCGCGATGCGGGCAGGGCAAGATGTCTATGTCGAAAAGCCAATGACGCTGACAATCGAGGAGGGCAAAGCTATGGTGACTGCTTGTGAGCGCTATGGTCGCGTCCTTCAAGTAGGTTCGATGCAGCGTTCAAACAGTGCCTTCCGTAAGGCAGCTGAATTGGTGCGCAATGGTTACATCGGAAAGGTCAAAGAGGTATTGGTGGGGCTTGGCAATTTCCCTCAACCAAAGCTTTGGGCAGAGGAGCCGATTCCTAAGGGCTTTGATTATGATCGTTGGCTCGGACCCGCGCCTTATGAGCCGTATTCTTCAAAGCGAGTCGAAGGTAATTATGGCGGTGGTTGGCGCTGTTATTGGGACTATGGCTCCCGGAAAAATGGAGACTGGGGTGCGCATCATTACGACATCGTCCAATGGGCGCTCGGTCGTGATGATTCAGGGCCTGTGGCTTTCTACCCGAAAGAGCATGAAGGTGCGCAGTATCACTCCTTCGAATACGATGATGGAGTCAAGGTGATCCGTGATCATGGTGACCGGAAGGGGCATTCGATTCGCTTTGTGGGTTCTGAGGGCGAGGTCATGGTCAGCCGAGGTGGTCGCATTGCAACCACACCGAGCGATTTGGCGGGTCGTCCGCTGAAACCTTCGGATGTGCACTTATATGTCTCACACAAACAGCAGGTGAACTGGGTCGAGTGTATTAAAAGTCGGGCCACTCCAATTTGTGATGTCAATATCGGCCACCGGACTGCAACGATTTGCCAGCTAGCTGGAATTGCCGAGCGGTTAAAACGTCCAATCATATGGGATCCTGTCGCCGAACAAATTGTGGGCGATGAGTATGCGCGTCGCTGGCAAGATCGTCCACGTCGTGCGGGTTACGAGCTGCCAGTTTGATTACTTCAATCTATTTTACATGAAATTTAAATTTCTATTATCTGCGGTCTGTAGCCTAAGCACATTATCGATAGCGCTATCTGCTCAAAATCTCAGCGAGTTAGTCACGCTGCTTGACTCGGGTGAGATGAATCAGCGCACTGAGGCGCGTAACAGCATTCAGCAACTGTTGACCAACTCAACTGCGCCGACTGCTGATGCAAGCGCTCGCATGGTCTTGGAACAAGAAGCTTTGCAGCTCTTGCAATCCGACCTAAGTCATTCCGCCCAAGTTTGGCTTTTGCGAATGTTGGAGCTGACCGGCAGTGAGGCTTCAATACCAGTGATTGCAGGCTATCTAAATAGCCCTGATACCGAGTTGCGTGATTGCGCTCGTCGCGCTTTGGTTGCAAATCCCGCACCTGAAGCGAATGCGGTCTTATACCAGGCAATGTTACGTTCAAGCGATGCAGAGAAGCGTGCCTATATTGATGGTTTTGCCTTCCGTGGCGATGGGCGTGCCGTCAAGGCAATCGTTCCACTTCTAAAGTCCGACGATGCTGATACCATCGCACTAGCGGCAAATGCGCTAGCCCTGCTGGGCGAATCTTCGGTCTATTCCGAATTGAAATTAGCGCGTACGAATGCGCCTGAAGGAAGTCGTGCAGCTATTGAATTGGCCATGCTGGCCCTAGGCGCTGATGCCAGCACCTGTAAGTCTTTGATTTCTTCGGCTGCGAATGTGGGTGTCGCGGAGGCGGCATTTGTTGCCTTGATAAAGAAGGACACCACTGAAGCAGTGGCAGTTTTGCAAGCTGTAGTCGACGAGGCACCTTCACCCCTCCGTACTGCGATGCTTGGCACCGCAATGACCGCGCCCGCCTTGCAAGTGAACTTACTGAAAAACCTGGATTCACGCACTCCAGAGGATCAGTTGATTATTCTTTCGGGAATTTTAGAGCAGAAGATTACGAGTGCTGAGGCGAGCGTTATTGCGCTACTGTCGAGCGAGGTTAAGGCAGTTCGCAAACAGGCGATATTCACACTCGGTGTGATTGGTGGCAGTGCGAGTTTTTCGACTCTATATTCACTATTTTTAAATGAATTTGAAACAGATGTAAGCAATGCGCTGGCGATGCTTGATCTCGCGGCAATAGATAACGAACTATTTAAAATTGTAGAAAATTCACCTGACCATAAACAAGTTTCCGCTGCAACGCAGCTTCTCGCTATGCGCAATGCGGAAGGAGCTACCGACTTGTTAAATCGTATGATCGCGCCAGGTAATTCGGATGACTTACGTGTCGAATGTATGAAGGCTTTGGAAGTACTTGGCACGCTTGAGAGTTGTCAAGCTATGGCACAATTCATCGTGTCAGGCGACTCTGTGAAACGACCAGCACAAAATAGCTTGAAGCGCTTGTGTCTTAATTATGGAGACCCTGATCTTTTGTGGAACTCAGTCTTCGTGCCGGCACTAAATACCGCGGCCAATGATGCGATTCGTGCCGATTTACTAGTTATTGCGGATGCTGTGGCGGGTGACGATTTTTTAGCCTACATTCAGAAAAAGATTTTCGATATTGGGTCACCCTTGCGACCAACTGTATTAAAGACTTTACAGCGTTGGCCTCACATGGAGGCGAGCGAGGTGTGGCTTGAGTTAATCTCGACGCCTAATGTTAGTGCGAATGACATTAAAGCTGCGCAATCTGGCTTAGAGCGCATGGTAAAAAGCAAAAAGGTCGAAGGCTGGGAGAAGCTAAAACTCGATCAGATCGTGTTTGCTGTGGAGAAAGCGCCAACGCCAGAATTTAAGAAAGCTATGGTTAATTTGTATCTCAAACCAAACGGTTACATCCAACACTATCTGCATGATGCATTTGAGCAGTTCGCTGACGATCCAGATATTAGTTCAGAAGTATCCGCCGTATTGGCGATGGTTCCTGAGTCGAAAGTAAGACGTAAGCGATAGAGGCTTCGTCCTAATTTCGATCCACAACTATATACACTTATTCCCTTAAAAAAATAAGGCGCTTTAAGACATATATTGTGCGCTCAGAGACATTGAGATTTTATCAATAATGCGCTAAGGTGTGCGATTAGTTCTCTTAACTTATTATTTACATGAAACGGACGACTCTACTCAAACTATTCAGCCTTACTGCATTTCTGGCGACTAGCCTGGCATCATTGACTTCTGCGGCTTCAGATGCGCCCAACTTCATACTCATGTATATCGACGATTTGGGTTGGGCCGACACCTCGGTGCCGATGATGGATAGCGAGCCAGAGTCGAAGAGTGATTTTTACCAGACACCAAATCTGGAGGCCTTGGCTGCGCGGGGGATGCGCTTCTCCAATGCTTATGCGCCTGCACCAACTTGTACGCCATCGCGCAAGAGTATTCAATTCGGCAAGACGCCCGGCCGCCTCCAATATACCTTCGTGCATGACGTATTAGCTAACAAGCGCAATTTAAAGTGGGTGGATGAAGTCTCAATGGCCGATGTGCTCAAGGGCAGCGGTAAGGGCTATATCACTGCTCACTTCGGCAAGGGTATGGCTGCGCGTGAGCGCATGAGCGAGATTGGGTATGATGTGACCGATGAATACGACATCGGTTCAAACGGTAATTTCCATGGTGATTATGTAGATATTAAGAGCCGTGCACCATTACCAGCGGATGACCCAAAACGAATGCGATCATTGAAAAAGAGCTCCGTCAATTTCGTGCGCGAGCACGCGGGAAAAAAGCCGTTCTTTATGATGATCTCCCATTACGCAGTGCATGTGCCACATGCAGCGAGTCCTGAGCTTATTGAAAAATACCGTAATTCCCCGCGCGGGAAGTATTGCAAGGATGAGGATTATTTACCGACGGATCAGATATCTGCGAGTAGAAAAAATTCGCATTGGCGACTCCAATATGCGGCAATGATCGACGAGATTGATCAAGGGCTTGGTGCTTTGGTGGCTGAACTAGAGGCCGTGGAAGAGCTTGATAATACATACATAATTTTAACCTCCGATAACGGCGGTGGCATGCGACCGAATGGTCCTTTAGCTTGGGGTAAGGCGCAACTCTATGAAGGTGGTCTACGAGTACCAATGGTCGTCGCAGGACCAGGCGTGAAAGAAAATGTGCAGTGCGATGTGCCAGTGGTGCAATGGGATTTTCTGGCGACTATACACGACCTCGCTGGCGTCAGTTCGCCCTTGCCGGAAGACCTTGATGGCGGCAGTCTGCGCGGCGTATTCGAGCGGGGCAACGCGGCGGAGGTTGAGCGTCCGGTTGAAGGAATGGTCTTCCACTACCCCTGCTACTTTGCGCCACCAATGAGTGTGATCCGCCTTGGTGACTACAAATATATGAAGCACCTGCTAACCGGCGAGACACAACTCTTCAACCTAAAGAATGATTATTCAGAAAAGTTTAATCTCGCTCGTGAAATGCCAGAAAAGGCAGCTGAATTGGATAAAGTTCTGAGCGATTACCTTGTATCGATTGATGCCGAAGATGTGCAAGATGTCTATCAAGCTCGCCTAGAAGAGCTCGATCATTTTGAGGCGCAGTCACGCGAGATCTTTGCACGAGAATCTGCTCGCCTAGATCCTGTAGCAGATGCCGATAAGATCGCCCAACTAAAGAAGCGCTTAGACGATAATCTCCTGCGCTTTGAAAAGAATCGCGAAGAGGTGGCGGTGTATCGCACTTCTTCGCACTGGGCGGGTGCCCCACCGCGCAGGAAGTAGTTTTCTTGAGCGAAGTCTACTCTTTTGGCTCGGTCTGTCGGAAGCGCATTGTTTTGATGCGCCCGTCGGGTTCTTCCACGAGGAAAACTAAAGTTCGGAGGTTAGATCGATGTCCCCATCCGTTAGTATAGCATGAGTTCCATACGCCATCTTCATCTTTTACTGCGATGCGAATTGATAGGTCGCCACGCTCGGGTGGCTCAATTTCTATTGTGTTCGAACCGTTAGAATCGACTAAGAATCGCTCCTCAGCGAGCTTGATTGCTATCTCTTTTTGACTGGTGTTAATGAAGCGGAAAGAGCCGAATTTGAAATTGTCACTATCATCCCTCATCGCGATTACTCTATAAGATAGTCCGCGCTCGTTTGGTGCAGTTAGTTTTGCAAAGAGCAATAATAGGCGAGTCGCTCCATCGGGCACGTTTACAATCGCTTCGGGGATCGGATTTCCATCATCATCAATTCGATCGCCGAAGAATGTAATGGTTGGGGCAAAATCATAGGCATAATCAGTACTTCGTAGTATTCTTGTCGCGTATATTTCTTGCTTCTTCCCGTCGACAAGGTTCCAGAGCTCATTTTTGATGACTTGATTAGTCGCGATGGCTTGGAAGTAATGCCCGCTTTTGAGGCCCGCATCTGCTTGTATTATAAGACTTATAAATAGTCCGCCGATAAGTAATTTAGGTCTCATTTAAAAAGATGTAGAGATTAATTGCCGCTAGGAAATATCAGCCTCAGTTAGCCAACGAAATCCTACAATCTTGAACTGACGACCGAAGGTTTTATTTACTTCATTGAAGTCCTCATCTGCAGGGCTTTTCCATGGGTCGTCGATTTTGTTTAAGTAATTAGGTATGCGCTGAATAACGGCCTCACACCATGCTTGCCCGTCTGGCTTTCCTGTTGAAGGGTTGATAGTTTCACCATAAGTACGAATGGTGAATGTGTCGCCTCGCGATGTCATGATTGGTGCAAGTGGGCGAAGAATATCCTGCTGCTTTAGATAGCCGGGAAGACCTGCCCCTGTCTCAGGAGCAAGGCTTTGCGCAAACATGTGGGCTTGGGGTTTTGTCTCGTTAGGTCTAGAGATTAGCTCCGCATCATCCTGAGTGCTATCAGCGATACGTTGGCTTGTATTTAATCCTGCATCCAAAATCGCTTTGTCGATGCGGCTCATTAACTGCTCATCTGAATTTGAGCTATTATTGGATCTATTGAGGAATCGTCCTAGTGTGCGAGCGACGCCCCTATTACGTATTTCCTCAATAAGTTCGTTTGCAAAGTTGGATAATTCCTTATCTTCAACACGTCGATGGCCAGCATAAAGGTCATTGTGATCATCTGATGGTATGAAGTTATCTACGTATGGACTGCCTTCTGCCATATAGTCATCTGTAGTTGAGTAGTCTTCGTTGACCCCATTAATCATTTGATTACGAAACCCGGAAAGAATAGAGATCCATGCTGCGCGACTGGTGGAATTAACATTAAATGGGCCATCAATCATTAAATATGCAGCGGCTTTTTCGAAGCCATTTTTAGCATCACGGCTGACTTCATCAATTGGGTCGCGCAAATCTTCCAGTATGGGTTCTCCGAAGTAACTCAGGCGTGTATTAGCAAGTGGTTTTCTAGCTTCTATATAAGTTTGCGTGAAAGCTTCTCCGTACGGAAATGTTTGCTCGAATACTAGGCTACTATTGCTGTCACTTTCATCGGAGGGAATACCCGAGAAAAAGTAGGAGTCGAACAATGTATCGTTGTAATGATAGCTCGTGTCACAACCAGCACCTACGTCGTAAGTATTACTTTGGGTATGTGACTTGATATATGTATCGCTTAAATCTCCTAGAGTCGCATTTGGCCATGAGGCACCGATTGGTCGTGCTGGAGCGTCTTCAAACCAGCTAAAAACCAAATTCTTGAAATCTCCAGCTGATACGATGGGGTGTCGCGGGATGTCATATAGAGTTATGCGACTTGAAGTTTTGTTTTTGCCTTCATTATCAAAAGATGTTCCGTAATACCCAGCTCCAGTGGCAGGATTTCTCTGTGAAAGGGGATCGAGTGGGATGCTAATACTTAGGCGTTCGGGGATGTAGAGCGCTTTGACGTCCTGCCATGTGTCGTAACCTCTACCTTTAAGCCCAAGAGGCATTGTTCCAAGGTAATTGACATTAGCGAATGCAGGCACAGCTGGATTTCCATAGCTGTTCAATGGGCCTGCTTCATTGGAAAGCGTACGCCCACGAAAATCAATTTGGTAGAACGGGAAAGAGTCGGCATTTCTCAGCCCTGCGGCTGCTCCCAGGCTTACATCTTCATCGATATAGATTAGATCTGAATTTGTCGCTTGGTGAAAGGAGTTAAACAAATGGCTAAAATATCCGCGTTCTGGGCTCTTATTTCCAGTTTCCCGTCCGCTGATCCTACCGCCCCAGCTATACTCATCTGGGGCAACAGCAGTTTTATCAGATTTTAGAATGACGATCTTATCGTCAGCCTCGAGGTAAGTCTCTATAGGATTGCCGTCTGCATCCAGTAGAGGATTGCCGTCTGCATCCAGTAGATAGCGAGTCTCGTATATGATAGCGTTGTTTTCGCTGACTCCGTGCGAAGACGCTGCGGGGAATAAGTGAAATGCGGAACCCCAATTGCCGCCACGGGCTTCCCAGCCGTCTCTCGACATATTCTGATTGATTGAATTTCCATTTGCTCTTCTCAAGCTATTCCCATTAACATTTATCGGATTCTTTCTGTTGCTAGTGTTGAAGTATAAATCGGCTCGATAGGAGTCTTTGAGCCCTAATACGATGACCTCACCCGGGTCCATCCTTTTGGGTATGCCTATGGCATCGAAGGCTTTGTTGCCGACCGCATTGAGCCGAGGAGAGATCGGTCGAATGTTGAATGAATACGATTCGATGATGCCGTTTCTATTTATCTCAATCGGAAATCGAATTCCCCCGCTAACAGTTTCGAATTTAATTACTTCGCCATTTGCAAGGGGGTTGTTGGAGATCGAACTGCCGTCATTTGTTGGGTTAAGATTAATGCTTACATTGAATGGGTTCCATAGCACCATTGAGGGATACACTTTGAATTGGAGGACATACTTTCCGACGTTTGGATCATTAGGATCCGTAAAGTCCGCGTTGGTTGTTTGCCGTGTTTGTATGCCAATTTTGATACTCTTCCTAAGAAATACGGGCCTTAGCGCTGGTGTGAAAGCAAACCATGACTTGTCCGTAAATCTATATGTGTTGTTTCTAAAATTATTTTTAACGGTAAGTGTATTCACTGGACCTGCATAGCTTACGTTGTAGCTACGATCGTTAGAGTCCGTTCCATTGGGCGAATTATATATATGGTTAATGTCCTGATTGACGTCTGTAAAACGCATTCTCGTAGAGGGGCTAGGAGAGGTGACGTCATCCAATCCATAAAAAATATTCTTATTATTCAAATCGCTCACCAGCCCGTCATCTACCGGGCGGTAAAAGTTATAAAAGTCCCTGAAGTATTTCCATTGGTCTCCAACTGGGTCGTTGATGCCGTCGGCGACTACGTTGCCATCGCGATCCACTCCGAATACGGGCACGCCGTGTAGTTTTTCAAAATACTGGTCGTCGAGGCCGCGACTGAGGTCGCGGCGCAGGCCGCCGTTTTTAGCATCCGCGAGAACTCCCTTAGAGCTCAGAGTGAAATGATTTCGGTAGGGAGCGAGTTGCTCAGCCTTTGAGCCAGATTCGTCTGCCGGATCAAGTAAGCCACTGGTGACAAGGTCACCTAGTTCTTCGGCTTTTTGTATTTTTTCAAAGTAATTTTCATTTAGTTCGCCATTTACTACTGGTTCGATCGCGCCGAAGGGGAAGTCACCTAAAATTCTAACTCCTGCGGCGTTGGCATAGGGAAAGACCGAAAGGCGGCGACTGGTCTCGACTAGATCAAGGCTGGAATCTTCATTCTGATAATCTCCATGCTCTGTCCTGAGGTTAGCCTTCAGCGATTCGTCTTGAGCCACCCAAGCGTAGTTACCGGTTGTCGCTCCCTGAGCATCGACCAGTGGGCGTCGCTCAGCTTTGAGGCTAGTGAGTGTGCCATCACTAGGATTGCTAATAGCCATGAGCTCGACCGGATTATCGAGCACTGATTCGTTAAACTTTTTATTTGTTATTAGGGAATCTAGCTTGGCCGGATCCACCGAGAGGAGTGGGAGTGCAAATTCCGCGTCGCCCCCCGTAATCCAGTCCTTTGTCGCGCCATCCCAACCCTTGGTCGGGTCCGAATGCCAGACGATCGTGTAAGGATTATTGCTGCTGTCTAGAATGTCAGCACTCGCTGTCGCTCGTTGGTCTGGGCCTAGACGTTGCTGCAACTCGCCGATGGCAATTTGCAGGCCTACGAGTGCATTTTGCTTCGCTACGAGTTGTTGCTTAGCAATATTAGCGCTTTGTTGCTCAACTACGACAAAACTTGTGATCGACAGTGTGAGCAGAAGGATAAAAGCCATCAGGCTTAAGGCAATGACAAGTGCGAAGCCGGATCGGGCTTTTGCACTTTTAGCCACTGGGGTAGTGAATCGCATTCTTAAAAAATTTCAGATACCTCACATTATAATATGTGGATTTAAAAGATCAATGCTGGTCGGCGACAAAGGTATGTCTTATCGCGACGTGAACTGAGGCTCCCTACCGCTTGGATTACAGTGCTTATGCGCTAAGCGCGTCCTCCATAGGATCGGTCGGCTGTGTTTACCTTAATGGTTTCGCCTTCTTTAATGAAGAGCGGCACCTGCACTGTGAGACCGGTCTCCAGTTTGGCTGGCTTTTGGACATTGCTTGCGGTGTCGCCTTTGACGCCTTCAGCGGATTCAGTGACCTTCATTTCAAGCGATGCGGGTAGATCGATCGAGATGGGTTTGTCGTCCACATGGAGAATACTGTAAGCCTGCGTCTCGACTAGAAAATCCTTTGCCTCCTCGATCAGGCTCTCATCAAGGATGACATCCTCAAAAGTTTCGGGATCCATGAAATGGTAGCCGTCCGCATCGACGTAGCTGAACTCGAGCTTAACCATATCGGTGTGCATGATTTCAACGCTATCTGTGGTGCGGATCTTGGTGTTGGTGCTAGCGCATGAACTCAGGTTGCGCATGGTGACTTGCATGAAGCCAGCCTGGCGGCCTTGCGTTCGGTGTTGGACATCTAGCACGAGGTGCGGGGTGTTTTGGTAGTTGAGGACTTTGCCTTTACGAACGTCTGTAGGAGATGCCATCTGTATGTTGGATTAAAACGTTAAATTTTTCAGTGCCTCGAGAGCCTGTCAAGGGCGCTCGGGTCTATGTTAAGAATTCCTGTTCTGTTCTAGCGAACTGCTTTTTCAGCCTGATATTTACGCTAATCGAATCGACAATTTTTACGGATGATGGGATCTTCCACGGCGCTAATTTACCTCGGCAATGATTGCGGATTGTGCGCTTCCATGTCCGCGATCCTTCGTCACCGCTCACCACTATTTCACAGGCGATGGTGCTTCCAGTAATAGGGGATGCCATGCCGTAAATACTGACCGCTTCAATGCCCTCGATCTCGTTTAAGATAGCCTCTACTTCGGAGGGGTGCACTTTTTGACCACCCACGTTGATGATCGCACTGGCGCGACCGACAATTCTGAGATTGTCGTGATCGTCTGTTTCGACAAGGTCGCCCGTGCGATACCAGCCATCCGCCTCAAGGCCTTTGTTGGCAGCATTTAGGTATCCGAGGACTCGTGAAGGTGTTTTTAGCCAGAGCTCTTCTTCGACTACTTTCCACTGGGTATCTGAATCTTCGATACGAAAAAAAAGACTTTCATTGTCGATACTCTTGATCCGAATGGCACCTGTTTCGCTAGTGCCAAACTTTTGTTGTAGTTGTGCATTGGGGAAAACTTTGGCGAGTCGCTTTAAAACTTTCTGAGGCATCGCTTCGGCGCCGTAAGCAATGATTTCGACGGTGCTAAGATCGTGCTTCTGGGCAGTCCCCGAGAGTAGCATTAGATTTAAGAAGGTCGGGGAGGCAGGCAGGATGTTAACTTGATATGAGGCGATAGCTAGGCCCGCCGCTTCAGGGTTGCGAGTTTCGGGCACAACGAGCGTCGATCCGGAAAAAAGACAACGGAAGGCGGAGTCGAGCCCACCGATGTGATCGATTAGTAGCAAGAGTAGGGAGCGATCCTTGCGAGCAGATAGATTTTTATAGCGGCTTAGTAGAGCGTCGAGATTATGGAGCATGCCCTTGGGTTCACCACTGGTGCCACTGCTGAAGAGCACGAGGCCACTGCCTTCGAGTTGATTATAAAGCTGCGAAGAATTGGCGATGAGTCGCATCTTGTCTTGCTCGGCTTCGGGTAATTCAGCGGGTATAGGTAGGGCGATGTGACCGGTCTCTCCAATGGCAAGAATCATGGCTAGACCTTCGATTGTGGTCGGGCCCTGCACCTCGATGACGGCCGCACCTTTACTGGGGACTTGCGTGACTGCGTGGTCAATGAGCTCGATAAACTCGGCGTAGCTCCATGCCTTGCCAGCTTCGTGGCATGCGATACGATCGCCGCAGGCGGCGAGTTTCTGGCGGATCCAAGTCATTGTATATTTTGGTAGCTTGCTTACTCGCCGTATAGGAGAGTCATTGAAAAGTGGGTCTTATCGCATTCCCTGAGAAGAGTCTCCGCAGCGCTTAATTGATCCCGCCGAGGTAGAGCACTTGTCCTGTGATGAAATCGCTCTCCTCGCGGAGGTAAAAATCGACGGCATTGATTACATCGCGAACTTCGCCCATGCGACCGAGGGCTTGGCGGGCGAGGAGGGCGTCCATTTTCTCTTGAGGCACGCCGCGGATCAGATCGGTCTCGATGGGAGTGGGGCCGATCGCGTTGACTGTGATCTTCAGCTCGGCTAGCTCGCGGGCTAGGATCCGGGTCAGGCTTTCCACGGCGGCTTTACTGGCCGCGTAGATGGCTTCACCCTCGAGGTTGAGCGGGTGGGCGACTGTAGTAAAATTGATGATACGGCCATTCTCAGTGCAGCGCATGAGCTTAGACATCTCACGACAAAAGAGAAAGGTGCCGACCACGTTAGTCTGCAAAATGCGGTTCACCGTGCAGACGGGCGTGAGCAGTGCATGGTTCATTGATGCGATGCCGGCGTTGTTAAGAAGCGCCTCTACCTTGCCATGGCTGGCTTTGATCGTTCGAGCCATTGCAATGACGGCATCTTCGTCGCTCACATCGAGTGAGAAGTGCCGGTAGTGGGCGTGCTCGATACTGCCTTCACCGCGGGAGCAGCCGACGACTTGCCAACCTTCGGCGAGATAGTGCTTGGCCATTTCTTTGCCAATTCCTTTGCGCGTTCCGGTGATAACGATCGTTTTCATGATGGCATCCTTTCGATGACTGCATCAGTCAAGCTATCGACATTCCGGTAAGGAGAGTTCTTTGCGCTCATGGCTTTTTCGTCAGCCAGTGCGATGGAGGCATCGAACTTTTCAGCCAGGGCCTCTTCGATGTCGGCGATTAGGTTGACCAGCGCCATGCTATCGAGCGAACCGTCTCCTCCATACAGCGCGGTCTGTGGGTTCGGAGCTTTCAGTGCTTCGAGCTCGAAATCTTCGGCGAGCATTTGCACCGATTCAAGGATTAGGGATTGGATGGCTGTGCGGTCTGGCATAAGGAGTATCGTAGAGGGTAGTCTTAGTTATCAAAGAATTCGCTGCGTGTCGCTTGGCCTTCTTCAGCGATGTCTTTGCGGCTTAAGACGGTGCTTATAGTTAAGCAGAGAATTTTGAGATCGAGCAAGAAGGAACGGTTTTCGACATACCAGAGGTCGAGCTCGAATTGCTCCTTCCAGCTAAGGCCATTACGCCCGTTGACTTGTGCCCAACCGGTGATACCTGGAAGCACCTCATGGCGGCGGGCTTGTTCTGGCGAGTAACGTTCCAAGTAGATTGTCGGTAAGGGGCGGGGGCCAACTAGGCTCATTTCTCCTTTGAGCACATTCCACAGTTCAGGCAACTCATCAATACTGGTGCTTCGTAGGAATTGTCCCCATGCGATGAGGCGTTCTTCGTCGCTTCCTTGACAGTTACGCATGCTGCGGAACTTGAGGATTTTGAAGGCATGTCCGTCTTTGCCTGCGCGTGTTTGCCTAAAAAATATAGGGTGCCCGAGCTTGATGACTTGCAGCACTGTAATGAATAATAGCGGCAGGCATAGTACGGCTAAGAGCAATAGACTAATAACTAGATCGAAGGCGCGCTTCATAGGTTGAGTGCTTTATGTCAGGTGTTGATGTGTTTTGCGATGTCATTTATCTGCAGCTTTTAGTCAAACCTGCTTTGACATGTGTTTACTTATGAATAGGGGTAGTGTTTTCTGCTAAATTAACTTAACACCAATACTCATGATACTCAACGCTAACGAACGCACATTTGCACCTTTCAGCCTCACACGTCTACTAACGACTTGTTTCGGTCGCGGTAATGGTGAAAAGGTCTGTATTCTTATCGACCTACCGAACCCGGCGGACATGAAAGACTTCAAATTCCTCGAGGACGAAACTCTCTCGATCCAAAATTACGGGCACGAGGTTTTCTACAAGGGCTTCAAAAATGGACAGCTCGACGAGATGAACTGGACGGGCGGCGAAATCTTTGCCTACAAAGAAACTGGCGGCAGTAATCTAGATATGGAAGACGATTGCTTTGATCCAGAGGGCAATCATTTGAGCTTAGATAAGGACATCTACACCAAGTATGATATTATTCTAACCGTCTCGACTTTCTCCGCGACGGCGCCTTTGACAGCTAAGTGCAAGGAATTTGGTTTTCGCGGTGCGACGCTCCACGGCCTGAATCAAATCATATTGGATACGGGACTTTCCGTCGACTATGACCTTGTAAGTGAAGATGCTGAGAAGCTGCGCTTAGGTCTAACTAAGGCAGATACTTTCGAAATCGACTTTGAGGTGGAAAATAAAGTCTACACTCTAAAACTCCATACCCGTGGCCAAGAGGCACAGAAAAGTCACGGCCTATGCCCCCCAAGCAAGGGCGGTGATGTAGCAAATCTGCCAGCCGGGGAAGTTTATTTTGTCCCGGAAAGTGCGGAGGGCGTTTTCCCCTTCAAGTATGACGAGAGCACGATCGGCCTTCTTCATGTTGAAGATGGCATGATCACAAAATCGCAATTCGTTTACGGCGACTATGCAGAGATTGAAGATCATAACCGTCGCCTCAAAGATGATCCCATGATTGGTGCGATTGGAGAGCTCGGCTTCGGCACTCAGGTATTACCTTTCTCAGGTCGCGATATCCAGGACGAAAAAATTCTCGGTACGATCCACGTAGCCACTGGTCGCGATGATCACCTAGGCGGAACGATTACGCCAGACCTCTTTAAGGAGCATAAAAACGCCTCCCATGACGATGTTCTGTATGCGCCGCACAAAACTCCCGAGATCCGTTTACAGCAAGCGCGGATGATCCGAGGTGAACAGACAGAAATTCTGATTGAGCATTACAAGCCTGCGAAATACATGGTGGACTTGCTTGAGGCGGAACTTGCTGTTGAGGCTTAGTCGATTTGTGCCGCCTGAGCCTAGTCCAGGCTGCCTATGAATATCGAAAATCCCTACGAGTCCGACGAACTGCTACAGCAATACCTTGTTTTTCATTATGCGAATGCTGAAGAACAGTTTCCTTACGCTTTAGGCGGAGCGGATGCCCTAGACTTCCCTAAGCGCTGTGCACTGGAGGGGGCCGATCTTTCAAAATTAACGGGAGGCACCCGTGCGCTTGATCTCGGTTGTGCAGTCGGTCGGTCAAGCTTCGAACTGGCAAGGCATTGTGAGGAGGTGATTGGTATCGATTACTCGCAGGCATTTATCGACGCGGCCAATCGCATCGTGGTCGAAGGGTGGCACCCAGCTACGCGTCTCGACGAAGGTTCGGCCACGACGCAATTAACTGTCTCGGTCGATCCAGCTATTGATCGTAGTCGACTCAGCTTCGAGCAAGGAGACGCGCAGCGCATTCGCACTGATATTGGCCAGTTTGATCTCGTGATCGCATGTAACTTGGTTTGCCGCTTGCCTGAGCCTATGCGTTTGTTGGAGCGTTTGCCAGAGCTGGTCAAACCGTCTGGGCAGCTCTTTATGACGACTCCCTTTACTTGGCTCGAGGAATATACGCCGCTCACGAACTGGTTAGGCGATGGTGCGGTCGATTCCTTTCATGGGCTGCGTAACGTTTTGGAGTCTACCTTCGTGCTGGATCGGCACTGGGACATGCCTTTTCTCATCCGAGAACACGCGCGGAAGTTTCAATATAGCATCGCGCAGGCCAGTTGCTGGCACCGCGTGTAAAGACTTATTTACCGCTTGCGCCCGAAGAAAGGGTAGGTCAGCTTGTCTAAGTCGATTTCGGAGTGTGGGCGTTCGCTTGATCGTAAGATTGAGAGGAAAGTCCGGACACCGTAGGGCAGGATTCCCTGTGAAAGCGGGGGCGCGTTAGGGCAACTTGACGTGACGGATAGTGTCGCAGAAAATATACCGCCTTGCGCAAGTTTCGGCTTGCCTGAGGTAAGGGTGAAATGGGGAGGTAAGAGCTCACCGCTCTGGAGGTAACGAAGGAGGCATGATAAACCCAATCCGGTGCAAGGCAAAATAGGGGATCGGGCGGCTCGTTCAATGATTCCGGGTATGTCGCATCTCACTTCGGTGGGAATTTCGCCCCGGCGAGATAGATAAATGAATGCACAGCCAAGCGCTTCAGCGCATGGTGGACAAAATCCGGCTTACAGCACTCCGAAATTGACACTTTTCTCAAATTTTCCGCCTTGACAGGCTTCTGGGGTACACGCACCTTCCCGCCTCTTAACTTTTTATCAGCTATGGCTAACACTAGATCTGCACTTAAATACATTCGCAAAACAGAGACTCGTTCTCTGCGCAATCGCCAAGTCAAGTCCCGCCTCAAGACTTTCGCTAAGAAGGTCGACGCCGCATCCGCTGCAGGAGACAAGGAAGCCTTGGCGCTCGCTGCGCGTAAGTTCATTTCCACTCTGGATAAAGCGGGCAAAAACGGCCTCGTGCACCCGAACAAGATTGCTCGCCACAAGGCACGTTGCGCTCAGCTCCTAGCTGCTTAAAGCGGATTAATTTCCCCACAATCCTATCAGATTGCCCTCGGTTTCGCTTGTCGAATCGAGGGCAATTTGTATCTACCTAGCGCGTGTTCGACAAATCAAATAAGAAAAACGCGATCGGCTTTCCACCGCCCTTACTCGGAGAAAAGCCCTTACGTTTGCCTGTAATCGCTGAGACGGCTGCTTGGCTCGCGCTGGAAAAGCCCCCTGGTGTAGGCACTCGCGCCTATCCTTGGGACACCGAGCCAGATATGGATGCTGCACTCAATACGCAGTTACGAGAAGGCAAGCCCGAGCTGCTGCGGCGTGAGGCCTCGCTCTTCGGCTCGGTTTACTATCTGGATCCCGCGATCACTGGGGTTGCTGTCTTTGCCAAACACCGCGAAGCGCTGGCCGATCTACGTAATCACTTCGGTTCGGGCGATTGTCGCTTTCGTTTTCAGTTTATCTCAGCGGCGCAACCTACCGGCTCAGAGGCGAGCTTTCGAGCAGATGCGCCACTGCTTCAGCATAATGTGAAGCCAAAGATGATCCCCTCGACAGCGAAGGGCAAAAAAGCCTTCACCGAGTTCAAGCGGATCGCCGAATCGCCGAAAGGCTGGGCGCTCTGGGAGGCCAGCGTCGATTTTTTCCGTCCGCACCAGATCCGCGCCCACGCCGCCGCCCACGAGATCCCTGTGATGGGTGATGCCCTCTATGGCGGTGCCGAAGCGCCTACACAGCGCGAGCTGCATCCAAAAAAGCAGCGCGCGGGGCTTAATTTACCCTCTTTTCACGGCCTTGCCCTCCATTTGGCCGAAGTGCAGCTTGTTCCGGGCGACCCAGATGCCACTATCCTCTGTGAGTCTCCTAAGCATTTACGGCTCTTGATCCGGCGTATGGGACTGGGAGAGTGAGAGCTGCTTCGGGAAGCATCTCGGATGGCGGACAGAGATTTTGGTTTTTCCAGCTCTAAATTGAATCTAAGCAAACCCGTTGTTTTCAAGCCTCACGAATAGGAACTTGCTATTTGGGGTCGACTCCATTTGCTTCCTCGGCTTCTCAACCATCAAGCATTATGACTATTACTGAAATTTCTTTTTTCTTTCCTTTGGCACAAGGCGCAAGCGGCGGCGGTGGCTTCGGCCAGTTTTTGCCCATCATACTCCTTTTTGTGGGTATGTGGTTTCTCATCATCGCGCCACAGCGCAAGCGCCAGAAAGCCCACGATAAGATGCTCAGCGAGTTGCAAACTGGCGACGAGATCGTTACTAGCGGTGGCGTTTATGGCACAATCACGAATGTGAAGGAGGATCGTTTCGTGGTCCGCATCGCCGACAATACCAAGATCGAACTAGGAAAGGGTTTCGTTGCCAATAAGGTCGCGCCTGCCGAAGCATAGATCACTTTTCTTTCTTTAAACCCCTAGCGTCCAGCCTTTTAGCCATGTCCGGAAATATTCTTTGGAAATTCCTACTCACCATTACCATCATCTTCTGGTGCGTGGTGAGTATCACCCCCCTGCAGGATCGTCCCTTTGAGGATTACATCGTGGCACAAGTCACGGCCGAGGAGGCTGATTTTTCCGACTTGCTTCAGCGTGCAGAAACCCGAGTCGATACAAAAGCGTCACCCACGCTCTTCATCGCATTGCGCGATCTTGGTGTCGAGGAGCAGATTGATTACGCAAAGTTTTTCCCGCAGATCAACGTCGCCGATGTGGCTAACCAGACCAAGCGTAATGATATTCTGCTTAAACATATTTTGAGCAAGGCTCAAAGCCAACTCCGCCTCGGTCTCGACCTCAAGGGCGGCGTCGGCGTGACGCTGATGATTGACGAAGCGGCTCAAGATGGCCTCAACGAATTTGAACAAGAGGAACAGTTACAAGACGCGATCGAAATCATGGCCCAGCGCCTCGACGGCATGGGTGTGGCTGAGCCAGTGATTCGTGCACGTGGCGATAATGCAATTGAAATACAACTGGCAGGTCTTTCTACCAAAGATAACCCAGAGGTGATCGATTCAGTCAAAAAGCCCGCCCGCCTGGAGTTTCGTTCTGTGCATCCAGATCTTTTGCCTGATTCGACGCCGGCAAACCGTTCGCCTGTCGGTTATGAAGTACTCTACGAGGAGATCGAAGACCGCCAATCTGGCGAAACTTATGAGCGCCGTAAATTCGTAAAGCTCATCCCCGAAGCCACGGGTGAGATCGTGGCCGATGCATACGCCTCACAGACCCAGACTGGTGGCTTCCAAATCAATCTGGAAATGACCAATGAGGGTGCTGACATATTTCGCGCCGTCACCGAACGCATGATCGGCGAGCCCCTCGCCATCGTGCTAGACGGTAAGCTCTACTCAGCGCCGACTATTCAAGG
The DNA here is from genome assembly GCA_902587165.1 of Puniceicoccaceae bacterium. Classification (GTDB taxonomy): domain Bacteria; phylum Verrucomicrobiota; class Verrucomicrobiia; order Opitutales; family Coraliomargaritaceae; genus Thalassobacterium. The sequence goes on along the minus strand of CACIKF010000001.1, from coordinate 80,790 downwards.
TGTGCTTTCTAGAAACGCCCAAATTACAGGCAGCTATTCCCAGCGCGAAGCTAGAGAGCTAGCTAATGTGCTTAACAATCCTCTCGCGATCGAACTGCGCGTTGATGAAATGTATGAAGTGGGTCCCACTATGGCAGCGGGGGCTCGTGATAGTTCTGTTAACGCCGCGCAGTGGGGTGCCATCCTTGTCGTTGGCTTTATGATTCTTTATTACTTCCTTGGCGGTCTGGTCGCAGTGACCTCCGCAATCGTCAATGTGATCATAGTGCTCGGAGTACTTGCCAGCCTCGGGGCTACTTTGACTTTGCCCGGTGTCGCCGCGCTCGTGCTCACCCTCGGCATGGGTGTCGATGCAAACATTCTAATTTTTGAACGTCTGCGCGAAGAACTTCGCGCTGGGAAAAGCATCAAAAATGCGACTGCAGGCGCTTTCGATAAGGTGACCTCTACCATCGTGGATGCTAATGTGACGACTCTGATCACCGCTTCGATTCTTATCTGGCTCGGCACTGGTCCTGTAAAGGGCTTCGGCATCACGCTCGCCATAGGTATCTGCGCCTCGATCTTCTGCGCCTTGGTCGTCACTCGTTTTATGATCGACTTCCTTGTTCACGGCGCAGGCCTTTCTAAAATCCTCGGACTAGAACTCTTAAGAGAAAAGAAAATCGATTTCTTCAAGTTCCGTAAGCCTGCATTTATCGCTTCATGGACGCTCGTGCTCGCAGGTGTGGTTAGTGTGGTGATCCATCACGATAATATTCTCGGTAAAGACTTTACTGGCGGCGATGAAATGACGATAAGCTATTCTGAGCGGGTAGAAAGTGATGCGATCACAAAAGTCTTCGAAGAAAACGGACTCGGTGACGTCACCGTAAACTATCAGAGCTTAATCGGTGAAGATCGCGAAATATTGAAAATTCAAACTCCCTTCGATCAAGCGCGTCCTGCTCTTGAAATCCTTCAAGGCGCCTTTCCTGGAGCTGGGCTTGAACAAGCCGGAATCAATCAGATCGGAGCATCCATTTCAAAGACGATTCAATGGAACGCGCTCTTCTCCGTGCTCGCGGCACTGGTCGGCATCTTACTCTACGTAGCGCTTCGCTTCGAAGTTGGCTACGGTGTTGGTGCGGTCGTGGCTACGATCCACGACGTGCTTATGACGATTGGTATTTTCGTACTTTGTGGTGAGATGGGACTCTTTGTTAGTGGCCAGTTCACCGCGCCCATGCTGGCTGCGATTTTGATGATCGTTGGCTATTCGATCAATGATACCATTGTAGCCTTTGACCGTATTCGGGAAGAGCTAGAGCTCAACCCTGGCACGGATCTGCGCAGTATCATTAATTTGGCGATCAACCGGGTGTTCTCTCGCACATTGCTCACGAGTATCACAACTTTACTCGCCGCCACATCACTTTACGTCTTTGGCGCGGGAGTGATCAACGACCTGGCCTTTGTCTTCATCATCGGTATCCTTACGGGAACCTTCTCCTCGATTTTCATCGCTAGCCCGGTATTCTTCTGGTGGCACAAGGGTGATAGACGTCACGTCGAAGAGCGACAGCTCACGCCCAAGCGCTACGAGTGGGAGAGCCAAAAAGAAGCTTAGGCTTTAAATCGCCCTTTTCCCGTAGGAGAGGCTTTACGCCTCGACTCGATCATTATGATCTAGGTGGAGAGGTAACCCTCTCCTATTGTTTAATCAGCTTTACTCTTATTTCTTAAATGCTCTGGAAGACAATCGATACAGACGACAAAGCGGCGGCTAATTTGGTCGAGCGCTTAAGTCTGCCGAAGGTCCTGGCCGAGCTACTCGTGCAGCGGGACATTACCACGACCGAGGCGGCGGAAGAGTTTCTCCGGCCTAGGCTCGCGCAATTAGATAATCCTTTTGCGATGACCCATCTCGAAGCCGCCGTCGAGCGAATCGAACAGGCTATCGAGGGGAGAGAGTCCGTCGTCATTTTCGGCGATTACGATGTCGATGGCGTCACCAGCACCGTCCAACTCGTTAGCATGCTGCGCACGCTCGGTCTAGAAGCGCGCTACTCTGTGCCGCGTCGAATGGATGAAGGTTATGGATTGAGTCGCGATGCGATCGACCGCGTCTTTGGTGGCGAAATCCCTCAACTTTTTATCGCTCTCGATTGTGGCACTAATGCCCATGAGCCGATTGCTTACCTTAGTGAACTTGGCGTCGACGTGATTATAGTTGACCATCACCAAACGAAAACGCAAGCACCCGCCGACTGCATTTTCGTGAACCCGCACGTTAACGATTCGGAGGATGCTCCATGGCGCGATCTTTGCACCGCTGGCCTCGTTTTTAAACTACTCCATGGCCTACTCAAGCATCGCCGTGAAGCTGAGGATCCACGAGTTGAGGGCATCCAACTCAAAGACTATCTTGATCTAGTTGCCATGGGGACTGTGGCCGACCTTGTTCCACTGCACGCAGAGAATCGTATTTTATCATGGTTTGGTCTGCGTCACCTGCGCGCGAACGGGCGCATTGGCATCCGCGCCCTCGCCGAGGTTTCGGGCATCGACGGTGGGCAAGAAATGACAAGCGCTGATATCTCTTTCAAAATCGCCCCACGCATCAACGCTAGCGGTCGCCTTGCCGACGCTTCTTTGCCAATCGATTTACTCTTGCATCAGGATTATTCTGAGTGCCAAAAGATGGCCAAGCAACTCGACTTAATGAATAAAGAGCGGCAAGGCATTGAACGGAGCATTGCCAAACTTGCAGAAGAACGTGCCGCTGCCGAGTTCGCAGACGAGCCCGGCATTGTGCTTTTTGGTGATGATTGGCACCCTGGCGTGGTCGGCATCGTAGCCAGCCGTGTGAGTCGCCATTTCCATAAGCCCTGCGTGATTCTTGGTTCTGAGGGCGATGAGGCCAAAGGCTCTGGCCGCTCAGTCGCCTCGGTCAATCTAGTCGAAGTCTTCCAAAGCTGCGCCCACCTGCTTGGCCACTGGGGAGGTCACCCGATGGCGGCAGGAGTTTCGCTCAAAACCATGGACGTTCCTGCCTTTAAGCAGTGTTATCTCGAAAGCCTGAAAAAGCTCTATCCTGCCGGTTTACCTGAGCCGTCGTTGCTAATTTCAACATGGCTCGACTATGCGGACCTTGGCGAGCGCGTACTCGAAGAGCTCGACCGCTTGCATCCCTTCGGGCAAGGTAATCCTGAGCCTGTGTTCGGCCTGCAAGGCATCGTGCTAGACGAGGCGCCCCAAACCTTTGGTGAGGGGAACTTTCGCTTTCGTATGCCAGCTAGCCTAAGTGCAAGGCGTGGCATTGCAGGCATCGCTTGGCGTCTAGATGCCGCGCCCGACGTCGGGCAGAAGATTGATATGGCGATTCGCTTTTCTTGGAACTACTGGCGCGATAGCCGTAACCCACAAGTCACCTTGGTGGACTGGAAGCCATCGGAGTAGTTTATGAAGGGACGCCTCTACGCTGCCCGTATTGCATCCGTCCTTCATAGGGTTGCTATAGATCTCAATACTATTTAATCATATCAAAATGAAAAAAGTCTTTATCTCCGGATGTTATGATATCCTCCACGGTGGGCATATCCAATTCTTTAAAGAAGCTCGCGCTTTAGGGAATCACCTAACCGTTAGCTTTGCTTCGGACAAGGTGCTTTGGGAGCACAAGAAACGCCGTAGCTCGCTTCCGCAGGATCATAAATTAGCGCTTATGACTGCGCTCGATATGGTCGACCAAGTTGTGATCGGCGATTGCAATGAGCTCGGGCTCGATTTCAAGGAGCACTTTCTCAAGATTGAGCCTCACGTGCTTGCAGTGACCGAGGACGATCAATACGCCGACGCTAAGCGGGCGCTTTGCGCTCAAGTCGGTGCCGAGTATATCGTGCTACCCAAAACACCACCGCAGTTTACGCCCGTTTCCACGAGCTCGATTGTTCGTAACATCCGCACGCGCACTGATGCACCCCTACGAGTCGATTTCGGCGGCGGCTGGCTCGATGTCCCGCGCCATGTCCGCAAGGGAGGCTTTATTGTCAACTGCGCGATCTCTCCAATGGTTTCTCTGACAGACTGGTGTTACGAGCAAAAGTCAGGCCTTGGCGGCAGCGGCGCTTGGGCACTTCTCAACGGCAATGATGGTGTCGAGAGCGAGCTGGACCTTGGTGTGGGCTGGCAAGACCCCGCCATTATTCGCGAGACAGGTCTCTGCGTTTGGCGCAGCGGTGAAAAGCCTGTGCTCCATTTTAAACGTAACGGCGATTTTCTTCACGGGCACATGGCTTTGCACTATACCGACCTCCCGCACGACACTCCGGGCAATGCCGACAACGACCGCGATTACGATATGATTGAAGCCGCAGGGCTATTAGCGAAAGATGCCGTCCTCGATGCCAGTATCTCCAAACTCGGTGAGGCTGTCAGTTTGAGCTACCAAATGCAGCTCAAGGAAGGTATGCGGCCCTTACCAGAGGCGGATGGCTGTGTCGGGCGTAAATACTCTGGCGGCGGATGGGGAGGCTACGCACTCTATCTTTTTGACAATACGAAGGGTAGGGACGACTTCGTCGCTTCGGCTAAGTGCAACCGCCCAATTGAACCCTACATCACAATACGCTAATTATTAGTCTAAGTTTAGGGAGAATCTTCAATTTTGGCGATTGTTTATATTAATTACAGCGGATGAGCGAGGTGCTTTCGAGCAGGCGTGATGCTCCTGCTGCTCTGGTCAATTGAGTTAACCTTCTCGCAATTCAGTATGAGGTGCTTATCGCAGTAAGGCTTTTATCCTTTACGAGAACTGGGATACGCTCAACTTATCATTGACCGTAGGTATTGGGCGGGAGTGCTTCTGATTTTGACCTCTGACCTTTGACTCCTAAATTCTGAACAAATGAGCTTAACTGATACCATCCGCATCAATACCGAAACTGTAATCGGTGAGACTGAACTTGAAGATCGCCTTCATGGCAACAAGCCGCTTCGTGTCAAGCTAGGCGTTGATCCAACTCGTCCAGACCTAACTTTTGGGCACCTTGTTGTTTTTAATAAGTTGCGTCAGTTCCAAGACCTAGGGCACGAAGCTCTACTCATCATTGGGGACTTTACCACGCTGATCGGTGACCCTTCAGGTCGCTCCAATACGCGCCCTGTCTTAACCAAGGAGGAGATTGTAGAAAATGCGCAAACCTACCTTGATCAAGCTTTCAAGATTCTCGACCAGGAAAAGACCACAGTTTTTTATAATAGCGAGTGGTTCGAAGAAATGAGCTTTGAGGACTGCCTAAAACTTTCTCGAAAAATGACGGTTGCCCGGATGTTGGAGCGCGACGACTTTGCCAAGCGCTACGCCAGTCAGGCACCAATCTCGATGATTGAGTTCATGTATCCCTTGATTCAAGGCTACGATTCCCTTGTCTTAAACGCTGATGTTGAAATCGGTGGCACGGATCAGCTTTTCAACATGCTCGTTGGGCGCGCCCTACAGAAGGATGCGGGAAAGCAAGAGCAAGCCGTTATCACTATGCCACTTCTTGTTGGCCTCGACGGTAGTAAGAAGATGTCCAAAAGCGCAGATAACTTTATCGCTTTTACCGACAATGCGAAAGAGATGTTCGGCAAGATTATGTCGATCGGTGACGATACAATGTGGGACTACTACCGCTTGCTACTTGAACTTCCTGAGGATAAAATTGAAAATCTTAAAAAAGGCCACCCGATGGAGGCAAAGAAGCGCCTTGCTTCGTCGCTCGTCGGCCAATTTCACTCCATGGAAGCAGCCAAACAGGAATTCGGGCAGTTCGAGCAAGTCTTCTCTAGGAATAAGCTACCAGACGATATGCCTACATTCACCTGGAGCGATTTGATTGGCGATGCGCCGGATGCGCCACTTTTCGAGGTCATGGCGCAGTCCAAGCTCTTTGAGAGTAAAGGTGCAATTCGCCGCCTCGTTCAGCAAGGTGGAGTCAAGATCGACGGCGAAAAGCAGGACGATCCCAGTCGCCCAATCACCCCGCCCGTAGGCGAGCAGATCTTCCAAGCAGGCAAGCGTGTTTTTTTCAAGCTGGTCGGCTAATCGAGTCGAGTAGTCAGCCGTAAACCGCTCTCCACTGTCCTCATCTACATGCGACCTCTAGAAATAAAGCCCCCGATCAAATCAGCCTCGGTAATCATTTGACATTCAAACGCTTTCATAGAAAAACTCTACATTTATTTATCGTCTAGCTTAGCGCTTTTAACATTTATAACATTGTGTTCGGACTTCTCTCAAACGACATCGGCATCGACCTCGGTACCGCCAATACCTTAGTTTTCGCTAAGGAGAAGGGTATCGTTTTACGCGAGCCCAGCGTGGTGGCCATCTACTCGTCTACCAGAAAGGTCTGCGCCGTCGGCTCCGAAGCAAAAAAAATGCTTGGTCGTACTCCTGGCAACATCACCGCCATACGCCCGATGAAAGACGGCGTAATCGCCGATTTCGAGATTACCGAGGCCATGCTCCGCTACTTCATCAATAAGGTGAATCGGAAAAAAACTTTTGTTGCACCTCGCATTGTTGTGGCCGTTCCTTCCGGTATTACCGAGGTGGAGCGTCGAGCTGTGAAAGATTCTGCCATCCGCGCGGGTGCCCGTGATGTCGTTTTGCTTGAAGAGCCCATGGCGGCTGCAATTGGCGTTGGTCTGCCGATCGACGAACCATCGGCTAATATGATTGTCGATATTGGTGGTGGCACGACTGAAGTAGCCATTATCTCACTCGCAGGTGTGGTTTATACCAAGAGTATCCGTGTCGGTGGTGACGAGATTGATAGCGCGATCGTCAATTACATGAAGCGTGCTTACAATTTAATGATCGGGGAGCGCACGGCCGAAGAGATTAAGATCCGAGTCGGTTCGGCCTTCCCGCTCGAAGAGGAAATTTCCATGGAAGTGCGCGGGCGTGACTCCGTCGCGGGTTTGCCTAAGACAATCACCATTACTTCGCAAGAAATACGTGACGCACTTTCCGACACCATCGACTCTATCGTCGATCTCGTGCGTAATGCGCTTGAGCGTTGTCCCCCTGAACTGTCCGCCGACTTAGTAGATCGCGGCTTCTTCCTAGCGGGAGGTGGAGCCATGATCAAGGGGCTCGACCAGCAACTCAGCGATGCGACAGGCCTGCCTGTTGTGATCGCAGACGATCCTCTGAGCGCCGTCGCCAATGGAACGGGCTTAGTCCTAAACGAACTAGCCTTTCTACTGAAAGACCTTACGGGTAACCCTAAATAGCGCGCGACGTGGCGAAACTCCGCCTCGATAGGATCAAACCGCTGGTCGCCTTATGCGCCTTTCTGCTTGCTTGGTGGATTATTCCGACGACGGTTAAGTCTTTTCTCAAAGCTAGTTTTTCTGAGTTTCAAGCGCCCGCCTGGGTGGCTACCTCATACCTGGATGACCTCGAAAATTTCTGGGCGCGGCGTAGTCACTCGAAGGTCGAACTAATCGAAGCGGGTCGGGAAGTGGCGCGTGCGAAATCACTCTACCAATTTAACTCACAACGCAAAGAAACGCTCGAAAACGAGATCCAGCGCCTCGAAGCTATTCTAAATTTACCGAGTCGCCGCGAGTTTCGCTATGAAGTCGCCCGAGTCGTGCGACGTGATTTAAACGCGTGGTGGCAGCAGATTGTTATTCGTAAGGGTAAAGACTTCGACATCCCTGTAGGTGCTGCGGTTGTCTTTTCGGGTGGTGTCGTTGGGCGTGTCGTCGAAGTGGGTGCATTCACTAGCCGTGTCGAGCTCGTCACGAGTCCTAACTTTCGTATGGCGGCTAACTTTGAGGGTGATAAGCGGCCTGTCGTTTACCAAGGGCTGCCTCAAAGTGGCTTTGGCGATCCGCTCGGTGCCGTGCACGATGCCCCACAAGACGTACTCGCCAGTACGCAGAGACCGCTCAAACTCCTCTCGACTCGGCTAGGCGGCACATTTCCTCCAGGCTTAATGATTGGGCGTGTCTCTTGGCTTGAACCGGGCAACACGGGTATTTTTCAAGCAGGCGAAGTAGAGCTAGATGACCGCTTACTCAGCTTACACGAAGTGGCTGTCCTGATTCCACTCTATCCCATCGACCTTCAAGACGATGTTCCTTGATCCGCGTAGCATCCTCCTTTTCGGAGCTAATGCGCTCCTTCTTTATCTGACGATGTTGATCAACTCGGCTCTCGTAGGCTGGTCGATCTACCTTCTCATGCTAGGCCCCATGCTGGTCTTCCCTGCACTTTACTTGCCGCATAAATCTTACTTCATTTGTACATTACTCACAGGTTTGTGGGTCGATGCTGCTCTGCCTTCTGGTTTCGGCTTATTTACCTTGGGCTTTCTCTTCGCAGGCGCATTTATTTTTCAAATGCGCATTCGTTTTCGAGCCGAGCACAATTATCACCCCATTTTTTTGGCGCATGGCGTGAACATTTTTTGCATCCTACTAGTCACATTAGGAATGGGAACCGCGTATATAGACAGTCTAGGCTTTTGGATGCAAGTGTTCGTAACCACTCTGGCTTCGCACCTTGCGCTGCTAATCGTGGCTCCTTGGTTCTTTAACTTTGAGCGTATGTTATTTGTGCTCTGTCGGCTTGACTCCGAGCCGGAAGATTTGCCGTTTCGATGAGCGGCTATGACATCCATCGTGGTGAAAACCCACGCATTATTTTTTTCTTTTGGATCGTCATGGCGGCCACTGCTACCCTTGTTTTAGGGCTCGGCTGGCGGCAGCTCATCGCAGCGCACAAGTATGAAGAAATTGAGAAGCGCCAGACCGAACGACGGGTTCTTAAGCCGGGGGCCCGTGGCGATATTTACGATCGCAAGGGCAACCTCCTCGTTGGTAATCGAGCACATTACTCCGCTGTCGTTTACCTAGACGATCTCCGCCGTGAGTTTCGCGAAGAATACTCGAAGATCATACGGGCGGAACGTGCAGCGCTCAAAGAAACTTACCAGCTGACGCCCTTGAAAGAACGAGAAGACTCACAACTGACGCCCGACTATAACGAACTTCAATGGGTCGCGCGCCAGAATGTGATCCAACGCTACATCGATCAGATCAACCTTATCACTGGGCGTGATGACGCCGTCTCCACCCGCACTATCATCCGTCACTTCAATGAGCAGCTCCTGCTGCCGCTACCCTTGGTCTCTGACCTTAAACCCGATGAGTATGCTCGCTTGATTGAGCAGGTGCCCGTTCAATCACCTATTCAGATTCATACCGACACCGCACGCTACTATCCCTACGGCGTGGCCGCTGCGCACACTCTTGGTTATGTGCAAAAGGTAAACCCCGACCCAGATACAATCCCCAATGACGGGATCAAGACCTACACCTTCAAATCGAAAATAGGGAAGACTGGCCTTGAGCGTTCCTTTGATGAACTACTTTCAGGAGAAATTGGTGCCGAGATATGGCGCGTTGACCCACTCGGTTTTCAAGACAGTCTGCTCGATGGGAAGACACCCAGACAGGGAGAGGATCTAATTACGAGTATCGACATTGACTTACAGATGGCCGCCGAGACAGCACTGGGCGAGCGTACGGGTGCTGCGGTTGCCCTCGATGTGCGCACGGGTGAGGTGCTCGCCATCGCCAGTCACCCAAGTTACGACCTGAATGACCTTAGCCCCTTCATTCCACGAAAAACCTTTGGAGAAATAAACGAGCGTGGCGCGTGGCTTAACCGGACGCTACAGCTTTCCTATCCACCCGGTTCGACTTTTAAATTACTCACATCCATCGCTGGGATGCGCCATGGCACCCTCACTCTGCAGACAGAGCATGACTGCCAAGGCGTTTTCAGGTTAGGCAATCGAATCTTCCACTGTCATGCACGCTATGGTCACGGGGTCGTTGACGAGGCCGCTGCGATCGAGGGCAGTTGTAATATTTTTTACTACGCTGAAGGTCTGCGCATGGGCATCGACGTGCTCAGCGCGGAGGCGAAGCGTTTCGGGCTAGCAGAGAGAACAGGGATTGAGGTGCCCTATGAGACTAAACGTCTGGTTGTACCAACTAAGGATTGGAAACGCGAGCGCGTAGGGTCTGGTTGGGTCCCAGGCGATACGGTCAATACCGCAATCGGTCAAGGCTTTCTGCTCGTCACCCCTCTGCAAATGGCGACCTTTATCGCATCTATAGCGCGCGACGAAACACGCACCCAGCCCACTCTGCGTGCATTAAGCTACGTTGAGGCGCAGCAGGTCAACCACGGCGGCGAACCTGTCGGGCTAACACGCAATCAAAGAGCTGAGCTCTGGGAGGGGATGGAGCGCGTCGTTGGAGATGGGGGTACGGGGCGGCTCGTGCAGATTGATGGCCTTCGTATTGCAGGCAAGACAGGCACCGCCGACTTCCGTGCGCATGGTAAGGAAGTTAATCTAGCATGGTTCGTTGGCTTCGCCCCAGTCGAGAATCCGCAGATCGCAATCGCTGTGATGGTTGAAGGTACGAGTTCCCTCGATAGCTACCACGGCGGCTCTACTGCTGGGCCAGTCGCAAAAGATATCTTCCTAGAATTCATCGAGCACTACCCCGAACGCGCCGGCTTCCAGGTAGCAAGGTGAAGCGTAAGAGTGGAGTAATTATGTTGAATAGATTCAATATGGAACAACCGTATGCTGGTGAGTTTGGACTTACGCCTTTAGGCGGCCAAGAATCGAAGCCACCGGAGGAGGGGGCTTCGAGTTATTCCAAATATTGGGGGATTATTGCTGGTTTATTGTCCGCCCTGTTCTGGATACTTTCTATTCCGCCTTTTGATTTTGCGGAGGCTGCCTACATTGCCTTTGTGCCCCTGCTTCTGTGGCTCTACACAAAGCCGACTCGGCGCGTTTTTTGGTTGGTAGCGATTGGCGCGGCTTGGGTTAGTTGGTTTGTGATCTTGATTTGGTTAAGGCATGTTACTTGGTTTGGCACAATTGTCTTAAGCGGTATTTTGGCAGTGATTTGTGCGGTATGGCTATTTTTTGCTAAGTGCATACTGCCGCAATTAGTCGCGCGAAATATTCTCATACGTACTCTTGGTTTTGCAGGGATAGCAGGAGCATGGGTCTTACTAGAGTGGTCGCGCACTTGGTTTTTTGGAGGCTTTCCCTGGGCGCCTTTGGCGCTGAGCCAGTGGGAACGTCCAGTAGTTTTGCAAATCGCATCTTGGTCAGGGGCTTACGGCGTTTCGTTTCTTTTGATTTTCTTTAACCTCTGCCTAGCACATACCTTACGGCATCGCTTCATGCGGAGAGAGCGCAAGCTGTGGATGGGCTGGTTCAGCCCGGATCTTTATGTAGGTATGGGGGCACTGGGATTTTGTATCTATGTCTTTTTTTCGGCACTGCCCCATCCAGATTCTACAGATAGAATGTTCACCGCTGCTGTTGTACAGCCCTACATTGCCCCCGAATTAAAATGGGACACTAATCGAGAACTAGAGAATCTAGAGATCCTTGAGCGCCAAACGCGTTTTGTATCTAGCTTAGAGAGTGACGTGATTCTCTGGCCAGAAGCGGCAACGCCGTGGCCAGTCATGGGAACGCCGCAAATGCAGGTAAGGGTCGAGCGGCTCGTTAATGAAATAGAGAAACCAATTCTTATGGGTAATCTCGCCGAAGATCGAGTGACTAGAGAATGGCGTAATGGAGTTTTTCTAGTAAAGCCAGGCGTAGGACTATCATCTGACTTTTATACAAAGCGAGAGCTCGTACCCTTCGGTGAATACGTGCCGCCTATACTGAGTTTTATTGACAAGTTCGTGCCCGTCGGCGGCCGCTTCATACCCGGGGAGAAGGTGAGTTTAATCAATCTCACGGTCGGCGGATCAGTTTACCGAATTGGCTCTTTAATCTGTTACGAAGATGTTTTTTCAAATCTGGCTCGGGAGAGCGCCCGAGCTGGTGCCGATCTATTTTTCGTCGCCACAAACAATGCTTGGTATGGCGAAGAGGGTGGTGCGGAGCAACATGCTGCGCACTCCGTCTTACGTGCGGTGGAGAATCGCCGCCCAGTCATGCGTGCTGGCAATGGCGGTTGGAGTGGCTGGATTGATAGCTACGGCACAGTGCGCGATCTACTGGTTGACGCCGAGGGAACTATCTACTTCCGAGGCGGCGGCGCCTACACAATCGTTCAATTTGAAGAGTGGTCGCGCCAACAGAGCTACTATACACGCCATGGCGATTGGTTTGTGGCCCTATCGGGCGGGCTGGCGGCGATCTCAATGTTACTGGGGCTATATCGGCATAAGCATTGCTCATAAGTAGTAGGGGCATGACAAGTTGCGGCCCTGCTAAGATTACTCTGCTTCCTGCTCTGCAACCTTAGGGGCCTTGTCGATCAGATCGACCCTTGCTTCGGCTAAGGCTTCGCGGATCTCCGCGAGCTTGGCTTGATTGAGCGCAGGTATGTCTTCGCTCGCTTCCATTGAGGCAAAGCGTTCGATGACGGCGTCGCCACGAACTTTTAAAGCGTAGCTGAGTAAGCTATCGAGTGCGGCTTTAGCATCTCGGTTGAGATGCCAAATTTGGCGGTGTACGGCGCCGGCGGCAATTCCCTTATCGATCATCATTGCAAAGTACTCTTTGGAACTGTTTTCCATATCGGCTTCGTTTTGTGCGTAGATATTGAGCGGGAACTGTAATTCACTTGCGATGGCGTAGGCTTGCATGTTCGTCGCACCATAGCGTGCGCCAAATTCGAAGACAGCGATCGCAGAAAATATGAGTGCGAGCGGAAGTAGTAGGGATTTTATCTTTTCCATGGTCGGGCAAACTGAACTCTTTGAATGACTGTTAGTTAATCGCACGAATCTGGGTGCTGTCGATCAACTTCTCACCTGCATACATCTTAGTAATGACCACAATGGGGTCGCCCTCTTTGCTCCAGCCTCGGCTTTTTAGGCGGCTGAAAGCATACTGTATCGTGGTTTCGTGGTCGTGGTCAAATTCCATAAGGAAGGGCTCCACTCCGCGCATGATTAGGAGTTGTTTGAAGAGAACCGGATTGTCAGTAAAAGCGTAAATAGGCACATTCGGACGGAGCGAGGAGAGCTTTTGCGCAAAAATTCCGCGACGAGTGAATACGACTAGCGAACCTACCAAGTCGGAAGCGAGATAGGCTGCTGAGCGCAACATCTTAGAGCGTGACAGGCGCAAGATTAGATCTTTGCGTAGCACTTGTTTATCTTCTTCTTCGATCCGCTTAGCGATTCGTTGTATCGTCTCGACGCATTCAACAGGATATTTACCTACAGTGGTTTCGCCTGAGAGCATCACACAGTCAGCCTGTTCGCGGATGGCGTTGGCAATGTCTGTCACCTCGGCGCGAGTCGGGATGGGGGACTCGATCATCGATTCCAGCATGTGGGTTGCTACGATGACGGGCTTGGTGCCCTGAATGCAGCTATTAATGGCTCTGGTCTGGATGATGGGGAGGTCTTCGAAAGGGCACTCGATACCTAGGTCGCCGCGAGCGACCATTAGGCCATCGGAAGCTTTGATAATGGCATCTAGGTTAGTGATCGCCTGCTGATCTTCAATCTTGGCAATGATCTTAGCGTCCGATCCATGGCCTTCCAGATAGGCATGAAATTCTTCAAGATCCTTGGGTTCACGCACAAATGAAAGTGCAAAGAACTCGATCCCTTCGGCAACCCCCACATCAATGTCGCCTTGGTCTTTTTTAGTCAAGGCGGGCAGATTGACGCGCACGCCGGGCAAATTAATATGACGTCGGTTACCCATGGGGCCAGGGATGAGTACTTGGCAGCGGACGCTGGTATTATCAATACGGAGTACTCTTAAGCGGATTAGGCCACTATCGACTAAAATGGTGTCGCCCACGTTAATGTCTTTGGAAAAGCTTGGATAGTTGACGTCCACACGGCGTATGCCTTCTTCGGTGACACCGCCAATACCTTGGGCGCTGGTGAATTCAAAGATTTCGTCTTGTTCCAGCTCAAAAGTTTCAGGGACTTCACCCGTCCGTATTTCAGGGCCCTTCACATCCATCATAATCGCGATGTGTCGGTCGACTTTACCGCAGACCTTACGCACACGTTGGATGATCTCTCGGGACCATGCGTGGTCGGCGTGTGCCATATTAATTCGGCAGATATCGACGCCAGTTTTGATTAACCTCTCAAGAGTCACCTCGTCCTGCGTAGCGGGACCGATCGTGAAAATGATTTTAGTTTTTTGTGTATTTGGTTTCATCTTGGATTATTGGGGAATCCTGGGAAGCATGTTTGTAAGCTAGCAAGAGTAATGCCGCTTTAAGGATCGATCACTTCTACAGACAGACTTCTGCCGAGTGAGGCAAATCTATCACGCACGATGTGGGCATTATTACAGTCCTTACTGAGGTGAGCTAAATATACTTTTTCGAGTATGCTTTTTTTGGAGAGTTCTGTCACCAGATCAAAAGCAGCATTATTGGAAAGATGTCCGTGTCGACCACGAATCCGTTGTTTTATCGACCAAGGCCGCCGCTCGTCGCGTTCAAGAAGTCCATCGTCGTAATTTGCCTCGATTACAAGGGTGTGCACGTGGCGAATGTGTTCTTTGACGTGCTCTGGTACGTAGCCTAGGTCGGTGACCCAGGCAAGACTGCGCGCAGGGGTGAACAGATCGCCGTCCTCGCCCCAGTTGAAAGTAAAGCCGACGGGGTCGTAGGCATCGTGAGGGAGGGCGAAAGAGCGCACCTTGAGGTCGCGAAAGGTAAAGTCGGTGCCCGTTTGGAACACTTTCCAGTTAACGGGTTTAGTGGCTTTGGCCTGCACCGCATCAGCCGTGTCACGATTGGCAAATACAGGCAAATCAGCTCGTCTGGCGAGGCCACGGATGCCCTGAGCGTGATCGCTGTGTTCGTGGGTAAGAAAGACTGCATCGATCGTGTCAAGCGACTCGCCAACTGCTTCGAGCAAGCAAGCGATTCGTTTAGCCGAAAAGCCTACATCGACTAGCACCTTTGTATGTCCCGTCTGTAAGAGCGCACAATTTCCCCCACTGCTAGAGCCTAAAATCTGAAATTCGACGGACATTGATGCAAGTTGAGCGATACTCTAGCTCGCGGCAAAGCCTTTTTACGCGCTTGCCACAGAGCACATTCGTACATTGGCTTCTGCGCTCATTTGAATGCCGACGCGAGCTTGCGCTTTACCCACGCTACGGCATAATAAGATGATTTATGTCACGCAAGTGACACGATTTTTACTGAAATGAAATCTGAATCCAGTCCCACATCGCCTAATCAGTCTAGCGTCTACGCGACCAAGCTGAACAAGGTCTACGATCACGACTTCGCCTTGACCGACGAGTATCGTGCAGCGCTGCCTGATATGCAAAATACAGATTCGCAGCAGATTTTTGGCGCCAACGTACCTATCCTCAAGGTTGGGATTTCGAACTTCCGTCTCCCGCTCAGCTATATCACACCGAGCTCGGACACACTGACGCTGGAAACCTCTGTCACAGGCACCGTCTCGCTCGAAGCGAACCAGAAGGGGATTAATATGTCGCGCATCATGCGTGTCTTTTATACCTATCAAGAGCGAATTTTTACTCCCGATCTACTCAAGGAAATCCTTTTGCAGTATAAGGAAGAGATCAATGCGCACCGTGCCCAGCTGAAGCTTTCCTTCGAGTATCCTATCCTCAAGCCTAGCCTGCGCAGTGGTTTGGAGGGGTGGCAATATTATCGCGCCGCCTACGAAGGCCGTGTCGACGAGCTTAACCGTTTCCAGAAATACATACATTTTGATTTCGTCTACTCATCGGCCTGCCCTTGCTCATCGGAGTTGTCGGAACACGCCCGCGGCAGCCGTGATGTCTATGGCATCCCGCACTCGCAGCGCAGTACGGCTCGTGTCAGTGTTGAGGTGGCCGAAGGCCAGCACTTAAGCCTTGAACGCTTGCAAAAACTCTGCCTCAAAGCTTTGCAAACGGAGACGCAAGTCATGGTTAAGCGTGAAGATGAACAAGCCTTCGCTGAGATGAATGGTGCCTTTACCAAATTTGTTGAGGACGCTGCCCGCCTGCTTTACGAGCAACTCGATGACGAACCAAAGATTGTTGATTTTCAAGTAGCCTGCGCCCATCTAGAATCTTTGCACTCGCACGATGCTGTCGCGGTGATTAGTAAGGGAGTCCCCGGCGGGTTCACAGGCCAATTCGACGACTACAAGTCTTTGATACGCTAGTTCAAGCTTGTCGGCCCGCAAAGACGCGTCTGCAAAGAGCTACTCGATGGTTATTTTAGCCGCGCCTGAAGCGCTGGGGCGGAAGCGTTCGTCGCCTGATTCGATCACCAGGTATTCTCCCCTAGTAAACATAATTTCTATAGGACCACTTTTATCGAGGGTCAAAGGGCTGTCCACTTCGATCGCGCCACGATAGATGCGCTCTCCATCGTTCTTTTGCGTCACAGTAAGATACACGCTACCACCTTTGGCAAATAAAGTGACACTGTTCGAATCCACAATTGCAGGCATTGGATCGGTTGGCTGTGTAATCTCTGCATTGTCGCTTTGCTCAGGAGCTTCAGCCGTATCGTCTGAGCCACTACCGAGAATTGCCCAGATTAGGCCAAATACTATAAAGACTAGAGCCAGTGTGCCGACGAAAACCAAACCGATCTTCATGTAAAAGGTTTTGTCTGCCTCGTCCTCATCTTCTTTCGTTTCGGCTTCTTCGGCGCGGGCTGGCTTCGCCGTAATTCGTCCATAGGATGTGGGCTCTTCCGACTCTGAATAATCGGTTAATTCATCGCCTTCAGTTTTTTTGACCTCCATTTGGCCGAACCACTCAGAGCCAGCTTTTTTGCCAAGGCGAGATTTGCTTAGTTGCTGAGCGTTGTAGTCGGTCATGATCTTATCATAGTCCAACTTTAGATAGCGGGCATAGTTTTTAAGGAATCCGCGCTTGTAGATCTCGGGCAGAGAGAAATCCATCTTACTTTGTTCGATATACCCAAGGAAGTCACTGCGGATCTTGGTCGCCTCAGCTGCTTCGCGCAGAGAAATGCCCTTTCGCTTACGTGCTTCTTCTAGTCGTTCCCCAATACTCTGCATATGTAGTATTATGTGAGAGTCTTCTTTTGTTCCGCAAGCACGGAATCGTATTGTTGTGTTGAAGTTCCGTCATCAGGCAGTTTGCTTATGATACTGTCTAGGGTCGGGAACTAGCCCTTATGACAAAGTAAATAGCAAATCGCCCCATTCGCCGTCTTCGCGACTATCGTTAGCGATTCCAGCTTCAGGGCGCTGCGCGGCAAATTGCTTTATGAAATGCGCCCTTACTTGATCCAGTTCCTTGGTCAAAATACCGCTTAGAGCGAGAATACCGCTAGCTTTGACGCCCCTGACGAGGAGGTCGCAGTGGGGAATGAGTACATCGGTCTGGATGTTGGCCAAAACGAGATCGCCTTGGCGGCCCCCGGCAAAACCTTTTTCTAGGTCGGCGACTACGAACTCGGGTTTAACGAGATGGGCGTTCTCAGCCGAGTTACTGTGGCAAACCGTGATCGCTTCGGGGTCGAAGTCGAAGCCGAGAATCTTTTTGAAGCCGAGCGCCGAAGCGGACAGCGCCAGCACCCCAGAGCCGCAACCGGCATCGATCACTTCAGTCGTATCGAGCTGGTCGGCATGGGCATCGCGATAGTCCTGGAGACGACTTGCGCAGAGGCGCGTGGTTTCGTGCGCACCTGTGCCGAAGGCCATGCCTGCATCGAGGTAGACGACGGCTGCGTCGTAGGGTGCTTCGATGTTGTCGCGCCCCCAAAGTGGGATCCAGTGAAGTTGGCGGTCGCTCCATGGTTTAACGAACTCTTTGTAGGCGTTTTGCCAGTCGGTATCGACAATCTCGGCTAGCTCAAAATCTATGGGTAGACTTTTGAAATCTTTGCGCAGCACCGCGAGGGCGCCGCTCGCGGTCGCCTCGTCGGGGAAGATGCCGAAGAGTTCGTAAGGATCGGTAACCTCCTTTTGCATGATCCCCCAGTAGGGAGATTCAGTCTCGCAGAAATAGTCCTCGAGAGGATCGACCATTTCCTCAGGAATACCGGCGCGGAGTTCGACTTGCTTGCTCATCTGTGAGTGAAAGTAATTATTAGCGGGACTCTCAGAGATGGCTAGGGCGCGGATATTTCGCCTTTGCTTAGGCGGGTGACGACATCAGGTAGTAGTGCGTGTTCTGCGAGGTGAACTTTCTTGGTTAAAATTCCAAGTGTGTCCGATTCTTCAATGCGCACAACTTTCTGATCGATAATCGGTCCCGCATCGATTTCAGGAGTGACCCAATGTATGGAACAACCTGTTATTCTCACGCCGTATTCGAAGGCTTGTTGGATGCCGCTCATACCAGGAAAACTTGGCAGGAGGCTAGGGTGCAGGTTGATCACGCGTCCTTTAAAGGCGTCAATGAAGGGGCGTTTTATTATCCGCATGAAGCCTGCGAGCACGATCAACTTTGGTGAGAAGCTCTGGATGCGCTTAATGTAGACCTGCTCCGCTTCGTCAGTCAGGCGTGCGCCCTTACGGCCTGGATCGAGGAAGATCGCGGGCACTTTGTATTTCTTCCCAAGCGCTAGAATGCCAGCATCCTCATGGTCGCTAATCACTGCGGCGATCTTGGCCGCGCCGAGGTTCTTTTTCGATTCCGACTTGAGGAGCGCCTCTGCGTTTGTTCCGCGGCCGGAGCCCAGGATGACGATTGGATAAGGCATTTAAGAATGACGAATTATAAGAAGGAGTAATCAAATTTTACCGGAAAAACTTCTTGGCTTTTTCGACGAAGGACTCGCCTACGGGGTTGGCGGGGTCGCCGCAGGCCTCTGCGTAGTCCTCGAGTTTGGCAGTTTGTTTACTAGTGAGCTTAGTCGGCACCTCAACTTGCACGCGGATGAGCAGGTCGCCCTTGCGACCCCCACGCAGAGCGGGGACGCCTTGCTCCTTCAGACGGAAGGTGGTGCCTGTCTGAGTGCCTACAGGAATCTTGAGCGAGCCTTTACCGAATAGGGTGGGCACGCTGATTGAACCGCCTAGCGCTGCAAGAGTGAACTTGATAGGGACTTCGCAGAAGAGATCGTTATCGTGACGTTCGAAGAGCTCGTGCTCTTTGACGTGAATCATTATGTAAAGATCACCTGACTGACCACCCATTTGACCGGCTTCGCCTTTACCTGCAGAGCGGAGCTTCGAACCAGTGAAGACGCCTGCGGGGATGCGCACCTTGACGGAGCTGCTATCCATTACACGTCCTTCACCACGGCAATTGCTGCAGGGATTTTCAATCTTTTGCCCCGTGCCTTGACATTCAGGGCAGACTTGGCGGTAGCTGATAAATCCACGGTTGGAGGTCACCTGGCCAGTGCCACGACAAGTGCTGCAAGTTACCTTTTTTGAGCCAGGCTCTGCGCCGGAGCCAGTGCATTTTTTACAAGTAACGGGGCGGCGATACTTGATCTCCTTCTCAGTGCCTTTGGCCGCCTCTTCGAGCGAGATTTCTAGATCGTAGCGTAAGTCGGAACCGTGGGCTGCCCCGCCTGTAGATTGACCGCCCCCTCCGCCGAAGAATTCTTCGAAGATACCGCCCCCTCCGCCGCCTCCGCCCCCGAAGGCTTCACGGAAGATGTCGAAGGGATCTTGGCCACCCATGCCACCACCCATACCACCGCTGGGATTGCCCATGCCTCCTTGCTTGAAAGCGGCATGTCCGTAGCGGTCGTAGGCAGCGCGCTTTTCGCCGTCTTTAAGCACGTCGTAAGCTTCGGAAATTTCCTTAAACTTGGCCTCGGCGGCTTCGTCGCCTGGGTTTTTGTCTGGGTGATATTTGACCGCTTGTTTGCGGTAAGCCTTTTTAAGGTCGGAATCGGAGACGTCACGAGAGACACCCAGAAGTTCGTAATAGCCAGTCGCCATATTGCTTTAGTTTTTCTCCTTTGAAGGGCCACTTGATACGATTACGTTGGCCGCGCGGATGAGGCGATCGTTGAGACGGTAGCCAGCGCGCACGGTTTGTATGACGTTATCCTCTTTGATTTCGTCGGAAGTCTGTTGCGCAATACACTCGTGTAGATTGGGATCGAAGGCTTCGCCATCGGGAACTAGCTCTTCGAGGCCTTGCTCGGATAGCGATTTCTTCAGCTGCTCGTCGACCATCTTAAAGCCGAGCGTTACGTCTTTTGCCTCAGGATGATTCTCGGCGGCTTGTAGGCCTAATTTCATGTTGTCGATTACTGGAAGGAGCGATTCGACGACATTGGCCGCCGCACTGCGGATAATGTCCTGCTTCTCGCGGGCTATGCGCTTGCGATAGTTTTCCATGTCAGCAACTGAGCGTAAGTAACGACTTTTCATCTCGGCTGCTTCGGCTTGAGCTTTTTCTAGGTCGGTCAGCACGGGCTCGTTGGCTTCGTCGCAAGCTTCTTGGGCTTCGGTTTTCTCAGTCGCTTCGACAGTGGGTTCATTGGTTTCCTCAGATATGTCTTCGTCTTGTTTCGTCATGATAGATTGAAAATTTAGGTCTTTGTGGGCAGTAATGTGAACGCCATTCTTAAAGTTAGCGCGGCAGTGTGAGGATAAATTGTAAAAATTCAAGAACGCAGTCCAAGTATTGAAACCTGCGTTTTCTTGCCGCTTCCTCTTGACTCGTTGAGTAAAAGAAGGATTTTTCGAACCATGGCACAACTAGACGAAAAATGGCCAGAAAACGTAAAGGGTAAATTTTACGTCGATGAACAATGCATCGATTGTGATCTTTGCCGTGAAACGGCTCCAGAAAATTTTACCCGTAACGAAGACGGAGGCTACTCTTTCGTCTACAAGCAACCGACTTCGCAAGAAGAGACGGATCTTTGTATGGAGGCCCTCGAAGGCTGCCCGGTTGAGGCGATTGGCGAAGACGGCGAGCAGCAGGCATAGATTAGGCTCGTTTTAAAATGTGTATTTTCAAAGCCCGCCGCATTGGCGGGTTTTTCATTAAAATGACTGAAATTACTGAAGCCCACGCTCGCGAACTAGCAAAACAAGCCGCCCGTAAAGCCGAACTGCTTGGAAGATGCCGTGCGGACTTGGCGGGCGTTGACCGCATACTCTTCGAAGCGGGTTGCGGACACGGGCACTGGTTGACGGACTACGCCGAGCTTAACCCTGGTGTCTTTTGTATAGGAATCGACTTAATCTCTTGGCGTATACGCAAGGGCAATGAGAAGAAGGCCAAGCGCGGCTTGCAAAATCTCCATTTCTACAAGGCTGAGCTTAGCGAATTCCTAGGTGCGCTACCTGAAGCCATACGCTTTGACCGCACTATCCTGCTTTTCCCCGATCCTTGGCCTAAGGCGAAACACCACCGTCGACGCATGGTGCAGCTGGGTTTTTTAGACGAAGTGGCTCGCCGCACAGATCGGGGAGGGGAGTTTTGCTTCCGCTCGGACGATCGCCCGTATTTTGATTGGACGCTTGAGCACCTAAGCGAACACCCTGAATGGGAAATCGATGAAGCGGCCCAGTGGCCATACGAGAGTGAAACCTACTTTCAGGGCCTAATGGACGAGTATCACTCTGTCGTGGCCAAGCGAAAGTAATTGAGGGATGCTGCACTGCATTGGCTAAACTACATCCAGCCAAACAAGCAGTGCAAACTGGGTGACCATGGCGACTCCTAACAGCGCGTAGACGAAGATTATGAAATAATCATTGGCGAAGTGTCGTTCTGGCAGCTTCCGTCGAGATGGTTTGATTGGCTGATTTGGTTCTCGAACGCCACCCTGCACGACGGGCGAGCTGCCCTCGCGGTCGCGCAGATGAGAGATGCGATCAGTGAGATTTGTGAGCTCGGCCATAGTTTTAAAATTGCCAATATTCGCGGCTTGGCAAGGTTAGAAGAATCGCTTAAATTATAAACCTTATAAGTTTATCTAATCTTGGGCTTTGAAGGCCAACTAGGTGTTGACGCGCAGAGAATGGGTCGCCATCTAAATTCTCTTCTTGTTATAGCCGAGAATTTTACATTTTAAAACATAAGTTCTTAGTGAACAAATTACTACTCACAGTCTTAGCTTTTTTAAGCAGTGCATCGTTTCTCAGCGCAGCGGATGGTGTGAGTCCGTCCCCCTATAAATTGACGGAGATATTTGGTCTACCAGTAACCAATTCGATACTGACTACTTGGGCAATCTCGATTCTTCTCATACTAGTGATTCGGTTTTCGGTGGGCACCCCGAAATTAGTCCCAGGAAAGGGGCAAGCTGTTGTTGAAAATTTAGTGGGTGGCTTACGCGACCTGCTGCTTCCCATTGTAGGCAAAAAGGCCTTCTCGATGGCATTTCCACTACTCATTGGTTTGTTTATCTTCATCATGATTCACAATTGGAGTGGTTTGATTCCAGGGGTAGGAGTCTTTGGTTTTTATGATGACCACGGCCATCTAAAATATTGGATGCGCCCTGCCAGTGCAGATCTAAACGCAACTTTCGGCATGGCACTCGTGGCAATGATCGCGTGGCTGTTTATCAGTCTAAAGATCGCTGGTCCCAAGTTCTTTGTTTGGGAGCTCTTTGGCAATAAGGCGGATAAAAAAGAAACACCTAAAGCAATTTACCTTATATTGGCACCCATCTTCCTCATGGTTGGTCTCATCGAAGTGGTTTCGATCGCGTTTCGTCCGATTTCACTTTCTTTTCGTTTGTTTGGTAATGTATTTGGGGGTGAGAATCTTTTGACCAGTATGACGGGCATGGCACCTTACCTAGTCCCGATCCCTTTCTACCTTTACGAGGTCCTTGTTGGCGTGGTCCAAGCACTTATTTTTACTCTCCTTGTTGCCATTTATATCGGCTTGATGACTAATCACGACGAAGAAGCACATTAAACTTTATATCCTTTCGGTGTTCGGGACCATGTAGTAAGTCGTGGACGGCACAGAAAATCACTAAATACAAAACTCAACGATAAACATTATGTTCAATCTAATCGCAGAAATCTCTGGAAACATTAACGTGGCAGCAGCAGCAATCGGCGTTCCTCTCGGTATTGGTCTCATTGGCTTTAAAGCTTGTGAAGCTGTCGGTCGCAATCCTGAAGCGGCGACTAAAGTACTTGTTCAGTCGATTATCGCTATGGCTTTTGCTGAAGCGATCGTCTTCTTTGCTATCTTCCTTGGTAAGATGGCTGGCTAATTTACTCTTTAAAAGTCTTGCCGACGGTCCTCGCTGGGCCGTCGGCACTTTTAAGAATACTGAACAACTCTCCTAATAATGAAGGCTACTTTTATCACTTTGCTTTTCGCGTTATCCTTCCCGCTGGGACTCTTTTCAGCGGAAGACCTTCACGCTGATTCGCACATTAGTACTAGCGCAGATGTCGAGCATACCGAAAGCGTTGAACCTGCGGAAGGCGGGGGAGTGATCTCCGAACTGGCTGGTAATTTCGGTATTTCATGGCCAACACTGATCGCGCAGATGGTTAATTTCTGCATTGTCGCTTTTGTTCTCTACAAATTTGCCGTCAAACCAATTGCTGCGACTTTGGATGAGCGCCAACAAAAAATTGCCGATGGTCTTCAGTATGCTGAAGAAATGAAAGTGCAACTCGCTGCTGCTGAGCGTGAGCGTGCCGATAAGATTAAGGAAGCCGCTGTAGCTGCACAAGCTATCTTGGCAGAATCTCGCGAACAGTCGAAGGAGATGATTGAACAGAAAACACAAGAAGCTGCGGCACAAGCTGAAGCAATCATCCGCAAGGCGAGTGAAGCGACTGAGCTGGAGCGCCAAAAGATGCTTTCCGATGTCCGTCAAGAAGTCGCGCGGCTCGTAGTCGCAACTTCGGCAACTGTATTATCTCGCGACCTTTCGGACGCAGAGAAGCAAACATTCTCTGATTCCGCTGCCAAAGAATTGTCTAGCGCTGGCAACTAAGCGGCACATTTTTCTACTGATATGAAGCGCGACCAAAAGATCACTAAGTTAGCCAAGAAGCTCCTTGAGCTTTCGATGGACAACGGAGTTGTGACTGGATCCAAAGTGGCTGAGGTCCTTGCTGGTTTCCAACAGGTGAAGCACCGCCATCGCCTTGCAGTCCTCAAGACTTTCCTCAACTATCTTCGCCGTGAGGTCGCTCTCCAGACCGCGGTCGTTTCAACGCCTACCGGCTTAAGCGACGATGCACTGAGGGCGATCGAAGCGCAATTTTCAAAGCTTTACAAGCGCCCAGTCAATGCGGTCACTCAACCAGACACTTCTTTGATAGCTGGCGTGCGTGTGCGCGTGGGCGACGATGTCTATGATGCGTCCGTAGCCGGTCGTCTTCAGCGCCTCGCTGAAAGTGTTAACTAACAACTATCTAATCTTTACACTTCTCTTAACAACAGTTTCTCATGAGCTCTATAGTCGAACAAATTGAAAACGAAATCGCTAGCTTCCAAGCTGGCGCTGTCAAATCCAACACCGGTCGAATCGTGGCCATCGCAGATGGCGTCGCCAAGCTTGAGGGCTTGTCCGGTGCAATGTACAACGAAATGATCGATTTCGGTCAGGGCGTCTTCGGAATCACCTTGAATCTTGAAGAAGATGAAGTCGGTTGCGTTATCTTAGGCGACTACTCCAAGTTGAAGGAAGGTGATGAAGCCTCCACAACTGGACGCCTACTTTCCGTGCCTGTTGGCATGGGGCTTCTTGGCCGCGTGGTTGACGCGATTGGTAATCCAATCGACGGCAAGGGTCCAATCAACTCCAGCGAAACCTATCCGGTGGATCAAGTCGCACCTGGTATTATTCCACGTAAATCTGTCGATCAGCCGATGCAGACGGGCATCATGTCGATCGATTCGATGATTCCCATCGGTCGCGGTCAACGCGAGCTCATCATTGGTGACCGCTCGACGGGCAAGACTACTATCGCGATCGACACGATCATCAATCAGGCGAAGATCAATAACCAGCATCGTAACGAAGACGAAACTTTCCCAGAAAACTTCCGGCCTGTTTACTCAATTTACGTTGCCGTAGGTCAGAAGAATTCGAACATTGCTCGCACCATTGCTGTCCTTGAGAGGGCCGGTGCGATGGAATACACCATTATTGTTGCTGCTTCTGCTGGTGACAATCCTGCCAACCAATACATCGCACCATTCTCTGGCGCATCGATGGGGGAGTTCTTCATGAACAATGGCATGGACGCTCTCATCGTATATGATGACCTTTCCAAGCAAGCGGTTGCCTATCGTCAAATTTCCTTGGTGCTGAAACGTCCATCAGGGCGTGAAGCGTATCCTGGTGATGTTTTTTATCTCCATTCACGCCTTCTCGAGCGTTCGGCTCGTGTGAATGAGGATAATGGTAATGGTTCACTTACAGCGCTTCCGATTATTGAAACACAAGCAGGTGACGTTTCGGCTTACATTCCTACCAATGTGATTTCGATTACCGACGGGCAGGTCTTCCTCGAGACTGATTTGTTTAATCAAGGCATCCGCCCAGCGGTATCGGTCGGTCTTTCCGTGTCTCGCGTTGGTTCTGCGGCCCAGATCAAGGCAATCAAGAAGGTAGCTGGTAAGGTGAAGCTTCAGCTCGCACAGTTTCGCGAGCTTGCAGCATTCGCTCAGTTCGGTTCTGATCTCGACGCGAAGACAAAGGCTCAGCTTGAGCGTGGCGCACGTGTGGTTGAGCTCTTCAAGCAAACTGCTTTCAATCCCATCCCTGTCGAAGTGCAGTCGTCTCTGATCTATGCTGTGCAAAATGGTTTCTTCGATGCGATTGATGTCGCAAAAATAGTTGAAGCGACTTCTAGCCTCCGCGAGTTCCTCGAGACTCGGGGCTCTAAGGTCATGGATGGAATCCGTAGCGACAAAGCAATTAGTGACGAATCCGAAGTAGCTTTAAAGTCATCACTCGAAGAGTGGAAGACTGGGTTTTCCGCTTAATCGCTGGCATTAGTCTTTCCTCCTCTCAACTCTGAAATAAATGGCCAACCTTCGCGACATCCGCCGCCGTATCAAGTCGGTTAAAAATACCCGGCAGATCACGCGTGCGATGCAGTTGGTTTCTTCCTCCAAGATGAAACGAGCTCAGGACGCTGCTGTAGCGGGGCGGCCATACGCACTGCTCCTCGCGGACTTACTTGATACAGTGGGAGAAAAGCTGGATCTTTCTGGAGCTACGATTTCCCATCCTTTCTTTGAGAAGCGCGAAGTCAAGACGCGCGGCATTCTGATTCTCTCCACTGACAAGGGGCTGTGCGGCGCACTCAATACCAATCTGTTCCGTAAGATTGCTGAAGAGGTCAAAGGAGTTGCAAAATTCATCGCTGTCGGTCGCAAGGCAACGCAGTTCGTTTCACGTTCCGGTCGTGGCCTAGTGGCAGACTTTAACATCTCTGATAAAGCCGCTTTCTCTGAGCTTCGCCCTATGCTGAAGCTTCTGATTGATGCCTATAAGAACGGAGAAGTCGACACCATCGAAATTGCCTATCCCAGCTTCGTGAACGTCCTCGTGCAGGAGCCCGTCATTCAGTCTCTCCTGCCGATCGTTGATTTGCGTGAAGTATTGGAGCAACTCAAAAAGCGCGTCTCTGACCTTCCATCGCTTGAAGCGCGCAGCGATTCCCGCGAAATGGTTTTCGAACCATCTGCGGAAGCTGTTCTTGATGCACTGCCTGAGCTTTACGTAAAAGTCATCATTCACCAACTCCTTCTCGAAAGCCGTGCCGCAGAATATTGTGCGCGCATGGTCGCGATGAAGGCTGCTACGGATAACGCGTCGACACTCATCGACGATCTCACTCTCGACTACAACAAGGCTCGCCAAGCTGCGATTACTCAAGAAATTCTTGAAATCGCTGCCTCAGCTGCTGCCTAATAATTTTAATAGCCAACCCTTATTTCTAGCCATGAATAAAAACGGTAAAATCGTCCAAGTCATCGGTGCCGTCGTCGACGCCGCCTTCCCACAAGATAGCGTGCCAGAAATTTACGACGCCATCACAATCGCTTTCGCAATCGACGGAGCAGAGAATAGCCTCACGCTCGAAGTGCAACAGCACCTTGGCGAAGGCCTTGTCCGCGCTGTTGCGATGACTTCGACTGACGGCCTAGTCCGTGGGATGGAGGTTGTCGGAACAGGTTCTCCGATCTCAGTTCCAGTAGGAGAAGCCGTTCTCGGCCGGATCTTTAACGTTACCGGAGATACGGTGGACGAGAAAGGCCCAGTCGCAACAGACGAACGACGCTCGATTCATCGTCTTCCTCCTGAACTTGTTGACCAAGCAACAGATGCCGAGATCCTCGAGACTGGCATCAAGGTCATCGACCTTATTTGCCCGTTCACAAAGGGTGGTAAAGTGGGCGCTTTTGGTGGTGCGGGTGTCGGTAAGACCGTTGTCATCATGGAGCTGATCAACAACATCGCGAAGGCGCACGGTGGTTATTCCGTATTCGCCGGCGTTGGTGAGCGCTCTCGTGAGGGTAATGATCTTTACCACGAAATGTCGGATGCAGGTGTCATCGATCAAGAGAACATCAGTAACTCAAAGGTGGCCTTGGTTTATGGTCAAATGAACGAGCCTCCTGGTGCACGTATGCGTGTCGCTCTTTCTGGTCTTACCATGGCCGAGTATTTCCGCGACGAAAAGAATCAAGACGTTCTCCTCTTTGTGGATAACATTTTCCGTTTCTCTCAGGCGGGAGCCGAGGTTTCTGCTCTGCTCGGTCGCTCGCCCTCTGCGGTGGGTTACCAGCCCACACTTTCTCAAGAAATGGGTAACCTCCAAGAGCGTATTACCTCTACTAAGAAGGGTTCGATTACTTCCTTCCAAGCCGTTTATGTTCCTGCCGATGATTTGACTGACCCTGCGCCAGCCAACACTTTTGCGCACTTGGACTCGACTATTGTTTTAGAGCGTTCCATCGCCGAACTCGGTATCTACCCAGCGGTGGATCCCCTTGCTTCGATCTCCAACGCACTCGACCCAGCCATTGTTGGCGAAGAACATTACACGGTCGCCCGCGGCGTTCAAAACGTGCTTCAACGCTACAAGGATCTGCAAGACATCATTGCGATTCTCGGACTCGATGAGCTTTCTCCTGAAGACAAGCAAACCGTTTACCGCGCTCGAAAGGTCCAAAAGTTTCTTTCACAGCCCTTCCATGTGGCCGAAGTCTTCACCGGTACACCTGGGGAGTATGTTTCTACCGCGGACACGATTAAAGGCTTCAAAATGATCCTGGATGGTGAGTGCGACGACTTAGCCGAGAATGACCTCTACATGAAGGGCGGTATTGAAATGGCAATCGATGCCAACCAAAAGGGGTAATCGGCAGCAATCTTCTGTATAAAAAATAGGAAGGAAGAAGCCATTTCCTAAATCCTAAATCAATCACAATGATCACTCTAGAAATCATTACACCTGACGCAAAAGTTCTCAGCACTGAGGCCAGTCAAGTCGTCTTACCGACCGAGTCGGGTGAAGCCGGTATTTTAACCGGGCACATTCCTATTGTGACGAAGATCGTCGCTGGCGAGTTAAAGGTCATCAAGGAGAGCGGCACAGAGTTCATCGCCGTCGATCACGGCTTTGCTAAGGTCTTGGGTAATACGATCTCCGTATTAACCGAAGCCGCCATAGACGTCGCCGAAATCGACCTCGGCGCAGTTGAACTGGCACAAAATAAAGCGCAAGAAGCCCTTCGTATCGCTGAGGAAGAAGGTGTCGATTACGAACAGCTTGAGGCCCTCGAAAAGAGTGTTCAGTTCCTCATCGCCCAGAAACTGGCCAAGGGCCGTAGAAGGTAGCAGGGTTCGATACGAGCGACATTACCTATTGTGCGAATTAATAGCGCCGGGCCGGCGCCACCCTTAAGGTCTCATATCGACTTGGGTCGACTTCTTGGATAAAGCGGCTTGGGTTGAGACGCATGACTTGGTTGCCTTGGTTGTTGAGCATGGGATAGCTAAGGTAAAGTTCCTCCATAGCGCGTGTGACTGCGACGTAGAAGAGGCGCCGCTCTTCTTCGAGGTCCCCCTCATCAATTGTTCGTTTGAGCGGGAAAGTGCCGTCGGCGAGGCCGATCACAAAGACGACGGGGAACTCTAAGCCTTTAGCTTGGTGGATAGTCGTCAGACGAAGGCAGTTACGCTGCTCTTCGGGGCTGCGCTCGTTGCTTTCGGAGGCGAGTAGCACTAATTGCGCGAGCATCTCTTCCATCGTCTCGTAGCGGCTGGCGAAGCTGACGAGGCTTTGCAGGTCATCGGCGCGGTCCGTCCAGTTGGGGTAGATCTCACGGATGTAGCTGCTATACCAGCCATCAAGACCGAGCTGGATAATTTCTTCGGGTGACTGCTCGGTCAGCGCGGCGGAGATTTCTCGGATCGTCTCGGCAAGCGATGGCCACTCTTCCTTGGCATCAGCAGGTACTTTTTTGAGCACTTCTTCGGAGACGAGCACATCGCAGAAATTCTTTTCCAGCTTTTCGGCTCGTTCGCGGGTAAACTTATGAATGCGTTCGGCAGTCTTGGGGCCAACTTTGGGCAGAAGACAGGAAAAGCGAGCAAAGGCCGAGACGTCGGCAGGGTTGGAGGCGAAGCGAAGCTGAGCGGCAAAGTCCTTGATGTGAGCTTGCTCGAAAAAGCGAACGCCGCTGGTGATCTGGTAGTCGATGTTCAGGCGGCTTAGTTCCATCTGTAAATCCATCGCCTGAAAGTGTGCACGATAGAGCACGGCGATGTCGGAGAGCTGGCGGCCTTCGTCGATCAGACCTTCGATCCGCTCGATAATGAACTTAGCTTGTCCGCGTGTATCCATGACAGGGACGAAGTAGGGGCGCTCGCGCTTGGCTTTTACGGGGCGAAGCTCCTTAGAGAAGCCAAGACCCGAAGGCTGTGAGGCGAGCACAGCATTGGCAAAATCGAGAATCTCGGGCGAACTGCGGTAGTTCGTCTCGATCTTGTGAATCTTAGCGCCAGGGTGGCGCTCTTCAAACTGCATAATGTTGTCGAAGTCTGCGCCGCGCCAAGTGTAGATACACTGCGCATCGTCGCCCACGGCCATGACTTGGTGGTGGCCAGCCAATTGGTCGACGATGTCGGACTGTAAACGGTTAGTGTCCTGAAACTCGTCGACAAGAACGTGCTTAAAACGGTCTTGGTATTGCCGACGAATCTCTGGGTGGTCGCGGAGGAGCTTCAGGAAGTATTCCAGCAGATCATCGTAATCGACTACTTGCTGGTCGAGCTTGGCCTTCATGTAAGCCTTATAGAATTGATCGATCTTTGATGCCATGCCTTCGAGAAAAGGGTAACGATTGTCAGCTTCTTCGCGCGGCGGGCGGCAGGTGTTGCGAGCGTAGCTGATCAGATCAGCGATGACTTTGGGTTTCGGGTTGTTCTTGGTTTTGATGAACTTGCCATCGGTCGTCTGAATGACGCTTTTAAGAATCGATTCTGCTTCGCCCTGGTCGAGGATGGTGTAGTTACGCTTGAGCCCGACTAGGTCGCCGTGCACGCGAAGGATTCGTTGAGCAATACTGTGAAAGGTGCCGCCCCAAAGTGCGCGGCGAGGAACCCCAGTAAGGTCTTCGACCCGTTCCAGCATCTCATGGGAGGCTTTATTGGTGAAGGTCAGTAGGAGGATCTCGTAAGCTTGCACGCCCTGATGTAGAAGGTAAGCCACACGATAGGTAAGGGTGCGGGTCTTTCCCGAGCCCGCACCGGCTAGCACGAGTGCTGGGCCTGGGGGTGCGGTTACAGCTGCGTATTGCTCATCGTTGAGCTCGGCTTTAAAATCGATTTCTGGGAAAGGAGACATATTTGTAAGAAGTTAGAAGTTAGAACTTAGGCTGGGGCAAATTCTTAATCGTAATCTTACTTTTGAATTCAGTCTTCTTCGCGCTCAGGACTAAGATTGAAACAAACAAGACAGAGGTTGCGGTTTGAGGCTTCTTGATTTCTCTATTTTGGATGCAGATTATCCCCTCCAGTATGTTACCCGAGCGCGATGAGGGTGCGCTGCGTCAATTTCTAGAGGCTTGCCGCGATACGGCGCGGGCCAAGGGGCATTTTCAGATCGCAAGTATCTCGCTGGCAGTAAAGCATATTGCGCCGCTGGCGGTGCTGCAGTCAATCTACGAGCCTGAAGAGTTACATTGCTATATCGAACGGGCAGCTGACGACGAAGCGGTCGCCGCGGCTGAGGCGGTGATACAGGGGCGATTCAATGGAGTTGAGCGTTTCGCTTTGGTCAAAGCCTTTGCCGAAGAGATACTTGAGAACACCATTGCGGTGGGTGATCTAAGCGAAGCTTTTACCGGCCCGCACTTTTTTACCGCGTTTAGTTTTGATGATTCCGTCTCGGAAGGAGCCGCCTTTCCTGCCGCTACCGTGTTTCTCCCGCGCTGGCAAGTGTCTCGCTATAAAGGCAAATATGGTGCGGTCGCCAATCTCAAAATCGAGGCCGATACCGATATCGATAGCTTGGTTGTGCGAGTTTGGGGAGCTTATCGTAAGTTTGGCGCCTTTGACTATCTGCCAAACGAGGTGAAAGAGCCATCGCCCCAGCCAAAGATTGAGTCGCGTCGCGAGCTGGCCTCAGAGGTGTATCCCAATGCTGTTGAGTGTGCGCTCGAAGCGATCAAGGAGGGTGCCTATGAAAAGATTGTGCTGGCGCGCAGTATCGAATTGCTTGGGGATCGCCCATGGCAGCCGCTCGATGCCTTGAACCGCCTGCGGGAGCGTTTCGCGGGCTGCTTCACCTTTTCTTTTTCGGGAGATACGTCCAGTAGCTTTATCGGGGCGACGCCCGAGCGCCTGCTTCAGATCAGGCATGGCCGCTTGTTGACCGAGGCGATCGCTGGTTCTGCGCCACGTGGGCAGACCGCCAGCGAGGACGCTAAACATGCCCGTGCTTTACTCGAAAGTGGTAAAGATCTGCGCGAACACATCTGCGTTCGCGATTCCATCCTCAGGCGTCTCGAAAAAGTTGGTGTCGAGGGCAAGGCCGAGTCCAATCCCCAGTTGTTACTCCTTGCAAATGTTCAACACCTAAGGACTCGGATTGAAGCAGAAGTAGGCGAGGCTGTTCACTTGCTCGACATTTTACCCGAAATGCACCCGACTCCAGCTGTAGGTGGATCCCCGCGTGAAGCGGCGCTACCCTGCATTACCGACTTGGAGCAAATCGACCGCGGCTTATACGCGGGTGTGGTCGGTTGGTTCAATCACCTAAATGAGGGCGAAATGGTGGTCGGCATTCGTTCCGCATTGATCGAGGGCAAGCAGGCTTGCCTCTATGCAGGCGCTGGCATAGTAGAAGGCTCCGATCCCGATAAAGAGATGCGCGAGACTGAGATGAAACTGAGTGCTTTGCTCGACGTACTCTCCAGCTCATAATATATGAGTGATTTCAGATCTACGCGCTTGTCGCGCTTCGTCTAAGCCCTAATTTCAATATTCTAAACTTTAAACATTATGGCAAAAGATTGGCTTGAAGGTATCGAAGATGAATACGACGTCGTAGTCGTGGGTTCTGGCTTGGGCGGACTGACTGGGGCGAACTATCTTGCGAAAAATGGGCACAAGGTGCTGCTGCTGGAGCATCATTATCAATTCGGTGGCCTCGCTACCTGGTTCAAACGCCCGGGTGGCCACATTTTCGATATCTCCCTGCACGGCTTCCCTTATGGAATGGTCAAAAGTTGCCGTAAGTATTGGACCAAAGAGATCGCCGACTCAATTCATCAGCTCAAGGATGTTCGCTTCATCAACCCGCAGATGAATGTTTGGACATCTTTTGATCGCGAAGATTTCACTAATATTTTGGTCAATGACTTCAAGGTAGACCGCGATAAAGTGGAGGCTTTCTACACGCATCTGCGCCAGATGAACTTCTATGATGATAACACGCAGACTACGGGTGAAATGTTCGAAGAGTTTTTCCCAGGGCGCAGCGATGTGCACCGTCTTTTGATGGAGCCGATTTCCTACGCCAATGGATCGCACGTTGATGACCCAGCCATCACTTACGGCATTGTCTTTTCCAACTTCATGAGTAAAGGGGTCTTCACCTTTCAGGGCGGCACTGATACCCTAATTAAAAAAATGGTAGCCGAGCTTAAAAATAACGGCTGCGAGGTACGCAAATGCGCACTGGTCGAGGGCGTCGATGTGGACGATAACAAAGTCGTCGGTATCCGCGTGCGCAGCCAGAATACGGGCGAAGAAGAATTCCCCGTTCGTAGCATAAAATGTAAAGCAGTGCTTTCCAACGCAAACGTCCGCAACACGATCGAATACCTCGTGGGCGAAAATAAGTTTAGCGAAGACTTCGTCGCCACTGCTAAAGCTGTGCGTAACAATACCAGCTCTTGCCAAGTCTACATGGGCATCAAAAAGGGCGAAACGATTCCGAATATCGGCGACCTCGTCTTCACCTCTAAAGCAGCCGAGTATTCCATCGGCGAGCTGACCTCGATCAAAACGAGCAGCCACACCTTTTCGGTTTACTATCCAGAGACGCGCCCGCATCTCTCCCAAGATCGTTACACCGTGGTGGCCTCGCTTAACGCCCAATGGGATGAGTGGAACGACCTCTCCGAAGAGGAATATCAGGCCGAAAAGGCCCGCATGTGCGAGGAATGCGTCAGTAGCCTAGAGTCCTTTATTCCTGGCGTGCGCGACAAGATTGACCACATCGAAGCGGCGACCCCACGTACAGTGAACTACTACACTAAGTCGATGCAGGGCACTTCTTTTGGCACCAAGTTTGAAGGTCTCAAGGTCTCGATGGAGCTCTCAGACCAGATCGAAGGACTTTATCACGCTGGTTCCGTCGGTATCATTATGTCTGGCTGGCTTGGCACCATGAATTATGGCGTCATTACTGCCAACAAGATGGATAAGTGGCTCTACGAAAAAGCAAAGGCTGTTTAGGTCAGCCGTATGGCTTGTATCTCGCCCCACACCTACTGTAGGGCAGTTAAAGCTCATAAGCGACGGCGACTAGTCGAGAGGAAAAATTTCCCGTTTGTGGGAAAATTTGCAAAAAGGTGTCGCAAATTCCCAATTATAACTTGACGTCAAGTTATTTAGATATAGTGTTGGCTTATGCCAAAAATTTACCAAAATTCCGGTTCACACTTATTCCTTCTTTTTTGGAAAGCTTCGCATGCAGTTATGCGCTATGACCATCAGAGTATCGCTGCGCAAGGCTTTGCTAGTCTTTCTGATTACGCTGTGCTTGAGGTATTGCTCCATAACGGCTCTTTACCAGTCAATGCTATCGGGGAAAAAGTGCTGCTTACGAGTGGATCGATGACGACGGCCGTTCAGCGACTTGAGAAAAAGGGTCTAGTTATCCGTGAGCGAAGTGAAGGCGATGCCCGAGTCGTGCTGGTTCATTTGACTAATGAGGGTATGAGTTTGATCCAAGAGGCCTTTGTTGCGCATGCCGAGGATCTGGATGAGTTGTTTATCGAATTCTCAGGGGATGAGCGCGTTCAATTCGCTGGCCTCATGCGTAAATTAGGTCAGCGAAGCCAGAAATTGAAAAAGATATAAAAATTTCGCAATAATCTTGGCATAAAGATAAAAATAAATAATAAGTTAG
This sequence comes from Puniceicoccaceae bacterium, assembly GCA_902587165.1. Classification (GTDB taxonomy): domain Bacteria; phylum Verrucomicrobiota; class Verrucomicrobiia; order Opitutales; family Coraliomargaritaceae; genus Thalassobacterium. Next base: position 46,184 of record CACIKF010000001.1, on the reverse strand, counting down.
ACATCAAGATAATATCCCCGCTGCGATCATTTGCTGGTATTTCCTCCTATCCGCCTTGCTGTGTGGGCTGCTCTGAGACCACCAAGCCTAGGCGCGCTACTCAAAGGCGATGCTTGTTGCAATTACCTCTCCCACCGAGCCCAAGTGCCGCTGGGGACGTCGAAGGCGCTCTCTTTTCCTGTCAAGAGCATCTCGCCACAATCTAGTCGGCCTTTGTCCATTAGCTGTTGTATCAAGTTTTTCAATGCAATTGGAGTGAAGCCGGGTGTGTGGCTGGTAAGGTAAAGGAAGCAGGGCTGATCGCTCATTACTTTTCGTACGAGTTGCAAGGTTTCTAAGAGAGCGTGCTCGATCTTGTAGAACTCGCCGCCTTTTCCGCGACCAAAGGACGGTGGGTCAAGAAGGATGGCATCGTAGCGGCGGCCGCGTTTAATCTCGCGGGCAAGGAACTTATTGACGTCGTCCACAATCCAGCGGACAGGGTGGCCTTCAAGTCCGTTCAGTTTGGCGTTCTCTCGTGCCCATGCGACCATACCTTTTGAGGCGTCAACGTGACAGCAATGAGCGCCGCCTTGTGCTGCGGCAAGGGTGGCACCACCAGAGTAGGCGAAGAGGTTGAGGAAGTTGAGTGGCTCACGACGCTGAGTGCTTTCCTTTTTGAGGGTGTCACGTATCCATTCCCACATGGCACGGGTCTCAGGAAAGACGCCTAGGTGGCCGAAGTCTGTGGTAGAGAGCTTCATTTTGACGCCCTTGACTTCTGCGATCCAAGAGTCGGGTAGCTTGTCGCGGCCGCGCCATTCGAGACCTTGCTTACGGGTGAAGAAGGCATCGGCCTGCTTCCAGAGGGCAGGCTTGCTCGGGTTCCAGACGGCCTGCGCGCAGGGACGGTCAAGGGTGATCTTGCCGAAGCGTTCCAACTTGCGCCCGTGGCCGCTGTCGATGAGTTCGTATTCGTTCATGAGTTGAATTGAGGTGCAGAAAGTGGAGAGCCGCTAAGACATTGCTTCGACAAAGCACTTTCGACACATAGCGACATAGCGTTCGTTGCCACCGATTTCGACTTGTTCGCCTTCTTTGATCGGCTTGCCTTCGGCGTCGGTACGGAGATTCATGGTAGCTTTGCGACCGCAGTGGCAGATGGTCTTGAGCTCGATCAGGTTATCTGCCCAGCCGAGGAGGGCCGCGCTACCCGGAAATAGATTGCCCTGGAAGTCGGTGCGAAGGCCGTAGCAGAGGACAGGTATGCCAGCTTGGTCAGCCACTTTGGCCAGCTGCTCGACTTGAGGGCGGGTCAGAAATTGGGCTTCGTCGATCAAGACGCAGGCGATGGGATATTGTTCGTGGGTGGTGTTAATGAGGAGCAGTAAATCGTCTTCTTGATTGAAGGACTTAGCTTCTTTCGACAGCCCGATTCGAGACGCGATTTTGCCCTTACCGTCTCTTTGATTAATGACAGGCGTGAGCAGGAGGGTCTTCATGCCACGTTCGTGGTAATTGTGACTGGACTGAAGGAGTACAGTACTTTTGCCCGCGTTCATTGCAGAGTAGTAGAAGTAGAGTTTGGCCATAATGGACTGGGCAGTAGGGGCTTCAGCCACTTGTAAGTTGGATATGAAATGTTGAAATAGGGCGACTAAAGTCGCCACTTCGTTTGTTGCTTTAGCAGATTGGCAGCGACTCCGTAACGGAGATTATAGAAGGAGTGGGTTAGGCTGGAGCGGTTGGCGACTTCGAGCAAGGCATCAATAGTGATCAATGCGGTGGGCATGATGTCGGCACGGGCGGCGGGGAGATGTGGGATACTGAAGCGCTCCCGAAGCGGGAGTGGGGCGAGCTTATTCTTTAACTGGCTGAGAGTAGATCGTTCGAGATGCGGTAAGGAGTGCTCGATGTCAGAGTCCGTTTCGGCGACGAGCATGGCGCGGCTTACGGCGTAGGCTCCACCCGTCCCTATGAGCGGGAGTTCGGCGGGGCTGAAGTCGAAGTCGCTGCTCATTAGTTGCTCGGTGACGTATCTACGGATGGATGCTTCGATTTTTAGGGTGAGTGGGGCATCTGCGTCTTCTACGAAACGCTCGGTCAGTCGGACTGCGCCGAGTTGCAGGGAGATGGCTTGTTGAATCTGACCGGCTTCAAAGCGAATGAGTTCGAGGCTGCCTCCGCCAATGTCGGTCTGAATAAAACTTGTCATGCCCCCAATGACAGGGTCGCAACTGATCCCTTGCCCGATATAGTTGGCCTCTTCCGTGCCGCTGAGTGTACGCATCTGTAAACCCGTGGCTTCTGCAACGTTTTGTACGAAGTCATCGCCGTTAATGGCATCTCGAACCGCGCTCGTTGCTACAACTACAGTGCGATCTGGCTGGTAGTTTTGCGCCATGTTTTGCAGTTTGGCGATCGTGGTAGTACCCGCGGTGATTGCGTCTTCGTTTAAGCTAGGCAATTTACTGCTGATCCCACCGCTGATTCGCGTCTCGATGGTTTTGCTGCAGAGTGTTTCGAGACTGTTTGGCTTAGCTCCCGCACGAGCGACCAGTAACTTGATCGAGTTACTGCCCACATCGATGACTGCAACATTATCTGGCATAAGCTTATGGCATGGGTCGGAAATGGATTCGTCAAGAATGGATGGAGATGCAGGACGGAGGCTACCAATCCTTATAGCTAACTGCGAGTGGGCGCTCTAGCCTCCGCCCAGAGCTGAGCCTTTATTCTTCAAAAAACGCTAGCCGTCACAGCGGAATGCGCTACATACTCTTATATTCAGAAGATGGCTTTTAACGTTGCTCATTTCCTTGCTCAGCAAGCGGTCACTCAACCGACAGCGGCTGCGGTGCGTGCTCCTTTCAGTCATGATAGCGATGGGGCGATCCGATATACAGAGCGTAGCTTTGCTGAATTGGAAGCGGAGGCTTCGGCCGCAGGACATTATTTCTTCACGAAAGGTATGCGGCGTGGCTCGCGGGTCTTATTGATGTTACGGCCCGGACTGGATTTGATTCGAATTGTCTTTGCGCTCTTTAAGATGGGCGCGGTACCGATCGTGATCGATCCAGGAATGGGCTTAAAAAAGTTTCTTCGTTGTGTGCGTCACTCAAAACCAAAGGCACTGGTCGGCATTCCGCCAGCCATTTGGAGCGCTTGTTTATTCCGCCCAAGCTTTAGTGGGGTCGACATTAAGATCTGCGTAGGGCGTGGCTTCGAAAAACAGATTGGTGGTTTTAAAGGTCATGGTGCTTTCGAGGTGGTTGATTCTGCGGAAGATGAACTGGCGGCAATTTTATTTACCTCTGGCTCGACTGGTGCGGCCAAAGGCGTGCTCTATGAGCATGGAATGTTTCTTGCACAAGTGGAGGCGATTCGCCGCCAATATGGAATCGAGCCGGGCGAGGTGGATCTGCCGATGTTACCAGTATTTGCACTTTTTAATCCGGCGCTGGGCATGTGCACCGTAGTGCCAGATATGAATCCAAGCCGTCCAGCCTCCGTCGACCCAGAGCAAATCGTGCGTGCGATCCAGCAGAATTCGGTAACGAATAGTTTTGGTTCACCCACTCTGTGGATTAAGATCGCACGGTATTGCGAGCGCAAATCGATTACTTTGCCTACAATTCGTCGCATTTTGATCGCGGGTGCGCCGGTGCCGCCAGCGCTGATGGCGAAGATGCGCGCGATTATTCCCAATGGCGAAATCCATACCCCTTACGGAGCAACAGAGGCGTTGCCTGTGAGTTCGATTTCTGCGAGGGAGGTGTTAGAGCAGACCGCCGTCCGCACACAAAAAGGGGAGGGGACTTGCGTGGGGCGTCCCTTACCCAATGTGTTGATACGCATTGTAGAGCCGACCGAGGGCCCAATTGCTACGATTGAGCAGGTAGTGGAATTGCCCGCAGGTTCGATAGGAGAGATTATTGTTCAAGGTGCTTCGGTCACTCGCGGCTACGATTATTTACCCGAAGCAGATGCGGACTCGAAGATCGTGGATGGCGCGAAGCAGTGGCATCGTATGGGGGATATGGGTCGGCTAGATGATTCGGATCGACTCTGGTTTTGTGGTCGTAAACTAGAGCGAGTAATGACGGAAGTGGGTGCGATGTATACCGATTGTTGCGAAGCTATTTTTAACGCACATCCATGGGTCTACCGCTCTGCCTTGATCGATTTGTGCCAGGGACGACCTGCTATCGTGATCGAACCAGAAAAGTCTGCTTTTCCTAAGTCAACTGAAGAGCGCGCGCGCTTCATTGAGTCACTCAGAGAGCTTGGGCAAAAAAATACACAGACAGTTGCAATCAAAGACTTCTTTTTTGAGGCAAACTTCCCTGTGGATGTAAGGCATAATGCTAAGATCCATCGTTTGTCGCTTGCGCGGAAATTTGCGCTGAAATAATTTTATTCGATGAATGTATTAGTCACAGGGGGCGGGGGATTTGTTGGTAGCTATCTGGTCGATCGCTTACTAGCCCGCGGTTACCAAGTTCGTTCGTTCGGGCGCTCAGCACAGCCAGCTTTGGAGCAGAAAGGCGTTGAAGTCATTTGCGGGGAATTGGCCAATCCCACTGACGTGAGAGAGGCTTGTTTTGGGATGGATGCGGTCTTCCATGTCGCGGCTAAGGCAGGGGTGTGGGGCAGTTGGGAGAGTTTTTATCAGCCGAATGTGGTCGGCACACGTAACGTGCTTGAGGCCTGCAGGACCGAGGGCATCGCTCGCCTCGTTTATACGAGCACGCCGAGTGTCGTCTTTAACGGGCAGCCGATTCGGGGCGGCGGGCCAGAGATGCCCTATGGGCGCAACTGGCTCTGCTACTATGCGCACACTAAGGCGATCGCTGAAAAAGAAGCTTTAGCCGCTAATTGCGATACGCTCAAGGTTCTCGCATTGCGCCCTCACCTGATCTTCGGTCCTGGCGACCCTCACCTTTTGCCGCGCGTGATTGAAAGCGTGAAAGCGGGGCGCTTAAAGATTGTCGGTGAGGGTACAAACCGAGTCGATGTCTCTTACGTCGACGATGTGGCAGCGGCACATTTAAACGCACTGGATGCCCTGGAATCTCGCAACGCAGGAACCTGTGCTGGGCAGGCCTACTTCATTTCGCAGGGTGAACCAGTAGAACTTTGGTCATGGCTTAACCAGATACTTGAGGGCCTAGGTCATCCACCATTAACAAAGCGAATGCCGCTCCTTTTAGCCTATGCGGCGGGAGCCGTTGCTGAATGCGTTTGGAAGGTTTTCTCTAAACCTGGCGAACCCCCGATCACCCGCTTTGTCGCGGTCGAGCTGGCTAAAGATCACTACTTTGACACTGAAGTGGCGAATAGGCATCTTGGCTACAAGGCTACCGTTGATATGGAAACAGCGCTGAAGGCGACCATCGAAGACCTGAAAGCACGTGGATTCTAAGCTTTGGCATAGCTGGTCGAAAAATTTGGCCAAACTCGCCGGGATGAGTTGCCAGCTCGGATACTTCGCGACATCCCCTCTTGCATGGATATTATTTTTCTAGGAACTGGCACCTCACAAGGCGTGCCTATGATTGCGCAACCCGAGGGTGATGGCTGCGATCTGGACAATCCTAAGAACTGGCGTACTCGCACATCGATCCATGTCGAGATGGGCGGTCACCACATCCAAGTCGATGCGGCGCCCGAGTTCCGCATGCAGTGCATCCAGCATGGGCTCGATCAAGTTGATACCTTTATTCTTACTCACGGACACGCAGATCACATCCTGGGGATGGATGATTTACGCCGTTTCTGTGATTTGAACGGTGGCAATGCTCTTCCAGTCTACAGTACTGTCGAAGGCTTGGAGCGAGTCAGGCAGATTTTTCCTTACGCAATTTTAGATAAACCCTTGGTCCGCGGCTACCCAGCATTTCAGCTGGAGTCCATGCCTAAGACCTTGGACTTGCCAGGCGGCAGGGTCGAATCAGTCCTGCTACCACACGGTAAAATTCAAGTGCTCGGTCTCGTCTTTACTGAGGCAGAAACGGGCAAACAGTTTACTTATTATACTGATTGCAATGAAGTCGGCGAAGAAGCCCGTCTCATTGCTGAAGGATCCGACGTCGTTATCCTCGATGGCTTGCGCCCGAACCCGCATCCCTCGCACATGACGATCGATCAAGCGGCTCAAATCGCGCAAGAAATGGGTGCGGCGATCTCGTTTATTACCCACATGACCTACATGGTCGATCACGAGCAGACCGAGGCCTCGCTACCCGAGTCGGTACATTTGGCCTATGATGGGCTTCGAGTTAGTTGGTAGTTGCAAGCTAAGGGGATTCACTTGTGAAGACCCTACAGCTTTACAATAGCACTAAATTGTTTCGGTGCACGACCACCCTAGCTTCGAGCACAGGTGAGTCATTGTTGATGAGTTCCATGTCGAAGTCGATGACGCCATGCGCGATGACATCGCCATTGGGGGCGCAAATTTGCACGACATCGCCGCCCTCGAAGTTTCCCTCGCAGCTAGTGATTCCAGCTTCTAGTAAACTCTTGCCTCGATTGAGGATCGCTTCGACCGCTCCCGCATCTACATTAACTGCGCCATGTGTGTGGTCTTGAATCGCAATCCAGCGTTTGTGTGATTTTACAGGCACTTCGCTGGGCGCGAAATAGGTGCCCACGCTTTCGCCATCGAGCAGCTTCTTGAAAAGTGTCGAATCACCACCACTACCAATAATGACTGCGCAGCCTGCACGTTGTGCGATCTTGGCTGCAGAGAGTTTACTGACCATACCGCCGACCGAGGTCTCCTGCTTGGTGCCATGGGCCATTGCTTCGATTTCGTCGGTAATGGTATCGATTACTGGCACCACCTCGCCCGTGCCTTGGATGTCAATCAATCCGGGGATATTGGATAGTATAAAGAGCATGTCCGCATGCACCACACTAGCCACGAGTGCAGAGAGGGTGTCGTTATCGCCAAACTTAATCTCGGTGGCGCTGACCGTATCGTTTTCGTTGACGATGGGCACGGCACCATTCGCTAGTAGTCGCCCGATAGTGTTGCAGACTGCATTGTGCCGGTGGCGCGCGCGCAGGTCTTCGCGGGTCAGCAGAATCTGGGCAACGGTCAGATCATGTGGGTCGAAGCATTGTTGCCAGTTGTTAATTAAGATACTTTGGCCGAGGGCGGCGCAAGCTTGTAGGGTGGCTAAGTCCTTTGGTCGCTTCTCCAGTTTAAGCTTTCCCATGCCGAGACCCACTGCGCCTGAGCTGACTAGGATTACCTCAATGCCAAGCTGGCGTAGTGCGTTGACTTGATCGCAAAGCCTTGCGATGCGCGCCGTGTCCAATTCCCCGATACCAGAAGTCAACACACCTGTGCCGAGCTTGATGACGATGCGTTTGGCTGTAGTGAGCATTTTTAGAGATCAGAGGATAGATGGTTCTGCCTTCTGCTTCCTATCTACGGGGTCAGACTTTCTTCAATTCAGCTTCCTTGTGAGTCAGGTGCTCATTGATCTCGGAGATATAGTCGTCGTGGGCTTTTTGCACTTCTTTTTCGTGGCGTTTAAAATCATCTTCGGGTAGGCCGTCGTCGTTCTTGGCAGACTTAAGAAGGTCGAGTGCATCACGACGACCTTGGCGTATGCGAACACGTCCGTCTTCGGCCATACCGCCGGCTGTCTTAGCAAGCTCTAGGCGGCGTTCACCAGTGAGTTCGGGCACAGGCACGCGGAGGATGCCGCCATCGATAATGGGGTTTAGGCCAAGGTTGGCTTCTTGGATACCTTTTTCCACATCTTTAATCACGCTCTTATCCCAAGGCTGCACCATGATGGTACGAGCATCCGGCGTTGTCACCGCAGCGACTTCTTTCAGGCTGACTGTACTACCGTAGGCGTTGACGCGGACACCGTCGAGCATTGCGGGCGTAGCTTTGCCGGTGTGGAGGCTGCTGAATTCGTGGAGCGTGTGATCGACCGCCTTCTTCATGTCGGCGTTCATAGATTTGATGATTTCTTTTGGCATGGTGTAAGAAGTTAAATTTTTTAAGAGCAGGGGCTAGTTGACCAGTGTGCCGATCTCTTCGCCCATTACGGCGCGATAGATTGAACCAGGCTCGCGCATACTGAAAACGAGAATAGGAAGCTGGTTTTCCATACAAAGAGAAAATGCGGTTGAATCCATAACCTCAAGGCGCTCACGCAGGGCGTCGACGTAGGGCACGTGGTCGTATTTGACTGCATCGTCGTGCTTTTTTGGATCCTTGTTATAGATGCCGTCGACCTTGGTCGCCTTCATCAGCATGTCCGCACCGATCTCGCTGGCACGGAGCGCTGCGGCTGTATCGGTCGAGAAGTAAGGGTTACCAGTGCCCCCAGCGAAAATCACTACACGGCCGCGCTCAAGGTGCCGGGTAGCGCGTCGTAGGATAAACGGCTCGGCCAGCTTATCCATGGGTATGGCACTTTGCAGGCGCACGGTCACGCCGAGCTTTTCAAGGCAGTCCATTAGTGCGAGGCCGTTGATCACAGTGGCGAGCATACCCATGTAGTCACCAGTGGTGCGGTCGACGCCTTTCATCTCGGCGCCACTGAGGCCGCGAAAGATATTGCCGCCACCGATCACGAGGCCGATTTCAACACCGATATAGTAAACTTTTTTGACCTCTTCGCAAATCGCTTTGAGGATCGCTGGATCGATGGGTTCACCATCTTCGTTATTGCGTAGCACTTCCCCGCTTAGTTTGAGGATGATGCGTTTGTATTTTGGGTTTTGGGACGATTCTTCAGTAGCAGTCATTAAAAGCTTCTTAAACCCACTTTTGTCTACCACGTCAACCTATGTCTTTGCTAGAAGGTTGAAAGTTTGTTTCCTGGAACACAGCACGCAGTTTCGGCACCATCTTGGCACTACGCTCCAAAAGAGTAGAGATTGAGCTCGGCGTTCCCAAGGATCTTTCCTTGAAACTTCGCCTTGCTAGTATTGCTTAAGCGTCCCTATCTTCTTCAACCTTTCCAAATCTTTAAAGTTTTAGCTTTTTATTAAATGTCCCTAATCGTTCAGAAATACGGCGGCACTTCGGTCGGAGATGTCGATCGGATCCAAAACGTCGCGCAGCGAGTCAAAGAGACCTATGATGCGGGTCACCAAGTCGTGGTCGTCGTTTCTGCGCGCTCCGGCGTGACGAATGAGTTAATTGGCCGTGCTAAAGCGCTCAATCCAGATCCAGATGAGCGTGAGATGGATATGCTCCTCACTGTGGGCGAGCAAGAAACTATAGCCCTAACTGCTATGGCGCTCCATGCTATTGGTGTACCTGCGGTCTCACGCACAGGTTCTCAGGCGGGCATCTTGACCGATCCTTCACACACCCGCGCACGCATTACCCAGATTTCTGGGGGAGACCTCAAAGCGCAACTTGATGCTGGCAAAGTCATCATCCTTGCGGGCTTTCAAGGCCATTCGCCCGATGGCCAAATTACCACACTAGGCCGCGGTGGTTCCGATCTCAGCGCCATCGCTATCGCGGCGGCGCTCAAAGCCGATCTTTGCCAAATTTACACCGATGTTGACGGCGTCTATACTGCTGATCCTCGCTTAGTGCTTGATGCTAAGAAGCTCGATGAGATCTCCTATGAGGAGATGCTCGAGCTCGCCAGTTCTGGTTCCAAAGTAATGCAAAACCGCGCCGTCGAATTTGCGCAGAAGTTCGACGTCGTTTTTGAAGTCCGTTCCAGTTTCAACAACAACCCAGGTACTATTGTGAAAGAAGAAGCCGCCTCCATGGAAGATGTCGTCGTCAGCGGCGTCGCACTCGATAAAAACCAAGCTAAGATCGTGGTCAGCGATTTGCCAGACCGCCCCGGTACAGCCGCCAAGCTCTTTCAAGTGCTTGGCGCAGCGGGTATCAGTGTCGATATGATCGTACAAAACCTTGGCCGAGATGGTAAGGCGAATATGACATTCACGGTACCTCGAGAGGATGTCCTTCGCGCCGAAAAAGCCGTGACTGAATCGTTCCCCGACGAGGCCGCTGGAAAGCTCTTTGAGGTAAGCGATATTGCCAAAGTCTCGGTGGTCGGCGTTGGTATGCGTTCGCATTCTGGCGTCGCTGCGACACTTTTTGAGTCTTTGGCCAAGGGTAATGTGAACATTCAGCTTATCAGTACATCCGAGATTAAAATCTCAGTCGGTATCGAACCGGAACAAGCCGAAGATGCCGCACGCCTTGTCCATACAGCATTCGGGCTTGGGGCCTAGACGATTCCTCGGCCTCTAACTAGAGGGCTTTGCACGCAAGTGCTATGAAAATGTCAGATGGCCGGATTTTGTCGGCTCCCTCCCGCATAGTTTAATGATATCCCAACTGAACGAGGGGGTAATTGCGGGTTGACTCTTTTGCTGTGCCTACAAACTCACAAGAATGCAATACATCAGCACACGCGGCCAAGTTCACGCCGTTTCTTTTTCTACTGCAGTCGCGCAAGGTCTCGCGCCTGATGGCGGGCTTTACCTGCCAGAGGAACTCCCCAATCTAAGGCCACACTTGGGCGAGTGGTCAAAACTGAGCTATGCTGAACTCTGTGAAGCCTTCTTCGCCATCTTTGCGACCGACATCGATTCTGCGGAGCTAAAAGAAGTTGTCGCGAGCAGTTATACCAAATTCGATCACGCTGACATCGCGCCCATCGTTAAGCTCGACGACAATCGTTACGTGTTGGAGCTTTTTCACGGCCCTACGCTCGCATTTAAAGATTTCGCACTCCAATTGCTAGGTAATCTCTACGAATCACAGATCGCGCGTACTAGAAGCCGCATTTCCGTTCTTGGTGCCACATCAGGAGATACCGGAGCCGCCGCTATCCATGGCCTGCTCGGCAAAGACGGTGTCACTACCTTTATCCTCTATCCCGATGGCCGGATCTCGCCGCTGCAAGAGCGTCAGATGACCTGCACAGGGGCGGGCAACGTTTTCCCTTTGGCGATCAAGGGTAGCTTTGACGATGCGCAGACGGCGATGAAGACTGTTTTCGAAGACCGTGAATTCGCCGCTGAAGTCGGGCTTTCTGCGGTCAATTCAATCAACCTTGCCCGCATCCTGGCACAGTGCGTTTACTACCTGTCCGCTTACTTTCGTCTACCTGAAGATGTGCGCGACGACATCACTTTTGTCGTACCCACGGGAAACTTCGGCAACGTCCTCGCCGGCTGGTTGGTCCAGCGCATGGGCTTGCCGATCAAGGGTTTTCGTGTAGCGACGAATCAAAACGATATCCTCCATCGCTTATTTCAGGCCGGGACTTACCAGTTAGACGAGGTCGCCCCTAGCGTCGCCCCTTCTATGGATATACAAGTCGCATCGAACTTTGAGCGCTTTCTCTACTACGCAGAAGGCTGCGACCCTAAAAAAGTTCGGGATATCATACAGACCTTCAAGGAGAAGGGCAAATACGTCTTCAAAAACTTTGATAGCACTGGGTTCACAAGCTCACGAAGCGACGACGCCCAGATCGAACAGATCATTAAAGATGTGTATTCGAAGTATGGATACGTTGTTGATCCCCATACTGCCTGTGGGTTCGAGCAAGGTTTTGAAGGCAAGGAAATTATCCTAGCCACCGCACATCCGGCGAAATTCCCCGACACGATTCAGGCTGCTATTGGCGAGAATTCGACGCACGCATCGCTCGAAGTTTTGAAGTCCAAAGAGATCGTCAAACACAGTGTTATACCGTCCCCCGCAGCGATCAAAGCCTTTATGAGGGCGCGAATTTAGTAATGAATTTTGTCCATCAAATGTTTTTTCAAAAAGGCTACTCCCCTTGCTTCGACTAAAAAAATCCCTTGAGTAGCAAGATAGATTTTCTCCAGATTTGCTCTACGGAAGCCGAAGGGCGCATGTAATTGGTAGAATCCACTCGCAGTATTAGAAGCGACACTTCTGCCGTTTCTAAGCCACTGCTTCTTCCTTCTCCGGTATGTCTTTTTCGACTTTTAGGCGGTCGATGATGAACTCTTGGCGCTCGGGGGTGTTCTTGCCCATGTAGAAGGTGAGCATGTCTTTAATTGTCATGCCTTTTGCTATGATGACGGGGTCGAGGCGGATGTTTTTCCCGATAAAGTGCTGGAACTCGTCAGGGGAGATTTCACCCAAGCCTTTGAAGCGAGTGATTTCGGGCTTTGGCTTACACTCTTCCATCGCGGCACGACGTTCCTCGTCAGTATAGCAGTACCGAGTCACCTTTTTGTTGCGAACGCGGAAGAGCGGCGTTTGTAAAATGTGTAGATGGCCTTGTTTGATCAATTCGGGGAAAAATTGGAGGAAGAAGGTAATTAGTAAGAGTCGGATGTGCATGCCGTCCACGTCGGCATCGGTCGCGATGACAACGTTGTTATAGCGTAGATCGTCGAGGCCATTTTCGATGTTGAGTGCGTCCTGTAGTAAATTGAACTCTTCGTTTTCGTAGACGACTTTTTTGGTTAATCCGAAGGAGTTGAGTGGCTTACCTTTCAAGGAGAAGACGGCCTGCGAGTTGACGTTGCGCGCTTTGGTGATGGAACCGGAGGCGGAGTCGCCCTCGGTAATAAAGAGGGTGGAATCGAGGCGACCGTCTTTCTTTGTGTCGAGATGGATACGGCAGTCGCGCAGTTTTTTATTATGCACTTTGGCCTTGCGCGCTCGCTCACGGGCGAGTTTCTGGATGCCCTTGAGCTCCTTACGGTTGCGTTCGGACTCTTGGATTTTTTTGCCTAGGATCTCGGCGGTTTCGGGATTGCGATGCAAGTAGTTGTCCAACGCTTGTTTCATGAAGTTATTCATGAAAGTACGAACCGTCGGTCCTTTCGGCCCCATGTCTTGCGAACCGAGCTTAGTCTTGGTCTGCGATTCGAATACAGGTTCTTCTACCTTAATACTTACGGCGGCGCAGATCGAGGTGCGGATATCGACAGCGTCGAAGTCTTTTTTATAAAAATCTTTAATCGTCTTAGCCAGTGACTCGCGGAAGGCGGCTAGATGAGTGCCGCCCATGGTAGTGTGCTGACCATTAACGAAGGAGTAGTAGTCCTCGCCATAAGAGTCGTTGTGGGTAAAGGCGATTTCGATGTCGGCATCCTTCAGGTGGACGATAGGGTAGATCGGCTCGCCATCGAGTTTGTTTTCTAGCAGATCGTGTAGACCTTTATCAGATTTAAATTTTTTCCCGTTGTAGACAATAGTCAGACCGCTGTTTAGGTAGGCGTAGTTCCAGAGCATGTCCTCGACGTAATCGTCGCGAAAGCGGATGGCACCAAAGATCTCGGGGTCGGCATCGAAACGGAGTGCAGTGCCGTCTTTAGCATCCTTTTCGGCGCGGTCCTTTTTGTCTTCTGAAACGACTTCACCCTGCGAAAAGCTGACACAGCGCGTCTTACCCTCACGGTAGGCCTGGATGGCAAACTCGGAGGAGAGGGCGTTGACCGCCTTGATGCCGACACCGTTCAGCCCGACGGATTTCTTGAAAGCCTCAGAGTCGTATTTCGCGCCCGTGTTGATTTTGGAGGCACAGTCCTTTAACTTACCCAGAGGGATTCCGCGCCCGTAATCGCGCACGGAGACGTGGGTGCCGTCAATGTTGATCTCGATGATCTTGCCGTTACCCATCACGAATTCGTCGATTGAGTTGTCGATCACCTCCTTGAGGAGAATGTAGATGCCGTCGTCGGAGGACGAACCGTCACCCAGCTTGCCTATATACATGCCCGGGCGTAGGCGGATGTGCTGTTTCCAGTCGAGGGATTTGATCGAGTCTTCGTTGTATTCGGAGGACATGTATGAGTTCTTAGTAGGGAGTCGTGAGTGATGTTGATAAAAACGCCCGAGGGCAGGACTCCAACTAGAAAATGGATTTATCTAGAAAAGAGTTGCCAGAAAGCGTGGCTACTTTGCTTCTGCTAGAATCTTTACCTTTACCGCACTTGATTTTGATACTACCCAGCCGAAGCGGTATGGCATTTCACTGCTTCTATGATTGAGAACGCTCGTCCGGAAAGGCAAACCTGCTGAGAAGTTCAAATTATGGTTGAGAATCAGCTCTATGGCTTCATCTTCTGCTTCTTTTCACAAATTGATACCGAATTTTACGATTATGGAAGACGTTATTATATTAGGCACCGGCTGCGCCGGACTCACTGCAGCCATCTACACAGGTCGCGCTCAACTTAATCCACTAGTCCTTGAGGGTTCTCAACCTGGTGGCCAGCTTACGACCACTTCGGAGGTAGAGAATTTCCCTGGTTTCCCTGAGGGAATCGACGGCTTCATGATGATGGACAATCTTCGCAAGCAAGCTGCCCGCTTCGGTGCTCGCTACGAGCACGCCAAGGTCGACAAGATCGAGGTCGAGGGCGGCGTGAAGAAACTTTACGCAGGTGATAAAGTCTTCGAGACCAAGACAGTCATCGTTGCCACAGGTGCGCGTCCGCGCCTACTAGGCATACCCGGCGAGAGCGAAATGTATGGTGGCAAAGGCGTGACGACTTGTGCGACCTGCGATGGTGCCTTCTATCGCGATATGGATGTGGTTGTGGTCGGAGGGGGAGACTCTGCTGCGGAAGAGGCGCTCTTTCTTACACGTTTTTGTTCGAAAGTCACCTTGATCCACCGTCGCGATGAATTACGCGCCTCTCAAATCATGGCTGACCGCGCGACCTCCCACGAAAAGATCGAGATGGCCTGGAATGCCGCACCTAGCGAGATCTTGGCCGACGAAAAGGGCTTCACTCGTGCAGTGATGGTCAAAGACACGCTAACAGGTGAAGAACGAGAGATTCCCTGCAAGGGCGTCTTTATCGCAATTGGGCACATTCCTAATACAGACTTCGTTGAGGGTATGCTAGAGCGTGATGGCGATGGCTACATCGTTCCAGAGGCTGGCAGCCAAGTGAAAACTAAATACAAAGGCTTTTACGCTGCCGGCGACTGCGTCGATCACGTATACCGCCAAGCGATTACCGCCGCTGGTATGGGCTGCCAAGCTGCGATTGAAGCCGAACGCTGGTTAGCAGAGCACGAATAAAATTTCAGCGTTTCTTCATTTTAGTTTTTAACCTATCTAAATAAGTGGATCTCTCCGACCTCAGGCAAAGTTACACCAAAGGCAGTTTTAGCGAAAGCGATCTACTGGCTTGCCCTTTTGCGCAGTTTGAAAAGTGGTTCCGTGAGGCAGAGAACTGTGACCTCGAGGAGCCCAATGCAATGTGCCTTGCTACCGCTGATCCAAAAGGTGTGCCTAGTACACGCATTGTTTTGCTAAAGGATTTCTCTGAGAAAGGCCTGACCTTTTACACGAATTACGAAAGTCGTAAAGCAAGGCAGCTAGAATCTAACCCACAGGCTGCCGCGAACTTCCTGTGGATGCCCTTGCAACGGCAGGTTAATGTGATCGGTCGGGTCGAACGCATTCCCCAAGCGGAATCGCTCAAATATTTCCTAAGTCGTCCACTCGGTAGCCAACTCGGTGCTTGGACCTCGCCGCAGAGTGAGGTCATTTCATCAAGAAGTATCCTCGAGGCTAAGCTCGATCAATTGAAGCGCCGGTTCGCCGACGGCAAAGTGCCGCTTCCTGATAATTGGGGCGGATACCGTATCGTACCGGAGTCCTTCGAGTTTTGGCAGGGCAGACCGAACCGTTTGCACGACCGATTTATCTATCGCCTTTCGGCAGAAGGGCAATGGACGCCCGAGCGATTGGCACCTTAAGCTAAGAATTATTCTGTCGAACATGCTCGATTGCCAGTATTAGCTGTTAGTTGAATCCTCACCATCGCTGCCGCCATCGAACGACGGCATATTTAAGGCTCAGGATTGGAGCTTCGATCTAAAGCACTGACTTTCCCGCTTTACTCTAGACCAGCGACTTATATCACAGAGCAAGTGATGCTCGAAGAATTCACAGAGATTGATTCCAAGATGAAACCCTTGATTGCCGCTGGGCATATCAAGGCCATCTCCGAGGAGTTGCTTAACTGGGCAGATCCCGAGGTGGCCGACTACATTTTACACCTGGACAAGCCACAGCAGATCATGGTCTATCGAGCGCTGCCACGACCAAGAGCGGCTAATATTTTTGCATTTTTTGAGCCTGATGATCAGGATACTTTCCTCGAAGCTCTCACTGATTCGGATACTCGTGAACTACTTGCCAATCTGAACCCCGACGACCGCACCGCGTTACTCGAAGAACTACCGGCCACTGTCACTCGCCAACTAATGCAACTATTGAGTCCTGAGGATTTGAAGGAATCGCGCCAGCTGCTAGGCTACCCCGAAGAAAGTGTGGGGCGATTGATGACGCCCGAATACATACGCCTTCGTGCTGGATGGACTTGTGAGCATGCGCTTGAACATGTCCGCAAGTATGGCCGCGATAGCGAGGTCTTTAACCTTCTTTACGTGACGGACTCGAACGGGCTACTTGTCGATATTCTGCGCATGCGCCAGCTCATCATGGCGCCTCCGAGCTCCGTCATTTCTGAGATGCTCAACTACCAGTTCATCAGCCTTTCTGCTTATGACGATCGCGAAGTCGCGGTGGAAAAAATCCAGCGCTACGATGTCAATGCGCTTCCAGTGGTAGACTCTGATGGCGTTATTGTGGGTATCGTTACTGTTGATGACATCATGGACGTCGCGGAAGAAGAAGCCACCGAAGATTTCCAAAAGGGTGTAGCTGTCGCGCCGCTAGAGACGAGCTACAGTGCGGCTAGTCCAACCCAACTCTTCCGTAAGCGTATCGGGTGGTTGATGATTTTGATATTCGTTAATTTAATCTCTGCTGGTGTCATCTCTAGTTACGAAGACTATGTAAAAGAGTTTATTACGCTCGCGCTATTCATGCCTCTTGTTATTGCAAGTGGCGGTAACTGCGGATCGCAGTCAGCTACGCTCATGGTGCGTGCGCTCGCGATTAGTGATTTGGATTTGAAGGACTGGTTTAAGGCGGTGAGCAAGGAGACCTTTGTAGGCTTGATCCTTGGTGCGGCAATGGCGGCGATTGCAGCTGTCG
Source organism: Puniceicoccaceae bacterium (assembly GCA_902587165.1). Taxonomy (GTDB): domain Bacteria; phylum Verrucomicrobiota; class Verrucomicrobiia; order Opitutales; family Coraliomargaritaceae; genus Thalassobacterium. The sequence continues at coordinate 29,178 of CACIKF010000001.1, read as the reverse complement.
TCAGTAAGCTCTACGGAGGTGACTATCAGATCGCTATCATTGTTGGCCTAAGTATGATCACAATTGTTTTCGTGGCCAACGCCTTTGGTGCACTGTTACCATTCATTCTTAGTCGTTTAAAAATCGACCCCGCCGCCGCGAGTAGTCCGCTGATCACATCGATTATGGACGTGCTGGGTCTTATGATCTATTTTTCGATCGCAACGGTTATTTTATCTTAACTTTTTTCCGATGCCAGAAACTTTCGCAACTCTCGGCGTGCGCGCTGATCTCGTGCAAGGCCTCGATGGTCTCGGTATCCAAATACCTACACCCGTTCAATCTTCGGCAATTCCCTTTCTGCTTGGTGCGGGCAGTGACCTTATTGCACAAGCGCAGACTGGCACGGGAAAAACAGCCGCTTTTGGTGTCCCACTACTGATGAAGGTCGACACCGCGATTGACCAGATCCAAGGCCTTATTGTTGCGCCGACGCGTGAACTCGCCAAGCAGATAGGCAAAGAACTTTTCCGCTTCACCAAATTTTGCAATCCAAAGATCTTCGTGGAAGTCGTTGCAGGGGGTGATAAGATCGAAGACCAGATTCAGCGCCTTAGCCGTCCAACGCCGATTCTTGTGGCAACACCTGGGCGGCTTATGGATTTGCTTAAGTCAGGCCTCCAGCTCGATGGCGTCAAATACCTCATACTCGACGAGGCCGACGAGATGCTTAGCATGGGCTTTCAGCAAGAGTTGGCTGCGATCTTTAAGGAGACCCCCGACCGCAAGGCCACTTGGCTTTTTTCTGCGACTTTCCAGAAGCGCGTTGAGGGGTTGATCCAAGACAACATGTCTGCCAATGCGCACCGCCTGCAAGTAGAGCCCAAGCAGATAGTCAATCTTAATATCGATCATCAATTTGCTTTGTGCGCGCGCGAGGAGAAGGATGCCTTTATTATCAACTATCTTAAAGAGCAGGGCAACGAACGCGGTCTTATTTTTTGTCGCACTCGCGCTGGTGCAATTCGTATGGGTGAAGAGTTGGAGAAAGTTGGCCTCTCTATCGGCGTAATACAAGGTAATCTCAGTCAGAAGGACCGCGATAAGGTGATGCGTGGCTTTAAGAAGGAACGCATCCAGTTTCTCATCGCCACGGATGTGGCCGCACGCGGGATTGATGTTGAGGGGCTGGCCTTTGTCATTCAGCACCAATTACCCGATGCGATTCAGTATTATACGCATCGCTGTGGTCGTACCGCGCGTGCGGGTAGAAAAGGTGTATCACTTACGCTGATCGAAGCAAGCGAGCGAGGGCAAATTACTAAGCTCGAACAGTCGCTTGGGCTTAACTTCACTTTGGCCGAGTAGGTCAGGCTGCTTTTTTGCGATTTTTTGATCTGCTTCACCCGTCCTATGGCGTCACAACCTAATCTAGAGTTTGAACTTAGTTTTTTTGAAAGCTTGCATAAGCGCATGCCTAAAGATCTGCGCGTAGCTTCTGCGTTAGCTCATATTTACACGAAGGCTGGGCGTATTGATGCTGGGTTGAAGATGGATCGTAAGCTCGTGCGGCTCGATCCCGGAGACCCCACCGTGCACTACAATTTAGCATGCAGTCTCAGCCTAAAAGGACGTAAGGCGGAGGCAGTCAAAGTGCTGCGCTCGGCGATTTCGCTTGGTTATAAAGATTTCCATTGGATGCAGCACGATCCCGACCTCAAGGACTTGAGGAATTATTCAGGCTTCCAAGAGTTATTGATTGATTTGGGGATTGGCTAAACACCCATGAGAACGTTTCCATCTGGAGACGACAGTGTGACTTGCGCTTGCCGCGGTAGCTGGAGTCTTTAAAAATCTACTCGATGCCCAAATCTGAGCCAATCCACGACATCGCCATTGTCGAAGTCATCGCCCTGTCCGGCTTTGATAGGGTATTAGCCTACGCGGTGCCGCCGACCTGCCATGAGCGGATCAAAGTCGGTTCATTGGTTCGTATCCCGCTGCGCCGGCGAAGTGAACTAGGTGTCGTTCTTCGATTCGGTACGGAGCAAGTCGTGCCGCCAGGTAAGTTGAAAATGCTTTTCGAACTCGTGCAGCCTTATCCAGTGCTACCGCCCGATTTGATGGAGCTCTTTCGCTGGGCACAGCAATACTATGCCGCGACTCCTGAGGCTATCTTGGAGACGATGATCCCTGCTGCTATTCGCAAGGGGATGAAGCCCAAGACCCGCCTCTACATCTCAAAAGGCAAAGCCCCGACTGTCGAGGAGCTTGCCGTACTCGAGAAGCGTGCGCCCAAGCAAGCTGCGATTCTTAAATTTATCAGCCAGCAAGTGAAGCCACTACCGCGCGCCGACATCCTCAAAGCTATGAAGATAGGCGCTTCGGCTTGTGATGGCCTCGTGAGAAAGGGCTTCCTCCGCGAGACTGACACCGAAGAAGAACGCATCGCCTATGAGGACGAACTAGGCGATCAGGAGACCGTCGTAACTGAGACGCGCCCCGTACTTACGGAGGAACAAGATGTCGCTGTGGCTGCCATCCATCAGGCTATCTCCGCAGGAACATTCAGCGTACGCTTGCTCCATGGCGTCACTGGATCGGGCAAGACAGAAGTCTACCTTAATGCCGTCGAAAAAATCGTGGCTGAAGGCGGTGGTGTGATTTTTTTGGTGCCCGAAGTTGCCCTCGCGCCGCAAACTGTCGGGCGCGTTCGCGCGCGACTTGAAGCGCGTGGCGTTCATACGGTCGTCTGGCATAGCCATTTGTCTGAGGGAGAGCGTTACGATGCTTGGAAGGCGCTCGCTAGTGGCGAAGCTCATGTCGTGGTAGGTGCCCGTTCGGCGGTATTTGCTCCTGTACAAAATCTCAAGCTCATGATTGTGGACGAGGAGCACGAACCGTCCTACAAGCAAGAGGATTCGCCTCGTTACAATGGGCGCGATGTCGCCGTCTATCGTGCGTTAATCAACAAATCCGTTTGCGTGTTAGGCTCGGCCACACCCTCGCTCGAGTCGCTTTACAACGTGGAACGCGGCAAATACGCCGTCGATAAAATCCTCAACCGCGTCGATCATCGTCAGCTGCCTAAGATTCACCTTGTCGACATGCGCCGCGAAGCGCTACAAGGCAAGGGGGCTTCGTCCATTTCCCGAACGCTTGCGGACAAGCTGGTCGACCGCTTCGAAAAGAAAGAGCAGAGCATCCTCTTTCTCAATCGCCGCGGGTTTTCCACCAGTATTCTCTGTCCGGATTGCGGCTACGTAGCGACCTGCGAGCATTGCAGTATCCCCATGACTTTTCACCGTACGGACGGTAAGCTCCGCTGTCACCTTTGCGCTGAGGTGCGCGAGGCCCCGCACAAATGCCCCGAGTGCCAATCGCTTAATATCCGTAAGAAGGGCTTGGGCACACAAAAGATTGAAGACATTGTGCAAAAAATCCTCCCTCGCGCCAAAATTGTGCGCATGGATGCGGATTCGATGTCGAAGAAAAATCTTTACCGAAAAATTCTCAATGACTTTCGAATAGGTAAAATTGATCTTCTCGTCGGCACGCAGATGATTGCCAAAGGCTTAGACTTCCCCAATGTCACCTTAGTCGGCCTAGTCGATGCCGATAAATCCTTGCACGTTGAAGACTTCCGCGCAGCCGAGCGTACTTTTCAGCTCATCGTGCAAGTATCTGGTCGCTCAGGTCGCGGTGACCGTGCGGGTGAGGTCGTGATACAAACCAGCACGCCGCACGCGCCGCCCATTCAGTTTGCGAGAAAGTCCGATTTCGATGGTTTTCAGCTCGAAGAATTAGAGCAACGTCGTGAGTTCAACTACCCACCTTTCCGCCACCTGATCCGCCACCTTTTCCGTGGACGCAACCCTGATAAGGTGAATTTCTACATCGAGCAATGGCTCAAAGTCCTCGAAGAGAATATGGAAGGTCAGCTAGAGATCAGAGGCCCTGCACCTGCACCCATTGAAAAGATCCGCGACGAGTATCGTTTTCAGCTCTGGTATTTCGCTCCCAGTGCCAGTCGCGTGATCTCTCAACTAGCCAAACTGAGGGAGCAGTTTAAAATGGATAAAAAAGTGATTGATCTGATCGACGTGGATCCGATGAATATGTCTTAGTTGCAGCAGATAAGGCAGCCCATAAATAGAAAGATACACATCTTGCTACTCAGAATGGAGAGAGCGTGTTGACTAACAAATCCCTGCCACAATAAAACCGCTTCACTCGAAGGCGGGATTTAAAAGTGTGATGAATTGTTTGCCCTGAGATCGCTTTAAGCAATGGCAGCCTCGACTACGTTTATCTTGCGATGTAGCTTATCGAAAGCAACGTTTCCATCCTTAAGAGCAAAGAGGGTGTGGTCGCGACCCATTCCGACGTTGGCGCCAGGATGGTAACGTGTGCCGCGTTGGCGCATGATGATGTTGCCCGCGACGACTGTCTCACCGCCAAATTTCTTAACGCCGAGGCGCTTCGCGTTGCTATCGCGTCCGTTACGTGAAGTTCCTTGTCCTTTTTTATGTGACATTTTTTAGTATCTCCTAGGAGGGTTGAAAATTATCCTTTGATGGATTCGACTTTGATCACAGAGAGGTGCTGGCGGTGACCGCGGCGTTTCTTGTAACCTTGGCGACGCTTCTTTTTGAAGACGACTACCTTCTTGTCCTTCTTGTTTTCGAGAATGGTGACCTTGACCGATGCACCTTCGACGAGAGGGGCGCCAAAGCGAGCATCAGAACCTTCGCCGATCATGAGGACTTCGTTAATGTCTACAGAGTCTCCAGCCTTCGTTTCAGGGAAGGCGTTTACTTTGAGGACATCGCCTTCAGTTACAGTGAATTGGCGACCTTGTGTTTTGATAGTGGCTTTCATGGGAAAAGGTGGAGAGCAAATCGTGCTAGCTACCGAAATCAAGACGTTTTTTTGGGTATTTTCAGGTTTTTGGAGGGCTTTTGCAGGGTCGCTTCGTCCATCTCACAATTAATTTGATTATGTAAAAATTATACTAATTAATCGATGACTACTTCGGCAGGGTCGTAATCGACCTCTGGGTAACTAAGCTGCATGTCCTCGAGGCAAGCGACAGCGATACGAGCGACGAGAAGATTACGCGCCCATTTTTTATTGGCAGGAATCACATACCAAGGGGCATGACTGGTGCTCGTTCTGGAAAAAACTTCTTCATAGGCAGTCACATAATCGGCCCATTTACTGCGGGCTAGTAGGTCGGACTCATCAAATTTCCAATTTTTGGATGGCGTATTAAGGCGCTCTTGGAGGCGTTGCTTCTGGGTATCACGATCGATGTGAAGGAAGAATTTAATAATAACGGTATTCTCGTCGCTTAAGAGCTGTTCAAAGTCGTTTATATGCCGGTAGCGTTTACGCCAGACGGCTTTGGGCTTGAGCTTGTTGACTCGGACGGACAGCACGTCCTCGTAGTGGCTACGATCGAAAATCATGATCTCGCCCTTTGACGGGGTTCGCTTGTGGACGCGCCAGAGGTAATCGTGCGACAGTTCACGGGTAGAGGGTTTTCCAAAGCTGGCGACATGGACACCCTGTGGATTTACCCCTCGGAATACGTGGCGGATGCTGCCATTCTTACCGCTGGTATCCATGCCTTGGAGCACGAAGAGTAACTTTTTGCGGCGGTCTACGAAGAATCGTTGTTGTAGGTCAGCAAGGCGTTCATGTAGGGCGCTCAGCTCCTTCCTTGCTTCTTGCTTACTGATAGGTAAGTCTGGCCAGGGGTCAGATTGAACTTTGGCCAACTGATTGTTTTGCATCTTAGTGATGCGGTAGGCGTCGAAATCGCTAAGCTTCATGTTGTGAGAGTGAGAGAAACTTAGCGTGAGAGGTCAATGCCAGACCATTTAGGGAACTTACTCATGGCGGCTTCGCCCTGGTAGGCGGCTCTAAGGATCATGGAGCGAAAAGTAGCGGGCTTGGCTGCCTCGCTTGGTCTTGCAGGGAGGTGGATACGGTGGCTTGCCATATATGGATACTAGCGATTCTGTGGTGCCGATGTCTCCCGAAAAAACCATAATCCAGCTACGTGAAGTGGCTCAAGCGCTTGCTCCAATGGGTGCAGCCTTGGAGGTGGCAATGATTGACCAACACTTAGATGAGCTCTTGCCGGAAGAGCGGCAACTCGTTGAGTCTTGGACGCCGCACCGGCAGCGCGAGTTTGCGAGGGGACGAATGTGCGCTCGTCGCGCACTCGATTCACTCGGAGTGGGAGTCGCGGGCTTGCTGCCCGATGCCGACGGTATACCCCAGTGGCCAGAGGGTGTGGTCGGTTCGATCTCTCATTGCCGCGGAGTTGTGATGGCCATGGCCGCCAATTCAGCAGACTGCCTCCTACTCGGCTTAGATTTAGAGAAAATCAATCGCCTTAGTGCAGGTGCGATCAACAAGGTGCTACATCCGATCGAGGAAAGTTTCGCAAGTAGCGATCAGCTGAAAGCCTCAATTCTATTTAGTTTGAAGGAGGCCTTTTATAAAGCTCAATTTCCAAAATGGCGCGCCGTAGGCAATTTTAGGGATCTGGCTCTAGAGGTAGATTTGGCTAACGGCGCAGCGAAGATAATTGAAATGGATGCGCGCTTTAAACCAGAACTTCTGCGCTTAAGATTTCGTTTTCGTGTCGTGGATGACTACGTGGTGAGCTTGTGTTGGATGCCAGGTTTCGATGTGTCCGCAAGTTAACATGCCACTTTTTGCTCTAGGCTTCATTTCTTAGCCAGGGGCGGCTTTTCACTTGATGTATTTCGCCTCGTGAAAGCTCTAACCATAGTTCGAGTGCTTGATTGCGGGTGACGCCACTCATGAAGCGGGGTATGTCGTCCGCTTCGTCGAAATTTTCAAAGGTAACGATTCCGCTCGGATAGACGGAGAGTGTCCACCCGCTGGGGTCGTGCACAAGGGAGACGTCAGGGTGTTCGGCTTCGTAGGCACCTCGCGCATCGAGGCTATCTAGTAGCTCCCGCATCTTCTCGGCTGTTGGGTAGAGCTCGGAGATGCCCTTAGAATCCGTGGTATGGTAGAGGTCCATTAATTGTATCCTTCATTTAACTACAGATCGAGGTAGAGCACTTTAGAGTTACGCCCGTTCTGTGCATAGTCTTCGCGCCGCTCAGCCGGCAAGTCATTGATCGTCCCCTCTTCAAAGGCGCAGACCTTAGAAAAAAACTTGCTAGCCTGTGTCGTCATAGCGATCGCGCGCTTGGAGCCGCGCTTTTGTGCTTCTGCGCAGGCAAACTCGACCAACTTTCGGCCGACGCCTTTGTTTTGGTAGAAGGCTTGCACATAGACACTACCGATTTCGGCTATGTCGCCGCTATCGTAGATCTTAAGGTTGACGCATGCGACAATGCTGCCGTCAATTTCGTAGACAAGATAGTCAGCAATCGTAGCTTCGATGGATTCTTGCGAACGCTCACGCAGGCTCTCCGTGCGGACGCCGTTTTGTGTGATATTGTAAATCGAATGGGCATCCGTAGTGACGGCGCGACGAATGGATTGGTAGTCGTTGCTGTAAACCATTGTTCCGATGCCAACCTTGTCAAAAATTTCGTTAAGTAGTGCGCCGAAGAGGCGTCCGTCAAGAATGTGCGCGCGGGGCGTGCCAGCTTTGATTGCTTTGACCGAGTGTTCGACTTTGCTAAGTAAGCGCTCGGGTATTAGTTCGGTGGCTGTCTCTAGTAGGCCTTCTAGCTTAGCGACAGGCAGATTTGTCAGTGGTTGGTCGTTGATCTGTAAGCCATCTTGTGTTGTCATATAGATCAACTTGGATGCGTTGAGCTTGGAAGCTAGTTCAGAGGCGAGTAGGTCGGAGTTGATCCTAAGTGGGGTGCCTTCACGACTAAAGGCGATCGGTGTGATTACTGGTATAGTATCAGTGTCGAGCAGTTTATTAAAGAGCACATCGTCGAGCTTATCGACCGCGCCGCTGTTGAGTTGGTCTTTACCTTTGACCATGCCGATTTCTTTGCTCCGCACACCGTTGCAAGTGGCGCAACGTAGGCCGTTGCGAGTGAGGCCTTGCATGACTTCAAGGCTAACCATGGCGGCGGCTTCGCTTGCGAGTTCGAGAGTCACTGCGTCAGTCCTTAGTTCACCGTGTGGGTCACTGATCGTAGTTTGTTTTTGCTTAGCAAGTGCATTAAGTTGTTGGCCGACGCCGTGCACGAGCACGACCTTGATGTTGAGCGAGCGTAGCACGGCGATGTCGAGCAGCACGTTTTGAAAATTCTCATGCGCGACGAGGCTACCGTCGAGTGCAAGCACGAAGACATGATCCCTAAACATGGGGACATATTTCAGTATACCCCGTAGGTCGGTAGGTTTAACGTTATGTTCGTCGCTAGTCATTCGATGTTGATAATTGTGAGATTCCTCTACAGGCTTGCAAGGCACATGTTTTAAGGATGATGTTTTGTGGATCGATGCCGAACGATCCTTTTGAAAAGATACCTGCCGCGTTTGTGGAACCGCTTGAGAGTTTCTTGGTTTGGCTAGAGTTAGAGCGTGGGCTCTCAAAAAATACACTGAGTGCTTACGCGCGAGATCTGGTGCAGTGTGTGGCATTTTTGGTGGATGAAGGCGTCGCGGATTGGGCAAGTGTGCAGTCGGCACAAATTTCGGCTTGGATGACGAGCCTGAGCCGCGCGGATTTTGCTCGAAGCAGTCAGGCGCGTAAGCTTTCTACGCTGCGAATGTTTGCCAAGCACCTCGTCCACGAGAAAATTCGCAAGGATGATGTCACTGAGCTGCTTGGTGCGCCGAAACTATCGCGAAATTTACCTGATACGCTGACGCGGGAAGAGGTGGGGCAACTCCTCAATGCACCCTCGGCGGTGACCCCCCATGGCTTGAGAGACCGTGCGATCTTAGAGCTTTTCTACAGTAGCGGTCTGCGAGTCTCTGAACTTTGCGGCATACTTCTGCAAAGTATAAACCTCGAAGAGGGTTATGTACGTGTCTTCGGCAAGGGTTCGAAGGAGCGGGTCGCGCCGATCGGTAATGCAGCGGTGAAAGCGGTGCAGAATTATATCGCAGGTGGGCGTCCTCATTTCATCAAACCTCGAACAGGGAGTGAGCTTTTTCTCAGTCAGCAGGGCAGGGTGATCTCCCGTAAGATGATCTGGGTTTTAATCAAAGAACATGCCCGAAGGGCGGGAATTAAGAAAACGGTTAAGCCGCACTTGTTGCGGCATTCGTTTGCCACCCATCTACTCGAAGGTGGTGCCGATCTGCGAGCGATTCAGGAAATGCTTGGTCATGCGGATATTTCGACCACACAGATTTATACTTCAGTGAATTCGCAGCGCCTGGCGGATGAACATGCGCTCTACCATCCGAGAGTGAAGAATTAGCGTGCGAGTTGACTTAGGCTATAGCAGCGACTGATCTGGCTTTATTGGGATCAGGTCATAAAAAAGCCCCGATGTCTGAGGACTTTCGGGGCTTTTGTTAAATTTTTGGGGATTAAGCCTTGGTAACTTTACCAGCCTTGATCGCCTTAACTGAAACCCACATGCGCTTGACCTCACCGCTTGGCAGCTTGACTCGGATGCGCTGAACATTCGGACGGAATTTCCGCCGTGTGTTCTTAACTAGAGAGGTACCGATACCACCGCTTTTCTTGGTGAGACCTTTACGGATGATACGACCACCCTTGGAGGGTCGTTTTCCTGTGATTGCGCAAATACGTGACATGAGAGTTCCTTCGTTGAAAAATTGAAAGGCTGGAAAGTAGGGGTGAAAGTGCACCTAGCAAGCGTTTTTTCGAGAAATCTTCAGAGGTGAAATTTGAGAATCAATTCTCCCGTAGCCCCCATAAAACCTGAAATCGCTGCCCCATATTGGCTGGGTGAATCAATTGCATGAGTGTCTGCCGATCAGGGCTAAAGTCACCTGCACTGCCAGAAACGATGGCCTCGGCGGCTCGTTGCGCCCGTTTCACGATGAAGGACTCTTGGCTTTCTAGGTTCACTGATTGAAGCCCCGCCGCTTCCATTTGTGCCTGAAGCGGTGTCCAGTTTATATCGCAAGTGATGTCGCAGGCACCAGGTGCTTCTAGTAAGTCGTTGGCTTGGATGTGCTTTTTGTAGGTGCGAGCTGTGCCCGAGGGATGGTCCTGCAGCAGTGATGTCCAAGTGCGCCCATAGTCGAAAAGCAGGATCAGCCCCGACCAGTCTTGTGCGAGAAGATCGGCAAGTGCGGCTTCAGCCTGTAGTGGCAGGTCAAGTTCGTAGCCGTCTTCTATTTGTGCGGGTAGGCGCTTGGCCATGGCGGCTACTTCGGGCGTTAATTGATCGAGCAATACCTCGACGAGTTGACCATCGGCATTAAGACTAACTCCGCGTTCGCGCCACGCACTGCCACGAAATATTAGCCTGTGAAAAGGCAGGGCATCTAGCCACTCGTTGGCGAAGATAATTACGCTGCCGTCTAGCTGAATGGGCTCTCCTTGGCGAATGACTTGCTCGCCGCCAAAGGGGTGGCTCTCCAAATGGCTCAACAAAGACGTGCCCGGTTCTGCCGCGATCTCGACGAAGGTAATGGACGTCGATTTCTCCTCACCGAGTAGGTCGACTGCTGCCGCCGTGACGAGTTCTGCAAAGACTCGCCCAAGGCTTTCAGCCGTGTAGAAATCGTGTTGTCCGCTACGCCCAACGCGCTTGGCCGTTTGGGTGTAGTAGCCGAAGTTTTCCGTGTAAAGTGTCGCTTCTATATAGTCGCGATAACTGATCGGCGCGGCCTCGCAGCGATCGCGTATGATATCTGTAATCGTTTTTTGCACTGTTGAAACCTTGCCGCTCAATCTTCGGGAAACAAGAAAAGTCTTTCCACTTCTGACTCCTATCTTCTGACTCTGACTAATACAAAAGATGATATTGGCGATTGAAAGTTCTTGCGACGAGTCCGCGCTGGCTCGGTTTGACCCCGCCAGTGGGATGGCGGGCGAGTGGGTGCATAGTCAGATTGATCTGCATAAAGAGTATGGTGGCGTCGTGCCCGATCTGGCCAGTCGAGAGCATTTGAAGAATTTTTTTCCGCTGCTTGAAGCGGCTGGTATCGGTGCGGATCGTGGCGAGATCTCGCAAATAGCCGTGACCAATGGCCCCGGCCTTGCCGGTTGCCTCGCGCTGGGGATCGCTTTTGCGCGTAGCCTTGGGCTAGCTTGGAACCTGCCTGTTGTTGGGGTCAACCACCTACGTGGTCACGCTTACTCACCCTTTATCGGGCTACATCAAGAATCGCCAGAGGAATTTACCGAAGCCTTCTCCGGACTCTTACCACACCTTGGCCTTATCGTTTCCGGCGGTAACACTATACTTTTTGAAATTAATGTAGATAAACGTCTCATTGTCTTAGCTGAGACGGTCGACGATGCGGCGGGCGAAGCCTTGGACAAAGGTGCTAAACTCCTTGGCTTGCCCTATCCAGGTGGCCCGCAAGTCGAGCGCTTAGCCGCAGATGGCGACCCAAAGACTTTCGACTTTCCCAAGGCCATCGCCCCACGCAACGAGCGGCGTTTCAGCTTTTCTGGGCTCAAGACTAGCTTGCGCTATCGCCTCGAAAAGATGGGCGATGCCGAGCTAGCCGCCGCCATGCCCGACATCTGTGCAGGCTACCAAGGCGCGGTGATCGATCAACTCCTAGGCAAGACCAAACATCTGATCCAAGCTGGAAGCTACTGTAGTCTTGGACTCTCTGGCGGCGTCTCGAATAACAGAGCTTTCCGCGCGGCGATGGAGCGCCTCGCCAAGCGCCATCGTATGGAGTGCCTAATCGCCCAGCCCCGACACACGGGCGACAACGCTGCTATGATCGCCTTTGCAGCCTACGCCGATACGGAAGGGATCTCTTATGACGATTTTAGTATCGAGCCCGCCCTGCGGCTCGCATAGAATCAAAAAATTCGATTAAATTTTCCCAATGTCGAAACAATATGCCATTTTCGGCGCGGGTCTGAGCGCTCAGGCTGCACGTCGCCTCGCAGAAGCCAAAGGCTTGAGTGTCGTTCTAATCGATGAAGCGGGAGAAGGCGATCAAGCAACTTTTGAAGCCCCTGATTTGGAGCGCTTCGAATGCTTTGTGTTTAGCCCAGGATTCGCGGCAGAGCACCCTTGGCGGATCTTAGCTGAAGGTTCGACTAATCCCTGCTTGAGCGAAATTGCCTTTGCCGCCCGTTATTGGGAGGGTAAGATAATTGGGGTTACAGGTACCAATGGTAAAAGTACTTTAACTGCTTTGCTCGATAATGCCCTCAGCCTCTCAGGACAGGTCAGTTTGGCGGCGGGAAACATAGGCTACCCCTTCTCGGATGCCGTACTCTCAGAGGCGAATCAATCGGAGGCTTACGTCGTTCTAGAGATTAGCTCTTTTCAAGCGGAACTAGCGGATGACTTGCAACTCGACGGTCTCCTCTGGACAAATTTTGCCGAAGATCATCTGGATCGCTATGGTTCAATGACTTGTTATTTTCAAGCGAAGGCGAGACTCTTTAATTGCCTGAAGTGCAATGGTATCTGTGTTCTAGGCTCCCAGGTCGCAGATTGGATGGCGAACCAGCGCAAAGCATTCGAAGGCTATAGCATCGCTCATGAGGCCACAGAGCTGGCCCTTCAGCTCGATGCGGACTCAGTCTTTCAGCGATTCCCTTATTCGAAAAATTTCTCACTAGCGGTTGAACTCTGGCACTTGATGAATATGTCGCCCGCCGTGTTGATTGAGGCGGCCAATGCGTTTTTGCTCCCGCCGTATCGTCTCAAGGTGGTGGCTGAGTGTGGAGGTGCCCGCTTCTGGAACGACTCGAAAGCGACCAACTTTCATGCGACTCTTGGCGCACTAAGGTCGATCGATCGTCCCATCGTCTGGATTGGAGGTGGGCGCGCCAAGGGCGGTGATATTGAAGCCTTCGCTCAGCAGGTGGGCACTCGAATCGATATCGCGATACTTTACGGGGAGGTGGCTGAGCGCTTGGCCAAGGCCTTGAAGAGTTACCTAGAGCCGGTGCATATTCACAAGCGCTTGGACCATGCGATTACCGCCGCTGCCGAATTCGCGGCGAAGATCCCGCAGGCGAATGTTTTGTTTAGCCCCGGCTTTGCCAGTTACGATCAATTTGATTCGTTCGCTGCACGCGGAAAAAGCTTCAATGATACGGTTTTAAGTTTGAAGAACGCCCACAAGCCCAATTAGTGTCGCTCACTAAAGTTATTTAACCCATTTTATTATGAAAGTATCTAAAATATTCGGATGTGTCATCGGTCTCCACCTAGGTGTGATCGCAATGTTATTGGTTCAACCCGGTTGCCGTACGAAGCAACCGCCAACGCGAACATATTCGCAGGAGCGCACTTCGGGCGGTTTGATCGAGGCAATAGGCCAAGGCTCTGGTTCAGGTTTGGATTCTGCCTTCAATGCTGGGTTTGACGATGGTAGCGCAGCACCAGATGACAATGACTTCAGCGAATTTGACGCGATTACTCCTGTCGCACCCCTCTCCGATGGAGGTCAAACCGTCCCAGTCGCGGGCCCCTCTTTTGAGACTTACACGGTTAAAAAAGGCGATAACCTCTGGACTATAGCCAGACGCTCCAATGTCTCGCTCAACGAACTCTACGCCGCCAACGGCTTGGATACGACTTCCATTCTTAGCATCGGCCAACAGCTTCAGATTCCTGTCGAGGGTAGCACCGCCACGGTCACCGCGCCGAGCCCCGACACGTATCAGCCCACTTCCTTCAACCAAGGCAGCACTGAGTATATGGTCAAGCGCGGCGACAGTCTTTCTAAGATCGCGAATCAGTTCGACACATCCGTCCGCGCGATTAAAGCGGCCAACGGGCTTTCCTCTGACCTCATCCGCGTAGGTGATAAGCTCGTTGTTCCCGTTTCTAGTAGTAGCACCGGCACATCGTCCTCCATGTCAGCCGCGCCATCTGACAGTATTTCAAGTAGTTCCACTGCACCGAGCTTCAGCGCTTCTGGTGCGCGCACACACACCGTCAAATCTGGCGAATATCCCGGCAAAATCGCTAGTCAATACGACATGACCACCGATGAACTACTTGCCCTCAATGGCATTACTGATCCTCGTAAGCTTCAAGTCGGGAAAGTCCTCAAGGTTAGCGGTTCTAGTTCCACTGCCAATGTTGATCCACCTGCACAGCTTGTGACCACCACGACAGAGGCCTCCTCGACTCTTATGACTGAACCAGCTCCAGAAGCGAGTCCATCCCCAACCACAAGCACGGGCCCCATCGAGATCAAGGTCATCGAATCGGATCCTTTAGTGGAAGGTGAAGCCACCGAAATCGAGCCCGACGAAATGTTTGAAGGTGCTGTTGAGATTCCAGTCATTCGCCTAGACGCAGAGTAATCTATTGCGTCTCACTTAAAAATAACAGAGAGACACTAGAATCCATAATGAGCGCCCGCACGGCTACGCCTAATTCATCTTGGCGTATCCCGCCGATCGGGCTTTTCATTATCCTAATAGTTATAGGGCTCACCTTCCTCGGGCTAGTTATTCTTTTCAGTGCTTCGCAATCGATGCACGCCGACCCGACGGTCTTACTTAAGAAGCAGCTAATTTGGCTAGTTTTGGCTACGATTGCTGGTGGCATTGCTATGATGGTGAACCTAGAGGCACTTCGTGAATACGCTTACTGGCTCGCTGCGGGTTCTGTCCTCTTACTTGCACTCGTGCTTATTCCCGGAATCGGAGTCGAGGTCAATGGGGCGCGTCGCTGGATGGACTTTGGCTTTATGCGCCTACAAGTTTCTGAGATAGGTAAGCTCGGTCTTATATTTTCTATGGCACACTATCTCGCCACCTACCGTCGCGATTTCAACCGTGTTCTCAAAGGCTATTTTTATCCCTGCGTGTTACTCGCCATCTTCTGCAGTCTAATTATATTAGAACCAGACTATGGCACTGCTTTTCTCTGTGGCGCTGTAGGCGGTTGCTTAATGTTTCTAGCAGGGGTCAGACTCAAGTTCCTCATCCCCACTGCCTTTGCCGCGCTTTCGCTCTTTTCGGTGGCAGTTTATCACGATCCGATCCGCCTCAGCCGCATCACCTCATTCTTAGATGTTGAAGGAAATCGGAGCGATAGCGCCTACCAGCTTTGGCAGGGCATTTTAGCCTTTGGGGCAGGTGGCATCCATGGAGTCGGCCTCGGTTCGGGACGCCAACAAATGTCTTTCCTCCCCGAGGCGCATACCGATTTCATTTTTGCTATCGTCGGCGAAGAACTCGGTTTTCTTTTTACCTCTGGAGTCGTCTTGCTTTTTATGACGCTCTTTTTCGTCGGTGTCCTCCAACTCAAGCGCGCACCGAACTTGTATCAGTATTTACTCGTTATGGGTGCGCTCCTTTTCATCACTTTTCAGGCGCTCATTAATATCGGAGTGGTCACTGGCTGCTTGCCGACCAAGGGCATGTCGCTGCCGTTCATTTCCTACGGAGGCTCTAATCTCGTCTTCATGTTTGTGCTCACGGGCATTATCCTAAACGGTTTTCGTTCTTGGGAGTTACCGGCGCTGCGGGGGCAGCGTGAACTATGAGTAAGATAATTATAGCATGTGGTGGCACCGGTGGCCATCTCGCCCCTGGAATTGCGGTGGCAGAAGTCCTACGAGAACGAGGCCATGCTTGCCTATTGCTGATCAGCCATAAGCAGGTCGATTCTGCCCTCGTTGAAAAGTATAGCCATCTCGATTTCATCAAAATGCCTGGTCGCGCCTTCACGGGTGGTATCTTTCAGCGCCTCGCATTTCTCGGCTCATTGGTTTCTGCCTTCTTTACATCATGTCGCATGCTTCGCGATCAAGCGCCAGACTTAGTACTGCTCTTTGGCGGCTTTCTCTCGCTCGGACTTGGCCTAGCCGCTCGGAGTAAGAGTATCCCTGTTGCACTCCATGAGGCCAATTGTCATCCAGGCAAAGCCGTCCGTATGATCAAACATTTATCCACACGCATTTACTTGCCGGATGGCGTTCGTCTACGGGGTGTGCCGTCAGAGAGTATTCGCCATTTTGACTACCCGGTGCGCAAGGATATCAAACATTCACCTAAAGCCGATGCCCGGAAACGCCTCGGCCTTAGCGTGCCCAATAAATTACTCGTCGTCATTGGCGGTAGCCAAGGCGCCAGTGCGCTGAATGAATGGATTAAGCAAAATTTCGGACTCTTGGCCAAAGCCGGAATTTCCGTTTATTGCGTGACTGGTCTGGGTAATAGCACCGCCCGCACGATTCATGAAAGAGGGAAGGGTGGTGCTGATACTACGGCAACATTTGTGCCTTTTTCTAGCAGCATGGGCGACGTGATTTCCGCGGCTGATCTAATTGTTTCTCGAGCAGGCGCAGGATCTATCGCGGAGATCATTCGTTGCCGCGTACCTTCCATTTTGGTGCCTTATCCCTATGCCGCCGACGACCATCAGAAGGCCAATGCACTTAGCCACGAGCAACATGGTGCGGGTATTTCACTTTCTCAAGATAAGCTTAACGAGCTTAGCTCGTTAGTGCTTGACTTGATCTTTAACGACGAAGCGCTGGCCAAGTTTAAGTCTAAGCTAGAGCGTTTGGACCGTTTCGATTCAAGCGAACGAATCGCCGACGATTTACTCGCGCTCTGCAACTCACAAGCCATAGCGAAAACCGAAAATCAGGAGCCTGCCACATAATGGGTGAGACAGACAGATATTTGTTCGTTGGAGTTGGTGGTATGGGAATGGCGCCGCTCGCCTGTTGGATGTCGCGAGCAGGTTACTCAGTTTCTGGATACGATGCGCACCTTCAAGAGTGCGTTCGCCGCTGGCTAGACGAAGCAGGCGTCGCGCTTGAAGACTTTATTTTCCCCGAACAAGTCAGCGCCTTCACTACGGTCGTTTATTCAAGCGCTGTCCCGCAATCCCACCCGATCTTAGTCGCCGCTCGTAAGGCAGGGCTTCGTTTGCTTAGGCGTGGCGAAATGCTCGCCGAGATCGCGCAAAGCAAACGGCTGATCGCTGTGGTCGGTAGCCACGGTAAGACCACCACCTCTGGCATGATTGCTCACGGTCTGCAGCATTGTCAGCTTGAGGCGAATTATATATTAGGTGGCCTCTTTTCGGATAACTCGACGTCGCCCGTTCATTTTTGCAAAAGCGATTGGCTTGTTGCAGAAGTGGACGAAAGTGATGGCACAATTGATCAGTTTGCGCCCGAAGTGACACTTGTGCTTAATTTGGATTGGGACCATGCCGACCAATATGGCGATGCTGCGAAACTTGACGCTGCGTTTCTTCGTTTACTCAAGCACACAAAACAAAAATTGTTGCTGCCTAATTCATTCCATCTAAAGCCGACAGGCGGAGCTACAATACAAACCTTCGATGGTGCCGCCAAGCGCCTGGGTCTTGATCCCTCCTCGGGTGGGATTTTTAACAAGGTCAACGGCGATGCTGCCGCCGCCGTACTTTCCTTCTTCTATCAGCCATTAAAAAGCGATACGCTGTCAACTTTCCCTGGGATGGCGCGTCGCCAAGCCATTCTCTATGAGGATGAGCAGCTTACGGTGGTCGAAGACTACGCGCACCATCCCACCGAGATCAATGCCTTGATCGGATGCCTTCGAACTAAGGAGCCAGATAAACAACTCCTTGTCGTCTTCCAGCCGCATCGTTATTCTAGGACGCTCCAATTTAAGTCTGATTTTGCCCATTCTTTACAAGGTGCCGATGCCGTTTACCTCTTACCTGTTTATGCGGCGCACGAGTCCGAATTATCAGGCGGCAAAACTTCAGATCTAGCAAATGCATTTACGGATCGAGCACCCGTTGAAATTGAAATGTCCTTGGGAGGTATGCGCCAGCTCCAGGATGCAATCCAAGAATCGCCATCACAATTAGCCTTCGTCGGTGCAGGTGACATCGAAGAATTTGCAGCTGCCTTCACTTCTTGGCTCAGAGCTTTGGCTTCGGTCGGCCAAGCCGCATCGCCCGGGCCTGCAGGCGAGGCTGCTAGCCTAGACGCTGCATGGGCAGACTACCTCGCGCCCCGCGTCTCTCCCGATTGCAAACTCAAGTCTCACGAGCCACTCGCCAACAAGACTACTATTCGTATCGGCGGTTCTGCTCGCTTCTATGCCGAACCAGGCAACTTTAGCGATTTACTTGTTCTCCTGCGCGCAGCAGAGCTCTACGAGTTAAAGACCTTTTGCCTTGGCCGCGGCTCGAATCTTCTGGTCTCCGACCATGGGTTTGATGGCTTAGTTATCCGCTTCTCTGCGCCCGCATGGCGCAGGGTAGTTTCACTCGGTGATGGTCGCATTTGGGCTTCTGCAGGAGGCCGCCTCAAAGAAATCTGCGGCTTTGCTGCGAAGAACGGCTTAGCTGGGTTTGAGTTTTTGGAAGGCATTCCTGGCGCAGTTGGTGGGGCGCTCCGCATGAATGCAGGTGCCATGGGTAGTTGGATGTTCGACGTGGTTGAGCGTGTTCAGTTTATCGATGAGCACGGCTGCTATCAGGATTTACCCAAAGAGGCCTTCCACTTCGGTTATCGCAAAGTTGAAGAAATCAGTCGAGGCATCGCCCTCGGTGCCGTGCTCTGTAGTGCTGTTGGCGATTCCGAGGCATCTATCCGTGGCCGGATAGATAGCTACTCGAGCTCGCGGAAAGAGAGCCAGCCACGCGGCGCGAGCGCGGGCTGCATTTTCAAGAATCCGGAGGGTAATTATGCCGGTAAACTAATCGACGAATATGGAATTAAAGGTATGTCGGTTGGCGCGGCGGAGGTCTCCGAGGTGCATGGTAACTTTATCGTGAACCATGGTGGTGCATCGGCTGCCGATGTGATCGAACTCGTGCAAAAAGTGCGTGCTAAAGTGAAAGCTGAGTCTGGTTATATTTTAGAACCCGAAGTCTTGCTTGTCGGTCAGTCTTGGGATGAAGTTTTGAGCGAATGATGGCACTTCTCGGACAATTCTTATTTGGAAGCGGAGCGGAGAAGCCATTTCTGTTCTTCTGCATCAAAGAAATCCCCTATGTCTAAAGCTCCCAAAGTAGTTGTTCTCTATGGTGGCGTCGGTTCCGAACGCGAAGTATCCCTGCAAAGCGGCGAAGCCATCGCGCAGGCATTAGGAACAAATTTCGAAGTGGAGTCGCTTATTCTAGCTTCAGAGGCTTTGCCCAAATCTTTGAATTCAAATACGGATATCGTCTTTCCAGCCCTGCACGGTAGCTTTGGTGAAGATGGTCGACTGCAAGCTCTTTTGGAAGGGGCTAAGATCCACTATTGCGGCAGTGATACCGTTGCCAGTCGCCTTTGCATAGATAAAGCCGCGACAAAGACGATCGCTCGCAAGCTCAAGATCGCTGTGCCAGAAGCGGTGAACTTTGAAGGCTCTTCCGCACCTTTAGCTGATGCCGTGATCAATCAACTCGGTACCTCGCTAGTGATCAAGCCCACCGATCAAGGTAGCAGTGTCGGGCTCCATTTCACCGAGCACCGTTCCGCACTTGGCGTCACGCTCTCAGGCATACGTTCTGGTAATTGGCTAATCGAACAGCGGATTCGTGGTCGCGAACTCACTGTCGGCATACTCAAAGGAGTCGCCATGGGCGTAGTCGAGATCGTCAGCCAGAGTGGTGTTTACGATTATAAAGCCAAATACACAACTGCTTCGACGGAGTATCATTTCCCTGCCGACCTAGAACCTGCAGTTGAGGCCAAGGTAAAAGACCATGCCGAGCAACTATTTCGCGCCTGCGGTTGCCGCGACTTTGCCCGAATTGACTTCTTACTTGACGGGGCATGCCCAAATTTCCTGGAGATCAACACTCTACCTGGTCTGACCGCGACCAGCCTTCTTCCGAAGAGCGCAAGCTGCATCGGCTACAACTTTGAGCAACTTGCCACCGAGCTGGTGGCACCGGCAATCGCTCGTTTCCAAAAGGGGGGAACCGAATGATCGGAGGCAGTAAAAATAAAGGTAGCACCTCAGCAGGTGAAAACCAAACTTGGCGTGGATTAGACGGAGGGAGTAAACGCACGCGCATCAACTCGTCGCAATCGCGCAAGCGTCGTCAAGTGCAAGCCTTTAAGTTATTGGGCGTCTTCCTTGTTGCTGTTCTCTTTATCAGCGCTGTCGTTTGGGCGATTGTCGCGTTTAACGAACGAGAGGAACCTATTCAAATCACGACTCCCTCAAAGCCGGTGGAGAAAATTCTTTTTGATACGAACGGAGTATTGCCTGCATCGTGGCTTAGTACGGTGGTCGAGTTGCGTCGCGACACCGCCATGATGGAGATCGATATCCACACCATGAAGCAGCAACTTGAAGCGCATGGTCAGGTCAAGTCGGCCTCCATTGAGCGCCAGTTTCCCAACGCATTAAAGATCGATATAAAGGAGCACGAACCTGTCCTTCGTATGCGTGTGATGGGTGCCAAGGAGCAAGCTGGAGTCCGTATTATTTCTCGCGAGGGCACTATTTACAAAGGTATTGGCTACCCCAGAGCGACTTTAAATAAGCTACCTTTCGTCCTTCCTTACCGACACCCCGAAGGTGGGATCTCGCCGATGCGAGGTATTGGCCAAGTCGCCGAACTCCTCGAAGAGACACGTCATACACAGTCTAATTTTTACAAGACATGGAAACTGGTTTCTCTGAAGCACTATTCCGGTAATCCTGAGCTCCCAGGGCAAGTGATCGAAGTACGCTCGTCGATGGTGCCACGTATCATATTCGGATTTAATACCAGTTTTGCGCAGCAACTTGATCGCTTGGCAGTTATTCTCAACTACGTTCAATCACGGGGAAATCCTGCGATCAAACGGATTGATTTGACACTCCCCAAAGATGCCGCCGTTCAATTTGAGAGTGGACGCATTAGCACTTTTTAATTCCCTGACTAATACCATTGCCTGAGACTAAAAGCGTAGATTTTAGACGAATCGGCATGCAGCTTCAATTTTCTGAAATTTATAGCATCGACTACACATCATTATCAGAATGAAAGCCATACTGCCCTTAATTCTTCTATTCTTGCATATTCTCCACGCCGATGTGGTCGATGTTTATTTTGGAACTGGCGGGGGTGAAGCCAAAGGAATTTATCGCGCCAGCCTCGACACGAAAAAAGGCAAGCTCTCATCGGCGACGATAGCCGCAGAGGTCAAAGCGCCCGGCTTTCTCGCTTTCCATCCTGACCGGACGAGGCTCTATGCCATCGCCAATCCAGTAGAAGGTCCTGCCGTTTTAGCTTATAATATTTTAGACAATGGCGAACTTGAATTGTTGAATTTTCAACTCATCCCTGATGGCCGTGCGGCGCATATCAGTGTGCACCCATCTGGCAAATTTTTGCTAACTGCTCAATATAGAGGTGGCTCTGTTGCGGTCTTCCCCCTAGGTAAAGACGGGCACGTTGAAGCATGTAGCCAGACAGTCGAACACGAGGGAGCTTCAGGTGTCGTAGCAAGGCGACAAAGTGCACCACATCCTCACTGGGTCGGTTTCTCGCCTGATGGGCGGTTCGCATTCGTGCCTGATCTCGGACTCGATCAGATTGTAATTTACCAGATCCAGCTCGACCAATTTTTGATTAAGCGAGTTGGTGCAGTTGACTCGGTCCCTGGAGGCGGGCCACGGCACATGAAGTTTTCAGCCGACGGGCAATTCATCTTCTTGCTCAACGAATTGAGCCTATCGGTTTCAACTTTTACCTACGATGGAGACGAGGGTAAAGCAGAGTTAGTCTCGACCACTTCGACACTGAGTGATTCGATGAAAGCTAAAGAGAGCTTTAACTCCTCATCCGAAATCCTAGTGCACCCCAAGGGGCAGTTTGTTTATGCTGCCAATCGTGGGCACGATAGTGTGACTGCGTTCCAGATTGACCCTGAAACGGGGCGGTTATACGTGACGGATATCGAGCCAATCCGTGGGGCATGGCCTCGTAATATAAATCTAGATACATCTGGACATTGGTTGCTCGCAGCGGGTGCGCATTCAAATACAGTTACAGTTCTAGAGGTGGATGCGGCGACCGGCGTACTGACTTATCCTAGAGATAGCGTGATCACCGTGCCTAATGTAATCTGCATATTACTCAATGACTAGCTTGGGCTTACTTGCCCTTCAAAAAATCACGACTCTCTCGTTTGAGCTTCTTGATTTTTGTTTCATTCTTCTTGAGGTCGCGCTTTTGCATGAGGTCAATGAAGAGCTTGCCATTGAGGTGGTCTACTTCGTGTAAGATGCATCGCCCGAGTAGTCCGTCCGCTTCGATTACGTGCGAGTTACCCTCGGTGTCCTGAAACTCACAACGCACGCCTATTGGGCGATCTACTTTGCCGTTGACCCCGGGAAAGGAGAGGCAGCCCTCTTCGTAGACATCTTCTGTTTTGTCAATGATTGTGACTTTTGGGTTCACGATGGCCATTGGCATGATCAAATCGAGTGGCGGGTGCTTGCCGTCATAATTATAATTGAAAGGGACTTCGACACCTTCGGGCGGGCGCACATCAATTACGCAGATTTGTAAGGCGCGATCGACTTGCTGGGCGGCGAGTCCGATTCCTTCCTCGTCATACATCGTGTCGACCATGTCCTCGGCTAACTCTGCAAGCGCTTGATCAAATTCGGTGATTGGCTCGCCGACTTTGCGGAGAATGGGCTCTCCGTATTGGGTGATTCGTAGGATCATCTTTGAAGTAAGAAGCTATTAAAAGTAACTAGCGGCGACCGGATGCACGTGCGGGCAGAGGAGCAGCGTTGCACATCACTGTATTTACAATGACTTTGTATTTTGTAGCAACGCTTTCGTATGCGGATTGAAGTGCGGGCCAAACTGCGGCTGCCTCGCCCCAGACTACGGTGGACATCGTACCTGTATCGCGATCGATACCCGTCGCATCAAGTGCGTCGAGGTAGCAGTGAACGGCTTCGCGCACCTGTCCATCTAGTGCGTAAACCGAGATTTGTACTGAGATAAGAGGATCAGTCTTTTCCATGTCCTAAGTGTTTAAAGGCGTCTGAGTTTGTGTCCACATTAGTTTTGAAAGCTCGGTGTTTTCATTATGCGCAAAAAAGCCCGCGATGAATCGCGGGCTTTATATAAATCTATCCTCCGACTTCAGAGCTAGACCAACATAATGGAGGGCGACTCAAGAATTTCCTTGAGCGCTTGTAGATACTGTGCGCCGACTGCACCGTCGATCGTTCGGTGGTCGCCAGAGAGACCGATCTTCATCACCTGGCCGATTACGATTTCGTCGTTTTCATTAACGACTGGTTTCTTGATCGTCGCACCGATGCTTAGGATGGCTGCATTGTTGGGATTGATAATGCCGTAGAAGTCGGAAATACCAAACATGCCGAGGTTCGTCACGGTGAGGGTAGAGCCACTCATTTCATTGGGGGTGAGCTTCTTCCCGCGCGCTTTTTTGATCAGTGCCTTGGCTTCTGCACCAATTTCGCGTAGACCTTTCGTCTCGGCAGAGCGGATGACTGGAGTCACGAGGCCGTCTTCGATTGCGACGCCGAAAGCAAGGTGCACGTTTGGATGTTGCTGAATGGTTTCACCCTCCCATGAGCGATTGATTGCAGGGACGCGGCGCACCGCTTCGGCAGCTGCCTTGAGAGTGAGATCATTGACTGAGAATTTAGTCCCGCCGTGCTCGGGGGGAAGATTGGCTAACTTGCTATTTAGCTCCTTACGAAGCGCTGCGAGTGGTGCGCCGTTGACTTCAATTTGTAGGTAGAAGTGCGGGGCTTGCGTCTTGGAGGTCACCAAGGCCTTGCCGATACTTTTACGCATATTGGAAACTGGGATTTCCATAGCTTCAAGTGTTGCTGCCAGTTCGACAGGCTCTGGGCTAACAGCTTGAGCGACTGCTGGAGTGGCTACGCTAGCTTGGGCATTTTCGACGTCGGCCTTGACGATGCGGCCACTCGGACCCGATCCATGAATCGTGGCCAGGTCTAGGCCTTTTTCGGCAGCAATTTTCTTAGCGAGTGGAGAGGCTTTGATGCGGCTGCCTGTTGTGCTGGCGGCTGCGACCGGTTCCGGGACGACCTCAGGCGTAGGCTCTGGAGCTGCAGGTGCCGGCGTGGGCATCTCGGCGACAGGGGCGGGTTCTGGCTCTGGAGTGGCTGTTGCGGCTGTATTGGTTTCCGCCGCGGGCGCTTCCTCACCAGCTTCTCCGACAGCAGCGATGGCACCACCGACTGCGACCTCGTCTCCGACGCCACAGTATTGTTTGATTAAAACACCGTCGTCAAAACACTCGACTTCCATCGTTGCTTTGTCGGTCTCGACCTCGGCGATCATGTCGCCACTAGCGACTGGGTCGCCTTCGTTTTTTAACCATTTGACAAGCGTACCCACCGTCATGGTGTCGCTTAGTTTGGGCATGTCGATGAGTGTAGCCATATTATAAAAAGTGAAAGTGAGTGTGAAAGTTATTTAAGCTATCGCTTTGAGGGCTCCTTCGATAATGCGCTCTTCGTTGGGTAGCTGCCAGTCTTCGAGTTCTTTTGAGTAAAAGTTTGGCGCATCGATAGCAGAGACACGGCGTATGGGGGCGTCCAAATCATCGAAGGCTTTGAGCTGAATAATATGTGAGATTTGTGCATCTACCCCGCAGAAAGGTTTGTTCTCTTCGACCAGTAGCGCGCGATGGGTTTTTCTCACTGAGCTAAGAATAGTTTCTTCATCGAGCGGTCGGATGGAGCGAAGGTCGACGACCTCAACGCTAATACCGTGTGTCTCCTCGAGTGTTTTGGCGGCCTGTAGCGAGAGCATTGCGCAGCGACCGTGCGAAACAATCGTCAGGTCGGTGCCTTCCTTCAGAATATTGGCGACGCCAAGTTCGACGATGTATTCTTCATCTGGGACTTCCCACTTCTCGCCGTAGAGAAGAGTGTTTTCCATGACAAAGACAGGGTCATTGTCGCGGATTGCGGCTTTCATGAGCCCTTTGGCGTCGTAGGCATTGGAAGGACAGACGGCCTTCAAACCGGGGTGATTGGCTACCATGTTTTCTGGTGTGTGCGAGTGAGTTGCCCCAACGCTAGTGCCACCATTGGCAGGACCGCGCACTACGATCGGTACATTCATCAAGCCGCCGGACATGTAGCGGCAGAATGAACCATTGTTAAAAAGTTGATCAATCGCCACATAGCTAAACGACATAAACATCATCTCAACGACGGGACGGATGCCGAGCATAGAGGCGCCAATGGCGAGACCAGAGAAGGCTGCTTCAGAGATAGGTGTGTCGATCAGGCGCTTGTCACCGTACTTGGCCCAGAGGCCTTCGGTAACTTTGTAAGCACCATTGTATTGAGCGACTTCTTCGCCCATGATGCAGACATTCTCGTCGCGTTGAATTTCCTCGTCGAGTGCTTGCTTGATGGCTTCGCGGTATGTTATGAGTGGCATTTTAGTTGTAAAGTTTAGTGGTTGATTCGTTGAGTGAGTAGTCCAGCGCTTCTTCCTTACGAGCGGCATACGTCCTCATTCATTCCTCATTAGTCATTAAAGAAGTAGGTACCCTTGAGCTCGCCCTCGGAATCGTTGTCGACCTCCCAGTAGACGTCGGTCTGAATTTCGCTGCGTGGAGCGACAGGGCTTTCGTCGGCAAACTTCGCAGATGCTTCGGCCTCGTCTTTCTTTTCTTGATCGATTTTCTTGGCTAATTCCTCGGTCAGAGTTCCATCGGAAAGTAAGTGCTGTTTGACCACGTTGACGGGGTCCTTCGTGCGTTTATATTCCTCAATTTCCTCTTTGGTCCGATATTTCTCATGATTGGCATCGGCCACAGAGTGTCCTCGATAGCGATAGGTGCGAATCTCCAATAAGAAAGGTTTGTGCTCCTCGCGTGCTCGTATCATGGCTCGGTTAGCGACCTCGCGAACTTCGAAGACGTCGTGACCGTTGCAGACTTCCCATTCCATGTCGAAGCCGTCTGCGCGGTGGGCGAGGTTCTCTTCAGCAGACGAACGTTTAAGACTAGTGCCCATTGAGTAGCCGTTGTTTTCAATGACGAAAACAACAGGAATGTTCCAGAGCGAGGCGAGGTTGAGTGTCTCCATAAAGGAGCCTTGGTTCACTGCACCGTCTCCAAGAAAAGCCATCGCGCAGCCTTTTGACCCCTTGTATTTAAGTGCGAAGGCAAGGCCCGCACCGAGTGGAGTTTGCCCAGCGACAATACCGTGGCCACCCCAATAATTTTTATCAGGGGCGAAGAAGTGCATGGAGCCGCCCTTGCCCTTGGAGCAACCAGTGTGCTTGCCATACATCTCGGCCATACATTCATTCATGGACATGCCGACTGCAAGCGCGTGTCCGTGGTCACGATAGGCGGTGATAATATGGTCATCCTTCTCCATTAGGGAGACGATTCCAGCGGCAACCGCTTCTTGCCCAATATAAAGGTGGAGGAAGCCACCAATCTTACCTTGATTGTAGGCACGCAGTGATCGCTCTTCAAAGCGACGGATGCCCACTATCATACGGTAAAGATCAATCTTCTCATCCTTGGAGAGCGATTTGTTGATCGGTGCTGTCGCGAAGTTCTTTAATTTAGCTCCGGCATTCTTGGCGGCAGCTGTGGTTTTCTTTTTGGTAGTAGCCATATACTTAAATCGTATTTGTGCCCAGAACAGTGCTACATGACAAGGAAAAAACCCGGAATTTCGCCAAAAAATATGTAAATTAAAGCACGAAATATATTTCGCAATATAGATAACGCTAGTTTAGCATGCTTTGCATAGTCAATTCTGAGATTAGCGTGGGCAATCACCCGTCCTAAGCCTTAGGCTTAGGCACAATTTTGGAGATGCCGCCGTCGATGACGAATGTCTGCCCAGTTACGAACTTTGCCTGATCGGAATGCAGCCATGCGGCGAGACTAGCAACGTCGGATGCTTCGCCGATAGCCCCCGTTGGGTGCATACGCTTGGAAATCTCCAGTGCTTGCTCGCTACCGACTATGGCTTGACTGAGTGGGGTATCTGTTAGGCTAGGAGCGATGGCATTAATGCGTAGACCACGCGAAGCATAGCCGGCCGCCGCCGCTCGCACCATGGCTTCAATACCACCTTTGGCTGCAGCAATCGCCTCGTGGTTAGCTATTCCCGTCTGAGCCGCAGCGGTGCTGAAGAAAAGGCAAGAACCATGGCCTTGTTTTGCCATGATTTTAGTCACGCTGCGCAAAGCGTAAAATGCACTGCTCAAGTTTGTTTGTATGGTTTGGAACCAATCCTCGACTGGCGTAAGGTGGGCGGGTCTTAAATAGATAGAACCGATGGCGTGCGTGTAACTGTCGATCGATCCCAGATCCTTTTGAAACTCATTAATTACAGTCTCCAAGGCTTTAGGATCGGTCGCATCACAAGTTTTGAGCATGAATCCGTCCTGCGGGCTGAACGAGTCATAAGCAGCGGCTTTCCGTGCATATCCAGCGACGCAGTCGCCCTCGGCACCTAGCTTGACTGCGAGTTCGGATCCAATGCCACCTGTGATTCCTCCTATTAAATGATTTTTTGCATGCTGCATATGGCTTGATCGTAGTTTGCTAACTTTTATTACATCTTATCATCAAGGCGCGAATTTAAGATGAATCGACGCGATGACGAAAGTATAGCCTTTTTGGAGAACTGCAAACTTTGTTCAAAAAAACTTGAACAAAATGAGATTTCGATCATTTTCAGATTTGATCACTACAAAAATGCCTGCCACACAGTCAGATACCCCAACTTTATCCGCATGGGAGACGTCAACGATCGACGTCTTTGTGCGAGCGGCCAGCTTGATCGGCTTACCGAGATCGATTGGCGAGATATACGGACTCCTTTTTTGTACACCCGAAGCGCTGAGTTTTGATGAGCTTGTCGAGCGCTTGCAGATTAGTAAGGGTTCTGTCAGCCAGGGGCTAAAGGTCTTGCGCCAACTCGGGGCAGTCAAACTGCACTACGTGCCCGGCAGTCGCCGCGACCATTACCAGCCTGAGCTTTCCATGAAACGACTCGTGCGTGGCTTTATTAAAGACCAATTTGAGCCTCACCTCCTTTCTGGTTCTCAGCGATTGGACAACATCGAGGCACTCATTCAAGAGGAAGGCGATCGAGCCTCACGTGACCATGCACTCAGTCGTCTTGGAACGCTCCGTTCTTGGCAAAAGCGCACCCGT
The DNA here is from genome assembly GCA_902587165.1 of Puniceicoccaceae bacterium. Lineage (GTDB taxonomy): Bacteria > Verrucomicrobiota > Verrucomicrobiia > Opitutales > Coraliomargaritaceae > Thalassobacterium. The sequence goes on along the minus strand of CACIKF010000001.1, from coordinate 981 downwards.
AAACTAATGCCCATCGTCATGGCTGTGCTCGGCGGAGCCAAATTTTTTGATAAAGAACCCACGGACCAAGAAACCATTATTTAAAAAGCCGAAAGAGTATTCCTTTTCATTAAGGGAACCGCCTAAAGGCGGGACTCCAAGTTCAAGCCACGCAATCTGCGTGTTTATGCCAGTCATCATTCATTGCGACGTAAGCGCTCAAAAGTCTCGGAATTTTCCCGAACGACCAAGGGCGGAAGCGTGGATAGTAGAGACGCAAGATATTGGATAAACCCTCAGTTGCTCGCTCTTGGGCGTAACTCTCTTTTCATTTGCTCTAAACTAGCATCTCATTTTCATGTAATACTGACTAACGCAGCAGTATTACTACACATCGTCCCACGATGCTTTTACCCTTACTATTTTTCCTTCTTCTTGGCTGCCTGACCTCTTGGCTAATCATCCATCTGTGCCTGCTCTCTGGTATGGGGCAAGGGGGCGATGGGGATCCACAGCACCATCACACGCATACCGGAGTGATTCCTCGCATAGGTGGCTTAGGAATCGTCATGGGCTTTGCGCTTACCTACTTACTTTGCTTCATTTATTTAGATGATCAGGACAATAATTCTTTGATCCACTACGGTATCTTCGTGGGGGCTGCTGCCTCGTTCCTATTAGGTTTTATAGACGACTTTCACCCGCTTGGAGCCAAGGTTAAATTTCTCACTCAAATTATCATTGGAGTGATGGCCTATCAATTTGGGCTATCGATTGATCGGGTCGCGATTCCCTTCACTGATGTGGTCCTTCAATTCGGATTCTTCAGCATGTGGTTGACCGTCATCTGGATTGTAGCGATCATGAATTTGATCAATTTGATCGACGGCCTCGATGGCCTAGCAGGCGGTATCGGCCTCTTGCTGATGGGACTGCTCGCATTTCTTGCGTATGAATCCGGCGGCGCGATTTCCTTTGTCTTAGCGCTCGGGATGGTCGGCG